>NZ_CP077769.1:1850833-2467777 GCF_020386615.1 Chitinophaga pendula
TAAAAGGACTGAAGATCAAAAATCAACGGGTCCGCATAGAAGTAGCCCGATGAACATTCCCCAAATATTTTGCACCGTAGACCGGTTTTCTTAAATTAAAGCAATGAATGCACGACGATCATCCAACCGCAGAAGAGGCGACGAAGAAGAAAAGGTATCGCTGAAAGAAAGACTGGACGCACTGAAAAACCTGCCCCGATTTTTTAAAATGGTCTGGGATGCCAGCCCGGGTCTTACCCTCACCAATGCCATATTACGCATCGTAAGAGCCGCATTGCCACTCATGGCGCTCTACGTCGGAAAGCTCATCATCGACGAAGTCGTGCTCCTGATACAACACAAAGGCCCGTACTCTCTGACCTACCTGTGGGAACTCGTAGCGATACAGTTCGGGCTCTCCATCCTGTCCGATGCACTCAACAGGGCCATGTCTCTCCTCGATAGCCTCATGGGCGACCGCTTCGCCAACCGTACCTCCGTCCGGATCATGGAACATGCCGCCACCCTCGACCTCGACCAGTTCGAAGATGCCGAATTCTATGATAAGCTCGAACGTGCCCGCCAGCAAACTGTTGGTCGTACCGTACTGCTATCACAAGTGCTCAGCCAGGTACAAGACCTCATCACCATGGGATTCCTCGCTGCAGGCCTCATCATATTCAACCCATGGCTCATCATCCTGCTGTTCGTCGCCGTAATACCGGTCTTCCTGGGTGAAGCACACTTTAATGATAAACAATATGCCCTCTACTACGGGCAAACCTCCGAAAGGCGCGAACTCGACTATATCCGCTACCTCGGCGCCAGCGATGAAAGCGCCAGGGAAGTCAAAATATTCGACCTCTCGTCCTTCCTTATCAATCGTTTTAAACAACTATCAGAGAAATTCTACCAGGCCAGCCGAAGCCTGTCCATACAACGCTCCGTATGGGGCACCGTCTTTTCCATGTTAGGTAGCGCCGGCTACTACGGAGCCTATATATACATCATCCTCCGTACCGTCAGCGGTCACCTGTCCATCGGCGATCTCACCTTCCTGACTGGCTCCTTCAGACAACTCAGTACCTTACTCGAAGGTATCCTGACTCGTTTCACCTACGTTTCTCAAGGGGCCATCTACCTCAAAGACCTCTTCGAATTCTTTGAGATCAAACCTCACATACAACCACCAACGACACCCCGGCCTTTCCCTAATCCTATACAACAGGGTATCACCTTCGAAAACGTCGGCTTCAAATACCGCAATGCCGAAAAATGGGCCAACCGCCACCTCAGCTTCACCTTGCACGCTGGCGAAAAACTAGCCCTGGTAGGAGAGAATGGGGCAGGCAAAACCACCTTGGTGAAATTATTAGCACGCCTCTATGATCCGACAGAAGGCCGCATCCTTCTTGATGGCCACGACCTCCGCGAATACGACCTCACCGAACTTCGCAAACAAGTAGGGATCATCTTCCAGGATTTCCTTCGCTACCAGATGACCATGGCCAACAACATCGCCGTAGGCGACATCGGGGATAAAGAGGATCGCCCGCGTATCGTTAGCGCCGCCAGGCAAAGCCTGGCCGATCAGTTGGCCGCCCGCTTGCCCCAACACTACGACCAGATGTTGGGCAAACGATTCAATAACGGGGTTGAACTATCAGGAGGAGAGTGGCAGAAGATCGCATTGGCACGTGCCTATATGAAAGATGCCCAACTGCTCATACTCGACGAACCTACCGCCGCACTCGATGCCCGCGCAGAATATGACGTATTCCTGCGATTCGCCGATCTCACAAAAGGGAAAACATCCGTACTCATATCACATCGCTTCTCCACCGTACGTATGGCCGATCGCATCCTGGTACTTGATAAAGGTACATTGGCAGAAATAGGCAGCCACGAAGAATTGCTGGCGCAGGATGGAACCTATGCAGCCCTCTTCCACCTGCAGGCACAGGGATACCGATAAAGATCCCGGTAAAACCCTATGACCGGCATATCTGCGGCATGGTTGTTTTTGTACCTTGTCCACCGGAACCATCGCCTTTAGGGCTATTACCATGAAACTGTACCCGCTACTCCTCAGCTGCCTGTTGTACATAGGCCTGCCGCTGATACCGGCATCGGCCCAGGATACCCTCTTCCGGTTTGCCCTCGTCACCGATACCCATATCGGCGCCGAAACAGCTGCCGAAGACCTCCAGCATACCGTCGCCGATATCAATAACCTACCCGACATCGCCTTCGTCATCTTCTCCGGAGATATCACCGAATTCGGGTCCGATGACGAGCTGACAACCGCCTACAGCATCATCAGCCAGCTGCATAAACCCTGGCATATCGTACCGGGCAACCACGACACCAAATGGTCTGAAAGTGGTTGCAACTCCTTCCGCAAAGTATTTGGCGGCGAAACATTCAGCTTCCGCTACAAAGGATACTGGTTCCTTGGCACTAATTGCGGCCCCAACATGCGAATGGGACCCGGCCAGGTACCGCGGGAAAATATCGTCTGGCTAGAACAACAACTGCAACGGGAACCGGATAAAACCATCCCGCTCATCTATATCAATCATTATCCCCAGGATACCAGCCTCAATAACTGGTACGAAGTCCTCGACCGGCTGCACGACCGGAACGTGAAAGCCATGCTCTGCGGACATGGACATGCCAACCGGGCACTCCGCTTCGAAGGTATGCCAGGCATCATGTGCCGGTCCAACCTGCGGGCAAAAGCACCGATAGGAGGGTACAATATCGTATCCGTACTGGATACCGCGCTGGTCTTCAACGAACGCCGCCCGCACACAACAACCTTGCCGGCCTGGCATATCGCCAATACCAGCCGTAATACCTGGCAGCTAGATCCATTTCGCCCCGGCTATGAGATGAACCAGGAATATCCCCAGGTACATGTCCGCTGGCAACTGCAGGAACAGGGAGATATCGGCAGCGCCGTCGCCATCACCGGCGATCGCGTGGTCTATACCAATACTAACGGAGAGATCAAAGCAGTACAGCTCGACACTGGGAAGCCCTTGTGGAAATACACCACCGGAGGCAAGATATACGCAACCCCCCTGATCTATAAGCAGTATGTAATCACCCCTTCCTCGGATGGCAGCGTATATTGCCTGGACCTGACAACTGGTAAGTTGCATTGGAAATATGAGACTGGTAAAGCAATCGTGTCCTCTCCGGCTGTATACAGGAGCTGGGTAGTCATCGCAGGTTCCGATGGTCACTGCCGTGCCTGGGATATTGCTTCCGGACAGCTGAAATGGGACTTCGAGGGTATCCGCAATTTCGTGGAAACCCGCCCCCTCGTCTATCAGGATAAAGTGATCTTTGGCTCCTGGGGCAACGAATGTTATGCCCTAGATGCCTCTTCCGGTGCCAAAGCCTGGAGCTGGTCCAATGGCGCCGCCAATCGTATGTTCTCCCCGGCAGCCTGCTGGCCTGTTGCTACCGCCGGAAAACTATACCTCGTCTCTCCGGATAGATATATGACCGCCCTCGATGTCGCCAGCGGTAAAGAAAACTGGCGCCACCGCGATTCGGCCAACTGGGTCCGGGAGTCCATCGGCTTGTCCGCAGATAGTAGCCTCGTATTCGTAAAGACCATGCAGGGCCATATCCTGGCGTACGCCGCCAACAGCGATACCCAATCCCTGGTATGGAAATCACCGGTGCCCCTCGGATATGAAATATGCCCTTCGCCTCTCAACGAAAAAGATGGCGTACTCTATGTCCCCACACAATCTGGTGTCCTGTATGCCCTGTCTGCCACCAGCGGTGACCTCCGCTGGAAATACAAATACACCAACTGCCTCATCAATACAGCACAACCTGCGGGTAAAAACCAGGTCATTACCTCCTCGGCAGATGGTAAATTAATTTGTCTGGAAATAGTGAAAAGACGGTAAAATCCAATAGGGATAAGGGATCGCTAAAATTTAACATTGTGGATATTAATTATGCGTTAACTTTATATTAAATTATTGTTACCAAAATTTTAATCTGCATGTCTGAACATAAGCCTGCTGTGGATACAGCAAAGCCCTCCAAAAAGGAGATCCGTCATGAAATAGAACATAAGATCGCCAACGCGCTGAGCGATTTGTCCAAGTCTTTGGACGCCAAAAAGTTCAAAAAATACATTAAGAAAGCTAGTAAGATACTGAGAGAAGGTATGCACGAGGCTGGCAATCAAGCAGCAAAAGCCGTAAAAGCAGCAAAAGCGCCGGCTAAAACGGCTGCAAAAAAAGCAAGTGCAAAAGGGGGCAATAAGAAAGCCGCGGTGAAGAAAGCCCTGGCCCCCAAACCGGCGAAAAAGAGCGCCGCTAAAAAAGCCGTGAAAGAGACCGTAAAAGCCTAGTCTTTACGTGCAATATATAATAAAGGCGGAAGGCTACCCATGCGGGCAGCCTTCCGCCTTTATCATGAACACCAGCAACACATATCCTCGATGATACACCTCAAAAACAAAAAAGGCCGGAAGGAATTCCGGCCTTTGATATTTATTGCACCACATAAGGTGAAGTCTTAAGATTACATCACCTAGAAGTTTAAAGGAGCAAATCGTACTATATTCATATTTCTCGCACGATAAATGCCCCAGAATCCATCGACCGGCGTATTACCTACTATGATCGGCTGGGCTATATTTCTTTTGTTCATTACATACGTTCTACGTTCTGTACCTATACCCCAGGCAAAACGCTCCGTCACTATCCGGTGCTGCCGTCCGCCACATGCAGGATCATAATGATATACATCGAGACCAGACTTCATTACTTCCAGGGATGGTACCCATCCGAAAGACAGCTTCCTGAACATCTTGGTCTTGAAGATACCGGCAGTGAAGAGGAAACTATGGTGCCAGGACTGAGAGGTCATTACGATGTGTTTAGCGTCAATCTGCACCCAGTTCTGTGCAGATACGTTATTCCTGCATCTGCCGAACGGCCATTTGATCGGATCTGGCCAGAATATGATACCTCTGCTTGGGTCAGTACTGCGTAACCAGTTGATCAGCTTATCCCTGCCTTGTAACTGTAAGGCTTTAATAGTATCTAACACCGGTGTGTTTTTAACGCCTGGTATCAGTATGATGAATTGATCCCGTTCTATGTGATACAGCGTATCTCCGACACCGTAGTTACCGTCTGCATTAATCATCGCTTTAAACACGACATCGGTGCCAGTCTTGTCCGGATAGCTGGAAGTATCCAATGTGCTGCTTTGCGCTTGTCTGTCGAGCCAGGAACTCACTTCCGATTTCACCTGCGCACGCATAGAGATCAGGTTGATTTTCTCTTCATATTCCTCCTCTGGCTTGTCATTCTCGTCTGCAGCCGTTCTGGCAGCCTTGGCATATTTATCTTCAGGAAAAGTATCTATTCGCGCATACCTGACGGATTGCGACTGCTCGTGAGCATCCTGTGCTTCTGCCAGGTCTTGCTGGATGCGCATGAAAGTAGCCGAATCCTTATAATGGGGAATGTTATTAGCGTCTACAAAAACATCAGGGGTCGACACCTGACTGGTGGCTTTCATAAGGCCGGCAGGGCCGGGCGCTACAGGTTTAGCAGTATCAGCTAGTTGTTTCGTACAGCCTGCCAATATCAGCAGGCCTAGCGCCATAGGGGCTAATGAGATTTTCATCAGTTTGTGGTTTTTAAGTTTTTTCAATTAGAAGCAATGGGCATTCTTCTTGGATTTAAAAACAGTGCAATAATTAGCTCATTTCAAATAGGTCTTTTAAGCCAGGGCTCTACTGTTTGAAGATAGTCATGTGATGCATTTTTTTCGGATAAAGTAAAATTAATTGCGCATAGTCCGGTATCCAAATGCAGTTTTTTAACGGTATCTATTTGTTTATAAACGGCTGTTATATCCGGTTGATAAGGGTTAACATGGATTTATCCTTTACTTCGCGGAATCCTCCAACCGATTATTTAACTTACACCAGTAAGCCTTTTTCATTTTATTTAACCGGAAACATTAAGCTCGTACAGAATGGCTAACCCTTATGTATCCTTACTCAAAACAGCCTGGAAATATGCTCGTAAGGAAAAAAAGAAATACGTACTCATCTATGCTATGTTCATCGCAGCCAATATTGCCGCCGCGATGAATCCCATCCTGTTTGGATGGTTTATTGGCAAGGTCCAGCAGGATACTACCCAGATCATGTACCACGCATTGTTATATGCGGGTGGATATTTTGCGCTCAAACTCATTGAATGGGGATTCCATGGCCCGGCCAGGATCATGGAAATGGAACTGGGCTTCAATCTCAGCCGTAACTTTCTGCAGGAACGGTATCACCAGGCCCTTCACCTGCCCGTTAAATGGCACCAGGATCATCACAGCGGGGCTACCATCAACCGCATCCGGAAAGCTTACGAAGCCCTGAGGAACTTCTTCGGACACGGGTTTATGTACCTCCATGCCGTATCCAAACTGGTATTCTCCCTCATCGCCATGATGTACTTCTCCCCACTCTTCGGATTCATCGGCTTGCTCCTCGGTGTAGTCGCCATCGGCGTCATCTTCATCTTCGACAAGCCATATATCAAAACACTCGAAGAAGTCAACGAAAAAGAACACGTCGTATCTTCCACCTTATTTGATAGCCTCTCCAATATTATGACCGTGATCACTCTCCGGCTCGAAAAAAGTATGGAATCCGGACTGATGGGAAAAGTATACCGCATCTTCTACCCGTACCGGAAAAATGTCGTGATCAACGAATGGAAATGGTTCTGCGCCGATATGCTCGTGACGTTGATCTATTGTGTAATAGGACTGGGATATATCTATCAGAATTGGGAACCGGGGAAGGTCTTCTACGTGGCAGGGCTGGTCACCTTGCTGGGATATGTCAATAACTTCACCAGCGTATTCCATGATGTCGCCTGGCAATATTCCGATATCGTACAGTATAATACCTACGTGCAGACAGCCGACAATATCAGCGAGTCGTACAAACAGCAACACCGTCCGGATGCAGCTCCACAGCTGCCTGAACGCTGGAAGTCCATAGAACTGAAAAACATCAGCTTCTCCCATCGGGCTGCCTACGATGATGCCTACGCTCCGCAAAGCCTGCATAACCTTCATATCAACATTGCCCGCGGAAAACGTATCGCCCTGATAGGAGAGAGCGGCAGTGGTAAGAGTACGTTGTTGTCCCTGCTCAGAGGCTTGTATAGCCCGCAACCTGGCGTGCAGTTGCTCGTAGATGGCCAGCCTTTCGACCTGGCGACTCTCAACGAAACCGTCACCTTGTTCCCGCAGGAACCTGAAATATTCGAAAATACGATCGCCTATAACGTCACCCTCGGCCTTCCTTTCGAAGAAGCCGATATCAGGGCCGTCTGTGAAAGCGCCCATTTTACCGAAGTCATCGCTCAGCTACCCAATGGCCTCGAATCCGATATACGCGAAAAAGGAGTGAACCTCTCCGGTGGCCAGAAGCAACGGCTGGCCCTGGCACGGGGTATATTGGCAGCCCGCGAAAGCCAGGTCGTACTGATGGATGAACCCACCAGCAGCGTCGATCCGAAAACCGAAGCTATGATCTATGACAAATTGTTCAGCGCCTTCGCCGACAAAGCAATCATCTCCTCCATGCACCGGTTACACCTGCTGGCCAAATTCGACTACGTATACATCCTGCACCAGGGCAACATCGTAGATGAAGGTACCTTCGAATATCTCCGCCAACATAGCCCTGTATTCGGAGAGCTGTGGAAACACCAGCAGGAAACCGTCGGCCGTCAACTGCTGTAACACACCGATTACGTATATTTGTTATTCATTCAAAATAAAACGACCATGTCAATATCCTCAAGTGCAGACCTGGAAGGCATGCAACGCATCAGCAACGCAGTAGCAGTGACACTCAAACAAATGAGAGAATACGCCAAGCCTGGTATGTCTACCCGCGAGTTGGATGAATACGGCCGCACCATACTCGAATCATATGGCGCACGCTCCGCTCCCAAACTCACCTACGGCTTCCCCGGATGGACCTGCATCAGCGTCAATAACGAAGCCGCACATGGTATCCCAGCAGAAAAGAAAGTACTGCACGAAGGAGACCTGGTCAATATCGACGTATCTGCCGAACTCGATGGATACTGGGCAGATAACGGGGGATCATTCGTATTGGGCCAGGACATCAACAACCACCAGGCCCTTGTAAACGCCTCCCGTGATATATTGTTCCGCGCACTTAAAGAAATAAAAGATGGCGTAAAGATTGCCGACTTAGGTGGCTTCATAGAAAAAGCCGCTAAGAAAAAAGGTTACAACGTCCTTAGAAACCTGCTCGGCCATGGCATCGGCAGAGGCCTTCATGAAGCACCGCACGAAATACCTAACTTCTATGATCGTTTTAATAAAGGCGTATTTCGTAAAAATGCCGTAGTCGCCATCGAAACCTTCATTTCCACCAATGGTACTATCGCCGAAACGCTCAGTGATGGCTGGACACTGGTCGCTAAAAATAGCTTCGTCGCGCAACATGAACATACCATCATCGTTACCGACAAGGAACCTATCATCCTCACCGCCGCCAACGATATCTGGGCATAAAAAAGACCTGCAGCTGATCACAGATCAGCTGCAGGCCCTTACAACCTTCGCCCATAAACCCTCGTGTATAAGCCTTGGTGCATAACTCCTCCCTCATAAACCCTTCTGCATAAACCTTCGCCCATAAACCCTTGTGTATAAGCCTTGGTGCATAACTCCTCCCTCATAAACCCTTCTGGATGAACTTTCGCCCATAAACCCTCGTGTATAAGCCTTGCTGCATAACCCCTCCCTCACAAATCCTTCTGCATAAACCTTCGCCCATAAACCCTCTTACATAAACCCATCTGCATACCCGCGCTCCCCAATCCTCCCACTGGCGCGCGGAACAAACACCTTGACAGGATCAGATAAAATACCTATATTGGATATACTTATTGAAAACCATTTACCGGTTAACTGTTTCCTATTCGCCCAACGTTAAAATTCCACATATGAAAAAACAGATGCATCTCTGTATCACCCTGTTCACCGCCATAGCCCTCTATGCTTCTGCCTGTCAGAAAGATATGCAGCAGGATCACCCGGCAGATAATGTCCGCGCGAATATCGCTAATGCCGCCGCCCGTGCTGGTGCGCCTTCAGACCCGGCAAGAGCAAGTCTCAAAGCGATGATCGAAAATGTGAAACAGGCCGATGGCCGGCGCTATAATGCCAAAGACAACGCAGGACATACCATGGACTGCGCCAAGATCATCCAGCAGACAGGAGGCAATACATTCGTCGCCGTTTATCATACGTACGTTAACGGTACGCCCAAAGTCAACCTCGCTACCTCTACAGACCTCATCAACTGGACCTGGATACGCGAACTCGCCGGCAGTAACAATGGTGGCGCTTCGCAGCCTACCATCGCTCCGGCCTCCGATGGGGGATATGTTATGGCCTGGGAACAGGAACCCAGTAACCACCTTAAATTCGTCTACTTCTCCAGCTGGACGAACCTCCTCAATGGCGCCGTTGCCAAAAGTTACGATGTATCCCGCACCCTGTCGTCCTGCGCAGAAGGGACGCCTAACATATACGCTGCCAGCAGCACCCGTGTTGAAGCCGGCTATCACTTCTATCATAATTGCGATGTAGACCGGCAGGCGAGGGGAGTACTCAGTAATTTCAACAGCTGGAGGGGCTCGGCACAACCCAACTTCGACAACGCATTACTACACTGGGGCGTCCAGGGGAACATCGGCGACCGCGACATACTCTACGATTTCGATGGCTATAACTTCGGATTGATAGAAGGACAATTCGCCAAAGGCGACTTCGGCACCTGGAGATCCTTTATTTATGACTACCAGACCGGAAATGCCGAACAACTGAACATACAGACCAATAGCGGCAGCCAGGCCTTCGCCAACCCTACCATCTCGCGTGTACAGTTGAATGGGCGCCGTGCGCTCGTATGCACTTTTTTTGTGCCCAGTGAACGATCTGCACCAGGAGAAGCCGGTGAGCTGATCTGTTACAAATATTACTGATACCGGTCCAGCAGCCACCGGCATTCCGTTACCTTTAACACAAACCCCTATATATGTCGGCGGTCGTACTCATTACAGGTGCCTCTTCGGGATTGGGCGAGACAATCGCCAATTACCTGGCCGATAAAGGATACATCGTATATGGCACCTCCCGTAATATCCATTCCGAAGGGAGGAAGTTCCACACCCTTCAAATGGATGTAGGCGATCCGGAGAGTATCCGGCGGTGTGTACAGCACATCCTGCACGCGCAAGCACGTATCGATGTGTTGATTAATAACGCCGGACTGAGTATCGCCGGTGTGACCGAACATCTCTTGCTGGCAGATGTTCAGCAGACCTTTGATACCAATCTGTTTGGCGTAATACGTGTATGCCAGGAAGTACTGCCGTATATGCGGGCGCAACAGCAAGGCCGTATCATTAATATCAGCTCTATCGGTGCGGAGATAGGATTACCTTACCGGGGTATCTATAGCGCCAGCAAAGCCGCATTGGATCGTTTTACAGAAGCACTCCGGCTCGAAGTAGCGCCCTTCGGTATTCAGGCTTGCAGTTTCCAGCCGGGTGCTATTAAAACGGGGATCAACCAACGCCGGCTACGCACTACGGTACCCACCGGTTCTCCTTACCAGCATAGTTTCGAAAGTACCTATGCTGGTATCGATCGCAGTATAGAAAAGGGATCGACGCCGCTTTCATTTTGTCCGGTTATATTACACATCATCCGCTCCAAACATATCAAACGATGCTATCGTGTCGGTACTCTGCTCGAAAAGATAGCCGTGCTTCTTAAGCAGCTATTACCTGCTACACTGTTTGAACGCCTGATCAGCAGGTATTATCAGCATTAATCAGTATTGGGCATACCCGTCCAAACGTGTATGCCAAACGCATGCTGCGGCCTAACTATATGGCACAAACGATAATACATGATGATCAATCGATTGTCCGCGATCTGAATAAAAAGTGAATAACTAGCTAACGTGCTCTTTATGAGGGGACAGCAGCTTTTTCGCTGCGAATGTATTGACAATGAGTTGCGTACATAGTACGCATAGTCTACAAATTTAGTAGAATTTGACTTACATTTAATCCCATTATAAAACCTCAACCCAAATCTATCTTTATGAAACGCAACAGAATCTACGGCCACATCGCGGCCGCATTGTTTCTTGCCTCCTTCCTCGTAACAGGCTGTAAAAAAGAAACACTGCAGGAAAACCCTACACAACCGGAGAGCAGCATTACAACTGGCGCACAACAACTTGCACCTGAAGACCACACAACGATTACACCAGAAAGGCAGAAAATCATTGACTTCTTCAAGAATGCTGAATCAAATGCAAACAGCAGAAGCAGCGAGGTGGTAAACCGCGCTACTTTCCAGGGCTTCACCATCAACTATCAGGGTACCGTACCTACTGATATCAGAAGCCTGGTAGAAGGAGAGATCAACCAGCTGTTGCAAACCAGCACCACTGCTACGACTAAAACGCGTATGAAAGGTGCTCCGATCAATGTGTACAACTCCCCCGGATCAGGCGACCTGTTCTACACCGGCGGACAAGTGTACATCGTGAACTTCCAGGTGTACAGACAAGTGCACTCCGGCCCGGGTAATGTGATCTTCCATGAGCTGATCCACTACCTGCACGATCGTTATTTCAGCTTCAACAACAGCACTATCATCGGCCTCTGGCAAGGTGTAAGAAGCAGAGGAGTATATCCTGCTGGTTCTTATGTGCTGAGCAATCAGGTAGAATACCTCGGCGTTACTGCAGAAGCTTTCTACTGTAACACCAACAGACCTCCGTACAACAGGTCTACTGTACAAAGCTCCGATCCTAATGGCGCGGCTTTCTTAAATGCTAATTTCTAAAAGAGCATCTTTTATTGGGAGATCCGGCTGTCGCTCGTGCGGCAGCCGGATCTGTTATTACTGCCTACCTGATCCGTACACACAGCCCTTCCTTATCCCAGGAACCGGAATAGATACAACGGCATGGTACGCCGCCCAGTGCAGCGCATCCGTTACGTTTACAGGTATCCAAATGACAGTAAGAATCCTCTCTTCTGCCTCCGCCTTGTACGCCTTTCAATGCAGTACGGGATAATGTCTCATAGTGATGGAATGCTTTTTTCATTTCATATGGTTTGAAGTGGATAACATTGCCTACTCTTTTCTGAAGGTTTTCGGCATCCCCTTTTTATTGCGCAATAATATCAGCACGTATAGTGGCAGAGCGCCTACTACACCGCATAAATGGCAAACGGGTCGAAAAAAAGCAGCGGAAATGACAGTATAGGGCAGTAGCGTAAGTATATAAATATAAAAAGAAAAAAGTTCCGCCATCCTATAAAAACGGCGAAACTTTACAAGCAGAAAATAAAATGACTATATCATCATTTGCCGGATGCCCACAGTATCGCATTACGCAGTAAGGCGGTATACACCGGCAACTGTAGTAAGCCCGGATCATGTCCTATAAAAATGTAGACATTGCGGGCGGCATAATGCGGATTCGTCCATATCACCGGATGATCTCCCATCTTTTTGTTGGATGGGGGCTGGTAAGTACGTTCATCCACATGCGCCAGTACATGTACCTGCATACGCGGACTACGATCATACGTATACCATTCTTCCTTCGGTATGGTGAACGTCTTGGGAATGCCTTTCATCACCGGGTGTACGCTATCTTCTACCACTACTTCGCCGCTGGCAAAATTGGCGATATAGTCTTTGAACCGGATCTGCCCCATAAACCGGTGGAACCAGTTCCAGAGGGGATAGCCATCAAACTCGCCCAGAAGGGTGGCATGATGCAACCCTACCCAGCCACCGCGCCCCTGATCGATATATCGCTCAAAGGCAGCGACAGCTTTTGTCTCCCAGGCGTAAGGCGGATAATCCAGCTGGAGGAAAAGCCGGTATTGGGATAAATATTGGTCGTCAATAAGGTGGGTGTCTGTGATATAGTCGACGGTGAAATGTTGCTCTTGTGCCAGCTTGTTCAGCCATACTTTGGCTGCGGCAGAAAACTGGACATGGTGTCCGCCGTTCTCCGACAATGCGAGTACTTTAAAAGCAGGCGCTGTACCTGCCTGCATCCGGCAGGGCAGGAGCAGGAGGAGTAAGCAGGCCAATGCAGCAACAGCCCTCTGGTACAAGGGCTGTCTGCTGTTGATTAAGATCAGGTTCGAACGAAAAAAAACGGAGATCATGCGTTAAGCTATAAATATATCGATCAATAGATACTAGAACCGGAACCGTTCCCAGCCGTCGATGGTAGGACGGTTGCAGGTCATGGGTTGTACGCCGTTTTCGCTGGATACATACAGCCCATTATTACCACGTAAGGAGATGGTGCCGTCTGCGTTGGTTACCCAGTCAAATTTCTCCCAATCTCCGATGGTCGTTTTGTTACACGTCATGGCAGCTGCACCGTTCTCAGAGGAAACATATTTGCCCTGGCTACGCAGCGCGATCTTTCCGCCGCCGGCATCTACTACGGTAAATTGTTCCCATGCCTGTGGTGCGGGACGGTTACAGTTCATAGCCTGGGTACCGTTTTCTCCGCTCACATAGGAGTTGTTGTTACCCCGTAGTGTGATCGTGCTGCCGATAGGTGCATTACCACCAGGAGTGTTCACAATATTATACACTTTTACATAATCTACCCACATACTGGCGGGCAACTTGCTCTCATCTATATTCTGGCCTGGGAAGTCTCCGCCCACGGCCAGGTTGAGGATGATGAAAAAGGGTTTGTGGAACTCCTCTGTGCTGTTGATGTTGTTCTGGATATTGGCAGTCGCGTAGTTGTTGCCATCTACAAACCAGCGGATGGAGTTGGCATCCCACTCTACGGCATAGAGGTGATAGTCTGTAAAGCTGGTAGTGGTGGTACCGCCATACCGTACATAGCCATTGGCATCCCAGTGTATGGTACCGTAGATCGTATTGCTGGTATTCACCTGCTCCATGATATCGATCTCGCCGCATTTTGGCCAGCCTACACCCGGCTGTCCGATGTTAGCACCCAGCATCCAGAAGGCAGGCCATAAGCCTTGTCCGGAAGACATGCGGATACTGGCTTCTATACGGCCATACTGGATGCTGAACTTACCGTTGGTGTTCAGGCGTGCAGAAGTATAAGGTTGTCCTTCCACACTTTGTTTACGAGCGGTGATTACCAGGTTGCCACCGGTAACGGCGGCATTGGCGGGCTGATAATACTGCTTTTCGTTGTTGACATGCAGGTTGCCATTTTCAAAATTCCATTTACTCTGGTCTACACTGTTACCATTGAACTGGTCTTCCCATACCAGCTGATAGGTAGCTTCTGTAGCAGGCTTACGGGTACTTTTTTCCTGGCTGTCGGCAACAGGACGCTCTTTCTGACAGGAAAAAAAAGGAAGTGCGAACAGGGCCATACCTACACCGGCCATAACGGGGAAACGTGGTCTTTTCATAGCATTCATTTGTTATTGGGTGATAAAATGAGCAAGTGGTTATGCCCAAACGTGGAACTTTAGCATTACTGTATAAAATAATCGGGTAACCTGGTCTAATGATGGGTTGGACTCGGATAAGTCCTGCACGTTCTATAACGACGAGGTCAAATTTCTGAAATTATTGTCAGATATACCGTCATAGTAACTACATCAAGACTACATCGCGAAAAATTAATTAGCTGATTCTCAATATTGACCAGCTACGTCATTACCACTACACCTATTTTGAGGAAGAGAATAATCCTCTCGCTTCCCATTGGGTCAATGCAGTAAAACAACAGTGAAGTTGTCTCTTTTTCTGTGGGAGGACTAGTAGTTTTTCATCACTGGATGAAGGTTTGTACGATAAGTAATCTATGCATAAAGATACCTTCCTTATGTTGCCTTCATGTAAATAGGTACAATTATTTTTAAACTGATGTAGTATTGATGTACGTTTCAAACGACATCCTTTAGTAACCCCAAGTTATTTTTGCGATCGATTGATTACTTCCAAGCCCTAAGTTCCACAGCGCAGCACTATGACCCATCAGATCATTCCTGTCACTTCTGTCCACATTATCTAACCAAAAATCTCATTGCTAATTTTTTTAATCACCCAAAAAGCATCACTATGAAGATCAATTCTATCCTGTCTCTACGTAATGTTAACCGCAATGCACGAACAGCTTTGAAATTCCTTTGCGCCCTATTGTTGACCCTTAGTTTTACCCTGTCTGCGTCAACTGTTTCTGCCCAGTTTAAGGTGATCGGCTATATGCCTTCCTGGGCGGGTGATGTCAACACTGTTCAGTACAGCAAACTGACGCATATCAACTATGCGTTCCTGTTGCCTACCAACACGGGAGGACTGCAGGCGATCGAAAATCCCAGCAAACTTCAGAGTCTTGTAAGCACTGCTCATGCCAGGGGTGTAAAAGTGCTCATCTCCGTAGGTGGCTGGAACAATGGTAACGACCAGGGTTTTGAAAGCCTGGCGGCTAATGCGACCTACCGGAATAACTTCGTTAACAACATGATCAATTTCGTGAACCAGTACAACCTGGATGGAACGGATATTGATTGGGAATACCCCGATGCCGGTGCGTCTGCCAACAACTATGTGGCCCTGATGACGCAGCTGTCCAACGCGATGCACAGCCGTGGTAAACTGCTTACTGCTGCCGTGGTAGGTAGCGGCGGCGCCAGCATCCTCGGCTCTGTATTCCCGCTCGTGGACTATCTCATGCTTATGGCCTACGATTACAACAACTTCGACCACTCCACTTATGCGCATGCGCAACAGTCCCTCAGCTATTGGAGAGGCCGTGGTCTACCCAAAGAAAAGGCTATCCTGGGTGTACCTTTCTATGGTCGTCCTTCCTGGGAATCATATGCCCAGCTCCTCGCCAGAGGTGCCAGCCCCAACTCCGATATCTTTAACGGCGTGTTCTACAATGGTCTTCCTACTATCAGGAGCAAAACAAACCTGGCCTTCGATCAGGGTGGCGGTATCATGATGTGGGAGCTTTCCCAGGATGCTACCGGTGCTAACTCCCTGTTGTCTGCCATCTATGAGGTGAAAATACAGAGAGGCGGTGCTGGTCCTAATACGCCTGCAGCTCCTGTTGGCAAAACCATCTGGCTCCAGGGTTTCAATAACAACTATGTAAGCTCCAAAGCTGGACAAGGTGCTATGTGGTGTAATGAAACAGCGATTCAGGGCAACAACCGCTTCCTGGTAGTAGATGCTGGTGGTGGCAAGGTCGCCCTGAGCAGCAATGGCCTGTATGTATCTTCTGAAAACGGTACACAGCCGATCACTTGTAATCGTCCTACTATCCAGGATTGGGAGAAATTTGACTGGATCACTACTGCCGACGGTAAAGTAGCCCTCAGAGGTAGCAACGGTCTCTATATCTCTTCTGAAAATGGTGTACAAGCGATGACCTGCACCCGTCCGGAAGTACAAGGCTGGGAAGCATTCACCTTCGGTGAGATAAGCGCGGCCAGATCCGCACAGGTAGGCGAACCTACACCAGGTAAAGAAATAGACGGAAATAAAGAGCGTGCAGCGGTGGTATTCCCTAACCCGGTAACCAAGGGCAGCCCGATCACCATCAAGGTACAGGATTATGACAGCAAAGCCCCTGTAGAGGTATCCGTATTGGATCTCAATAAAAAAGTACTATCTAATGTAAAAGCAAATACCCAGACAGTATCTGTTGGTACTGCCAACATCCCCGGTGGTTATTATATCATTGTGATCACCAATGGTCGCAACAGTTATACAAAACGAGTATTGGTACTTTAATCACTTTCTTATCAGCAGGGTCGTCTCTTTAACAGGGCGACCCTGTTGCTTTTCTAAAATAATAACACTGAGTTTAAATTGCATGGCTATTTTGTGGGGTAATTCCAACCATCACATGTCCATCCAGATGATAGCACATATCTCGTCCTGGCTGCAGGGAAACGAACCGGCGTTCAAGCTGGTATTCGATCACTACTATCCGCGCCTGTATAAATATGCAGTCAGGTATGTGAAAGACGAGACGACGGCGGAGGATATTACGATGCAGGTGTTGGCCAGGATATGGGAGAAGAAACACCTGGTGAAGGAGGCGGAGACATTTGAAAATTACCTGTTTACTATAGCACGCAACCAGATCATCCAGAGCTGGAAACAGCAGGTAGAGGGCTGGGTGTCTATAGAACACATACAAGATAGTCCTGTCGCCACTACGCAGACAGATGTGCTGCTGACACGTGAACTGGAGGATATATATCATAAGAGCCTTTCTGCTCTCCCGGAGCAGCGCCGTCGTATCTTCCTGTTGCATCGCAACGATAAACTCACCTATAAGCAGATTGCCCAGCAGCTGGATATCTCTCCTAAAACCGTCGAAAACCAGGTGGGTGTTGCCCTCAAGCACCTCAGAGCCGCTATGATGAACTACTTATCTTCTTTACTCCTCTGATCCCCTTTGTTAACAAATTGTTACCCCATAGGGGTTTTTGCTACAGTTGCTATATACCATTATAGAAAGGCACAACATGCAGCAAAAAGAGATCGATCCGCAACTATTACAAAAATATCTTGAGGGCACTTGCTCTCCCGAAGAGTGGCAGCAGGTGTATAACTACCTGTACGATCAGGCGTATGCGGATAGTTTAGCAGCAAACATGCAGCAGGACTGGCATCATATGATGGCGCAGCAGCTGCCGGCACCTGCTCCTGAAAAATATGATACTTTCCTGCGAAAAACCGGCCAGACAGCTTCCCCGGTACTAACATTATCACCTTGGCGTAAGACTTTGCGCTGGACGGCTGCTGCTGCGGTTGCGCTGCTGGTGATAACAGGGGGTTGGTATTGGCAAAGGCATCGACAGGAACAGCAGGCTTTTATGGCGTTGCAATGGCATTCCCTGCACAATGAACAAGGGCATTCCAGCGTCATCATCCTGCCCGATAGCTCCCGCGTCTTCCTGGGCGCTGGTAGTACGCTGCGTTATCAGCATAATTTTAATGACGCTAACAGGGATCTCTATCTGGAAGGGGAGGCTTACTTTGTCGTAAAACACGGCGGTACGCAACCTTTCCGGGTAACAACAGGCAAGATAACCACTACAGATGTCGGCACTGAATTCAATATCAGGTACGTACCCAATATCAGCACCATCGACATCTCCGTTGCAAAAGGAGAAGTAGCGGTATCCCATGGTAATAACACTACTGCTTTGCTGCAATCAGAAAGGTTAAGATATGAAATGGCTACGGGTAAAGCCATCAAAGAAAAAATCACAACAAATGAAGCAGTAGGAGGTTGGAGGAACGGACAACTCAGCTTCCAGCACCAACGTCTGCAAACCGTCATGCAAGAACTTGAAAGGCACTATGGTACTACTATTCACCTGGATACCACTACTACCGGAAATATTACGATCACCAGCACCATAGTGGAAGCCTCTCTGGAGGACGCATTGGATATCATCTGCACCGCTGCAGGTGTACACTACACAAAACAAGGCAACATCATCACGATCAGGTAACTATTATTATTTAACACAAGGGGACTATTTCTCAGAGCTGCTCCGTTGTCACCACAACGGATAAGGCCATCCCGTATCTATTGCTGAAAATTATTTAATCAGAACGTATGTATAACAAAAGTACGCCACACATTACAGGCCGCATGCTAACTTGGTTGGTTTGCCTGCTGCTGCTTTCCGGAAAAATAGCACAAGCCCAGCAGGCCACCAATGCGGTCACGATTCAGCTGAGGAATGCCAGTATCGAACAGGCCTGTTCTGCCATCGAGAAAGCAGCCGGCATCACATTCACCTACAATGATAGCAAATTACGCCTCTATAAAGGCACCATCTCACTTGAAACAACAGCACCACTTACCGATATTCTGAACCGTATCTTTAACGGCAGCGCCCTGAAATGGTCGCTGAAGGGAAAAATGGTTGTGCTTACGGAAGATCCGGAGTACAAACAGCAACGTACTGACAACGAAAAAAAAGGCCGCGTTACCGGCGTTGTTACTGAAGCCAGCACGGCTACCCCGGTGCCCGGCGTAGTAGTGCGCTCCGGTAAATACGCTGCTGTAACGGATGCCCAGGGGCATTACGACCTGGCACTGCCGGTAGGTAAATCTGATCTTTCCCTGAGTCATGTGAGCTACGGTACGCAGCTGGTAAAAGGTATCCGGGTAGACGAAGACCAGGTACTCAACCAGGATGTAGCATTGTCTATCTCTAACAGCGACTTGAAAGGGGTTGTAGTAGTAGGATATGGCAAACAATCCCGTAAGCTGCTGACCAGCTCCATTACCACAGTAGGCAATGGCGATTTTAACAAAGGGAACTTCAACAATCCGGCTCAGCTGTTGCAAGGCAAAGTAGCTGGTTTGACCATCACCCGCTCCGGTGATCCGAATGCGGCCCCTTCCGTAACCCTCAGAGGTCCATCTACACTCCGTACCGGTGCTGCCCAGGAGCCTTTCTATGTAATAGATGGTATTCCCGGTGCGGATATCCGCCTGGTAGCACCCGATGATATCGCTACCATCGACGTACTGAAAGATGCTTCTGCTACGGCGATCTACGGTACCAGGGCTACCAACGGGGTGATCATTATCACCACCAAAAGAGGTAGTGAAGGACAACTGCAACTGAATTACGCTACCTATGTATCTTTCGAAAGTGTAGCACGTCGTATCAAAATGATGGATGCTAACCAGCTGAATGACTACCTCGGGAAAAATAACCTGGCACAGGATCCCTCTGATAAACAAGGCGCCAATACAGACTGGCAGAAGGAAATATCCCGCAACGCGGTGTCTCAGAACCATTACCTCTCTATGAGCGGTGGTGCTAAGAATACAGTGTTCAATGCCTCCCTCAACTATTTTGACAACAAAGGTATACTGAAAGGCAGCCAGCTGAAACGTATCATCGGCCGAGCTACTGTAGAGCAGCGAATGTTTGAGGATCACCTGCGTCTTGGCCTCAACATTGCCTCTACCAACAGTACCAGCAATATCATCCCTAATCAGGATATCGTACTGTACAACAGCATGCGTTACCTGCCTACTGTACCCGTAAGACAGCCGAATGGCGCTTATACCGAAAACCTGCAACGGGTGCAGTACTACAACCCGGTAGCGCTGATGGACAACGCCTGGCAAAAGAACGAAAGTAAGGTGAGTGTAATAAATGCTTATGCGACGGTGAAGCTGCCCTGGGGTTTTAAGTATGACCTGAATGTTACTTCACAGACAGAACAATTGAATACCGGCGCCTACTATACCAGTCAGTATACGTTGAAAACAGGTATTAACGGAGAGGCGATCCGTTCTGCCTACCAGAACAAGAAGACCATCCTAGAGTCATTCTTCACTTTTGATAAGAAACTGGGACAGCACGATATCAATCTGCTGGGTGGCTATAGCTGGCAGGAGGATGTGAATGGCGATGGTTTCCAGGCTAATAACCAAAACTTCCCGACGGATGCATTGGGGTATATGAACATCGGTCTTGGTAACCCTGCTGCTGGTTTTAAAACAGATTTTGGTCCGAACGACTACCAGAAATTACGCCTCATCTCTTTCTATGTGAGAGGTAAGTACAACCTGGGCAACAAATATCTGCTGCAGGCTTCTGTGAGGAGGGATGCTTCTTCTGCATTCGGTATCAACAACCGTTGGGCGACCTTCCCGGCCGTATCATTGGCCTGGCGTGTGATCCAGGAGCCATTCATGCAGCACCAGCAGCTCTTCAATGACCTGAAATTACGTGTAGGCTATGGTGTGACTGGTAACTCTCTCGGCTTCAACCCGATGATCTCCAAATTCCGTAACAGTACGACCGGTACTTTCTTCTACAACGGTCAGTTTGTAAATGCGATCGGACCTTCCCAGAATGCTAACCCTGATCTTAAATGGGAGAAGACGGCTATGCTCAACGTAGGTGTAGACTTTTCTATCCTGAAAGGGAAGATAAATGGTAGCATTGAATATTACGACAAAAAGACGACAGACCTGATCTGGTACTATACGGTATCTACCACCCAGTTCGCCACTAATACCTTCACGGCAAACGTGGGTTCCATCTCCAACAAAGGGATAGAGCTGACACTGGATGCCACGCCGGTACAGACTAAAAAGTTCAGCTGGAATACCTCCTTTAACCTGGCACACAACCGCAACGTGCTGCTGTCCTTATCCAATGACCGCTTCAAGCTGGATTCTATCTTCCAGGCAGAGCCAGGTGGTCAGGGACAGACAGGTTCTATGGTACAGATACTGAAATCCGGTTATCCGGTAGGGCAGTTCTTTACCCTGAGATATGCCGGTAAAAATGAGAACGGCGTATCCCAGTTTTACGGTAAAGACGGTAAACTGACCACCTCTCCACAGAATTTCAAAGACTATTTCTATGCAGGGAATGCGCAGCCTAAACTGTTGCTGGGATGGAACAACTCCTTCCGTTATGGCAACTTCGACCTGAATATCTTCCTGCGTGCTTCCCTGGGAGGCAAGATCATGAATGCTACCCTGGCAGATCTCAACAGACCGGATGATGTACGCAGCTATAACCTGCCTGCTTCTTCTGCTGATGAATCTCCCAGAGATGGTAATGCTTACAAGTATTCCGACAGATATATTGAGAATGCTTCTTATCTGCGCCTGGATAACATGACCCTGGGTTATACGTTCCAGCATTTCCGTAAGAACATCCGCAGTATCCGCCTGTATGTGTCTGGCAACAACCTCGGTATCCTGACCGGCTACAAAGGCATAGATCCTGAATTGAACCTCGGTGGCCTCACGCCTGGTATAGACAACAAAAACTATTATCCGCGCACCAGGGCTTTCCTATTCGGACTGAATGCTTCCTTTTAATACACCGATCAAAAAATATTGACATGAAGAAGTGGAACTTTAAATATACCCTCCTGGCTGCCTGCCCTTTGTTGCTGGCAACTGCCTGTACTAAAATAGATGTGCCGGTAGAGAATGAACTGACACCGGATAACTTCCCGAAGACGGAAAAACAGATGATCCTGGCAACAGGGCCTGCTTATGTACAGTTTCGTAACTCGTATGCTACTTCCTTCTGGCAGCTGCAGACATTGAGTACGGATGAGGCGATCCTGCCCAGCCGTGCCGGTGGGTGGTACGATGGTGGCCGTTATCAGCAGATGCACTATCATAACTGGACGGCAGACAATGCGATCGTCGCCGACAGCTGGAACTGGGGATTCTCTACTATCAGTACCTGTAACCGTATCCTCTGGCAACTGGAAAAGGCGGACGAGACGCCCTTTAAAAAGACCGTTATCGCGGAGTTGCGTACACTGAGAGCGATCTCGCTGTACTTTATGATGGATGCTTATGGTAATATACCCGTTCCTGTTACCTTCGGAAGTGCAGACCTGCCGGTACAGAAGAAAAGAACCGATGTGTTTGCCTTTATCGAAAAGGAGATACAGGAAGTAATACCGCAGCTAAGCACTGCCAACGATGCGACTACGTATGGTCGTCCTAATAAATTCACGGCTTTTGCGTTATTGGCTAAAATGTACCTGAACGCTACGCAGTACGATCAGGCCCCGAAATATACGCAGGCAGTAGCGATGTGCGACAGTATCATCGTATCTCGTAAATACGACCTGGAAGATGATTTTGTGAAGATGTTCTATCCGGACAATGGTCCCCGTGTAAAAGAGTTCATCTTTGCGGTACCTTACGACCAGGCGAATGCCAAAGGCTGCCAGTTCTCCTGGATGTCGCTGCACCCGGCATTGCAGCCTAAATATAACCTGGCCTACCGCCTGAGTAACCCCGTAAGTACGCTCCCCGCTTACTATGCACAGTTCAACCTGGCCGGCGACGTACGTAATGATATGTGGCTTATAGGTAAACAGTCGTTCTTTGATGGCAGACCGATCATCATCAAAACCACCAAGAAAGGGCTGGATAATAACTACAACGGACCTGATCCTACCGCTCCGGTTGACTTCCAGCTGGAATTTACCCCGAATGTAACGCTGGTGAATGCGGACCGTTTTGAAGTAGGAGGAGATGAGCTTGGAAAAGCCAAAGGTATCCGCAACATCAAATACTATCCGGATGTAACGGCTACCAGCAGGGATCAAAGCAACGACGTAGCGGTGTTCAGGTATGCTGATGTGCTGCTCATGAAAGCAGAGGCGGAGTTGAGAGGCGCTGCCGTAACCAATGGAGAAACCCCCGAAAGTCTCGTGAACCAGATCCGTACCAAACGTAAAGCTACTACCGTTGGTACTATCACCCTCGATGAACTGCTGATGGAAAGAGCCCGCGAACTGAACTGGGAAGGCTGGCGCAGGAATGACCTGATCCGCTATGGAAAGTATGAAGGCAGCTGGGGATATAAGACAGATAATAACACCTTTAAAAGAATATTCCCGATCCCTTCTGCTGAAAGCATCTTAAACCCTTCATTGCAGCAGAACCCGGGGTACTAATGCAAATTATCTATTCTATAATTAAACCTTAACCACATGAAAAAACATCACGTTCTCCTGTTGGGCAGCTTTATCACGTTGCTGTTCTCCCAATGTAGCAAACAGGGTGACCTCGACGGATTGACCCCAGATGGCAGGAAGGCGAAGACGGAAGGAATGGGCTGTAATTGTACGGAAAGTGGTCGTAAGATCACCGGAACGCAGGCAGAAGCTCTTGCCAAAGCATTCGCACCACTCCTGAAATTTGACCAGGCGTCGCCGGACTATCCTACCAGCGTAATGGATGTCTGGAACGCTACCAGCCCAGCCAGCATTGTTTGTGGCGGCAAGCTGGTACTTACAGACAGGACGGCACCAAGAAGCATGAACTTTCCTACTTATTACGAGGTGCAGTCTAATCCCAACGATCCTAACAAAGTCTTTATCGACTATTGGTGGGTGTACAAAAGACAGGAGAATTGTTTTGCCGACCAGGGTGGTCATGATTATGACTTAGAGCATACCGTGATCCAGGTTAACAAAGCAACGCAACAGGCTATCAGCGTTACCTACTTCCAGCATGCTGGTTGGTATACCAAAAAAGCCAATGCCGTGATGGACAATAACAGGGTGGCCATATTTGTAGGTAAGATCGCGCATGGTTCCTACCATAACCGTAATACCATCAGCTTCCCCGGCTACTCTTGCAGCTACTGGGGAGACTATCGTAACCCGAACGGCGACAAAGACTATGTACAGACTACCAACAACCTGGTACAGATGTCTTGCAGCATCGATCAGTTCAACTTCGATGGTAACTGGGGTGATCCGGGTAAAGGGCCTTTGTTCCGCGACAGGGCTTACTGGAACTATAAAACCTGCCGGGGCACCGATGGCCTCTTTGGCCAGGATGGATGCAGCGCGAGCGACTACGATCAGAATGCGCTGATCGGCAATCTGTAAGCAGGAGCATACAAACAATACAGCATCTTTAGGGAGGGCTGACCAAAAAGGTCAGCCCTTTTTTGCTTTATGCTGTTGACTACCAGTCTTTTGTGTTATTTCTTTATCTTAATGGATTGATTGTTAGCTTGTTATGTACCCTTTGTATAAGCGTTCTATAAGCGTTGTATAAGCATTGTATAAGCTGGCTATAGTCATTGTATAGGCAAGGTATACCGATTCTATAGCTATTGTATAAGTTTGGATAGGGTTAGCTTATACAATGACTATACGAATGTTATACGAATGATACAGGAGCGCTATAGGAATGATATAGGAACGGGACCTGTGGAAATGATTTTTTTAATATGTGGCGCCGATGTGTTTATTTTGTTGTTAACCGATTCTGTTACTGACTATCATCATTCATCCCGGACCTTATGAGGCGAATTATTCAACTTCTTGCTGCTGGTTTTCTTACTGTAGGTATTGTGGATATGCCTATCAACGGTACCTTGCCTTCCCGTGTGGGCGCTTATGCCGCCGGGGATACGATGATCTCAATAACCTGCGTTTTGTATTGCCGCCGAAGGCAGTAGAATCGCTGATCGCTAACAACTGGGCGTTTGCGGCCGAGGTAGCGAATGAATTATGTTTTCAGTGTAAATACGTCAATCAGTATAGCAAGAGTACAATGGCTAAATTTATAAATTTCAATTTATTAAGCGATTGGGGATAATGGGTCTCAAAGCTAAAATTCCAACAGAATGAAAAAGTCCTTCAGAACGGATCAGCAGGCAGAAAGCCGACCCGGGTCGGTTTAAATTCTTCCCCTTATAACCAATAAGAATATACTGGAATAAAAAATTGTTCCCCTTAAAAAAAATCACTACTTTCATTTATATAGAATGAACCTGATTTGTTGGCCGACAAGAGATAGATCACCTGAAACAACATTCATCGTAATCCTGTAATCACAATACCCACGTAACCCTTCATCATTTTCATAGAACAGTACTGCATTGTTATGCCGCCTGGCAGTGATAACTGCATTATACAGGGCCATGCCGAAAACCCTCAGAAACGAGTAGGCAATATCTTCATCTTTTACAAAAACCATCTTATGAAAAAGCAAACCATCCTCAAACGGTTCGATGCAATGTCCCGCAATGAACTGCACAAAGTAAACGGAGGCGGTAACAAAGTATCTCCTGATAAGTGTCCTTATGGTAAGAAATGCGGCAGCCACGCAGACTGTGGTCCATGTGCCTGCTGGCGACATACCGCTACCTGTAACGATTGGGTATTATAATCACCCGGACCGGTAAAAGAAGCATGCCTTCAACAGGCATGCTTCTACCTGCATTATCAATATTCTATAGATACATAAGGAGAACGATCCGAATCGTGCTGATAGGACGATCGGGGCCCTGATGTATCGCTGCTGTTGCTGTAGATGATATTATCCAGCTCCCGGATATATTCCCGCCTCCCCGCAAAAGAGGAGACTACTAAACCCGCAAACAAATAACGATGAACAGATAATTGCCCGTACCCGGATAACAACGGATAAGATAAAGAAGGGAGTGTCGTACTCCAATAAAGAGACAGGATAAGAAAAACAGTTTTCATGTAGATAGGTTTTTGGCATATCGGTTATGTCGGCATAATAGACTTGGCTAAAGCGCTCCTAAAGGCCCGTCCAATGGTAATTCGGTTAACAATATTGAGGTGCTCGGTTCAACAAATATAACTGGATACCCTGCGTCCAGGATGCGTAAAATAATGCAAGAGATCGAAATTATAAGCTGTTTTGAATGCCTTTTCCATATATTTATTATATACATACTTCCCTGTCCGAAGAGCGATACATACCTGGTTTTAAACCCAATCCCACATATGAAACAGCTTACATTTCAAACTGCCATCATCAACCGCTCCCAGTTGAAAACGATCACGGGCGGCGGTAATCAGGTAAGAAGAGCCACCTGCGACGGTGAACCTTGTTCCCGTATAAAAGCTTGTTATGATCCCTGGCCAGCGCCTGCCTGTGTATGTTCTGCCGGCAGTGGTCCCGGACTAGGTATTTGCTATCACCCTTGATGCTTTTCATTAAAAGAAGCTGGGCCGCTACTCAGCTTCTTTTAATGACCATTCCGTTAATAGCAGCGATCGCTCTTGCGGAAATGTATCGCTTTTTCTACAATCTGTATGTCCGCAATGGGATCTTTCAGCAGATATTATTGGTACTCATACTGGCAGATATTTTGTGAAGCACTATATGATAATCCTTTTCATTTATTACCCATTAAAAATTGAACATCATGGCAAAGTATTCACAAAAGAGTCAGGAGAAAGTAGAGAAAACCATGCATGAAATGAAAGAAGGAAAATTGAAGAGCGGGTCAGGCAAAAAAGTAACCAGCAGAAAACAGGCAGTGGCCATAGGGCTATCAGAGGCGCGTAAAGAAGGTGCTAAAGTACCTAAAAAAGCAGCCGCTAAAAAAGGAGGTGCTAAAAAAAGTACCGCTAAAAAGGCAACCGCTAAAAAGGCAACGCCAAAGAAAAGTACGGCTAAAAAAGCTACGGCAAAAAAAAGTACCAGCGCTACGAAACGTACCACCACCAAAAAAACGGCTACCGCTAAAAAAGCAGCACCGAAAAAGAAAACAGCGGCAAAAAGAAAAACAGCGGGTAGCAAGAAAGCAGTGGCACATGGTTGACGAAATGTTAAAGTAAGCCGTGACCGGTAAGCCCTGTATAGAATGGCACGTCACTTGCAATTCTTATAGTATGGAAGTAAAACTAATTGTATGGAAAAGCGAGCAATCACAGTATACATGGGAGGTAGGCCTTACCGGTTATTTATTACCCTCGACAATGAAAGAAATCAGGTCCTTTACGAAGTAGTAACACACGACAACCCTGAGCAATTTATGGCAGACTTTATAGGTCAGGAGCCAGTACTGATAGAAGAGATCAGTACCTTGCCGGAAGAAGGACAACGCATTGTGGAAGCCGAACAAGTCGCCAGGGTCATCTGGCAGGAAATACTCGATGAAATGTCGAGATAGATACGGCAGACTATCGTAAATAGTGCTATCAATAGCAATAGGAAAACTTTCTCCACCCTACTCCGGCGCCGGAGCTCACGCCTATCATTCCCCCTCACATAAAAGCAACGGGACGTTAATCCCGTTTGAATATCTTCGAAATAATGAAGATAATCAGAAATAATATCGCAGCTACGATCAGGATACCCGTCCAGACACCCGCTTTGAAGATGCCCTCTATAACACTGCAACTGCTTAAAAATAATAAACCGGATAAAAGTAGTGAGTAAGATAATTGTTTCATAGCGTTTTATTTGATCTATATTATTGTCATACATCATATCCTATGCCAGAGTTAAAGACTTGGCTGAAGTGCCTGGGCACATTCTTTCTCTTTTTACCATAAATTTTTATATATTATCGCTCAATTACACCTGAATGCTTACTATTCCCTGTTATAAAGTGCAGACGCTAAGGCGTATTATATGATAATGGCAAGAGACAGTGAATTATATCTCAATAGTGAGGAAGGACTAATCCGGGGAATCCATAACAAAGACCGTCGGACGTTTACCCATGTCTATGAGCTACACTTCCAGGGGCTCGTCCTGGCTGCAGACAGATATGTTAAAGATCCCGGCATCGCCAAAGAATTGGTACAGGACATTTTTATCCGTATCTGGGAACAACCCGCCCTGTTAAATGAAAATGGCTCGTTACGGGCATACCTCTATAAAGCTGTCATCAACCATTCACTCAATTATATAAAAAGAGAGAAAAATATTGCCCGTCATCATAATTTGATCGCGGAATCCCTGACCGATAGCTACCTGGAAACTTTGCAGGAAGAACAGGAGCTGAAGGTGGAGATATACCGCGCCGTAGAGCAACTGCCGGCACAATGTCGCAAAGTGTTCAAAATGAGCAGATTCGATGGGCTAAAATACCGGGAGATCGCGGCAGACCTGAAAATATCCGAAAAAACAGTTGAAAATCACATCGTACATGCACTAAAGCTACTCCGGGAGACCTTATTACAAAATCCCGAAAGACCCAGAAGCCCCTCCGCTACCCTGCGGATCATGTCATGGCTGTTCTTCTAATGTCATACCACCGGAAAGATCACCGCATATCCACATTATGCAAAAAAAATATACGAATCCTGGGAAATGCTGCGTTACTATTTGTTGGCTTTCATGGAAAACTGTCAGGTAACAGCCATCAGAAAGGAGCAAACAAGGGAAAAATAGCAGGGGTGAAAAAAATTTTTGAAAGCACTAGGGGGGTACCCCCTCATTAATTGTAGTAATTAAAAGGCACACAAATTAATGTCAAAGGACTCAATTCAATGGGAACTGCTGGTAAAGCATTTCAATGACCCACAAGATACCTCACTGGCGCAAAAAGTGGCTGCCTGGCGGACCGAATCTCCCGACAACCAGAAGACGTATGAGGAACTCAGCCGCCTATGGAATTTCTCTGGAGAGATTAGTATCCTGGACAATTTTGACCTGAAAAATGAAGTAAACAGCCTGGTAGGAAAGCTGCCGGCAACAGACATAATAGAGGAGGAGGAGCCGCCCGTTAGCGGGCGTAACAACAGAAAATGGATGTGGGCCGCGGCAATATTGCTCATCACGGGCGCTGCCATGGCCTGGTGGACCCTGGAGATGAACAAGGTAAAATACCTGGACAGACTCACAGATGCCACTACCGCAGATACCATCCTGCTGTCCGACAGCTCGCACATCTATATGGATCATAGCAGCCATGTCAGGTATCCCGACAGATGGACCGGCCAGACCCGTACTGTATTCATGGAACAAGGGAATGCCTTCTTTGACATCGCTTCCGACCCGGCCCCTTTCATCGTAAAAGTAGGTACTTCCAGTATTACCGTACTGGGCACCTCCTTCAATATACGCCTGCAGGGAAACACCCTTAACCTCTCCGTGAAAACAGGGAAAGTAAGGTTTGATACACCCAACCAGGAAACCATATTGAACGCTGGCATGGGAATGAGCTATAACACCACGACAGATTCCATCAGCACCTTCGATGCCGTTAATACCAACGAAGACGCCTGGATAACCCGCGAACTCGTTTTCGTAGATGCATCCCTTACCGAAGTATGTAAAAAAATGGAAATATTCTACAATGTGAAGATCCGCTTTAAAGGAGACGTTCCACTGAGAAAATTAAACGCGACATTCAAAAACAACAGGCTGGAAGAAGTATTGGAAATATTGGAAGCCGCCTATCCTGTTAAAGTTACTCAACAGGGAAACGACATCATCATCAAAAGCAAATAACAGTCACCGCAACAGTAACGTGATAAAAAATAGTAGCACAAAATTGTAGAAGAGTAGGGGAGGAAGATAGTTAGCGTATGAAACATATCAGGGACAAATAGCATTCAGGAAAAGATATTGTTTCATCCGGTTTTAGTTGACTCATGACTGCACGCTGCCGGCATCGCTGGCAGCTGTAGCGATGTTAGCTTTGTTGAAAATGAGAATAAAGAAATAATAATATTAATAACCAGAATCAGATCGCTAAGTGACCTGCATTATACGCAGGAAGCATTGGTAGTTGACTTCGCAGAACGACCTCCCGTCAACCGGGTCGAGATCCTTGTGCCAGTCCCCGAACAAAATACTTACCACATACGCCATGATCCCTGGTACCCATACTTATGCCAATATTCGCGTAACCTATAATAATTAACAGATGTTTGAAGTCCGTTACAAAAAGAAAAGACCAAAATCCAGGCTGCTGCTGCTACTGCTTACAGTGTGTTGCCTGCAGGCAATGGCCAATCCGTTGTCAGAAGAACAGCTACGCACCGAAAAACTCGAAGCGATCCTGAGAAAGATGGAACAGAAGTTCAATGTAGTATTCGTTTACGATGCTGCAGTGATCAGTAAGGAAATGAATGTAGAGCTCAACCTGGAAAAACTGTCCATGACCGATGCCCTGAAAGTATTAGCTAACCGTGGTATCTCCTCCCGTATCATGGGCGATAAAGTGATACTCACCCGCCCTGCGCAGCCGGAAGCTGCCCCGCAGCAACAGGTAGTTGCACTCAAAGGCCGGGTAAGCGTTAGAAGTGAAAATGGGGACATCAGCTTCATGCCGGGTATCAGTATTCATGAAAAAGGTACGCAGAATGGTACCGCTACCAACAACAAAGGCGAATTCTCTATCAAAGTGAGTGCAGGCGCTACCGTAGTATTCTCTATGGTCGGCTTCAAATCACAGGAAATAAAAGTAACCTCTTCCCGGGATAATATGTCCGTCATGCTGGAAGAGAATATTACCACCCTGAACCAGGTAGTGGTAAACGGATACCAGACTATCGACCGCAAACTGTTTACCGGTGCGGCCACCGCCCTCAAAGCGAGCGACGTACGCAGGGATGGTATCACCGATGTCAGCAGGATGCTCGAAGGCCGCGTAGCGGGGGTATCTATCCAGAACGTATCCGGTACTTTCGGTGCCGCTCCGAAAATCCGGGTACGTGGCGCTACCTCTATCACCGGTGATAACAAACCTCTTTGGGTAGTAGATGGTATTATCCTGGAAGACGTAGTTAACGTATCCAACGAGCAGCTCTCTACCGGTGATGCCACCACCCTCATAGGCTCGTCTGTAGCCGGCCTCAACCCGGACGACATCGAGAGCTTCCAGATATTGAAAGATGCCGCAGCGACCGCGTTGTACGGCGCCCGCGCGATGAACGGAGTAGTGGTGATCACCACCAAAAAAGGCCGCGTAGGAAAACCACTGATCTCTTACACCGGTAACTACTCTACCTACCTCAAACCGAAGTACAGCGATTTCAATATCATGAACTCCGCCGACCAGATGTCTGCTTACCTCGAAATGGAACGTAAAGGCTGGCTCAACTATGCCGACGTATCCCGCAGAGCAAATGGTGGCGTATTCACTAAACGCTCCGATCTGATACATAAAGGACAGTTGCTGAATACACCCGAATCAAAAGGCGACTACTTGAAAAGATATGCCGCCGCCAATACCGACTGGTTCGATATCCTCTTCCGCAACTCCTTCATGCAGGAACACTCTCTGAGCATATCCTCCGGTACCGAAAAAACACAGCTTTACTTCTCTACCAGCTTCCTCAACGATAACGGCTGGACTATCGGAGATAATGTAAAACGGTTCACCGGTAACGCCCGCGCTAACTTCAACGTAAATGAACGCCTCAACTTCGGCCTCATTACACAAGCCTCTATCCGTGATCAGCGTGCGCCCGGTACCGTAGGCCGCGTCAGCAACCCGGTAGAAGGTAAATATGCGCGCGATTTTGATATCAACCCTTTCAGCTACGCACTCAATACCAGCCGTACCATGACCGCATATGACGAAAATGGTAACCTGGAATATTTCAGAAGGAACTATGCTCCCTTCAATATCATCAACGAACTGCGTAATAATACCCTCGATCTGACCATGATCGACCTCAAACTTCAGGGAGAGGCTTCCTACAAAATATTACCTAACCTCAAATACTCCTTCCTGGGTGCATTACGGTATGCCAAAACCAACCGGGAACATAAAGTAAAAGAGAATGCGAATATGGCCATGGCCTACCGTGCCGCCGATGACGCTACCATCCGTGCCCGTAATAAATTCCTGTACCGGAATCCCGACGATCCGGAAGCAGAACCGGTAGTAGTATTACCCTATGGCGGTTTTTACAATACCAATGATGACTACCTGGTCAGCTACAATCTCAGAAACTCCCTGGAGTGGAATAAAACGTACAACAACACCCACATATTCCACGTCCTGGCTACACAGGAGCTGCGCTACGCAGATCGCCAGAATAAATTCAGCTATGGATATGGATATCAGTTTGATAAAGGAGGGGTGCCTTATGTAGATCCTAATGTTATCAAACAAGGGGTAGAGGGCAACTTCGACTTCTATGGCATGAGCTGGAGATACGATCGCTTTCTCGCTTACATGACCAACGCCGCCTATTCTTATAAAGGCAAATACAACCTGAACGGTACCGTGCGTTATGATGGCTCCAACCTCCTGGGTAAAGCACGTACTGCACGCTGGCTGCCTACCTGGAACATCAGCGGATCCTGGAACCTGGATACAGAAGAGTTTATGAAGCACCAGTCCACCATCAACCGGTTGACACTCCGTGCCACTTACGGTCTCACTGCCAGTATGGGCCGCGCTACTAACTCCAGCCTCGTACTGATCGGTAACAGGACCAAACGTCCTTACCTCTCGGAAGTAGAGTCTGTGATCAATATCCGCGATTTGGAAAACAGCGAACTTACCTGGGAAAAGCAATATGAAACGAACGTCGGTGTGGATGTAGGCTTTTTCAACGAACGGATGAACCTGACATTGGACCTCTACAACCGGGATGGCTTCGACCTGATCAGCCTCATGCGTACCTCCGGTATCGGCGGCCAGTTTGAAAAGTCTGCCAACTACGCCGATATGAAATCAAAAGGTATCGAGGTTACTATCGGCGGCAACATCATCCAGCATAAAGACTATGGATGGCGTACACAACTGACCTTCGCCTACAACAAGAATAAGATCACCAATCTCCGCAACAACCCCAATATATGGGATCTTGTGGGCGCTGATGGTGGTCCGCTCCAGGGCAGACCCTACCGTGGTCTTTATTCCGTGCAGTTCTCCGGATTAGACCCGCTTACAGGTGCGCCTTACTTCATCAATGAAGCAGGAGACAAATCCCATAACGTATACCTGCAAAGCCAGGATATCAAATATCTTAAATATGAAGGTCCGGTAGATCCTACTACCACCGGCGGTTTCTTCAACTCCTTCCGGTATAAGAACTTCACCTTGTCTGCTTTGCTCACCTTCAGCGCCGGCAATAAGATACGCCTGAACCCCGTATTCGATGAGAGCTATTCAGATCTTACCGCCATGCCGCGTGAATTCCGCGATCGCTGGATGGCGACCGGTGACGAAAAACTCACCAATATCCCTGCTATCCTAGATCAACGTGCCAACGCTGCATTAAATGGTTTCTATACTTATAATGTATACAACTACTCTTCCGAAAGAATAGCAGATGGAGGATTTGTGCGCCTTAAACAGGTCTCACTTACCTACAACCTGCCGGTTCGCTACCTCAGCGCAATAGGTGCCAACAACCTGTCCCTGAGCGCTGTAGCCAACAACCCATGGCTCATCTATGCCGACAAAAAGCTGAACGGCCAGGATCCGGAGTTCTTCGGCTCCGGTGGTGTGGCACTGCCCATCCCTAAACAATACACCGTATCATTAAAAGTAGGATTCTAACGACTAAAGAGACCGACATGAAAAAATCATTCCTATATACTTCATTATTACTACTGGCGATATCCTCAGGGTGTAAAAAATATCTGGAGAAAACACCGGATATGCGTACCGAACTAGACTCCCCTGAAAAGGTCGCTGAACTCCTCACCAGCGCCTACCCCAGGGCGACCTATTTCACCTTCGCGGAAGCAATGTCCGACAACGCGGAAGATAAAGGCGTAGCCTCCTCCGACCTGGTAAATGCTGCTCCCTGGTTCTGGCGTGATATGGAATTCCGTGACCTCGACTCGCCGGACTTCTACTGGCAGGGTACCTACAAAGCTATCGCTGCCGCCAACCATGCTCTCGAAGCGATTGCACAGCATCCCGGAGAAGATGCTTATAAACCCTATAAAGGAGAAGCCTTGCTGGCCCGCGCATATGGTCATTTTATGCTGGTCACCTTCTTCTCAAAGGCATATAACAAAGGTACTGCGGCTTCCGATCCGGGTATCCCTTACGTAACACAACCGGAAAAGGTAGTCGTAGGAAAATATGAGCGTAAAACAGTGGCTTATGTATACGAACAGATCGAAAAGGACATCCTGGAAGGTCTTCCGCTCATCAGCAATGCTGCCTACAAGGGAGCCCCTAAATATCACTTTACCGTAGCCGCAGCAAATGCATTCGCTACCCGCTTCTACCTCTTCAAAAAGGACTATGCCAAAGTACTGGAACATGCCAATAAAGCATTCCCCGGCGGCAATATCCTGCCCTTCCTGCGTGAAGTGAACAGCGTAGCCTACCGCTCCCAGGAACCGCTGGTAAAAGAGGCCGAATACACTAAAGCCACTACCAAAGCCAACCTCCTGCTGGCAGAAGCCAACTCCGTTTGGGGGCGTAGCTACTTCAGCTATCGCTATGGACCGGGATTCAAATTCGTGCAGAAATACCTTTGGGGCGATAACGTTACCCGTGTAAGCCGTTCCGACAGAAGAGGCATCTTCGGATTCATGCTGTATGGCCGCGAAGAGACCATCCGTACTCCTAAGTTCAGAGAACATTTCGTGAAGACAGATGTGAATGCCACCTTCGGCGACCCATACGTCATGGCGCCCCTGCTCACCGCAGAAGAAGTACTCTTCAACAGGGCAGAAGCCAATATCGAACTAGGTAACTACGATGCGGCACTCAAAGACCTCAACGACTATGCCAGCACCCGTATCATCTCCAACGACAGCAACGACCCGAACTACTATCCGCAACTGTTTACGATCACCGAACAAAAGATCAGGGACTTCTACGGTACGTTCGACCTGAAAGCAGGCTTGATATCTTCTCTACTGGACTTCAAAAGGGTAGAGTTCTTCTTCGAAGGGATGCGCTGGTTCGACATATTACGTCACAACCTGCCGGTAGTACATACCACCTTCGATGGCAGGAACTCATACGTGCTGGGGCCTAATGATCCCAGACGTGTAATACAGATCCCACAGGAAGCACAATCTGCCGGATTAGAATTAAACCCCCGTTAATCTGTTACTCAAATACTACTATCATGACACGCAGATATATCCAATACTTTTTAATCGCCGGCCTGATCGCTATGGTTTTCTCCGGCTGTAATAAAAAAGAGAATCTTAACATCGACCTGCCTTATAACCCGGACAACTGGGTAAAAGGCCCTATCGATGACTGGATACTCAGCAACTACACCAAACCGTTTAATATCGAAATTAAATACCGTTGGGAACCTTACGAGGTAAAGATCAATAAATTCCTCGTGCCGGTATTTGAAAGCAACGTCGTGCCCGTAATGGATATCGTTAAAAAAGTATGGGTAGACCCTTATACCCAGGAAGCCGGTGTAGACTTCATAAAAAAATATTCCCCTAAACAGTTCGTATTGCTCGGCAGCGCCGAGTACAACAACGATGGTACCATCGTATTAGGGGAAGCAGAAGGCGGTCGTAAGATCACCCTGACACAGCTCAACAACTTCGACAGAAAAAATGTGCCCGCTGTTAAACAGATGCTGCATACCATTCATCACGAGTTCGCACACATCCTCCATCAGACCATCCTGTATCAACGGGAGTATAAGCAGGTGACGCCGTCAGGATACACCGCCTCCTGGTACAATACCTCCGATGCTGATGCGCTAGCTATCGGCTTTATTACGCCATATGCAAGAGCCAGCAGCGACGAAGACTTTGTAGAGATGATTGCCACCATGCTGGTAGAAGGTAAGGCCGGTTTTGACGCGATCGTTAACAGCGCCCCCGCACAGGGCCGTGCATACCTGCGCCAGAAAGAAGCATTTGTAGTAGCCTACTTCCAGAATAGCTGGAACATAGATATCTACAGCCTGCAGAGCAAAACAGAGGCGGCAATTAAAGAGGCTACCAAATAAGGCCCATTTCATTCAACTTATAACTATCTGACATGAAAAATATCTTACTGGCAGGACTGATGATCATACTGGTGTTATCAGGCTGCAAAAAGGTAAATGATGATCTGGCCCTGGGCAAACGGCCCGATGAAAGGCTCAACGAAATATTGAATCAATATAGTAAAGACCTGACAACGGGTGCTCCCAACGGTTGGAAAGCATATCTCTTTCCGAAAGCCGGGTTCGGATTCGGATATTACTTCACCTTCGATGAAAAGAACCGGGTGAAGATGTACTCCGACTGGAACGCCGCGACAGCTACACAAGCCTTTGAGAGCTCTTACCGCATCAAAGCTACGCAGCGCCCGTCCCTGTTCTTCGATACTTATTCCTATATCCATATCCTGTCTGATCCTGATCCGTCCGTAGGCGGTGGTGTTGCCGGCGCTGGTTACAACTCCGATTTTGAATTCGGATTCGACTCCACAAAAGCAGATGTGATCTATCTGACCGGTAATCAAAATAAAACCCCTTTGTACATTGTCAAAGCTACCAAAGCCGAGGCCGATGCCTATAAAGCAGGTGGTCTCAATGCCTTCATGGATGAGATCAACAACTATCTTCAGAAAAATACGTTCCTCTACCTCGATATCGATGGTAAAAAGATCGCGACCTCCCTGGTACCCGATGCCAGATCGTTCAGCCTCGCTTACGAAGAGGGTGGTAGCCTGAAAACAACCTCTTCCGAATTTGCTTTCTCGCTCAACAGCATCTTCCTGAAGAAACCACTGACCTACGGCGGTGTTACTTTCCGCGAAGTGTTCTGGGATGCTGCCAAAAAGGAATTGTACATCCTGTCCGGTAATACCCGCATCCCTGTAAAAGCCGGAACAACACCGATCTTCCCCATGCATCTCATGCTGGGAGTATCCTTCACCGGTATCTCTGTACCAGGTGCTCCACTGGAAGGCTGGTCCGATGGCTTTAAAGCGGAGTTCCAGCAGGCAGCCAGGAACCTGCAGGCTTCATTCAGCATCACCTTACTGCAAATGAACTTCGACTTCGATACCGAACTGAAAACCATGACCCTCCAGATGATCATCCGTCAGGGTACTACTAACTTCCAGGCACTGTACTACTACGGTTACACGAAAACACAGGATGGCATATTTAAGTTCAAACAGAATGCGGCACCCAACGGCAACGGTGGGGTAATCGCTACCGCCGTTAATCCGATACTCAAACATATCGATGCAGAACGCTTTAAACTGGAATACCTGCTGTCCCAAACGGGTACACTGGGACAGTTTATCAGCCAGGATAACCCGGCTATTAAGTTCTCCGGTACAATGAAGTAAGGAGTATAAAGTGTTGATACTATAAAGCTAATAATCATGAAGAAGATATGCTTATATACGTGGATGGCCCTCACCGTTTTGTCTGCTTGTAAAAAAGATAATGACACCAGCCATCCCATACAGAAATCATTTGTCGATCCGCAACAAGCCCTAGAGGATTTCAAAAAACAACTGTCCACCGGCGGCAATGGCTGGGAAGGATTTATCATCCCTAAAGAAAGTGGTGTACATCGCGTATTCTTCCAGCTGGATGATGCAAAAAAGGAAGCGACTTTATATAGCGATTTTAGCCCGGTAACAGCAGGTACTCCAGGTAAGGGGACGTATAGCCTCTCGGTAACAGAGAGCATCAATCCCACGCTGAGTTTTAAAGAGGGATCATACCTGGATTCGATTACTATCAACAGCCGGAAAGCCGATTTGAACTACACTTTCAAATCTGTGAACGGAGATACTATCCGCCTGCTTGGCAATCGCTACAGCGATGAGCTGGTGCTCGTAAAAGCCAACCCCCAGGCATTGGCAGACTACAAAGCCCGTTACCTGCTGCGGTCTATGGCCTACCTGAACATCTACCTCTCGCAGGCAAGATTCCTCTATGCACAACCGGATGCCAACACTGCCCTTCAGATCACCGTAAATGCTTCTTCCAAGATCGCAGGTGTCACCTACCTCGCGTCTAACCAGAAGGCGGCATTTAACCTCACTGATTTCGCTTATACCTTAAATGGTATTTACCTGCGTCGCCCCCTGATCATCAAAGGCAACGCGGTACAGGAGATATTATGGGATGCCACCGCACAGAATTTCTATATCCAGTACGGCGGTACCAAGACTTACCTGAAAAATGCCTCTTTCCCGGTAATCCCGCTGACATACCTGCTGGGTAGCCCGCTGCTGCCTTCTACTTTATCGCTCCTGGGACCTGAAGTATTCTCCGCCGGTGGTCAACCGATCGTATTGCCAGGCTGGTCACAGGAATACAATAACATCTGGAATGCAGTAGACCTGGACCTCTACAGGAGCTTCGGCCGCTTTATGCTGGTAAAGGAATTTGCCATAGATGTTCCCAACAAAACCATGACCTTGAGCATTATCCTCTCCGGTCCCGCTGGGACTTCCCTCAGAGTGCCTTTCCCTTATCGCTATACCGTAGGTACTAACGGTGCGTATACCTTTACTGCATTAGCACCCACCGATGCCAATGCGAAAGTAATACAAGCGAAAGTAAAGCCACTCCTGGATGTAATGGCGGCACAACCCTTCCTCATCGATTACTACGATGGATGGAACGTACCCGGCATATACGATGTAATGGCCAGCTTCAAAGGAACCGTTAAGACTACTATCAGCTTCACTGCCATGTTCGGCAAAGCGATTTAATACCACCCCTATACCATTTGTTACCATCCTATTTATTATACATACAAAGAGGGCGTCTTACGGGATGCCCTCTTGCTGTTTTTAGCCTGTTAACACTTCCCTAAAATAGCGTACGTCTATCCTCGCATAGACATAATCTCTTGGTATATCCGCCTATTATACCGACCTTTGTGCTACTTTAATCTACTGCGCAGCTAGACCCCATCCATTACCACTGCATCTTTAGCAGCGGCTTGTCTCCCCTGACTATACTTCAACTTTAAATGATGAATAACATGATGAATGCTATAACACCAGCACTGAAATTCCGTACCCGCCGTTGGGTAAAACCCGAAGACCTGAACCCTAACCAAACCCTGTTCGGTGGCAGCCTGCTCAAATGGATCGATGAAGAAGCCGTGATCTATGCGATCATCCAGCTTAAAAATCCACATGTGGTCACCAAGCTGATATCAGAGATCAACTTCATCAGCGCCCCTCGCCTGGGAGATATCATAGAGCTGGGCATCGTAGCCACCGACTTTGGTACTACCTCCCTGACGCTCAAATGTGAAGTGCGTAACAAACTCACGCAGGAAGCCGTACTTACGATCGATAAAATGGTCTTCGTCAACCTCGATGCCCATGGCAAACCTACGCCACATGGTAAGACTGAGATCACCATTCCACCGGCAACGATGTAATTGCTATCCGGAAGAGATGTAAATTGTGGTACTTTTTTAAACGGAACCCATATGAACATCCACAAATACGTACTCCTCCTTGTTAGCCTGTGCGCTACCCTGACAGTAAGATCCCAGCAAAAAGTAGTTGTGTTTCAGACAGATTTTGGTTTGAAAGATGGCGCTGTCGCCGCTATGAAAGGGGTGGCCTTCGGTATATCCTCTTCGCTGTCATTGTTCGATCTCACACACGAGATCCCGGCTTACAATATCTGGGAAGCCGCCTATCGGCTGGAACAAACAGCTCCCTACTGGCCGGCGGGCACCGTCTTCGTGTCCGTAGTGGACCCCGGTGTAGGATCTGAAAGGAAATCAGTCGTGCTTAAGACAAAAACAGGACACTATTTTGTGACCCCGGACAACGGTACACTTACCCTGGTAGCCAGATCAATGGGCATCCAGGAACTGCGGGAGATAGATGAATCCCGCAACCGCCGTCAGCAGTCTGCCGGCTCATATACCTTCCATGGCAGGGACGTATACGCCTATACAGCTGCCAGGCTCGCCGCCGGTGTCATTACCTTCGAACAGGTAGGACAACGAATGACCGATACCGTTGTGTCTATCCCATTTCAGGCACCCCACGCAACAAAAGACCATATTAAAGGGAACATACCCATCCTTGATATCCAGTATGGTAACGTATGGACCAACATCGATGAAAAAACTTTCAATTCGCTCCAATGTAAACACGGTGATATGCTCCGCATCCGTATATCCAAAGGGAGTAAGTTGGTATGGCAGGGGACCGTCCCATTCGTAAGTACATTTGCTACCGTACCGGAAGGGAAAGACCTCGCTTACCTCAATAGCTTAATGAACCTCTCACTGGCAATAAATATGGGTAACTTCTCCGAAAAATACAGGGTCTTCAGCGGCCCGGAGTGGAATGTGGAAGTATCCCGCAATAAATAACCAAACAATTATCGCAATAAAAAAGCATCATCCCGATGAAACTACAATTATGGCGGCATGCTACCGTATTGCTGCAAATTAACGATCTGCGCATACTGGTAGATCCTTATCTCGCAGATAAAGATGTTTTCCCACCCATCCCCAACACTGGCAACACCAACCGTAATCCGGGCACGGCACTCCCATTCTCTGATGAAGTATTGCAAGAGCAACTTGGGCAGCTGGATGCTGTCATCGTCACCCATCTCCATCCCGATCACTGGGATACAGCTGCCCAGGAACGGGTACCTAAACACCTGCCTTTGTTCTGCCAGCCAGAAGATGAACAGACACTCATCAGCCAGGGTTTCCAACAGGTCATCCCGGTATCGCAGGAGCTGAGTTGGCAGGGTATTCGTATCACCCGCACCAGCGGACAACATGGAAAAGGAGAGATCGGTAAACTGATGGCGCCCGTATCTGGTTTTGTTCTTGACAATGGTGAGGACAAGTTATATATCGCCGGCGATACCATCTGGTGCGAAGAAGTAGCCGCCGCCCTGGCAGACCTGCGCCCACAGTTCGTAGTGGTTAATGCAGGCGCTGCAGCATTTATCCAGGGTGGTGCCATTACTATGACCGCCGACGATGTGAAAGAAGTAATTGAAGCAGCAGGCGTACAGAAAACGGTAGCTGTACATATGGATACCGTCAATCACTGCTTCCTGCTCAGAAAAGACCTGAAAGCCTATCTGCAGGAAAACGGACTAACCGGAAAATGCCTGGTGCCCGAAGATGGAGAATGGCTTAGTCTATAGGCGTAGCGGCACGTAGCAGGGTACTCATCTCATCTACAAAAGTGCGTACTACCTGTCCGTCTGTATCAAGTGTAGGGTCTAATATCGTGATCTCAATACCGGCACATAGCGGAGATGCCAGCAACGGCTGCAGCGTCTCCGCTAATTCCGTATAGGTAAGTCCGCCTTCCTCCCTGGAATCCACACAGGGCATCACCGCATCATCCAGTACGTCCACATCCAGGTGTATCCAGAACCCATCCAGCTCCTGCTCCGATACCATCTGCAAGAAACCGGCCGTCACTGGAAGAATACCTGCTGCGCGTACCGCCGGCAGGTCATAGTAATAGATTCCGCTCTCGCGTATGAATGCTACATAAGTAGGATCAAAATCCCGGTTGCCAAATGAAAAGACATGCTCCTCCTGTATATAAGGACCGGCATTGTCTATGTTAGCCAGTTTGGCAGGCCCATTACCGGTAACGAGCGCAAGGTCTATACCGGCGGCTGCCTTCGATGCAGAATGCACCGGCAAAGCGTAATCTGTATGTCCGTCCATAAAGAAAAGCCCGTAGCGCCCCCGGCGCTTTAACGCTAGCGTATTTCCCAACAGGATACTACAGTCGCCGCCTATCACCACTGGCAGATAACCTTCCTCTATGACGGTACCTACCTTTTCTGCCAATAGCAGGCTATAGGCAGCAACAGCATCGGCATTTAAGACCCCGCTTTCCCTATCCAGCTGCATATTGTAAGGCGGCGCGGCTACCGTCATACTTTGACGGATACCGGACAAGCGGTTAAAGTCGTGCGCCGCTAATGCCGCGGGTAGTTGTCTTACACCAGGTGCTACACCGGGGATAGGAGCTTTCAATCCCACATTAACAGGGGCAGCAATAAGGAATTTCTCTTTTATTTGCATACCTTATGAACTTACAAAAAAAGCGCCATACCGGCAAAAAAGGGGCGGCCTTCCCTAAGAAGACCACCCCGTCCGCCAATATAAAAACAGATCAGTATGGCTAATGTGCGGCCACTACCGGCTGTAAATCCAGCCCTTTCAATTCTACTTTCGGTGGGATCAGCTTATAAATGATAGGCGTTACTATCCGCGATAGCAACGTCGAGCTGATAAGTCCGCCGATCAGCACGATCGCCAGTGGCGAGATCAGCGGATTTGTTGAGATAGCGATGGGGATAAGACCACCGATAGCTGTGAGCGAGGTCAGCACAATTGGCAGGAACCGGATCTCACCAGCCTCCCGGATCGCCTCCTCCAGCGATTTACCTTCCGCCCGCAACTGGTTCGTGAAATCTACCAGCAGGATCGTATTTTTTACTTCTATACCTGCCAGCGCGATCATACCGATAATAGCCACAAAAGATAAGGAATTACCGGTCAGCCAGAGCGCAACAGCAGCACCTACCACGCCCAAAGGTATTACCGAGAGGACGATCAGCGTACTCTTGAAAGTACGGAACTCCAACACCAATACTGCGATGAACAGGAACACGGTCACAATGATGATATTCATAAAGCCGCCGAATGAATCCTGTCGTGATTCCACTTCTCCTCCCATTTCATAACTATATCCCGCCGGCAGGCGCTCCTTGTTCATTTGTGCGATTACTTCATTGATCACCCGGTCTGTCAGGAATCCCTTTTTGATATTTGCCATCACAGATACCACTCTTCGTTTCTCCTGGTGATTGATATTCAGTGGAGAGGTCTCCAGCTGTAAGGTAGCTACCTGTGTCAGCGGAATAGACTTACCCGCCAGGTTGTTCACGTACAGGTTGTTAAATACCTCCAGCGTAGGATGCTGCTGCTTGTTGCGTGTCAGCAGGATATCGTAATCATTTTCATTCTTGTCTGAATACGTACCGATGTTTAATCCCGCTACTGCCAGCCGCACCGTGCGGTCAATATTCACTGAGGGTACACCGAGCAGCTGCGCTTTCTCTTTGTCAATAGCTACCCGTATATCACTCTTCAGCAAGCTCACCGGATTGTTCACGTAAATAGTACCGGGAGTACGCTGTAAGATCTGCTCTACACGACCTGCCAGCTTACGCAAAGTGTCCAGGTTCTCTCCGAATAATCGTACTTCTACCGGTGCCAGCACCAAAGGCCCTTGCTCAAAGTTTTTTACCTCTACTTTTGCGCCGGGATAAGGCGTCCACTTGGCACGAAGCCGCTCTATCAGCGCCAGCTTGTTGGCAGGAGAGGTCTCCGGGTGCAATTGCACGAAAAGCTGCGCATAGTCTGTCCGCTCATTCTCTGGTATCTCGTTGTAATAAATACGTGGATTACCCTTACCGTTATGTGTGGCAAAATACTGTATGTCCTTTTCCTGCCGTAGCTCCCGCTCAATATGTTTGGCGATACTGTCCGTATAGTTCAGACTGGACTGCGGCGGTGTAGTGATATTGATCAGGAACTGCGGCTTCTCAGAAGAGGGGAATAAACTGAAACCGATCATGTTGAATAAGACCATCGAGCCCAGGAAGATCACTATGGTAACAGCAATCGTCAGCACCGGCCGTTGCAGGGCTTTGTCGAGTATCCGGGCATAGCTGCCGTGTATCCCCCGTTTCAAAGCACGCATGAAGATATTACCTTCCGGATGCCCGCTGTGTGCACGTAACAACTTGCTCGACAGGAAGGGTATCACTGTCAGTGATACGATCATAGAAGCAAACACACTCAGTATCACAGCCAGCGGCAGGCTACGGATGAAATCACCCGCTCCTTCAGGCAGGAATACCAATGGCATAAAGGCAATGATCAGCGTTGCGGTACAACCCACTACCGCCATACCTATCTGCTGGGTAGCCTTCAAGGTCGCTTCCATACGGCTATGCCCCTCCAGCATCCAACGTTCTATATTTTCTACCACTACGATACTGTCATCCACCAGTAATCCCAATGCTACCACCAGGCCTACTATACTCAACTGGTTCAGGCTGTAGCCGAATAAATTCAGCAAGATGATGCCGATAGCAAGTGATAAAGGAATGGAGATCATAACGATCAGCGCAGGACGGAACCCTAATGGTAGCAATGTAACGGCTACCAGCAGGATGGCGATGATAAAGTCAGTACCCAATCCTCCCAGCCTGCGGTTTACATTATCCGCCTGGTCAAAATGCTGGATCATATCCACATCTGCAGGCAGCGTCTTGCGGAACTGCTCCAGCACCGGTTTATAGAGCTCCTGCGTCTTGCTGATGTTAGCGCCTTCCTTCTGAGCAGCCACCACAAATACACAGCGATGTCCATTTAGCCGGGTATTATATTTCGTATCATCGTAACCGTAATAGATCTTGGCAACGTCTTTCAGGAAGATATTCCGTCCGCTGTTGGCATACACTACCGTATTGCTGATCTCATCGAGGGACTGATAGTTGCCGCTGGTCTTGATGTTATAGCTTCTGTTACCGGCTATTACACTACCTCCGGGAATATTGGTACTCTCATTCTGCAGGCTGTTAATGACGTTCCCGACGGGCAGGTTCATCTGGGCCAGTTTCCCCAACTCCAGTTCTATTCTTACCTGCCGGTCCGGTATACCGGATACCTTCACATTTTTTAACGGTGGCACCCGCTCCAGCTGCTTCTGTAACTCTTCCGCATAGTATTGCAGCTTGCCCCTGGGCGCACTTTCAGATACCAACGCCACCTGTATCACATTCACATCCGATGGCTGTGCTCTTTTGATCTCCAGCGTAAGGTTTTCTTTAGGCAGATCATTACGCATGCTGTTGACTACCCGCGTAAGCTCCTGGAACTTCTCATCCGCCTTACTGTTGTATACATAGTCTACCCGTAATACAGCTACGCCATCGCTGATAGAAGTACGTATACGTTTGATATTCTCCTGGGCATATATTTCTTTTTCCAGCGGATCCACTACCAGCTCCTCCATATCATGCGGGTTGGTACCTGGGTAGATCGCTACCACGGAAAAACTGGGGGACTTAATATCCGGATCTTCCGCTCTAGGCATGTTAAAGACAGTGGTGATGCCCAACACGATGACCATGATGAAAATGATCAGTGTAAACTGGTAATTGCGGACTGCATATGCAGATATCTTCATATTCTTTCAATTGGCTGGTTATGGAATCACCCGGATAGGGCTGTTGTCTGTCAGGTAAGCACTCCCGGAGATGACCACCGCCTGCACGCCTTGCAGGCCATTACTGATCAATACACGGTCTTTCTCCATGCCGGCGATGATCACCGGCTGTTTGTGCGCACGCTTGCCGTCGTTGGTTACAAATACATAACCATGACTGCCATCTCCATCCAGCAGAGCGTCATAAGGGATCTCCCATTTGTCGACTGCTTTGTTGATCACCGCTGCATGGGGATAGATCATCGCCTTGCCAAACAAGCCAAAGGCAATAGAAGCCGGTGCTGCCTGGATCAGCCTTATGTCAGCATAGAAAGCGCCGGTAGCAGGATCTATACCTTCCGACTTCCGGTTTATCTCACCACGGAACACCTTACCCGGTGCTGATTCGATCTCTACGGCAGCAGAATCCCGTAACTGGATAGCCGCCCAGTCCTTATTACTCAGGGCTACACGCAGCAACCAGTTGCCCGATTGCGCACCGTTCGTCTGTATCACCGGTGTGCCGGCACCGATCACTTGTCCCTCACTGGCCAGCTTACGTAATACATACCCGTTGTGCGTAGCACGTATCTCAGAATGACTGCGGTTGAACAGTACTGCGTTTAGCTGTTGCTGCGAAAGGTCCAGTGCGGTCTTGGCATTCTGCAATTGCTCCAGTGTAGCCACACTGTCCTTGTAAAGGTTCAGAGAACGCTGGTGATCACGCTGTGCTTTCTCATAAGCCAGCTGCGCTTGTTGCACCTGCGTATTGATCTCCGTCAGGTTAAGCGATGCTACCACTTGCCCTTGCCTGATCGCATCGCCTTCCTTCACGAGTATACGCTGTATGATACCGCCGGTCTTGAAGGATAACAGCACTTCGTCATCAGTCGTGAACTGCCCGGATACAGCTATGCTGCTGGCAAAAGAAGAAGGACCCAATGGCAGTAACTTCACGGGAATAACATCCTGCTTTTGTTGGGTGGTCTCGCTGGTCGCACTATGCGCCCCGCAGGACATTAACCCGATGGCGGGTATGCTGAGTATTAGTAAAGCATGTATTGTTTTCATGGTGTTTAGGTTTAGTGGGAAGAAGTAGTATTGAGTGAATAAGAAGCCTGTGCCCTTTCTATATTAGCCTGTGCGGTCAGTACCTGTGCAAAGGCCAGTGAGAGTTGAATACGGGCGGTGGTAAGTTGTTGCTGTGCATCCAGCAGCTCCAGGTATAAAAGTTGCCCTTCCTTATATACTTTCATCTGGTCACGATAATATTTCTCTGCTAATTGCAGCTGGGTCTGCGCACTCTCATAGTTAGCCGCAGCGGTCCGTTGGTCATTGTCAGCATTCAGCAACTCCAGGGAGATGGATTGCTGCGTCTGATCCAGCTGTGCGCGTACCGCGCTGATATCGGCAGCAGCCTGGTTGATCTGCTGTTTGCGCCGGCCGGCATTGAAGAGGTCCCATTCCAATGTTACCCCAAAAAGATAGTAGCGCGACCGGTTGTCGAAATGCCAGTTGAATGCCTGCGATCCCAGGTCTACAAATGTGGACAGTTTAGGGACAAAACTGCTCCTGAATGCCTGTTGCTGCAACAGGGCCAGCTTTTCCCGTTGTTGCAGCTGTACTAGCTCTTCCCGGCTTGAAGTGCCTGCTGCTGTGCCATCGGGAGTGCCGGCTGCTATCTGTTGAAATACACTGCTGTCTATGGCGATACTGTCTGTCAACGGGCGGTTTAAAAGGAAGTTGAAGTAGGCCTGTGCTTTCCGTTGCTGGTTTTCCGCCTGGGTGATGCTGGCGCTGATCTTTTGTTGCTCCGTTTGGGAGCGGGTCAGGGCGGTGTTGTTACGTACACCGTTCTTTAACAGGCTGGTATTGACCCTTATGTTTTCCTGTACCAGCTGCATGGATTGCTGATAGATCTGCACGGCCTGTATCGCCTGGAAATACTGATAATAGGCCGCTTTAATATCCCGTACCAGGGCACGTTTGTATACATTCACCCCGGCTTGCGCCAATGAAATGTTCTCCTGCCGCATCTTTCTGGCATACCATATCTCCGTGTTGATCAGTGGGAGGGAGGTACGGAATTTTGCATCATAGAAGTTGTCAGGGTTGAGCTGTTCGGATACATTGTTAAGCTGCGGAAATTGTTTGCTGTTTGTTAGCTGGTTAAGGGTAGTATATACCGGGTTGAGCATGTCGCCTACCGGGATATCGATGGTACGTCCGCCCTTTGCTTTGTTGTAATTAGCGAGCAGGCTTACATGGGGGAGGAAGTAGCTCTTTGCCTCCTGTAAAGCATAGAGCGACTTTTCCAGCTGCAGCTGCTGTTGCTGTAACCCTTGGTTACGGGTGAAGGCTTGCTGGATGTAGTTATCCAGGGTGTGCTGGGCCTTCAGACTAGGGGAGACGCCTGCAAGATAAGTTAATGTGAACAGCAGACGTTTCTTAATCATTGTTGACATAATAAACAGTGTTTAGTAATGTGGCCAAAAAAAGATTCCAGGTGCACGCAGGAATCTAGTTGTCATAATAGACGACTATGCCGGTAAAATATTTTAAAATAGGTATATTATGTTTTGATGAGCGTCAGGAACTGATCCACCGACGCATCGATAATGGCCGTCACCTGTGTCTCGTTTTCTAGTCGCAATATCTTGAACCGGCAACGGATATTTAAGGAAACCACCCCATGTACCATAGACCATAAGGTCAGCCCGGCTACAGGGGGATTGGTAAATCGTATCAGGCCCTGTTCGATACATTCGTTGATACAGGTCTGCAGGTAATTGAAGCAGGCCAGCCCATTTTCCCATTCCTTTTCTTCATCTTCTACGGCTTTCATAGGTGACCGCAGAATAAACATCAGATCATAGAGGTCCGGATGTTCAGCAGCAAACTTTATATAAAGTCTTGCCAGTTGCTCTAGTCGTTCCATCGGGTGCCTGGCAGTAGCATGTGCAAGAAATGTCTCGTATAACTGGCTAAATGCTTCCCTTTGCACTTCGTACAACAATTCATCCTTGTCTTTATAATAAAGATAGAGGGTCGCAGGGCTATACTCAATCTTATCCGCTATCTTGCGGATAGAGGTCTTTTCATAGCCCTCCTCTACAAACATCTTTAAAGCAGCAGAGATAATCAGCTTGCGCATTTCCTGCCTTTCCCGCTCTTTTCTATCAGAAATAGCCATGCCTGATTTGTTTACAATGCAAATTTACTGAACAGTGTTTATTTTTCCAAAATGTCTATGAGATTTTCTTGATTGCATATTTCCGCTTCATTTACTAACTTTCTATTTCAATCGATTACATTGAAATATATTACCACGTTTTTGAACACTATCAGCATATCACTGCTGATATTCTATCAGGGACAAAGCCTCTCTGCACAGGCTATTACTGCTGCTAAACAATCTCTGACAGCAACGCTTGACCTCTATTACAATAATGAATACAGGAAGGATAAGCAAGGGAATGTGTCCCGCTGGCATTATACCTGGGAGGAGACTGACTATGGAGGTTATTCTGACTGGGCTGCCTGTTTTCATAAGGCAGGGGTACTTACAGATACCCTGTCTGTTGCGCCAACGGCAGCGCTATTGAAACATACCGATATTTACATCATCGCTGATCCGGATACGGAGAAGGAGACAGCACAACCGCATTTTATGAATGATAAGGAGGCGGCTGTTATTTATAACTGGGTGAAAAAAGGAGGGGTACTTGTCATTATGCAAAACGACTCTGCCAATGCGGAGCACAAGAATTTTAACCGTTTAACGGAACGTTTTGGTATTCATTTTAATGAAGACAGTCATAACCGGGTACAGGGAAAACAATATGAACAAGGAGCTTTTCTTCTCCCGCCGGATCATGAAATATTCAAAGGCATTCAAAAGGTATATATTAAGGAGATAGCCAGTCAGCAACTTACTCCACCTGCCCGTGCGGTCTATGAAAAGGACGGTCATGTATTTATGTCGGTATCGAAAGTAGGGAAGGGGACCGTATTTGCGGTAGGTGATCCGTGGTTTTATAATGAATATACAGATGGAAAAAGACTAAGCTCCGACTATGAAAATTATGCGGCAGCACAGGCTTTGGTCTACTGGCTGGTAGCACAGACCCGGCATCCTTCTGCTAAAAAGATTTAACATTTTTTTATTTTTTCTAAAATTCTCCTATCTTAGTTGCAGGTTCAAACTTATATATCTCTTAGCTAAAACGATTTATCAACTAAACAAAAATTATTGCTAATAAGGCTAAAATTCACACGTTTCACTCAATCGCAGCGGACCCGCCAAGGGGGAGGCGGGTCCGTTTGCCCACGATCACCTGAAATTACTTGTTACAAAATTTACACATTATTCCTGCCATGCGATCGATTAAATAAAGATATATCGTCTGTTCAGCACATTATGATGTAAGTCCGTCTTAATATCCTCACAAAAAGAACCAGTACATAAAGGCTACGCTCATGTCGTCAGGACGATGATAACTGTCGCTTGTCTATGCATGTTCCCGCGCCAAAGCAAAAATTAGAACTTAACTGTGAATGCAAAAACAAACAATTCCGCTATGAAGAAGAACAACCATGTAATGACCAGGACAGGGGTCTTAGCCTTGTTACTGCTGTTCATTTCCTTGATGGGGTTTGCACAGAGCCGTACTATCACCGGTAAGGTGACAGATGCATCCGGCCCCCTGGTAAATGTATCCATCCAGGTGAAAGGAACTACCACTGGCGCCTACACCAACGCTGAGGGTAATTTCTCCCTGAAAGTACCTTCTAATGCTGCCGTATTGGTGATCCGTTACGTAGGCATGGAAACACAGGAAGTCCCTGTAGGGGAACAGTCTGTGGTAAACGTCACCATGAAGTCAACTGCCGGCGACCTCAATGAGGTGGTTGTAGTAGGTTATGGTACGCAGAAAAGATCTGACCTGACCGGTGCTGTTGGTAGTGTAAAAGCTGCCGAACTGCAGCAACGTCCGGCTGTGAGCCTTGAGCAGGCGCTGGCTGGCCGTATTGCCGGTGTGAACGTATCTACTAACTCCGGTCGTCCCGGTGGCCGTACCAGGGTACAGATCCGTGGTTTCAGCTCCATCAACGCTGGTGTAGACCCGCTCTATGTAGTAGATGGTATCATCTGGATCGGAGGTATCGGTTCTATCAACCCCAATGATATAGAGAGCATCGATGTATTGAAAGATGCATCTGCGACAGCGATATATGGTACCCGCGGTACCAATGGTGTGATCATGGTGACTACTAAACGTGGCCGTAAAGGTTCCAGTGGTGTTAGTTATGATGGATTCATGAGTGTGAGCAAAATGGCACGTAAGCAAAAAGTACTGAACTCCAGAGAGTGGCTGATGGTAGAAGAGCAGGCATATAAAAATGCAGCTAAATTCGATCCGGATGGTTTCGCGCAGGGTAAGTACAAAGATCCCATCGAAAAAAGAAAACAATATATCGGTAAACTCTTCGATGCCAACCTGAATCCACTATATGATGTGGACTGGCAGGACGAAGCTACCCGTACTGCTATCAGCCAGGCGCACAACCTGTCTTATACCGGTAGTGACGAAAAAACCAACTATGGTTTATTCCTGGGATACCAGAACGACAACGGTATCATTAAAAACTCTTACCTCAAACGTTACAATGTAAGAGCGGTATTAGATCGCCAGATGACGGACTGGTTGAAAGTAGGCGGTACGATCGCTTACTCCAACATTGAAGAAAGAAGATCAGACGAAAGCACCGGTGCTAACAACGTTCCCCGTCAGATGATCGAAATGGTGCCTTTCATTCCTTACAAATATCCTGATGGTACTTTCGGTTACCGTAAGGACTATGAAGGTCTTGAAGGTGGTGACAACCCGCTCACACAGCTGCAGGAAGTAAAACGCCTCTATAAGACCAGCCTGTTCAACGGTAACACCTATGTGAACATGAAGCTAATCAAAGGCCTGGAATTTACCAGTACATTCGGTGTGAACATCCGTAACCAGAGCAACCCTTATTTCAAGAGCACTTTCTCTGACCTGGATGGTGGTTTAGGTAATAACTATGCAGAGATCTATAATGAAGATCAGAAATTCTGGCAGTGGTCTAACAACCTGAACTATAATACGGAGTTTGGCAAAGACCATAAACTGAATGTATTGCTCGGTACTGAGTTACAGCACAGCGAACTGCAGACTTACAAGGCAAACGCCAGGAACTTCCCGGATAACTATTTCGAATGGAACAAGCTGCAACTTGGTGCGATCGCTCCTGGTTCAGAATCTTCCTGGATAGGAGAGAAGATGGCCTCTTTCTTCGGCCGTGTGTTCTATACCTTCAAGGATAAATACCTGCTGACCATCACTGGTCGTGCGGATGGTTCTTCCAAATTTGGTAGCGACAACAAATTTGCCTTCTTCCCCTCTGCGGCATTTGCATGGAGGGCTTCTGAAGAAGAATTCCTGAAAAACAGCAAGGTGATCTCTAACCTGAAAGTGAGAACAAGTGCGGGTGTTACCGGTAACTCCGGTATCACTGCATACACCAGCCGTAGCAATATGAAAGCTACTGACCTGTATGTATTCAACGGTACCAGAACGCCTACCTTCCAGATCGATAACCTGGGTAACAGTGGTTTGAAATGGGAGAAAACAGCGCAATATGATCTGGGTGTAGACATCGGATTTTTGGAGAACAGAATCTCTTTGAGCGCAGATGCTTATATCAAAAAGACCACTGACCTGCTGCTGGCAGCTCCGGTACCTGCTACCAGCGGTTATACCACCATGCTGCGTAACATCGGTAGCTTACAGAACGTGGGTGTGGATCTGAGCTTGAATACTGTAAACATCCAGCGTAAAGACTTTACCTGGAACACTACTTTGAACTTCTCCTGGTTTAAGAACAAGATCACGGCACTGGGTAGCAACAACGAAGACATCTTCATGCTGCCTGACTTCCTCGGCAGAACCAACATTCTGCGTGTAGGCCAATCCGTAGCATCTTTTTATGGTTATGTGAGAGAAGGTACCTGGAGTGAAGCAGAAGCTGCACAAGCTGCACGTTATGGCAGAAAACCAGGTGACCTGAAATTCAAAGACCTGAACAACGACGGACAGATCAACAACGACGACCGTCAGATCATCGGTAAAGGTATTCCTGATTTCTATGGTACTTTCCTGAACAGCTTCCGTTACAAACAATTCGACCTGGTACTTGAGCTGCAATACTCTTATGGCAACGATGTGTTCAAACTGACGGAGCACTCTTCTGAAGACCGTGTAGGTATTGCCAACAGTTACAAAACAGTACTGGATGCCTGGACGCCTCAAAACCAGAACACACCGATCGCTCAGTGGAGAGCTACCGGCGCTGGTTATGACTCCAGACTTGATACCCGCAAAGTGGAAGATGGTTCTTTCATCCGTGGTAAGAACGTGGCATTGGGTTACACGCTTAAACCAGAAGTGGCCAAACGTTTAAAGTTGAGCAATCTCCGTGTGTATGTATCTGCGCAGAACTTCTTCCTGCTCACCAAATACACCGGTTACGATCCGGAGACCAGTACCTGGGATGATACTTTCGCACAGGGTATCCAGTTCCACGATTATCCTAAAGCAAGAACATTCACACTGGGTCTCAACGTAAACTTCTAATTAACCACTAAACGACTGCAATTATGAAATTCAACATAAAGAGATTAGGGTATGCAGCCATGCTGGGAGCGATAGTGGCTACTGGTAGTGGTTGTAAAAAATATCTTGAGGAAGAGAATCGTTCTGCGATCGAGCAGGATAAATTTTACGCGAACGAAGCACAGGCAAAATCTGGTGTGGCGGGTGTGTATGAAAAGATGAAAAAGCTGCTGAATGGAGATGGTTATGGTGAGTCACCGTTTATCTCGCTGGAGTTGCCTGTAGGCCATGCGACTACTTTGGGACAGAGTTTTTTCAACCTGCAGCTGATCAAACATACTGCCGGTTCTGAATTGACGTCTTTCAAAACCGTATGGGTAGAGTTCTACAATGGGGTAGCTAATGCCAACCTGGCATTGACCAAGCTAACTGCTACTCCCATGGATGAAAATGCCAAGAAAGCACTGATCGGCGAGGTATCTTTCCTCAGGGCGTTCTACTATTTCCACCTGGTAAGATTATACGGAGATATTCCGTTGATCACGGCAAGAGTGGACGCGAACAGTCCGGATCTGTATCCTTCCCGTGCTACGAAAGAGCAGGTATATGACCTGATCGTGAAGGATCTACAAACTGCGGAGGCTTCCGGTATGGCACAAACAGACAGGACGGGCAGGGTGTCCCTGGCGGCAGTAAAGACGTTGCTGGCCAATGTGTACCTGACGATGGCTGGTCAGCCGCTGAACAAAGGTGTATCTCACTATCAGCTGGCTGCCAACAAGGCTAAAGAGGTGATCGACATGGGGGCATACAAACTGTTCAGTGATTACCTGTTCCTGCATGACAGGGCGCATAAGAACCAGGATGAGTTTATCCTGCAGGTACAGTATCAATCAGGTATCTATACTAACTCCCTGGCGCAGTACATTATTCCAGAGAAAAGCGGTATCTCTAAATTCGGTGATGAATATGGTGCTCTGAACCCATTGCCGGCGTTTGCAGCTACTTATGAGACTGGAGATAAACGTACACAGGAGCGGCAGTTTTTCTTCAGATCTGCTAAGCTGATCAACAGTGCTACTGTCGTTAATTTCGGCTATCCTGCGCTATTTAAATACTGGTATGAAGAAGCGGGTGGTGCTAACGGCGACCTGCAATCTGATCAGAACCTGACGCTGATGCGTTTGCCGGAAACTTTCCTGATCTATGCGGAAGCTAAGAATGAGGCGACAGGTGCGGATGATCTGGCGTTCCAGGTGGTGGACAGTATCCGTCACAGGGCTTTGCTGCCTTCTTTGAACAGGGGGCTTACCAAAGACCAGTTCCGGGAAGCGGTGTGGAAAGAGCGTTATCATGAGCTATGTTTTGAGAACAAGGCTTACTTCGACCTGCAACGTACCCGTAAGGCTTATGATCTGAAGAACAACCGTTTTGTGGATCTGGTGGGTTATACTAACGAAAACGGTGCTACTTTTACAGAGAAGTATTTGTTATGGCCTATACCGCAAACAGAATTGGATGCAAATCCCAAACTGAAACCTAACAACAAAGGATGGTAGTTATTACCATTGCAATTTATATCCTCGCTGATGTGCTGCAATGGCCGTCAGCGAGGATTATTTTATCTATACCTGGAAGTAAAAAAAGGCACTAACACATTAGGCTTACCAGAACAGTGAACGAATGGCGGATGAAAAATTTTCTTATCAATATAAATCGCCAAAAAATAAGTGTGTCCTGAATGAAAGCCGCTGAGTAGATGGATGTCGATCAATCTTTGGGATGGTACCGTCTCATTACACTCACTCTGTCATATCCGGAACCCTTACCTCTGCCTATGTAGCAGGCAGCAGGGTGTAAAAATTATTATTTAGTATGGACCAAGAGATCGTATTGGGAATTGACATTGGTGGATCGCATATTACGGCGGCACCTGTTAACCTACAAACAAGAACGGTAGTCAAAGGCGTACCGGTCAGAAGCCATGTGGATGCCAGGGGAACGGCAGACAGTATCATAGATGCCTGGGTAGGTGTTATTGATGACTGTTTTGGGCAGCATAATATCAGCGTGAAGCGGATAGGTATTGCTATGCCAGGCCCTTTTGATTATGAGCAAGGTATCTCTCTGATGAAGAACCAGGATAAGTATGATGCACTGTATGGATTGAATGTAAAGGAGCTGCTAGCGGCCAGGCTGGGTATTACGCCCGGTCAGATACGCTTTATGAATGATGCAGGTTGTTTCCTGCAGGGAGAAGTATTTGGGGGTGCTGCCCAGGGGCATCGTGATGTCATTGGTATTACGCTGGGTACCGGATTGGGATCGGCCCGTTACCATGATGGTCTGGCGCAGGATGCGGATCTGTGGTGTATGCCTTTCGAAGGAGGTATTGCGGAGGATTATTTATGTACCCGTTGGTTTGTTAAACGCTATGAAGAGTTGTCGGGTAAGCAGGTAGCTAACGTAAAGGAGTTGGCTGGTTACCTTAGCGGTAATGGACCCGCTACGCAGGTGTTTGAAGAATTCGGACATAACCTGGCGTTGTTCTTGGAGTCTTTTATCCGGATGGATCATCCTGAAGTGATCGTTGTTGGTGGTAATATCGCCAATGCGGCGGAACGGTTTTTCCCCGCTATACAGACCTATCTGCAAAAGAAAGATATTCATATAGGTCTTTGTCAGGCCAGCCTGGGGGAAACAGCTGCTATTATCGGCGCTGCGAGCTGCTGGTATCAGGTATGAAAAATATGTTACCAAAACCGGCTACCAGCAATGGTTGCCGGTACTTATTATAAATAGTGCACAAAATTAGTAGACAAAAAGTTTGGAGATTTCATTTCGCTCCTTATCTTTGCATCAGTTCTTTAATCGCTTCTTATCAAGAAAGGCTGAGGGTAATGGCCCGTCGAAGTCTTAGCAACCTTCCTGTTCACCACAGGAAAGGTGCTACATCCATCCTCCCGCAAGGGTAGGGCAGATAAGTCAGTTTCAAGTTTACTTTACCTTATTCACTATAAAGAAAACTCACCTGGCTATCGGGTGAGTTTTTTTGTTTCCGGACGTCCTGTCCGGGACATGGCTTTCCTGCTATTACCTGCTGCCGATCTGATAAGTTGCCCGGAACGACTGTTTAATCAATTTTTCATCAAACTAAAAAACATTTCCGATGAGCAACATCACACAACTGATCCATTCTATTCCTGTAGACGAGTTAACCGGTGCTATTGCAGTGCCTATTTATCAGACCTCTACGTTTGTGCAGGAGGCGCCAGGTGTCAATAAGGGGTATGACTATGCGCGCAGTAACAATCCTACCCGGGGGACGCTGGAGCAGATCGTGGCGCAGCTGGAAGGAGGCGCTGAGGCGGCTGCATTCTCCAGTGGGCTGGCTGCTATTGATGCGGTATTAAAATTATTGAAGTCGGGCGATGAGATTGTGGCGGTAGATGATATTTACGGCGGAGCTTTCCGGCTTTTCAACAAGGTATACGAGAAGTTCGGCATCAAAGTACATTATGTAGATACGAGTGATGTGCAAGCTGTTTTTAATGCAATCACGCCGGCGACGCGGCTGATATGGTTGGAAACGCCTACCAATCCTACGTTGAAGATCTCTGATATTGCGGCGATTGCCAGTATTGCGAAAGCGGCTGATTGCTTACTGTGCGTAGACAATACTTTTGCTTCTCCGGTGTTGCAGCAGCCATTGTTGCTGGGAGCAGACATTGTGGTGCATAGCGCGACCAAATACCTGGGTGGTCACAGTGACCTGATTGCCGGGCTGGTGATCACTCGTACGAAGGAGCTGGGTGCAGAGATTAAGTTCTACCAGAATGCTTGCGGTGCGATCCTTTCTCCCTTTGATAGTTTCTTGTTGATCAGGGGTATTGAAACGGTGCATTTGCGGGTGAAGCAACACTGTATCAATGCCCAGGCGGTGGCGGAATACCTGCAGCAACATCCGGCGGTAGACAAGGTGTACTATCCCGGATTGAGCAGTCATCCCGGGCATGAGATCGCGAAGCGTCAGGCCAAAGGCTTCGGCGGTATTGTATCCTTTACGTTAAAAGATGACAGTGAACAGGCGGCGCTGGCCTTTGTGACCGGCACCCGTTATTTTAAACTGGCGGAGAGCCTGGGTGGCATTAAGAGTCTGTTATGCCATCCGGCTACGATGACGCATAAGTCCATCCCGGATGAGATACGCCGTGCTGCCGGTGTAGCGGATAGCCTTATTCGTTTGTCGGTGGGATTGGAAGAAGTAGATGATCTGCTTGGGGATTTGGAGCAAACCTTGCAGCAGCGTGTGGTGCGGAAGGTGATAGATGAGCAGCCAGTATTAGTTGTATAATTTTAACTTTTTTATCGCCACAGGTGTGTTAATTTGGCGCCTCATCAAAGCAGATCTATATGCAGTTACAATGGGGGATCATCGGATGTGGGGATGTGACGGAAGTAAAGAGTGGGCCAGCTTTCAGGCTGGTGCCCGATAGTACTTTAGTGGCGGTGATGCGTCGCCATGCGGCGCTTGCAGCTGATTATGCCAGGCGGCATGAGGTGCCGGCCTGGTATGATGACGCGGCCGCGTTGCTGAATGATACGGATGTGAATGCGGTATATATAGCAACCCCGCCATCCTCACACAAGGCATATACGTTGGAAGCGCTTCGTCGAGGATTGCCGGTATATGTAGAGAAGCCTGTAGCTATAGATGCGGGGGAGGTGCGGGAGTTGTTGGCAGCAGTGAAGACGACCCCCGGAGCGAAAGTGACGGTGGCGCATTACCGGCGTGCGTTGCCGGTATTCCGCAAGGTGAAGGAGCTGTTGGATGCGCAGGCTATCGGGCAGGTGCAGCTGGTACAGCTGGATCTCTGGAAGGAGCTGCCGGCGCCGGTGAGTGAGGAGGAAGCTGCTCGCAACTGGCGACTGCAGCCAGCGATATCGGGCGGCGGGTATTTTCATGACCTGGCGCCTCATCAGCTGGACCTGTTACTCTACTTTTTCGGGATGCCTGTCCGTTATGAAGGGCTGGCGGTGAACCAGCAAGGGGATGGGCAAGTGGCCGACGCGGTGACAGGGGAGCTGTTGTTTGCCGGTAATGTCCTTTGCCAAGGTAGCTGGCGATTCAATGCCGGTGTTGGGCAGCGGAAGGACCGCTGTGTGGTATACGGTAGTGGGGGAACGCTGGAATTTTCCTTTTTTACACCGGAGGTGACTATCACTTTACAGGCGGCAACGGGGATACAATCTTTTCATTATGTGCAACCCAAGCACATACAACAACCATTTATCGGGGAAGTAGCAGCTTATTTCAGTGGCAAGGGGCCTAATCCCTGCAGCCTGGAAGAGGCGCTGATCAGTATGGAGATCATGGACCGGTTCACGCGGCATTGACGCCGGCATTGACCGGACCGATCACCCGCTCTATATTATGCGGCGGTTGCGATGGGGGGCGGCGGTGTTTTGCTGCCTCCCATGAAGCGATGTACCATCATGGCGCATACGGTATCGCCGGTGGCATTGATGACGGTGGCCAGCGGATCGACAAGGGTGCCGATGATCATGACGGCAGGCAGTGCTTCTACCGGGAATCCATATACGGACATTACCAACAATTCGCCTACATAGCCTCCATTGGGGATACCACCTTCTACCGTACTGACGATCACGCTGATACCCATTGCCAGCAGTACTGCTTCTACGCTGTTAAACCCTTTGCCGAACATGGCAAATACCACTGCGATCTTAATGATAGACGATATGCTGGAACCATCTTTATGCAAGGTGCCACCCAGTGGTACGACTACGCTGCCGATATGATCGGGTACGCCCATTTTACGGGCGGCCTCTATATTAGCAGGGATGGTAGCGATGCTGCTGCAGGTGGAGATGGCGGTGAGGGAGGGGACGATATTATTTTTCCAATAGCGTTTGACGCCGGGGACGCCGGCTGCGATGAATGCATATACGCTGAACATGACGAGGTAATAGAATACGCCGAACCCGTAATAGATGCCCAGGGATTTGGCATAGGTACCAAATAACTGCGGGCCTACCATCCCTACCTGGTAGGCGAAGTAGGCGCCTAATCCTATGGGTGCCAGTTTCATGATGACGAGCAGGAGTTGTGTCATTACGGCGTTGCCACCGTTGAGGAACTGCCGGATGGGTTCTCCTGCTTTACCTGCCCGCATGACTGCAAATCCAAGTATGACAGAGAAGATGATGAACGGGAGCATATTTCGCCGGGAGAGGAGTTCGTAGAATTCGCCGGTGGTGAGGAGCTGTGTGAGCTGTTCGCCGATATTGCCGCTTTTGAGTTCGTGAATGGCTAGTTTGGGATCTGCGGGTCCCAGGGCCTGGTGGATGGGAAATATCCAGACGGCGACGATGGTAAGGAAGGCAGCGATGAGCAGCGTGCCTACGAATACGAGGAACATGATGGAGATGACCTTGCCGACCTGTTGATTGCGGTCTACGTTGGCGAGGGCGGATGATATGGCGAAAAATACCAGGGGTATTACGGCGGTGAAGAGCAGGTTGAGGAAGATATCGCCGACTGGTTTGAGTACGGTGACGCGATCGCCTAATGTAAGCCCTGCAATACTACCGACCAGTATGCCACCGAGGAGGGAGAGTATTTCTCCGTAACTTTTCAGGAATGCGTTCATGCCCTAAAATTAGGCTGCAAATCGGATTAATGCGCAAATTTGTCTGGGGAGCGGTTGGTGTTGTTCAGAAGGCCAGTGGCTATTCTTCGCGAAGCACTTTCAACAAGCTGAAGCAGCGGATGGTGATACTGCCGCAGAGCAGGTATATGAAGGTTTGGAAGACGATGCCAAGCAGGGGGGCGGCCATGAGGAATACGAGTTGCAGGCAGAGGGACAGTCCGAGGTAGAGCCGGAACCAGTTGCTGGCGCGGAGGGTACGGAACTGTAGTAGTATGCCGGCGACGAGGTGGGTGGGTAGTAGCCAGAGTACGTGCAGGTTATGGTGCAGGGAGGCATGTGCGGATGTCAGGGATATGGCCGTCAGTACGATGCCAGCGGCTCCGCTGATACAAAAGAAGAAGGCATCGGGAGCGGTGTTGTTATAGCGCCATTTGATATCGGCGATGCTATAGAAGGCGGCTGCCAGTAATAGCAGGAGAGCGACATGAAATGGCTGTATGATATATGCCGGTGTGGCGATGTTGGTAGTGGGTTTGTAGAGTATATAACGTTCTTTTACCAGGGGGCGACCGTTAATGCGGAGCTGTTCGAGCAATGCGGTGAGTTGTTCGGGCAGGAAGGCCTGTTCTCTGGGTGGTAATGGTTGGTAGGTGAGGCGGCCTAGCAGGAAGTCGAATCCTGCGCTGACCCAGGGTGTGTTGGCCAGGTAGGGGCGCATGAGTTGCATGGCGGTGGGGTATTGTGAGCTGTCGCCTTTGGGTAGGGCGGCACCGGATATTTTGAGTACGAGATCGAGTGGGCGGGTGGAGCAGTTGTTGGTAAGGAAGGCGTAGTGGTAATATCTGTTAGCCGGCAATATGGCGGTGGCCAGGGTGTGGTAGAGGCGTTGTTGTTGTGTGTGGGATAGGGCGAGGACCTGTTCGTAGAGGTAGCGACCGGAGGCGACGTATTCCGGTTGGAATTGCCGGAAGGAGGTAACGGAGGCGTAATATAGTTGGGTGCCGAGCAGGAAGCGGGTATAGAATGCTGGCGGTTCGAAGTGGAAGGTGCCGTAGTTGTAGACGAGGTCGATGCCTTGTGCGTGGTCTTGTATCCGGAGGGCGGTATGACCGAACAGGGCATATAGGGAGGGGCCCGGGCCGCAGGTGATGATGCTGACGCGGGCATCAGGGGATAGAGTGCGGACGTTATTGTCTGCGATCTGTTGTGCGGGGCTCTGTAATGCTAACAGACAGCATAGCAGGCCTATAATAGGGAAAGGATGCATGGTAATGATGAGGGGGAAGATACGATTATTCTTATAGACGGCGTGGTGGGTGCCGGAATGATGGCACAATTTTAACATGCATAATATTGCGGGTAGGTGTGTAGGCAGGGAAAGGGGCCGTGGTGGGCGGTGACCCTGCGTGAAGGTGAAATGGAGAAACAGTGAGGCGTGCGCAGATCAGCGGGCAGTTCTCATGCGTACGCGGGTGACCACCTGGCTTTCGAGCATGAGTGATTCCAGTTCGTTGAGTGGTAGCTGATAGTTTCCTTCGGTTAGCAGCTGAATGGGATGCTGGTGTTTCTGTTGCCGGAGGAATGCCGGTAGTAATGGCGACTGGCGGCTGTGCTCTTCCGGTATGCCGAGCAGTACGTTGGAAAAGTCTTCAGCGATAGCCTGGATCTGAAGGATCAAAAAGAATGGTTTCCTGTTGGTGGCTGGTGCGAATAGCGTGGAAGGAAACCGCAGAAAGATAGCCTTATCTATCACAGAGCGATACTTCATAGCGGGTAAAATGTTAGGTGGAACGGTAGTGAAAAAATAGCAATATTCAGCGGGCGATAGCTATAATTTCACCATGAACCATTGCGAAATGCATAGCTATAGTCAATAATGACAATCTCATTTTTCTGGTGACAGCCAAAATCGGGGATTATCATTGCCCTTTGATTATTTAACATTTAACGGTTGAAAAAGTTGTCCCTGTATCATATATCTTCCAATATAGCAGTCCTCTTCTTAAGTACAGTGAGGGCCCCACCCCGTTTACTGCAGTAAGTTTATCATTTGCTATATACCGGTAACGTAGCTGATGCTTTCATGATGACAGGAGTTCAGGTATATATTTCGTGGTTAACAACTATAGATGATGATGTATGTAATGAAGCGCAAATTAGGACAAGGTACTGCGGCGGTATTACAACCACTGGTCTATTTTTGATCGTGGGGGAGGGGATGTGCTCATGCGATCGGGCGGGGTATTTATAGTGATGGAGATCAAATGCTTGCTGGACGTGGGTTTGCAGCTTCCTTATTTTTTTGTACCTTTGCATTCGTGAAGCCACTGTTATCGTTCTATATATGTTGTTTACTTTGCCTGTTCGGTGTGACCGTTCAGGCGGGTAGTGTGCTTATTGCGCACGGCGACATGGAAGCGGCGGTGTTGCCGGTGAGTGTGGAGCAGATGGATAGTGTGGAGATGGCGGATGCGTTGTATACGATCAGTCATCCCAGGTATGCGTCGGTGCGGGCATCAGGTGTCAACATGGTTTTGCTGATGGTGAGCAACAGCCGTCAGGAGGCTGGTACGATGGGGGCGGAGCATTCTTCCCCAGGTAAAGCCGGTTTTGGACTTCCCCGTGTATTTTATTTACCTGCCATAGAAACGCGCAAGATATGGCTGCTTACGGTAACGGACCTACTATCTGTGTGTCCGATCGCGCGTCTGCTTATTTTCCCTGAACATATCTTTTGGTGAGCTACGTGGTGTCTTATTCTTTCCTGTAAACGGAAGGAAGGGGGCAACTGCATTTTACCACGGTGATAGCGCATGCGGTGCATGTGTGACTATGCTGTGTGTTGTCGCTATCTCCCGGATAGCGAAGGTATCATTGTTAACATTTATTTAAACCAGAAGATATGTCCAGTACATTAGTTATTGCATTTATTATATTAGGATTCATTGCATTGTTTATTCTCCTCATGTACTTTTCTGCCCGATCGAGTGCCCGTAAAGAAGCGACGCGGATACAGGATGCTGTGGCTGCTGCGGAACGGGAACACCGTATGTCCGTTACTACGCGGGAGGATCTGCGGCAGAAGGTAATGGCCTTTGACAAAGACAGCCGTAAGCTGGTGTTGATAGAGATGCGCAATAAAGAATTGAGCAGCCGGGCGGTTGATCTCAACAAGATTGCCGCTTTGGATGTTGTTCATACGTACAGCCAACATGACGCTAAGAATGGAGGGCGTGCATCTGCGCACGTGATCCGGATAGAGCTGGTATTTCAGCACCGGGATAAGACACAGTTACCATTAGCCTGGGCGATCTATGATGAATTATACGATCACTCTTTTGATATGAAGCAATTGGAGCACCGGGCGCTGCATTGGAAGCAGTTGTTGGCGGTCTAACACATTTTTCACTTTTTATTAATTAGTCGAATGATACATTTACCGGATTTAATAACAGACCTGGCATTGATATTGGGCGCGGCGGCGGTCACTACACTGATCTTTAAAAAGTTGAAACAGCCATTAGTGCTGGGTTATATAGTAGCGGGCCTGTTGGTAGGTCCGCATGTGTCCTTATTGCCTACGGTGAATGATGTAGAGAATGTCAAGACCTGGTCGGAGATCGGGGTGATATTCCTGCTTTTCAGCCTGGGATTGGAGTTTAGTTTTAAGAAGCTGATCAAGGTGGGTGGTTCTGCCTCTGTGACGGCGATCGTGGAGGTGGTGGTGATGTTGCTGCTGGGATATTTTGCGGGGCAGCTATTGGGTTGGTCGCGGATGGACAGTATTTTCCTGGGCGGTATCCTTTCTATTTCGTCGACTACGATTATTATACGAGCGTTTGAGGAGTTGGGGGTGAAGCGGCAGAAGTTTGCCGGGTTGGTGTTTGGTATCCTTGTAGTGGAGGACTTGGTGGCGATCGTGTTGTTGGTGTTGTTATCTACGCTGGCGGTGAGTCAGCAGTTTGCCGGGATGGAGATGGTATTTTCCGTGGTGAAGCTGGTGTTTTTCCTGGTGGCCTGGTTTGTGGCCGGTATCTTTTTTCTGCCGACGCTGTTGAAGCTGACACATAAGCTGGTGAATGAGGAAACGTTGCTGGTGATGTCGATAGGGCTTTGTCTGCTGATGGTGGTATTGGCTTCGCAGGCTGGTTTTTCGCCGGCGCTAGGCGCTTTTATTATGGGATCTATATTGGCGGAGACGACGCAGGCGGAGAAGATAGAGCATCTGGTGACGCCAGTGAAGGAGTTGTTTGGTGCGGTGTTTTTCGTATCGGTGGGTATGCTGATAGATCCGGCGATGTTGGTACGTTATGGTGGGCCGGTGGCGTTGATCACGGTGATCACTATTGTAGGTAAGTTATTCAGTTCTACTGCGGGGGCGCTTATTTCGGGGCAGCCGCTGAAATCATCGGTGCAGACGGGTATGAGCCTGGCGCAGATCGGGGAGTTCTCTTTTATCATAGCTACGCTGGGGTTGACGTTGAAGGTGACCAGTGATTTCCTGTACCCGGTAGCGGTGGCGGTATCTGCTATTACGACTTTTACGACGCCTTACCTGATCCGTTATGCGGAGCCTTTTTACAATAAGCTGATGCAGTGGTTGCCGAAGCGGTGGACGGATGCATTGGAGCGGTATAGCAGTGCGGCGCAGACGATCTCGGTGGTGAGTGACTGGCAGCTGGTGTTGCGTAGTTACTTTACTAATATCGTCGTATTTTCTGTGATCATTATTGCGATCACGTTGTTGTCATTTTACTATGTATTGCCCTGGGCGATCGAGCAGACGGAGGGTAACCTGGGATTGATCCTGACGGCAGGTGCGACGTTGTTGCTGGTATTGCCATTTCTGTGGGCGCTGGCGGTACGCCGGCTCAGCAGTGAAGCAGCGGGTAATATGTGGAAGCAGCAGAAGTTCCGCGGACCGTTGTTATTGTTATATATATCGCGTATTGCGTTGGGGGTGTTCCTGGTAGGGTTCCTGCTGGACCGGTTCTTTTCCACGCCGGTGGCGTTGGTGGTGACGGCGGTGATCATTGTGTTGCTGTTATTGTTTTCGGGCAGGATACAGGCTTTCTATGGCCGTATTGAGGCGCGGTTCCTGACGAATTTTAACGAGCGGGAGGCTTCTAATAAGGCAGCGGTGTTGGCGCCCTGGGATGCGCATCTGGCGGAGATTACGATGCAGGCGGATTCGCCGGGGTTAGGATTGACGCTGGAGGAGTTGGCTTTGCGGGAGCGGTATGGTATCAACATTGCGTTGATACGGCGTGGCGACCTGTTGCTGACGGCGCCGGGTAAGTGGGAGCGATTGTATCCCGGAGATTTGCTGACGGTGATCGGTACGGATGAGCAGCTGGAGAAATTCAGTCGTCATATAGAGCCGGATGCGCCACATACTTTAGCAGGGGAGGATGAAGATGAGGTAGAATTGCGTCAGTTCCTGGTGAAGAAGGTATCTCCTTTTGTGGGTAAGAACATCCGGGAGGCCGGGTTGCGGGAGCAGACGAAGGGTATTGTGCTGGGGATAGAGCGGAGTGGTGTACGTATGTTGAACCCGGAGTCGACGACGTTGCTGGAGGAAGGGGATATAGTATGGATTGCGGGTAACAGTAAGAAGTTACAATCTTTTTTAAAGCAGAATCATGAAGTGAAGTGATAGCCGTAAGGCGGTCTGTATACCTATAAGTAAGGCCTACCCGTGTTGGGTAGGCCTTTTCAGTTGAAGCAAGGTTATGATTACTTCCATTCGAGGGAAGTGGAGAATCTCTCTGCGCCGGTGTTATATACTACGCGTACCGGGTATTTCCTGGCATTGTAGGTATATGTATAGGTGCCGGTCTGTTGTTTGCCGGTGGCGATGGTAGTCAGTGTTTCTGACGTAATATTATTGGCCGACATGTTGGTCGGAGCGATATCGGTGATGAATGCCATGCCTGGTATTTGCAGGTGGGCATTTGGTTTACTGTCGTAGGTATAATCTACGGCAGATACCAGTTTGAAATCTGCCTGGGTGCTGGTGCGGCCCAGGTTTTCCATGCGGGTGACGTTACCTTTCTGGTCCCAGGTGTACTGTTGACAGTTCTGGCTGGCGAACTGGCCGTTGGTAGCCTGTTTAGCGAAGTAGTATTTAGCGATGACCTGTCCGTTGGTGTTGTATACCAGCGAGTCGTAGCTGTTTACCTGTTCGCCGAGGAGGTATTGTACCTGGCTGATACGGTTGCTGCCGGATTCGTATTGAAGGCGGGAGAAGGGGCGTTCGGAGCCGTTTTCTTCTGTCTCGCTGATACGGGTGCCGGTCAGGCGGCCGTTTTCGTATACCGGAATGCGGGCGGTTGTATAGTCGCCGAATTCGCTTTTATTGGTGATCAGCAATTGCTGTACGGTGTTGTCCATGTTGTAGTGGATACGTGTGTTACCACCGGCGGAGCTGATCTTTTGTAATAATACCGGTTTATCGCCGGTGCGGAACGCGCTGAAAAGCACGCCTGCGGCTACAGCCGCTACAGGAATTGCCCTGCGGATTTTCTTCAGGTTGGACATAGATTACGATTGAGAATAATAATGCCTTTTTTGAGCTGTTGATCTGAATAGCGCCTGTCGTTTGTTTAAAATCAATGCGAAGTTACAGGGGATCACATTCTCTTCAATAGCATTTTTGTTATTTGCTTGTTATTATACAGGTTCATACATATATGGGAAAGTAAATTATTGTGAAAATGGCGCTATTGGTGTTGCTTTCCTTTGCCTGTGGCGGATTTACAGGTATAGTTAGTGTATACGGAATGAATGTCAGATTAACACGAAAGGGGGACGGAAACGTTTGTGTAGGTGGTGGATACTATCAGGCAGGGGGATTTGAGACAGTTAAAAAAGTATCAGTTTAGGGGGTTGAATGCCCTTTTTCGGGGTAAATGAAGGGGATTTTTGCCAGATATGTGCTGGCCGGGTATATTAAAGGAATGTTATAGGAGAACTATAGGAATGATAAGGGATAGGTGGACTTGAAGCGCTATCCCTTTGTGGTAGTGGGTTTGGGTGGATTTGGTAATAAATGTGCAAACGCTTGAGCCGGCGTGAATATATACTTTTTTCTCTTTTTGGAAGGGATGTGTGGGGAGGGAGCAAGAAAAGCCGGCGGGAAGCGGAAGGCTTCCTGCCGGTGAGATGGTGGCCCGGTGTGGGGCATTGATGTGACAGTTTTGGCTCAAACCGTTGTCTGACTATAGGAGGCAGGTGATAGGCCGCCTGTTCCCTCCGTGGACGCAGACGCGTCCTTTTTCGGCATTTCGTGGTACAGGGATAGGAGGGTGTGTGTATAGCTGCAAAGTAACGGCGGCTGGCGTTGACCGGCAATCCAGATTTAGTAATCGGAGGGTGGGCGGCGATGGTGAGTGTGTACGGGCGGATAAGCGGGAAGCAGGTGGTCAGGATAAGTACCTGTACAGCAAGGCATAAAGAGTCCGGAAGTCGATGGGTTTGGTCAGGTATTCGCTGGCGCCGGCGTTCATGGCGGCGGTGATGGCATCGGTGAAGGCATCGCCGGAGGAAGCGAATACGGGGATGTGTTGCAGGGCGGGATTTGCTTTGAGATGTTTTAGTGTGTCGATGCCGCCCATTTCGGGCATATGCATATCGAGGAGGATGATATCGGGCAGGACGGTGGCGGCTTTGCGGAGGCCTTCCAGGCCGTTGCCGGCGAAGGCGATTTCGCAACCGATGTTCTGGAAGAAACGTCCCATTACGATCTGGTTGAGGCGATTGTCTTCTATCAGGAGTACTTTTTTATGCGGGAGAGGGGCGAAGTCGAGTAGTTGATCGCCGGTATCGCCAACATTTTCGGGAGCGGCGGTGAGGGGCAGTTGTACCTGGAAGCATGCGCCTTTTCCTGGTTCGCTGTCTACAGAGATCTTTCCCTGTAATACGCTGGTGAGGCGTTTGGTGATGGGTAGTCCCAGGCCGGTGCCGCTGAGGAAAGTGGCGGTTTCTTTGACGAAGGGGTCGAATATCTTATCCAGTTTTTCGCGGCTGATGCCACTACCTTTATCGGTGACGGTGAGGTACCAGTGGTGGATATCGGCGTGGATACGGAGGTGTACGCTGGTATGTGGGGCGGTGAACTTGATGGCGTTGGAGAGGAGGTTGTTGACGATCTGGGTGAGGATGATACGATCGCCGAGGATGATGGCGGGAACGGTATCATCTACTTCCAGCACGAGTCGTACGGCGCGGGTGTTGCTGATATACTGGTAGGTATTGCAGATGTTGCTGATCCATTCACGGATGCGTAATGAGGTCTCATGGATCTGCGCTTTTTTGCCTGCTTCGATGCTGGCCAGCTCGAGGGAGTTGTTGATGATCTCCAGGGTATTGTGATTGGCGGCGTAGAGGTCTTGTATGAGGGCTGCCTGATGGGCGGGGATATTGTTTTTGATGCTATCCATGAGCAGCAGTTGGCTGATGCCGTACATACCATTGAGGGGATTTCTGATCTCATGGCATATTTCGCGGACAAATACGCTTTTGGCTTCGTTGGCATTTTCTGCATCGCGGGTGCGGTCGCGTACCAGTTCTTCGAGGTTTTCGCTGTATACTTTCATGGTATACAGGAGGGAGTCGTTGTACCGGACATAAAAATAGATGATCAGTGCATTGACGGCGATGATGCAGCTGGTGGTGATCCACCGGATGACGAAGATGAGGTGTCTGTCGGTGGTGATGGGGGTGATGATCTCAGTATAGAAATTGATTTCGAGGAGAAGGATGGTCAGTACGGTGATACCGATGCACCAGATGCGCATGTTGCCTTTAAAGACGAGGAGGGCGGTGCCGCCGAGGAATACGGCCAGCAGTTGCACTTCTGTCAATGCGCCGAAAAGGATGCCGAAGCAGATGGCGGAGCCATTGTAGAGCAGGTGCATGCAGACGGCGGCGGCGCGGGGGTGACGCCGGGCGTTGAGCCAGATGACACCTGCAAATCCGAGTGCTTCGAAATAGGCGGGGAACAATATATTAAGATTACCTGCGACAAGGGCGATGGCGGTACCGAAGACCAAGCACAGGGCGAATGTGAAGAGGCTCAGGGTGTTGACGATGATGATACGGCGTGCATCTTCGTCGCTGGTGCGGGATATACCGGCCAGGCGTAATCGGGTCAACCCATCTTTCCATATCATAGTATGGGATGAGGCTTTTTGGGGCATCACATTGCTGTTAAGCATGAAACGGGCTTTGAGGTCCGGATGATTAGTTAGTTCTGTTTGTTTAGCATTCCTATTAGTAAATACGTTTTTATGCGCATTCCGGATGTTGAGGAGTTGTTGTTGTGTTTGCTCTGCTACCAGCTGGCATCGGGGCATGTGGTTTGTAGGAATAGCAGTGGATGCACATTAAAACTATGAGTTATGAAAACAAGTACCGTTAATCAATCTGACCGGACGCCACGGCAGGGGCCATCACATAAGCCGATGCCGGAGATCCGGGATCATCTGGACAGCCGTAAAAATGAGGAGTGGATGGATAAGGCAGATGACGTCACCCATCCGGAGAAGGAGAAAAAGAGTGAGCGCAAGCGTGTAAAACACGGCAAATAGTGTATATAGCCTTACACCCCGGTAGCAGGCAGGAGTAGGCCAGTTGCCGGGGTTTATTTTCCCATTTAAAAAGCAGCGTATGTTGACGAATCTTGTGATAGTGGGAATCGCGTTACTGTTGGTGATTATATACGTGATATGGCCTTACCGGAAGGATAAGGACCGTATGCGCAGATAATATGATTACAGTTCGAATTCGCTGAGCTGGCCGAGGAGTGTTTTCCGCAGTTTCTGTTCCAGGGTGCGGATATTACTTGGCTTCGTAAAGTAACCACTGGCGCCCAGTTGTTGGGTTTCTTTTTTATCCTGTACTTCCGAGGAGGTCGTATAGATGATAACGGGAATATCCTGCAGGTCTTCCTGTTTTTTTATTTCCTGGAGGAATTGTTTGCCATTGATGCGGGGCATATTGAGGTCCAGGAATATGATATCCGGACGAAGTCCGTTTTCCAGTTGAGTCAGGGCATCTTCTCCGTTGGATGCGGTATTACAGGTGAGGGCCTGATCGATATCTTTCAGCACCTCAGAAAAGATGGTGCGGTCATCGATGTCATCATCTACCAGTAAAACAGAACTAAATTTGTAATCAGAATGCATAATTGTTCGCAAAGCCCCACAAAAATAAAGGATAAAATGAAATATTGAGATGCCCCGTTAAATTGTCCGAATATATAAATAAATACTGCATATGATCAGACTGGTGTATTTTTCCTTATAATAAAAGGGATATACTGGTTGGATTTTGTAAATTGGCCTTTTATACCAGAACAGGGGCAGATGAATCAATATTTTAAGCGTTTACCACTCAGGAGCAAGTTATTTATTATAGCTATAGTCCCTTTGGCCTGTCTGCTGTATTTTGCAACCCAGACCCTATATCGCCAGACCCAGGAGATCGCTGTAATAGACCGTTTATTAAAGCAAGTGGACCGTTCGGTGGCCATTCTACGATTGGTAGATGAGCTGCAACAGGAGCGGCGTAGTGCCGTGTTGTTCATTATGCACGGGAAGGATCCGGATGGGGTGTTATTGCAACAATCGAAAACGGACGCATTTATAGCAGGGTTGCAACAGAATTATGGCGCCAGCCTGGGCCGTTTTGAGTCTTATACGATGCTGAACACGCTTTCCCAACGGCGTGCAGCGATTCGCAAGCGTGAGTTGTCTCAAAACGAGGTGATCAATTACTACACCAATGTTATTTCCCGTTTACAATCCTTATCTGTTACTGATGTGCCCGAATTGGAGCCGTTGGAGGATATCCGCCAGCAGTTGCTCGGGCAGCAGTTGCTGACGGAGATGGCGACTAACCTGGGGATCGTGCGGATGGATCTCTACTATCTGATCATGAAAGGGGAGAGCTGGCCCAGCGAGATTGGCGGGGTGATGAATCATTATGAGCTTTTCCATTCGTTGACAGCGGAGTTTAAGGAGAAAGCGGCGGTGCAGGATATTAAAGAATATGAGCGCCGGCTGGCCAGCGACAGTGTACGGCCTATTATTGCCTATATAGACAATGTGATCCGTCAGCGTACGATTGATACGACGAAGCTATCGCCTGAAGTGTGGTGGCGGACTTCTGCCGATGCGGTAGACAATATCAAAACGCTGCAGCGGCAGATGGTCAAAACGGTGATTGAAAAGGCCCGTGAAGTACATCAACGTGAGCTGAACACCCGTAACCGTAACCTGGTGATCGTGGTGTTGATCATATTTATCGTGATCTGGATCGTATTCTATACTATCCGGACGATCTCTGATATTCTGGGAGAGTTGAGAGTTGCGGCTGAACAGATAGCTGATGGGGTGACGGGGCTGAAACTGGATATTACTTCCAAGGATGCGATCGGTAGTCTGGGGCGTTCGCTGAAACGTATCGACCATGCCAACAGTGCGCTGGCAGCGGCGGCGGTGTCGATAGGGAGAGGCGACTTCAGTGTGCTGGTGAATCCGCGTAGTGAGCGGGATGAACTTGGCACTGCGGTGATGCAGATGAAAGAGGACCTGCAGCAGCTACGCTGGCAGAATGAGCAGAAGATATGGATACAGACGGGTATTAGCCGGATCAACGGCACTTTGCTGGAGGATCGGGAGCTGGCGAAATTGTGTGAGGATGCCATGCGGGAGCTGGTAGACTACCTGCACGCTCAAACGGCTGCATTTTATGTGACGCAGCGGAAGGCTTTACACCTGACGGCCAGTTATGCTTTACCGGCTTCCCGGCCGGCGCCGGTGATGGTGATGGAGGGTACTACGCTGGCCGGCCAGGTGATGGTAAGCCGGGAGCCATTATACCTCGAACATAAAACTCCGGCACATTTACAGGTGGAGAGTGCGTTGATGCATACGGCACCGTCTTACCTGCTGGTATTACCTTTAGTGTATGCGGGCACGGTAGAGGGAGTAGTAGAAATAGCGGCTTTACAGCCATTCCCATCGGCGATGATGGAGTATGCGGTGGAAGCCGGGGAGAACATAGCGGTGGCGATCCGCTCGGCGAAGAGCCGGGATCGTCAGCAGGAGTTGCTGGAAGAGACGCAGTCGCAGGCGGAAGAGTTGCAGACGCAGCATACGGAAATGGAGAACCTGAATGCGGAGCTGGAAGCTCAGACACAGAAGTTACAGGCATCCGAGGAGGAGCTGCGAGTGCAGCAGGAAGAGCTGATGCAATCGAATCATGAGCTGGAGGAACGTAGCCGTTTGCTGGAAGAGAAGAACCAGCTGATCATCGAACGTAACCTGGAAATCCAGCAGAAAGCGGAGGAGCTGGCGCTGAGCACGAAATACAAATCAGAGTTCCTGGCTAATATGTCGCATGAGCTGCGGACGCCATTGAACTCTATCCTGTTGTTGTCCAGGTTGTTGTCGGAGAATCATGAGCAGAACCTGAACAAGGACCAGGTAGAATATTCGCAGGTGATACAGAGTTCCGGTAAGGGGCTGCTGACGCTGATCGATGAGATACTGGATCTGTCGAAGATAGAGTCTGGTAAGATGGAGCTGGAGTATGGTAACCTGTACCTGGCAGAGTTATTACAGGACCTGCGGCAGTTGTTCGTGCCAATTGCAGTGGATAAAGGGCTGGAGTTGATATTGCAGGTGGATGAACGTTTGCCTGCTTATATAGAGACTGACCGGGTGCGGTTGGAGCAGGTATTGAAAAACCTGTTGTCCAATGCGTTGAAGTTTACTTCTGCGGGTCAAGTGCGTTTACATATAGTACCTAATGCACGGAAAGGAGATATGGTAGATTTTGTGGTGAAGGACAGTGGTATTGGTATTCCGGAGGATAAGCAGCAGGTGATCTTTGAGGCTTTTCAGCAGGCGGACGGTTCTACCCGTCGTAAATATGGCGGTACGGGATTAGGGTTGTCTATCAGCCGTGAGCTGACCCGATTGCTGGGAGGGGTGATCACACTGGAAAGTGAGTCAGGTACGGGTAGTACATTTACGATCAGTATACCCATGTCCAAGCTGGCGGCCAATCACCCTACGCCGGCGGCAGCCTGGGAATTACCTCCTGATATGATCACACCGGAGGCTCCTGCGACGGACCGTAATGTGCCCTCTACCTTTGTGACCAGCTTCATCCCCGAGGGAGTGGAAGACGACCGGGAGTCGATAACAGCTGATGACAAAGCGATCCTGATCATCGAAGACGACCGGGCCTTTGCGAAAGCGTTGCTGGACTTCACCCGTGAAAAGGGATATAAAGGCATTGTATCCGTACGCGGTGACGAGGGCCTGGAACTGGCCCGTCAGTATAAACCAGCTGGCATACTCTTGGATATATTATTGCCCGTAAAAGACGGCTGGCAGGTAATGGATGAATTAAAATCTGACTGGCAGACGCGGGCGATACCGGTACATATGATGTCGTCACTGGAGATGAAGAAGGAAAGCATCAGTAAGGGAGCTATCGACTTTATCACCAAGCCGATCGATCAGGAGCAGATGCAGCATCTGTTTGAAAAACTGGAGCATGTATTGAACCGTACGTCCCGCAAAGTGTTGATCGTAGAGGATAATCCGCAGCATGCGAAAGCGCTGGCTTACTTCCTGGGCACTTTCAATGTGTCGGCAGAGATCAGCAGTAACCTGCAGCAAGGGGTGAATGCCTTGCACAGCAACGAGGTAGATTGCGTGATACTGGACATGGGTATTCCCGATATGAATGCTTATCAGACATTGGAGGCTGTGAAGGCGAATGAAGGGCTGGAGAACCTGCCTGTTATTATTTTTACGGGTAAGTCGTTATCGAAACCGGAGGAGCAACGGATACGTCAGTATGCTGACAGTATCGTGATCAAGACGGCGCATTCGTATCAAAGGATGCTGGATGAGGTGTCATTGTTCCTGCACCTGGTAGAGGAGAACAATAACGGTACTTCGCAGCTGGCAGCCCGATTCAGCAAGCTGTCGGGTATGGGCGAGGTGCTGCATGATAAGAAGGTACTGATTGCCGACGATGATGTGCGTAATATCTTCTCTCTGTCGAAAGCGCTGGAGAAACATAAGATGGAGATACTGTCTGCGGTGGATGGCCGGGAGGCATTGCAACAGATGAACGATCATCCGGAGATAGACATCGTGTTAATGGATATGATGATGCCGGAGATGGACGGGTATGAAGCGATTGCTCATATCCGGAAGGATCCGCGGTTCAAATACCTGCCTATCATCGCTGTTACGGCTAAAGCGATGATGGGGGACCGGGAGAAATGTATACAGGCCGGCGCGTCGGATTATATTTCTAAACCTGTAGATGTTGACCAGCTATTATCCTTACTACGGGTATGGCTATATGACAGGACGGCGCGTAAACCCTGACCTCATTAAATTGAATATCCAAAGGAATAATGCATATATGAAAGTGCTGATCATAGATGATGATACCCGTAATATTTTTGCGTTGCGGGCGGTGTTGCGATCGAGAGGTTTTGAAATATTAACAGCTAACGGAGCTGAAGAAGGCATTCATTTACTGTTACAACAGCAGCAGCCGGTAAATGTGGTGTTGATGGACATCATGATGCCTGACATGGATGGATATGAGGCGATCGGGCGTATCAGGGCAGAGGCGGGTATTGCGCAGACCCCGGTGGTAGCTGTAACGGCGCAGGCGATGGTCGGCGACCGGGAGAAGTGCCTAGCTGCGGGGGCTAATGCGTACATTTCCAAACCCATAGATATTGATGACCTACTAAAGATACTGGCTATGTATCAATGAGCGAGATGGAAGAACTGAACTACATAAAGGACGAAGAGGTGGCCGCCTTGTTGAATGACATGATGGAGTTCTACGGGTATGATTTTACAAATTATTCGCATGCTTCCATTAAGAGAAGGATCAATCGTGTGTTTTTTAAGGATCGTTTTCCCAGTTTTGCAGAATTACGTTACCGGGTACGTACTGATCCGGCATTTTTGACTTACCTGGTGGAGGAGATTACGGTAAATGTAACGGAGATGTTCCGTGACCCTACATTTTACCAGGCATTAAGAAGTGAGGTATTGCCGGTATTGGCTACCTATCCTTTTATCCGTATCTGGCATGCCGGTTGTTCTACCGGAGAGGAAGTGTATTCGATGGCGATCATGCTGGAAGAGATGAACCTGTTGCAGAAATCTATCATTTACGCGACGGATCTCAACCAGGGCGTCCTGGAGCGGGCGCGGAAGGGATTTTTTCCGTTGTCGCAGATGCAACAGTATTCTCAGAACTATATGCTGGCTGGCGGGCAGAATGAGTTTTCCCGTTATTATTCTGCCAATTATGAATATGCCAAGTTCCGGGAGGACCTGGGTAACAAGATCATCTTTGCGGCGCATAATCTGGTGACGGACCGCTCTTTTAATGAGTTTCAGCTGATCGTGTGCCGGAATGTGCTGATCTATTTCAATAGGACTTTGCAGGACGACGTATTACAATTGTTCAGCGAGAGCCTGGACCAACTGGGATATCTGGCATTGGGGTCGAAGGAGACGTTAAAGTTCACCAGGGTGTCGCCACAATTCAAAAAGATCGAGGGTAAGGAAAAAATATGGAGGAAGATAGCTAAATGAAAGCAGACATCAGATTATTAGTCATAGGCGGATCGGCGGGTAGCTTGGATGCTATTCTGCAGATACTACCTGGGTTGGATGTGGCGCTTCCATTGTCTATCATTATCGTATTGCACCGCCGTAATGACCAGGATTCCGTATTGTCGGACCTGCTCAGCGCGAAGACAAGGCTGGAGGTCCGGGAAGTGGAAGAGAAAGACCTGCTGAAGCCGGGAGTGATCTATATTGCTCCTTCAGACTATCACCTGCTGGTAGAGCAAGATCACACCCTTACATTAGACTATTCAGAAAAGCTGCACTACAGCCGGCCGAGCATTGACATTACCTTTGCTGCGGCCGCAGATATCTATGGCGCAGCATTAGCCTGCCTGTTACTGTCCGGCGCTAACGCTGACGGTGCTGCTGCCTTACACGAGGCTGGCAAGAAAGGCGCTTTAACTATAGTACAGGACCCTGCAGATGCAGAGGTACCTTATATGCCGCAATATGCCCTGACCCTGGGCAAAGTAGCTCATGTGCTCAAGGCGGCAGAGATGGCTGTTTTTATCAATTCATTAGGAGCGCGGAAAGCCACCCGTTGACCATACAGTATTGTATTACCTGTCAAGCGTTGTTGACGGCAGCATGCAGGCTGGTGTCTGCCAGCGTGGTATTTTCCTGGGAGACGGGCAGTACGATGACAAAGGTGGCGCCTTCGTGTTCGCGGCTGCTGGCGGTGATGAGTCCCTGGTGTTTTTCCACTACCTTTTTGGCGATAGCCAGACCGATGCCTGTGCCCTCATATTCTTCTTTAGAATGTAGCCGTTGGAAGAGCGTAAATATTTTAGACAGGTATTTTTCATTGAAGCCGATACCGTTGTCGGCGATGAGGATACGGCAGTAGCGGCCATCGCATGCTGGGAGGCTATCTATGGCTTTTTCTGCTATGAGGGTAGCGGAAATATGGATGACCGGTTTTACACCCGGGCGGCGGAATTTGAGTGCGTTACTGATAATGTTCTGGAATGCCTGGCGGATTTGTCCCGGCACTGCATCTATATGGGGGAGTTGGTCTACGATCACTTCTGCGGTTGCATCGTGAATGGATAGTTCGAGGTCGGCCAATATATCGGTGATGATGAGGTTCAGATCGGTGCGTTCGAAGTCGTGATGGGCAGAGAGCCTGGAGAAGTTAAGCAGGTCGCTGATCAGGCGTGTCATGCGTTCGGAGGAGCTGACGATGCGATCCATATACTGTAAGGCATCGGGGTCTTGTACGAGGTGTTTGTCCCTGAGGATGGCGCCGAACAGCTGTATCTTGCGCAAGGGTTCTTTCAGATCGTGGGAGGCTACGGAGGCGAATTGTTGCAGGTCGTGGTTACTTACTTCCAATGCGTGATTCATTTCCTGCAGCTCCCGGGTGCGTTCTTCTACCCGTTGTTCCAGGATTTCGTTGGCCTGTTTCTGATAGGCGATGTCTGTGAATGTACCTACCCATTTGATGACCTCTTTTCCTTCTTTTAGCGGGATGGCTCTGAGCAGGTGGCAGCGGTAATGTTGCTGGTGGAGGTCTTTGAGGTAGACCTCTGTTTCCAGTGGTTGTCCGAGTTTGACGGCATTCCGCCAGAGGTCGCCTATAGTGGTGCTGCTGACGGCGGTTTCAGGGAACTGTTTCAGGGAGGGGGAGTAGTTGAACCAATGTTGATTGGCATATTCTACGTCACCGTCGGCGCTGGCGGTAAATGCCAGCTGCGGTAGCGATTCCAGTATAGAATGCAGTTCCTGTACTTTTGCGCGTAAAGCTGCCTGGGCATCTTTACGTACTTCTACTTCTTCTTGCAGAGAGCGGTGCATGTCCTGCAGCTGTTTGGTCTGCTCGTACATTTTGTAGAGCGTTTTCACTTTCAGCAGGAGGATATCCGGATCTACGGGTTTGGTGATATAGTCGATACCGCCGGAAGCATACCCTTTGGTGATGAATTTTTTTTCTTTGTTGACAGCGGAGAGAAATATGATAGGAACATCTTTGGCTTTGCTATAACCTGAGACGGTCTCTGCTACTTCGAACCCATCCATGCTGGGCATCTGGACATCCAGGATGATGAGGGCATAACTGTGCTTCAGTATTTTTTTCAGCGCTTCCTCACCGGATAAGGCGGTGTCCACTTGAAAACCGTGCAGTTCCAATGTTTTTTGGAGGGATAAAACATTTTCCGGCTTATCATCAACGATCAAAATCATGCTTAAAAATATGAATCACTGGTTATATTCCAAATAATTGTACCGCTGTTATTATACCGGCAAATGTATAAAAAGAATGGAACATATGAGGGAGAAGAACGGTAGGAAGATAAGAAGCCGGGAAAGGTAGTGGCGGCATGGAATGGGATGTGCCATGCCGCCCTTATGATTATTTCCATCCACCGCCCAGGGAGCGATATAAGGTGATGGTGCCGATAAACATATCACGGCGGGAGGAGATCAGGGCTAATTCAGCCTCTAAAACGCTTTTTTGTGCAGTGATCACTTCCAGATAGGAAGCATAGCCACCCATGAACAGGTCTTTGGAGGTAGAGACTGCTTCCTGCAGTAGTTGTGTTTCTTTTGTTTTCAGGTTGTATACCTGGCGTTGATTTTCTACCTGATGCAGGCTGGTACTTACTTCGCGGAATGCTGTTACGATCTTCTGCTGATAGTCCAGGAAGGCATGTTGTCCATCAGCGGTCTGGGAAAGGTATTGCGCCTGTAACTGTTTTTTGTTGAACAGCGGGGCGGTAATACTGCCTAATATGCCGTATGCCAGGGATGCCGGTGTTTGGAAGAGCAGGCTGGCGGCAAAGGCGTTAAAGCCCGCGTAGGGGGTGATATGGAGGGAGGGCAGGAATGCCGCCCTGGCAGCCTGCACGTCGGAGCGGGCTGCAGCCAGTTCCAGTTCGGCCTGCCTGATATCGGGTCGGCGTAACAGCATAGCGCTGGGAATGCCGGTGTAGAGTTGTGCAGGCAGTGCGCCATCAGGTATGTTGTGACTGCGAGCGATGGGTTGCGGGAAGCGTCCCATCAGTGCGTTGAGTTGATTTTCTGCGGCGGTGATCTGTTGTTTGGTGACGAACTCCAGGCTGCGGGTGCTGGTCAGCTGTGCCGCGGTCTGCTGTACTGCCAGCAGGGTGGTCCTTCCGGCTTCTTGTTGTACTTGTACGGTATACAGTGCCGATTCCTGGAGTAATATGTTCTTATGGATAATGTCCAGCTCCTGGTCGAGAGCGACGAGCTGATAGTATAGATTGGCCACTTCGGCGACCAGCATGGTGGTCACCAGGCGTTTGTCTTCAAAGGAGGACAGGTATCTTGCAACCGCTGCCTTACGTTGTGATTTAAGTTTACCCCATACGTCGATCTCCCAGCTACTGCGGAGGCCCAGGAAATAATCCGGGGTGGGGGAGGTCGGTATCTGCTGATCTTTGCTAATGTTGGGAGAGAAGTTGGTATCGAAGTTGCCCACGCCATTCAACGTATAGTCGCCATATTTATCTGCCGATGCTGTCGCGGAGATATCTACGGAAGGCAGCCATGCATTGCGGGCGGCCAGTGCGGTGGCTCTTGCTTTTTCGATCCGCTGCAGGGCCATACCGAGATCGAAGTTGCGTTGCAGGGCAGTATCAATAAGCTGCTGTAACGGTTCGTCGCGGAAGAATTGTTTCCAGGGGATGTCTGCGATGCTGTTGGTATCGCGGATAGGCAGGCTGTCTTTCGCTGCCTGGAATGCATCGGGTAGCGGCCGGGCAGGTGGTGTTTGCAACGGTTGTTGCGTGCGGCAGCCGGCGATACCGGCGGCAATACTGACGGTGAGCACTACACGAAACAATATATGTGTTGATAGATTTGTCATGTTTACCATTAATTATGTTCTGATTTGCCGGCTGCTGTCGTTTTAAAGGCTGCCGTTTTTTTTATGCCGGCAAACAATACGTATAAGCCGGGTATGACGATGACACCGAATAGGGTACCGATCAGCATGCCACCTGCGGCAGCGCTGCCGATAGAGCGGTTACCCATTGCGCCGGCGCCATGAGCGATACATAGGGGAATAAGACCTGCTATGAAAGCGAAGGAAGTCATCAGGATAGGCCGCAACCTGGATACGGCGCCTTCTTTAGCGGCTTCCAGTACGGAGTGTCCCTGTTTGCTGCGCAGGATAGCAAATTCGATGATGAGGATGGCATTTTTACCCAGCAACCCGATGAGCATGACCAGTGCTACCTGGGCATAGATATTATTTTCCAGGCCTGCGAGTTTGAGTGTCAGGAAGGCGCCGAAGATGCCGGCAGGCAAGGAGAGTATTACCGGCAGGGGCAGGAGGAAACTTTCGTATTGTGCTGCGAGCAGGAGGTATACGAAGACCAGGCAAATAATGAAGATGTAGATAGCCTGGTTGCCGGAGAGTATCTGTTCACGGGTCATCCCACTCCATTCAAAGCTGTAGCCTCTGGGCAGCGAGGTGGCTGCCACTTCCTGTATCGCTTTGATGGCATCGCCACTGCTATATCCAGGGCCGGCGTCTCCATTGATCATTGCTGCGGTATACATGTTGTAACGGGTCAGCTGTTCAGGGCCGTATACGCGTTCCATACGGATAAAGTCGGCGTAGGATACCATTTCTCCCATATCGTTTTTGACGTAGAGGTGAAGTATATCTTCCGGGCGCGCCCTGTATTGAGGGGCAGCCTGTACCATCACCTTATACATTTGTCCGAAGCGGATGAAGTTAGACGCATAAAAGCTTCCCATCAGTGTCTGTAGCGTACTCATTGCGTTTTCTATACTGATCCCTTTTTTGGCCGCCATTTCCTGGTCGACATGGATCATGTATTGCGGGAAATCCGGATCGAAGCTGGTGAAGGCGTTGCCGATGGCAGGATTATCATTGAGTGCTTTGATGAAGTTGTTAGTGACCTCGGCGGTCTGCCGCAGGTTGCCGCTACCGCTGCGATCCAGTACACGCAGCTCGAATCCGCTGGAGTTGCCGAATCCCGGTACGGTGGGGGGCGGGAAGAACTCGATGGAGGCATCGGCAATATGTGCGGTCTTTTCTTTGAGCACTCGGATCATTTCGTTTACGCTTTCCTTCCGTTCGTCCCAGCTTTTCAGGTTGATCATGCCCATCCCATAGGACGCGCCGGCTACATCATTTACAAGGCTGAAGCCTGCGAGTGTAGATACGGATTCAACGGCATCAAGTTCTTTCACGGCGGCATATACCTGGTCGAGTACTTTCTCGGTACGTTCTACGGTAGCTCCAGCGGGGGTGGTAACGTTGACATAGATCATACCCTGATCTTCAGTAGGGATGAAGCCGGAAGGCAGGATAGCGCTGATACCCCAGGTGGCGGCAAAGAAGGCCAGCAGTAAGCCGATAGTGATCATTTTGCGCGCCGCGATGCGGCTGATCAGTTGTTGATAGCGACCGGACACCCGGTCGTAGGAACGATTGAATCCGCCGAAAAAACGCTGGAGTAAAGAGCGCTTCTTGTTGCCGGTGGGATGATGTCTGAGCATTAAGGCACACAATGCGGGTGTGAGCGTCAATGCATTGATGCCAGAGATGACGATAGAGATCGCCAATGTCAGGGAGAATTGCCGGTAGAAAACGCCTACTGGACCTGACAGGAAGGCGACGGGGATAAATACGGCGGACATCACGAGTGTGATGGCTACGATAGCGCCGCCGATCTCTTTCATGGCGGATATCGTGGCTTCCATCGGAGGAAGATGTTCTTCCTGCATCTTTACGTGTACGGCTTCGACGACGACAATGGCGTTGTCGACTACGATACCAATCGCCAGTACCAGTGCGAAGAGGGTGAGCAGGTTGATGGAGAAGCCCAGCAGCTGCATAAAGCAAAGGGTACCGATCAGGGCTACCGGCACTGCCAGGGCTGGTATCAGCGTAGAACGGAAGTCCTGCAGGAACAGGTATACGATGACGAACACCAGTATGAATGCTTCAAAGAGTGTTTTCACCACTTCATGAATGGAGGCATCCAGGAACCGGGACACGTCGTAGTTGAAGTTGTACGTCATTCCCGGTGGGAAGGAACTTTCCTTCAGTGAGGCCATGCGGGCTTTTACATTCTGGATTACCTCGCGGGCATTGGAACCTGGCCGCTGTTTCATCATGATAGACGCGGAAGGTTTGCCATCTGTCTTGGAGACCATGCCATAACTCAGTGCGCCGAATTCCAGTTCTGCCAGGTCTTTCAGGCGAAGGACGGCGCCATCTGCGTCGGCACGGATGATGATATTTTCGTATTGTTTGGGTTCAAACAATTTACCGGTATAGCGAAGTACGTATTGTAACAGTTGCGGGGCTTTGTCGGAGCTTTCCCCGGTTTTGCCGGGAGCCGCCTCAATATTTTGTTTGCGGATGGCGGCGATGACTTCGTCTGCGGATACTTTGTAGGCGAGCATCCGGTCGGGGTGCAGCCATACGCGCATGGCGTATTCCTTGGCACCCATGATCTCGGCAAAACCAACCCCGTCGATACGTTTGAGTTCCTGTAGTACGTTGATATCGGCGAAGTTGTAGATGAAGTTTTCATTCATGGTACTGTCTTCACTCATAATATTGAGGTACAGTAGCATACTGTTGACCTCTTTTTCGGTGGTCACACCTGCTTTGATCACTTCTTCCGGCAGTTCATCGATGATGGTAGCCACGCGGTTTTGTACGTTCACTGCGGCCTGATCGGGATCAGTGCCTACCTGGAAAAATATTTGTATGAGGGTAATACCGTTGTTACTGGATACGGATGACATGTAGGTCATGCCGGGTACGCCGTTGATTGCTCTTTCCAGGGGTGTGGCTACGGCTTTGGCGCATACTTCTGCGTTAGCACCTGTATATTTTGCCGTTACGGTAACGGACGGCGGGACGATGTCCGGGAACTGGGTAACGGGCAGTGTGAACAATGCCAGTAATCCCAGTAAAGTGATGATCAGGGAGATCACCAATGACAATACCGGTCTTTTAATAAATAGTTCGAACATGTTGATGATCCGATGTTTTAAATGAATAGTAGGATTGCACAGATACGAGGGATCCGGCAATGCTGATCCTGCTATCTTTTGCGGGAAGACAGCCAATGTGTATGCGAAGCCGGGCGGTTACAATCTTGCCAGGCTATCTATGGGCATCATGGAAGGTTTTATTTCCATGCCGTCGCGGATATTGAGTACGCCCTCACATACGATGCGGTCGCCCGCGCGGAGTCCTGATTTGGCCACATAGAAGTGTGCTATGCGGGGACCGGGAACGAACGGATGCAACTTCACTTTGTTATGTTTATCTACCAGGAACACGTAGTGCTGGTCTTGCATTTCGAATACGGCTTTTTGCGGGATGAGCAGGGCGCTGTCGAGATCATTTGACAGGCTTACTTTTCCGCTTGCGCCATGTTTCAGCAGTTTGTCGGGATTTGGAAAGCGGGCGCGGAAGGCGATAGAACCGGTATTTTCTTCAAATTCGCCTTCTATGGTCTCTACTTTGCCCGGATAGGGATAGGCTGTACCATCTGCCAGGAGGAGGCTGACAGTACGTGGGCCTCTATGTTGATCGCGGGAGCGGGTATATTCGAGGTATTCGGTCTCTGATACATTGAAGTAAGCATATACATCCTTGGTATCAGAAACGGAGGTGAGCAGGGAGCCTTCATCGATGAGGCTGCCTGGTTTAAGGGGTAACCGGTCTATTACGCCATCAAAAGGAGAGCGTATGCTGGTATAGGCCAGTCGCATGGCAGCATTATCTACTGTGGAGCTGGCCTCGTCTACACGGGCGTTGGCGGCTGCTACGCGAGCGGCGGCAACTTCCAGTTCGGATTTGGTGATCACTTTTTTGTCAACCAATAGTTTGACGCGGCCAGCTTCCAGTTCGGCCGCTTTGGCCTCTGCGATGGCGCTGCTCAAGTTAGCTTTGGCCTGTGCCAGTGCTGCGCGGTATTCGTCGGCATTGAGGCTGAAGAGCAGCTGTCCGCGTTTCACAAATGCTCCTTCGTCGATATGTATCTTGTCGAGGAAACCTTTGACGCGTGCGCGTATTTCTACATTTTGCACTGCCTGTATGTCTGTAACATAATTACGGTGCAGTACGGTGTCTGTTACCGACAGAGAGGTGACGGGTAACGTTTTAGGTGCTTCTTTTGTATTGGGCCCTCCTTTTGTGGCACAGCCAGCCAATGCCGTAGCGAGCACAGGCGCATAGATCCAGTGTTTAGTCCGCATGATATTATTGCATAGAGTTTTACATGCGCGGTTGAGACGCATGCATGAAATAGAATAAAGCAGCTTGTAAGTACATAATCGCGCTACCTGTTGTGACAGGCAAAAAACATGACATCACAATACTGGCAGGATATGATGCAGCAGGTGCTGATATCTTACCGGAATAGCCTGTCACTGCCGTCGGGGCAGCTCGTACGATAGGGGAGTAAATCAGAAGGGAGTAAATCGAAAGAGGAAGGAATAATAAGCAGGTAGAAATACATCCTGCTGTTGATATTCGCCGGTTTTATTTTCCTGGATATGTATACGCTGGGATGGTGAACCTGTATCCTGGAATACCCGTTGTGTAAAGCTGAATTGCTGGCTGGAAGCGGAGATGTAATAGCGTGGTTTACGCCGGTTCTTTTTGACTTGGATGACTTCTTCCGGTTCATCATTGGCATCGGATTCCAGGTGATATGGTATCTGGGAGAGCCAGTCTTCCAGGCACATATTGGGTGGCGCGCCAAAGGCTGCAAGGTGTCTGTCTGATGCTACCAAGCGGTCGGTAGACCAGCCGGGGATGAAGCCAACAACCAGTTGCAGGCTGAACAACAGCATACAACATAACCATTTGCTCCGTATAATCCTAGTATTGTTCATCAGCTAAACTTGCAACATTAGATCTGCTTCATGTACCTGCATGAGTTTGCAGCAGCAATGCAAAATTAAAAGATTGTGCCAGAAAACCAATGCGGAAATATGATAAGTGGTCAGGCGCTGGTCGTTCCACCTTTTGTGTCAGCGCCAGGAGCGGGGTTTGCCCATATCCTGTTAAATATGAACTGCAACAACAGCGCCAACGGTAGTAAAAATATAAATGCACCCAATATAAGCCCTAATTCGGGCATGCCGCAGCGGGGACCTGGCGGAGGTGGATTGAAGTAATTTTCCAGCAATAAGATGAGCCAGGGATATGGGATCAGTATCAGTGTAGTGACCAGGAAAGGCAAATATTTAGCGCGATTCCGTTTCTTGAATGCTAATGCCACCAGTAGTGGAATAAAAAAATAAGGAAGGCAGACCAACAAGCCCATTACGAGTGGTATTTAAGTAGATTAATGGCTAAAGGTACTGTAAAATTACATAAGGGGTATTGTGCATGTGTGGCCTCGATCTGTAGACATATACCAGCACCCCTTTATGTTGGGATTGTTACTGTCGTGTATTTGCTGCGTGGCATATTCCTTGTGTCCACATCAGCAGTAGTAACCTGTGCAGTACAGTAGCCATGTGGATACCCTGCATACAAAATGACCATTGATATGAAGAAGACACTGCCCTTATTAATGCTGATAACATTTATATTAATGACAGCTTGTAACAATCCAATAGGTAAACAGCAACCTGGTGGTGATTCCAGCGGTGCGGCGGCCGGAGGTGCGGCAGACAGCGGCAAGGTAGGTGCGCCCGCGCCTAAAAGCGAAGCTCCACCCTTACAAAAGACGGTGACCTATAAGGACCATAAGTTTACGGTGCTTTCCAAGGGAGATGAAAATGTAAGAGACCTTATATTGGCCGTGACCGATATGAAAGGAGATACGACGAAGGCAGACAGCATTGTACAGCGAGATGTGAAGGGGCATCTGAACAATGTAGCTGTAGCTGACCTGGATAAGGACGGGCATCCTGAGATATATTGTTTCTCCACCTCCAGCGGTACGGATAAGTATGGACTGGTATATGGATTTGTGTATGACGGCAAGTCGGCGATAAGGATTACACCTCCTGAGCTGGACAGCAATCTGCGCGACAGTTATAAAGGCGGGGATACCTTTTATCTGCAGGCGCCTTATCTGGTTAGAAGTTTTCCGGTGAATAAGGAAGCAGACCCTAACATACCCACAAAAGGTCAGGATGCGAATGCTGCGTTGAATACAAGAAGTAAGGAAACAAAAAAGACATTACGGTACCGGCTGCAAAAGTCAGCGGACGGTTATTATCTGCAACAGGCGAAATAGCGATCCGGACTTTAATTATTTAGCGATTTTGATCTCTTTTTCCATACATACGCTATCAGATAATTTGGCATAAGGGCCGAAATTATCTATGAGGGCATATCCGGTCTTGGCATAGAGCGCGATGGCTTCGGGCTGGCGCATACCAGTTTCGAGGATGGCTTTTTTATAACCCTTTTCTAGGGCCCATTTTTCCAGTTCATGGAGGATGGCGATGGCGATACCTTTGTCGCGATAGCCAGGTTTTACGTACATGCGTTTGATCTCTACGGTTTCTTTGTCGTATTCGCGGAAACAGCCGCAGCCAACAGGTATGCCTTTATCTTCTGCGATAACGGCCGGAAGGTCAGGGCCTACTTTTGCGAAAGTTGCGTATTGTGCCTGCATTTCAGGATATCTGTTCCACAGATCCTTGTCCAGTTGTTCAACCAGTGTGTTAAAGATAATGTCCTGGGTGTTGGTCCGTACGCAGTTTGTCATATAACAGTTTTAATTATTTTGGTGGGCCTCCAATGGTCAAGGCCACGTTGGTCATGCTTTTCTATTGCTAAGATACATATATCCTGAGGTTAATACATTACTTTTCTGTAACTATATCTTGAAAGCCGCGTTGGGTAGGCTAACTGTTTGAAAATGAATGGTTGTCTTATGTTGCTGTTATTATCTGGCGGTAATAGCTGGAAAAAATTGACGGAAAGCGCTATTTTGGATCTATGCGAATGCCACTACTTTTGCCGGTGCTTACCGGTCTACTCATCAGTTTATCAGTTATCCATATACCCGCTGCGGGCGCCGATGTGGTGAAGCCATTACGTGTGGCCGTTGCTGGTATTGCTCACGGGCATTCCGGATGGATACTTTCCCGCCAAAATAAGGGGGATATAGCGTTGGTTGGTATTTACGAGCCGGATACGGCGTTGGCAGGTAGGAGTGCGGCACGGTATCACCTGGACCGCAAGCTGTTTTACACTGACCTGGGTGCAATGCTGGATGCTGTAAAGCCATCGGCGGTACTGGCCTTTGGCCCTGTCAATGCGCATCTGGCGGCGGTAGAGGCCTGTGCGCCCCGTGGTATCGATGTGATGGTGGAGAAGCCGTTGGCGGCCTCTTTATCGCAGGCATTGCGGATGGACTCCCTGGCGCGGACATATAAGATCCGTTTGCTGACGAATTATGAGACCAGCTGGTATCCCAGCGTGGCCAAGACGATGCAGTTGGTACAAGATAGTTTGTATGCCGGTACTGTGCGTAAGGTAGTAATACATGATGGGCACCAGGGGCCGGTGGAGATAGGCTGTGGACCTGAGTTTCTGGCATGGCTGACAGACCCAGTAGGTAATGGCGGTGGTGCGCTGATGGATTTTGGTTGTTATGGCGCCAACCTGATGACACAACTGATGAAAGGAGAAGTACCATTATCCGTGGAAGCGGTGACCAGGCAATTCAAGCCGAAGATATATCCTAAAGTGGAAGATGATGCGGTGATCATAGTGAACTACCGGACGGCCCAATGTGTCATACAGGCATCGTGGAACTGGCCTTTCAGCCGTAAGGATATGGAGGTATATGGAGATAAGGGCTATGTATTGGCGCCGGATAAGCAGACTTTGGTGCTGCGTACCGCGGAGAAGTCGCCCCCACAGGTACGACAGGTGACTGCTGCGGATATACCCGTATATGAAGATCCGTTTGCCTACCTGGCGGCAGTGATCGGCGGGAAGGAGCAGATGGGAGCATATGGGCTATATACTTTGTCAAACAACCTGATTGTGATGCGGATATTAGAAGCGGCGAAGGAATCGGCGAAGAGTGGGCAGCCGGTGCATCTCCAATAAGCTATTTATAATCAAACAGCAAGGGCCGGCAATATGCCGGCCCTTGCTGTTTAGGTGTAATTTGCTCAGGGCAACTGGTCACCCTGAAAGCCGGCGGTTAACCCGTCAATGCGGCCTCTGTAGAAGTCGGTCATGTTAGGATACATTGCCCAGAAATTGCGGTATTGTTGCAACACGTACTGGTAGCCGGTGCGGTCATTACGGGCCGCATATTTTCTGCCTTCTTCATAACCATAGCATTCACGCCAATATTCTTCGGGCGTACTGAAGTGCCAGGTGTTTGCCGCGTTAATGTGATAGTTACTTTTGGCAGATACTGCTGTTGTGCCGGAAGGCGGCGGTGTTGTTCAGCTCGTTAGAGGTGGCCGGTATGTCGTTGCAGCAGCAGCAGTGTGTCTGCTACTGTCAGCCAGGGTAGTAATGCTAGTTCGTTGCCCAGGGAGGAGCGGAGTAGGCGTAATGCTTTTCGCATATGTTGTTCGACGGTATTGACAGAGATATTTAATCTTTCTGCTACTTCCTTGTTGGAGAGCTGGTTTTCCCGGCTGAGCAGGAAGACGGTACGACATTGTGCGGGGAGCTCCTGTATCTTGGCCGCCAGTTTTGCCTGCAATTCTTTTATTTCCAAAAGGCTGGTGGCGGAGTCGGTAGCAGGTGGCTGATGCATGAGGGCCTGTTGCTTTTTGAGCAGGGATAGTTGCTGGCGGTGGTAGTTCAGTACCCTGTTTTTCAACGCAATGAATAAATACCCATCCAGCCTGGTATCTTTCTGTAGTGTGGGGATGTGTTTATAGAGGGCTACAAATATGTCCTGTACCAGCTCTTCCGATGCTTCGAGGTTGCCGGTCTTTTTATGGGCGATATTGAGTAAGGTGATATAATACCTTTCATAGATGGCATCGAAGGCTTTTTCGTCCCCATTGGAGCATAGCGTGAGGAGCTCTTTATCTGTATGGCTTGCGTAGGATCTGATGAACGGTAAGTTTTATCCAAATGTAATAATAAAATGATCTGCTTGGTAGTATGCAGGAAGGATGTTAGGGGGTTGAAAAAAAATTTTATGAACAGATAACGGCAGCGGATTAATTTGGTGTTTTTATTAGTATACCTATCCACGTATGAAATGATAGACAAGCAACATTTACTGACACTGTTAGAAAAATACGAGGCAGGGCGATGTAGCCCGGAGGAGTTACAACAGCTGGAAGATTGGTATGCCCGGTTGGGAGGGGATCTTCCGGAGGAGGTGCTGGTACCGGGGAGTGCGGCGGCTTCATTACATACGGCTCAACAGCTGACGATACTGAAGCAGCGGCTGGCCGGAGAGCGGAAGGGGGAACGTCGATTGCCGGTGCGCAGGGTGATGCAATGGGCAGCTGTCTTTATCGGGTTGATACTGGCCGCAGGGATTATCTATTATTTACTGGCCGCTACTTTCCTGCAGCGACATGGTGCTGTAGAGATCGTGCAGTCATCTTACAGCAGGTATATTACTTTACCGGATGGTAGCCGGGTGGTATTACGTGCGGGTAGCCGGTTGAGTTATCCTCCTGCTTTTACTGGTAGTATACGGGAGGTACGTTTGTCTGGAGAAGCCTATTTTGATATAAAGCCGGATAGTGCCAGGGGCTTTGTTATTCATACGGGGCGTGTTCGGACGACGGTGTTGGGTACTTCGTTTAATATCAAGGCTTATCCGGATGCGGAAGAGATCACGGTGTCGGTGACGAGAGGAAAGGTGCGGGTAGAAGATGACAAGCAGGTATTGGCGGTGCTTACCCGTGATCAGCAGGTAGTTTATAACACGCTGCGTTCATTGTCGGCGCGGCAGGTGGTGACGGCAGCCACGCAGCTGGACTGGACGCGGGAGGACATGATATTTGAATCCATATCTTTTGATGATATTGCTACTATCCTGCATAAACGCTATAGTGTGTCTATCCGATTTGCCAACGAAGGTTTAAGGCATTGCCTGATAAGGGCCTCTTTTACAGGAACGGAGTCGCTGGCGGAGGTACTGGATGTAATTTGCGGCGTGAGAAATGCCAGTTATAAGATCGACGGGCAAGAGGTGCTTATAGATGGGCAGCCCTGTGATACACCCTGACGGATCATTTGCGTGTATATACATAAAGTTTAACCGTTCCATTTATATAAGAACGCGGGCCATGCTATGTGCGCCTGCAAGACCTTGGCATTCATTCAGATCAAAACAAAAAATTTCACGTACTACTATGAAGTAACCAAAATCGACTGATTCATCACTTTCTGTTCTCCTTGTTTATTACTATAGGAACTGTTGCTGCAGCAACAGCAGGGGATCGTATTTGCTGAAAGATCGCGGACTTCACCAACAAGTCTCATTACTAACTATTTTAAAACTGTTCCCGTTATGTATGCTTTGGCGGTTGTGGTATTACCACTTCAGGATATCCTATTGTCCGTATTTAGACGGTATTACCGTTGTTTCTTTTTAGTGATCCTGTTATTGAGTCTATTGGGTATATGTCTTCAAGCTGTGGCTGGGGTGAAGTCGCAGCGGATGACTAATAAGCGGATCACGCTTGCCCTGCAGAATGAAACGTTGCGAGGTGCTCTTACGAAGGTAGAGCAGCTGTCGGGTTTCCGGATCGCTTACCCACCTGAGGAGGTGCGTCGTTATGGGGGGATCTCTATTCCGAAGGCGACACGTACGGTCCAGGAGACTTTATCGTTGTTGCTGAGTGGTACTCCGCTTAGTTTTAAACAGAAGGAGGAGATCATTATTATTTACAAGCCTGTTGCGGGAGGAAATATCACTGATTCTGTTATGGAGATGAAGGTGCAGCAGGTGCAGGTGCCTTCCCGCAGTATTATCGGATCGGTGATAGAGTTCCGTACCAACACTCCTTTGCCCGGCGTGTCTGTGCAGGTGAAAGGTACTTCGAGAGGTACGCAGACGCAGGCGGATGGTACTTTCAGTATACAGGTGCCACCAGGAGCTACTGCGCTTACCTTTTCCTATATCGGTTATGAAACAAAGGAAGTGGAGCTGGGTAGCAGTAACCAGGTGAATATTGCACTGAACCCGGCGAACATTGGTTTGAAGGATGTTGTGATCGTCGCTTACGGTGAGCAGAAAAAGGCGACGGTGACCGGAGCGATCGCTTCTATCAGTACGAAGGAGCTGGTGCAAAGTCCGGTATCTAACCTGAGTAATGCGCTGGCTGGCCGGTTGCCGGGATTGATCACTACTCAGCGCAGTGGTGAGCCGGGGGTGGATGCCAGTACTTTTTATATTCGTGGTGTGAGCACCCTTAATAATGCAACGCCGATCATTATGGTGGATGGGGTGGAGCGTAGTATGGACTACCTGGATCCGAACGACATAGAAAGCCTGACCATCCTGAAAGATGCGGCGGCTACTGCTGTGTTGGGGATGAGAGGTGCCAACGGTGCTGTGCTGATCACCACCAAACGCGGAAAAGCAGGGGCGCCGCAGGTGAGCTTCCGGGCTTCTATGGGGTTGCAGGAAGCCACCCGGTTGCCTAAATATTTAGGCTCCTATGATTATGCGCGCCTGTATAATGAAGCGTTGGCTAATGATGGGAGTCAGCCGGCGTTTTCACCACAACAGCTGGAAGGATTCAAAAACGGTACGCTACCGAATACGGATTATTACAAGTATATGATGCGGCCGTCGATGGTGGCGCAAGGCAATCTTAATGTGAGTGGCGGCGGTAATATCGCCCGTTACTTTATTTCTGCCGGCTACAATATGGCAGAAGGAAATTACCGGTATACCAATACTAACAAGGAAGGCTATAACGGTAACAACCGGATGAAACGTTATAACCTGCGCGCCAATGTGGATGTGGACATTACGCCCACGCTGACGGCCCGGCTGGATCTGGCAGGTACCCTGACCGATCGTACGGATGGCAACAACAGTGCTGGTGATATTATGAACCTGGCAAACCGGCTGCCCCCTATCTTCCCTATTTTAAATCCGGACGGCTCTATGTGGGGCAACGGTACCTATACACAAAATATTTACGGTGAGCTGTCGCAGAAAGGTTATCGCCGCTTTTATAACAATACGGTGCAGGGCACTTTTGCACTAACCCGTAAACTGGATTTCATCACCAAAAATCTGAGTGTCAAAGCCTCTTTCTCCTACGATAATACCAATACGCCTTCCGCTTCCTATTCCCGTGGTTATGCGGTGTTTGAGCCACTATATAATAATGGCGCCATCACTGGCTACAAGCAGTATGGACAGGATACCAAGATAGATCCGAACGGTTCTTTCAACGGCGGGAATGCTTTGCGCAACACCTACCTGGAAACTACGGCCAACTGGAATCGCCGCTTTGGCAACCATGAAGCATCGGGGCTATTGTTGTGGAACCGCCGGTTGCAGGAAGACGGATCTAAAATACCATTTGCTTACCAGTCAATTTTGTTCAGGGGTACTTACAATTACAAGTCCAAATACCTGCTGGAGATCAGTGCTTCTTACCAGGGATCGGAGAATTTTCCGAAGGAGAGCCGTTATGGGTTGTTTCCCTCTGTGTCTGGCGGATGGGTGTTGTCTGAAGAGCCTTTTATGAAGGATCATGTGAAGGTGATCAGTTTTCTGAAGCTGCGAGCTTCTTACGGAGAGGTGGGTAATGACCGGAGTGGTGGCGACCGTTTCCTGTGGTTCACTTCCTGGTCGGGCGCTGATCCTTATTTCTTCGGTACGAATCCCAGTCAGGCCAATGGCTGGGCACAAGGCGCGATTGGTAATCCCAACGTTACCTGGGAGCGTGGCCGGCAGGTGAATGCCGGATTGGAAGCCCGTTTCTTCAAAGATAAGCTGGGCGTGACGCTGGATCTGTTCCGGCAGCGGAGAAGTGATATCCTGATATCCAGGAGTACACTGTCTGACGTGTTCGGGCAGAACATCAAAGCACAAAACATAGGTGTAGTAGACAGTAAAGGATTTGAGCTAGAGCTGACGCATGATAATACGATCGGCAAGGTGCATTACTTCATCAAACCCAATATCACATATGCGAAGAACAATATCGTGTATCAGGATGAGGTAGCCCGGGCATATCCCTGGATGCGTCGTACGGGGCATCCGGTAGGTACTAAGTTCGGTCTGATCGCAGAAGGGCTTTTCAAGGATGCGGCGGATGTCGCCAATAGCCCGGTACAGAGTTTTTCTGCCTATGGTCCCGGTGATCTTAAATACAGAAAACTTACCGGTAAGGAATATGACCGTATACAAGAGAGTTTTGATGAAACGGCGATCGGTTATGCCCGTACGCCGGAGATCATGTATGGGGCTTCACTGGGTGTAGACTATAAGGGCGTCGACATTACGGTGTTGTTCCAGGGAGCGGGGCATTCTGATGTGTTGTTGAATAACGAAGCGGTGTATGAGTTTTTCCAGGGCGGTAAGGTGAAACCATTCCACGAGGGCCGCTGGACGCCGGAGACGGCCGCTACTGCTACTTACCCGAGGTTGCATGCTACGACGAATGGTAATAATCACCGGAGTTCTTCCTTCTGGATCAGGAGTGCGGATTATCTGCGTATAAAAAATGCGGAGATAGGCTGGCAGTTGCCTAAGCGTTGGATCGCTCCGTTGCAGTTGTCTTATTTCCGTGTATACATTAACGGTATGAACCTGTATACTTGGGATAAGCTGAAGGACTTCCAGGTGGATCCGGAGATCGGTGACGGTAATGGTGCTATGTACCCGATACAGAAGATATGGAATTTTGGTATCGATGTAAGATTCTAACCCAAACAAAAACCAGCAATGATGAACAAACAATTTTCTATCTACATACTCTGCATAGTGCTGTTGATGGCTGTATCCTGCCGGAAGGATTTTCTGGACAGGGCGGCGACTACGCAACAACAGGACAAGGATGTGTTCTCCAATTTTACGATGACGGACCAGGTGATCAATAACCTGTATTGGCGTATTAAGGGGCCATATACTTATTTATCCGGTTATTCGATGTCGTCGGGTACGGATGAGTCGAAGGATGCGTCTAACTGGATGGCATCTATGCGGTTTAACAACGGTTCGTGGTCGGGTAATAATAATCCGATCGGTAATGTGTGGCGGGATAATTATGTGGCGATCCGGCAGGCGAATACGATACTGACGAATATTGCGCAGTATAAGACGCCGGACGATCCCAATAATCCGGGTACGCTGGCTAACCGTATAGGGGAGGTTTATTTCCTGCGGGCCTGGTTCCTGGCGGAGCAGATGCGGATGTTTGGTGGTGTGATCATTGTGACGAAGGTGATTGATCAGACGGATCAGAATGCGCTCAATTTGCCCCGTAGTACGTATGACTCTTGTGTGGCGCAGGTGCTGCGGGATTGTGATTCTGCTTATGCGCGTATACCGGTGGAGTATCCCAGTTCGCAGATGGGACGTATTACGAAGGGAACGGCGCTGGCATTGAAAGCCCGCATGCTGATGTTTTCTGCCAGTCCGTTGTGGGCGATTGCCGGTAAGACCAGTGCGTTGGCTGATATCAGCAGTAATGCCAGTGCGAGTGACCCGGTGAAGTGGCAGGCGGCTGCCAATGCGGCTAAGGCGGTGATAGATCTTACCGGCAGTGGTGGTACAGCCTATTCGCTGGAGCCTACATTAACGGCCCGGCAGGATATGTTTAAGAAAAACACCCTGTTCAGCAAGGAGGTGATCTTTGTCCGGATGAAGGAAACCAATATCGATATGGACCGTTACCTGTTCCCTTATGGCAACGGGGGTTGGTCGGGATGTGCGCCTACGCAGAACCTGGTGGATGATTATGAGATGAAGAATGGGTTACCGATCAGTGATCCTGCTTCGGGATATGATCCGGCACAGCCCTATCTAAACAGGGAGGCCCGGTTTTATACCGATATTTCTTACAACGGAGCGCCCTGGAAGAACAGGAAGATAGAAACTTTTGTTGGCGGTAAGGATGAGCTGAGTACGGCTACTGACCATACGCGTACGGGTTATTATGCCCGTAAGCTGGCGGACGAGGGGTTGACGATAGGAGGGTCGGGTCAGGCGCGGGATGTACACGGTATTATTTTCCGGCTGGCGGAGTTTTATCTCAGTTATGCGGAGGCGATGAATGAGTATGCGCCCGGCCATGCGGACATTGCCAAATATGTGAACCTGATCAGGCAGCGTGCTGGTCAGCCACCGTTGCCGGCAGGTTTAACACAGCAGGAGATGCGGCAGCGTATCAGAAATGAGCGGCGGATAGAATTATCTTTTGAGAACCAGCGATTCTGGGATGTGCGGCGGTGGAAGATAGGGGAGAACACGGAGAAGGCGATATATGGGATGAAGGCTACCGCCAGTGCCAGTGCGCCCGGCGGCTATATTTACGAGCGCTTTAAAGTGGAAGACCGGCCCTGGAATAATCGTATGTATGTGTTGCCGATCACGACTGATGAGGTCTTAAGAAATCCGAATTTGAAACAGAACGAAGGCTGGTAATGTTGCACTCTTTAGAAACAATAGCTATATTAGCGCCTCGTCCGAAAAACGGGAATCATTTTTCCAACAGTGAACAGGTAGGTCCTGCTTTGTATTCCTGTTTTTCGGAGCGGTAACTAAAATCCACTAAATGGCACCTAGATCGAAAAGAACAACGAGCCGATCTTTGATGGGCTTCCTATGCTTATGTGGCACTGGCCTGGTTTGGGCTGGATCTGCTGCGGGGCAAACATCATCAATTTCTTTGCAAGACCTTTCTGCGTTCCGTGATGCTGGCAGTAGCTGGCAGGTAGCGGGTAATGTGTCTGCTGACCTGAACAAACAGGATGTGTTATTTCCGGCTTCCGGTAACGGAGTGTTGGTGAATTTACCGGATAAGCGTCATCCCGGTAAGGACCTCTATTCTGCTGCGGCGTATGGAGACATGGACCTGGAGCTGGATTATATGATGGCTCCCGGTGCGAATTCCGGTATTTACCTGCAAGGTCGTTACGAGATACAGTTGTTGGACAGTTGGAGTGTGAAGACACCCACTTCTGCGGACAATGGCGGTATTTATGAGCGTTGGGATGATAGTCGTCCGCAAGGGCAGCAAGGTTATGAAGGTTATGCTCCCCGGGTGAATGCGAGCCGTGCGCCCGGCCTGTGGCAGCATATCAAGATCTCTTTCCAGGCGCCCCGTTTTGATGCTGCCGGTAAGAAGATTGAAAATGCGCGTATCCTGCGTATTGTGCTGAATGGGGTGATGATACATGAAGATGTAGCGTTGCAAGGGGTAACCCGTGGTGGTGGAGAGGAGCAGGCGACCGGTCCGCTGCGTTTGCAGGGAGATCATGGTGCGGTAGCTTTCCGTAATATCCAGGTGACGACCTATCCTAAGGGTCGTAATGAGGCGGAACGTACTGATCGTCGGGATGAGGTAGATCCTATCCTAGTGGATGCGCCTGCGACTACTTTATTACGCAGTTTTATGGATGTTCCCGGTGGGCCCCGTATCGTACATGCGATATCTGTAGGCAGCCCGGAGCAGGTACATTATACCTATGACCTGGACAGGGGGATGCTGGTACAGGTATGGAGGGGCGGTTTCCTGGATGCCACGCCTATGTGGCATGACAGGGGTAACGGATGTTCCCGTCCGCGTGGTACGGTGCAATACCTCGGTAAGCCTGCCTTTACGCTGGCAACGCTGGGTAATGCAGATGCGGCCTGGCCTGCTGACACGGCAGGTACCGGTTATCGTCCGAGAGGGTATGTGCTGGATGCGAATGATCGTCCTACTTTTAAATATGATGTATATGGTAGCCAGGTGACAGATGCGATCCGTGTGATGGCTGACGGGCATGGTATTACCAGGGAGTTGACAGTAACACAACCGGCGCCGGGGCTGTATGCTAAACTGGCGGAAGGTAGTGCTATTGAAGTGAGCAAGGATATGTATGTCGTTGATGGCAGAGCTTATTACCTGCAACTGGAAGATGCGGGAGGCCTTCAACCAGTGATCCGTAAATCCGGTGAGCGTCAGGAGTTGCTGGTACCGGTAAAGGGTAAAATACGGTATTCGATCCTGTTCTAATCAGGCTGGCTGTTATGGCCGGTTGTCAATGACATCTTAAATTAAAAGTAATGAAAGCGTTCTATAAGATATTATTATGTTCCACTTTGGCGATGCCTGTATTTGCGCAGGAGACGCCGAAGGAAGAGGATTTTTCCAAGATCATGAAAGTAACGTCGCCGGAAGGTACCCTGCTGGAAGTGGGAGGTCTGACGGTGATGCCTAATGGCGACCTAGGTGTATCTACGCGTCGCGGAGAAGTGTATATAGTAGAGAACCCGACCAGCCGCCGGCCTTACTGGCGCAAGTTTGCGACCGGTCTGCACGAGATACTCGGCCTGGTATGGAAGGACGGTGCGTTGTATTGTGCGCAGCGTGGTGAGTTGACCAAACTGGTAGACACTAATATGGACGGTAAGGCTGATGTATACGAGACGGTATATGCCTGGCCTATTTCCGGTCACTATCATGAATATAGTTTCGGGCCTAAGATCGCACCGGATGGTTCTTTCTTCGTGTCGGCCAACGTGGCTTTTGGCGATGAAGAGTGGTGGAGAGGTGAGAGCCGGGTGCCCTGGCGCGGATGGATGATGCATATCACCCCTGACGGTAAGATGCAGCCTTATGCGACTGGCTTCCGTTCTCCCTGTGGGCTGGGTATGATCAACGGTGAGTTGTTCTACACAGAGAACCAGGGTGACTGGGTAGGTTCGGGTGGGGTATGGCAGGTGAAGGAAGGTGATTTCGTAGGTCACCCGGCGGGTCTGCGTTGGGCGGATCAGCCTAACAGCCCGGTGAAGATGCGTGCGGAGGATCTGTACAAGTTGGTAGACCAGCGTCGTATAAAAAATGACAAGGGACGTTATATCAAGCCGGAGAACGTGGTGAACGAAAAGTTCGTGACGCTGGCGGATGTAAAGGATCAGCTGCCTTCGCTGCGTTTGCCTGCTGTGATACTGCCACACGGTATACTCGGTATTTCCAACTCTGAGATCGTGCAGATACCGGAAGGATCTTTCGGACCATTTGCCGGTCAGTTGCTGGTAGGTGATCAGGGCCAGAGTAAGATCATGCGTGTGGTGATGGAGAAAGTGAACGGGGAGTACCAGGGTGTTGCTTTTGATTTCCGTACTAATTTCCAATCCGGTGTGCTGCGTATGGCCTGGGCCGAGGACGGTTCCCTGTTTGTAGGGGAGACTAACCGCGGATGGGGTTCTGCCGGTGAGGCGAATGAAGGATTACAGCGCTTGGTATGGAACAACAGTAAAGTACCTTTTGAGATGAGCACGGTGAAAGCGACGGCGGATGGTTTCGAAGTCGTGTTTACCCAGCCGGTGGACCGTAAGTCGGCCGAGGACCTGGCCTCTTATTCTGTGGAGAGCTTTTCTTACAAATACCACCCGGTATATGGTAGTCCCCCGGTTAACAACGAAAGTCTGAAAATCAAAGGAGTGAAAGTGTCTGAAGACGGGCTGAGTGTGCGTATTGTGGTAGATGGTCTGCGTAAACACTATGTACACAGCATTACGCTGGACGGTGTTCGTGAGAAGGATCATTTCTATTCACTGGTACATCCGACCGGTTACTATACGCTGCATAATGTTCCCGAAGGGAGCAAGTTGGCGGCGACTGAGCTGAGCACCCGTAACTCTGCGGCGGAAGCAGCTGCCAAGGCTGCCGCTGAAGCTGCTGCGAAGGCGAAAGCTGCAGCAAAAACGCCTGCCGCTGCGAAGGCAGCAGCAGCTGCGACACCTGCCAAGACGGTGGTAGTCCCTACTTACGAAGAGGTGAAACCTTTGCTGGCGAAGTATACATGCCTGGCCTGTCATAATCCTAACAAGAAGCAGGTAGGACCAGCTTTCCTGGATATTGCCAAACGTAATTACAGTAAGGAGCAGATCGTAAAGTACATTTACAATCCGCAGCCGCAGAACTGGCCTGGCTATGCGACAGAGATGCCGCCGATGCCACAGGTACCCCGTGCGGAAGCGTTGAAGATCGCTGGCTGGATCAACTCGCTGGTGGCAACGGCGGGAGGTAAGGCGACGGGTGCTAAATAATGTTAGCATTGATTGCATAAAAAAGGCTGATCTTTTTGATCAGCCTTTTTTTTATTGTGTGTGGTTTACCAATCTGGTTTGTAGATCAGGTATCTTTTACAGGAAGCCCAGTTCGAGGCGGGCTTCTTCGGACATCATTTCTTTGGTCCAGGGCGGGTCGAAGGTGAGGTGTACGTGAACATCTGACACGCTTTCTACGCCTCTTACTTTTTCTTCTACTTCGCGGATGATATCGCCTGCTACGGGGCAACCCGGCGCGGTGAGGGTCATGGTGATGCCTACGGCGTTGTTGTCATCTATTTTGATCTCGTATACCAGACCCAGTTCGTATATGTTGACTGGTATTTCGGGGTCATATACGGTTTTGAGAACGGTTTCTATTTGGTCCCTTAGCGGTGTACTTTCTTCCATGTTAATCTGTTTGTCGTGTAACTTGACTGTTGTTACCGGATCAGGCCTGGCCGTTTTGCTGTGCTTTGGCCAGGTAGGCTACGGCATATAGTTTTATTTGTTTCAGCATGCTGAGCAGTCCGTTGGAGCGGGTAGGGGACAGGTGGTTTCTGAGGCCGATGGCATCGATGAAGTAGATATCTGTTTCGGCGATCTCTTTGGGGGAGTGGCCGGATAGTACGGATATCATGAGGCTTACGAGGCCTTTGGTGATAACGGCATCGCTGTCGCTGGTGAAGAACAGTTTATCATTTTTCATTTCGGTATGCAGCCATACGCGTGACTGGCATCCTTTGATGAGGTGATCGTCTGTTTTGTACTGGTCTTCGATGAGTGGCAGTTCTTTTCCCAGTTGGATGATGTATTCATATTTATCCATCCATTCGTCCATGAAGGAAAAGTCGCCTATTACCTGTTCCTGTTTTTCGTTGATCGTCATAATGGCTATATCTCTATCTCGCGGAGATTATCGCAGCATGGCGGCGGCTCTTTCGATGCCGGCCACGAGGCGGTCTATCTCTTCTATGGTATTATAAAAGGTGATGGATGCACGAACGGTGCCTGGGATCTGGAAGAGGTCCATGAGGGGTTCGGTGCAGTGGTGTCCGGTGCGGACGGCGATGCCCTGTTTGTCGAGCAGCTCTCCGAGGTCGTAGGGATGTATATTGTCTACGAGGAAGGAGATGGCGCCGGAGCGGTGGGTGGCTTGGCCGATGAGGCGGAGGCCTTTGATGGTCTGGAGTTTTTCCAAGGCGTAGGTTTGGAGTTGTTCTTCCCAGGCCTGGATGTTTTCGAGACCGATATGTTTGATGTATTTGATGGCTGCTTCGAGTCCGATGGCGCCGGAGATATCCGGGGTACCAGCTTCGAACTTGTAGGGCAGTTCATTGTAGGTGGTTTTGGCGAAGGTGACGGTTTTGATCATATCGCCGCCGCCCTGATAGGGGGGCAGTTTATGGAGCCATTCTTCTTTGCCATAGAGTACGCCGATGCCGGTGGGTCCATATAGTTTATGGCCGGAGAAGGCGAGGAAGTCGACATCGAGTGCTTGTACGTCGATGTGGAGGTGTTGTACGGCCTGTGCGGCGTCGAGCATCACGGGGATGTTGCGGGCATGTGCCAGGCGGATAATATCTTTTACGGGGTTGATGGTACCCAGGGTATTGGAGACGTAGGCAACGGAGACGATCCTGACGGAGTCGTCGAGGAGGGCTTCGTATTGGTCCATGCGGAGTTCGCCCTTTTCGTTGATGGGGATTACTTTAAGGGAGGCGCCGGTGTATTCGCAAGCCATTTGCCAGGGCACGATATTGCTATGGTGTTCCAGGGCGGAGATGATGACGGAGTCGCCTTGTTTGAGGACGCTGCGGCTGAAGCTGGCGGCTACGAGGTTGATGGCATCGGTGGTGCCTTTGGTGAAGATGACTTCGCGGGCATGTGCAGCGTTGATATACTCTGCGATGGTGATACGGGAGTGTTCGTAGGCTTCGGTGGCCTGTTGGCTCAGCTGGTGTACGCCGCGATGTACATTACTATTATAATGGGTGTAATATTTTTCGAGGGTATCGAGTACTATTTTGGGCTTCTGGGTGGTGGCGCCATTGTCCAGGTATACGAGGGGCTGGCCGAACACTTGCTGGTCCAGTATCGGGAAGTCTTTCCGGATGCTGTCCAGGTCCAGAGCGGGAGTGGGTATATTGATGTCTGCAAGCATTGTCATCCGAGATTAATGGTTAAGCATACAAGTCATTTTTCCTGCAGCAGTGGATAGAAAAAGCAAACCGGATAATGGTGTTATTATCCGGTTGGTTGCTTTTTTAGTTATTTAACACGCCGGTGACGTACCGTCCGATTTTGTCTGTGAGGTATTGCTGTAGGGCGGGGATATCGACCTGGTTGGTGATATCATGCGCGAAAGCATTTACCAGCAGTGTTTTTGCTGCATGTTCGCCGATGCCACGTGCGCGGAGGTAGAACAGTGATTCTTCGCTGAACTGGCCTACGGTGAATCCGTGGCTGCATTTAACGTCGTCGGCATAGATCTCCAGCTGTGGCTGGGAGTTGATGTTGGCTTTGGTGCTCAGGAGCAGGTTGTTATTCTGCTGGAATGCGTTTGTTTTCTGAGCATCGCGGTGTACATGGATCTTGCCGGTGAATACGCCATTAGCGTTATCGAGGAGTACGCCTTTGTACAGTTCGTTACTGTTACAATGGGGTACGAGGTGATCTACGAAGGTGTGGTTATCAACATGCTGGTTGTTGGTGGCCAGGTAGAGGCCTTGCATGTTGGTTTCGGTGTTGCTGCCATTGAGGGCTACGCTCAGGTTGTTACGTACCAGGGAGGCATGTGGCAACGTGAAGTTATAGTGATGGTACCGGCTATCGGCTTTTTGGGCGGCGGCGGTATGTGTGATATGGCGGCTGTTGAGGGCAGCGCTCTGGATGTTATAGTGCCAGCATTCTGCATTATTTTCTACGTATACTTCGGATACACTGTTAACGAAGGTCACGGCATTGGGATGGAGTCCCAGGGTGCTTTCGATAATGGTGATGGCGCCTTGTGGGTGTACGACGAACAAGTGTCTAGGCTGTATGAAGGCATGGTGCTCGGCGGTATAAACGTGGAGCACATGCAGTGGTTTGTCGAGTGTTGCCTTGGCGGGTACTTCGATGAACAGGCCATCTGCGAAGAGGGCAGTGTTAATGGCTGCGAAGTGTTGGTCTTGCAGGTGTGGATGTTGATCGAAGCGGGATTGGAATGCCGGGTTGGCGGTGGCTTCGCTCAGTCTGCCTATGATGATATTGGTATTGGTAGGCAGTGTAGAGAGCGCTGGCTGCAGGTGACCGTTGACCAGTACTACCTGATAGGCATCGAGACCGGGGATGTTGCCTGCTTGTATTTGTTCGCTGGTAACGCCGTTCTGAGATGTTTTCAGGGAGAATGATTCTTTGAGGAATCGTTGAATGTTGGTATTACGCCAGGCTTCTGTTCGTTGGTCGGGCAGTCCCAGTTGTCTGAACCGGTCGAGGCCCTGTTTCCGGAGGGGAAGCAGGGGTTGGTTGCCGTCGACGTTGATGTTGGCGGCTTCGTCCAGTATATATTGATGAAATGGTATTGTGATATCGCTCGTCATTCTTGAATACTTGATGTTGAGAAAACAGGGGAGCAGTCTGAAAGGGTGGGCCGTAGTATTATACGGATTCTTTCAGGCGCACCTCTTCTTTAAGCCAGTCGTAGCCTTTTTCTTCGAGTTCCAGTGCCAGTTCGCGAGGGCCTGTTTTCACGATGCGACCGTTGTACAATACGTGTACGAAGTCGGGGACGATATATTCGAGCAGGCGTTGGTAGTGCGTGATCACAACAAAAGCTTTATCGGCGCTGCGGAGTTTGTTAACGCCATTGGAGACGATCCGGAGGGCATCGATATCGAGGCCGGAGTCGGTTTCGTCGAGGATGGCGAGTTTAGGATCGAGCATGGCGAGCTGAAAGATTTCATTGCGTTTCTTTTCACCACCGGAGAAGCCTTCGTTCAGGGAACGGTTCATGAGGTTGGCATTGAAGTCCACCAGCTGCTGTTTCTCTCTCGTCAGTTTCAGGAATTCTTTTGCTTCGAGTGGGGGCAGGTTTTTGTATGCCCTGATCTCGTTCAACGCTGTTTTGAGGAAGTTCAGGTTGGATACGCCGGGTATTTCTACCGGGTATTGGAATGCCAGGAACAGTCCTTCGCGGGCGCGGTCTTCTGGGGAGAGGTCGAGCAGTTGTTGGCCGTCGAATATTACTTCTCCTTCGGTTACCGTGTAGTTTTCTCTGCCTGCCAATACGGAAGCCAGTGAGCTTTTGCCGGATCCGTTAGGACCCATGATGGCATGCACTTCGCCCGCATTGATTTCCAGGTTGATACCTTTCAGAATTGCTTTTCCATCTACTTCTGCGTGCAGATTTTTAATCGTCAGCATGATATTTTGTTTCTCTGTTGTTTTTTCGTTTGCTATAATTATAATGATGCCTGTCTGCCGGTATTATCCAACGCTACCTTCGAGGGTGATGGACAATAGTTTTTGTGCTTCTACAGCGAATTCCATGGGCAGCTGGTTGAGCACTTCCTTGGCGTAACCGTTAACGATGAGGGCTACGGCCTTTTCTGTTTCAATGCCTCTCTGATTGAGATAGAATATTTGATCTTCTCCTATTTTGGAAGTGGTGGCTTCGTGTTCTACGGTGGCGGTATTGTTCCTGGACTCGATGTACGGGAAGGTGTGTGCGCCACATTTATCGCCGATGAGCAGGGAGTCGCACTGGGTGAAGTTACGGGCATTGGCAGCTCTTGGGCCTACCTGTACGAGGCCGCGGTAGGTATTATCGCCATATCCGGCGGAGATACCTTTGGAGATGATGCGGCTTTTGGTGTTTTTGCCGAGGTGGTGCATTTTGGTACCGGTATCGGCGATTTGTTTGTTGCGGGTAACGGCTACGGAGTAGAATTCGCCCTGTGAGTCGTCGCCTTGCAGGATTACGCTGGGATATTTCCAGGTGATGGAGGATCCGGTTTCAACTTGTGTCCAGGATATCTTGCTGTTTTTGCCTTTGCAGATACCTCTTTTGGTTACGAAGTTGAAGATACCGCCTTTACCATCTTTGTCGCCGGGGTACCAGTTTTGTACGGTAGAGTATTTGATCTCGGCGTTTTCGAGGGCGACGAGTTCTACTACGGCGGCGTGGAGTTGGTTTTCATCGCGCATGGGGGCGGTGCACCCTTCGAGGTAGCTTACGTAGCTTTCGTCGTCGGCGATGATGAGGGTCCGTTCGAACTGCCCGGTATTTTGGGCGTTGATACGGAAGTAGGTGGACAGTTCCATGGGGGAGCGAACACCTTTTGGAATGTATACGAAGGAGCCGTCGGAGAACACTGCAGCGTTCAGGGCGGCGAATATGTTATCGGAGTGAGGGACTACGCTACCCAGGTATTTTTTTACCAGTTCGGGGTGGTGTTGTACGGCTTCGCCGAAGGAGCAGAAGACGATGCCCAGTTCGCTCAATTTTTCTTTGAAGGTGGTGACAACGGATACGCTATCGAACACGGCATCTACGGCTACGCCGGAGAGTGCTTTTTGTTCGTTGAGGGGAATCCCCAGTTTTTCGAAGGTAGCGATCAGTTCGGGATCTACTTCATCGAGGCTTTTGAGTGCTGGTTTTTTGCGAGGGGCGGCATAGTAGGATAGTGCCTGGAAGTCTATTTCCGGCATATCGAAGTGCTGCCATTTAGGGAATTGCATCTTTTTAAATGCCTGAAAGCCTTTGAGTCTCCATTCGAGTAACCATTCCGGTTCATTCTTTTTAGCGGATATAAAACGGATGGTATCTTCATTCAGCCCGGCCGGCGCGATATCCATTTCAATATCGGTGGTAAAGCCAAATTCGTATTCCTTATTGGCTATATCATCAATTATTTCGTTGCTGTTTCTCATGATGCGTTATTAATATAATCCTCTACCCTGAACGGCTGTTTAAGTAAGTTGTTTGTCGTAGTGAGCCTGATAATATAATATCTTATACGGCGAAGCTTTCACCGCAGCTGCAGGTGCGGGAGGCGTTCGGGTTGTTGAAGAACAAGCCTTTTCCGTTAAGTCCGTCGGAGTAGTCGAGTTCTGTACCGTAGAGGTAGAGTAAACTTTTCATTTGTACGGCGATTTTTACGCCTTTGTCTTCAAATTTCTGGTCGCCATCCTGGTATTCGTTCTCGAATTTGAGGACGTATTCCAGTCCGGAGCAACCGCCACCTTTTACGCCGATCCTTACGAAGGTTCCTTCCGGATGATTTTCTTTGATCATCAGCGCGTGGATATATTCAACTGCTTTGTCAGAAACGGTGATCATATATTATGCCTCCTATCTAGTACTTTTTATTATAAATGTTGACCATTATGGTACCTGACCCTCAGGCAATGATTAATTATTGCCGGTAACTGGTAAGGGTCTGGATATCATTAAAGTTCTGGCTTCAGCCAGTAACTGAATCATTTTGTCGAATTTGTTCTGGTAATGCGTGGTGAACATTCTCGTTTCCTGATCGAACAGGTGATCTTTCATGATCGGAACGGAGAACGGGAGCACCCAAGCACGTAGTGCTTTGGCGACTGCGTCCATGGCATTGATGCCTTGCATGGCCTGTGTGCCGTCCGCCCAGGACACCAAAGCTACAACCTTTCCTGTTAAATATGGCTTTTCGTCTTTGCTGGTCATTTCGAGCCAGTCGAGGCAGTTCTTCATGACGCCTGTCATACTGCCATGATAGAGAGGGGTGAGCCATATCTGGAGATCGGCCTGCCGGAAGGTATCGCACATATTTTGTACGGCGGGCGTGGGTGTTTCTCCGGTGTATTCAAAGAACGGAATGCTGGCATTAGCCAGGTTAAATATTTGCGGCTGGAACCCATTTTCTGATAGTTGCTTACTGAGATAAGCTGTCAGTTGATTAGCCACGGTATAGGGTCTGCTATCCATTGAACCGCTAAAAATGAGGACGTTCATGTGAGCCGCAATATTTTAAATAAGCTGTTATGTTGTTGTATTAAAACTTTAGCTGCGTTTTATATCTATTTGAAAATCAGTATTTTTATTTCCGGCGCTTACAATTTTGCTTCCAAAAGTATGATGACCTGAGTTCCTGTTATTTTCTTTTGTTTCCAGTATTAAAAGGCTGGTTGCACTAGAGACTTAACACAGCATTATTTTTTTTTACTCCCACAAAATTACGACATTTGAAAATAAAACAAGGTCTAACTTGGAAAATTCTATACATAAAGTCCGGACTGCTGCAGACCGATTTTTGTTGCTGTTGAAGACGCGGGGACCGCAAACGGCTGCCGAGTTGGCAGGTGAGTTGAGGATCACGAGTGAAGGAGCGAGGTTGCAGTTGCTGAAGCTAGCCGATGAAGGGTTGGTGGTGGCTACTACTACTGCGAAGGGGGTAGGTCGTCCTGTACAGCGATGGGATTTGACGGGTTTGGGCCATGCCCGTTTTCCGGATGCGCATGCGGAGTTGAGTTTACAATTGCTGGAGACGATCCGGCATGAGTTCGGTGAGAATGCATTGGACAAGGTGATTGCTGCGCGGGAGAAGGAGCAATTGGAAAAATATACCCAGGCCTTACATCAGATAGTGGACATAGAAGAGCGGATCGCGGTTTTTGCTTCTATTCGTACGACGGAAGGCTACCTGGCGGAGTGGCGCCGGGATGAGGAGGGTTTTTTATTTATAGAGAACCATTGTCCGATCTGTAGTGCGGCCACCAAATGTGAGAGTATTTGTATTTCTGAGCTGCGTACGTTCCGTACGATCCTGGGAGAGCAGGTGAGTATCAGCCGGATTGATCATATAGTGGCGGGCTCCCGCCGTTGTGCCTACCGGATCGTTGTATAATCTTATCATCTTTCCTTTTTTATTACAGTATCAGCACGAGGGTACCTGCCAGGATGAGCAGGGCGCCGATGGCTGTTTTCCAGGTAAGGGCTTCGTGAAGGAACACGACGGCCAATATGATCGTGAGTGCTACGCTCAGTTTGTCGACGGGCGCTACCTGTGCTACTTTTCCTATCTGCAGGGCTTTGAAATAAAACAACCAGGACATGCCTGTTGCCGCACCGGATAGCAGGAGGAATATCCAAGTATGCTTGCTGATGTCGGGCAATCCTTTTGCTTCTCCGCGAACCAGTACGATACCCCATGCCAGTACTAGGATGACGGCTGTTCTGATAGCTGTCGCCAGGTCGCTGTTGACCTCTTTAACCCCGATCTTCGCAAAAATGGCGGTGAGTGCCGCAAAAAGTGCTGAAAGTAAAGCATATATCCACCACATACTATAAAGGTAAGCAAATAGCCATAGACATTTGTCTGCATATGACACGGCAAATGGCGTAATTTCTATGTCTTTGATAATTAGCAAGTTGCAGTTTTGTTGCATATAGGTTGTATAAGCGTTGTATAAGCATTGTATATGCAACTATATGCCTCGCTTATACAATGACTATACGAATGCTATAGGAATGATACAGGAGAGCTATAGGAAAGGTGGAGGGATATGGTATTCACAGGCGAGGGGTATTTATTTGCCCCGGTGGAAGCATCGTTTAAGCAGGACGGTATCTGCGAGGGGCAGGTGGAATATGCTGGTAGGCGGCGCGCGGTTGGAGACGAGGTCATTGCTACCGGCGGAGGTGAAGAGGGCGGCGGTGGATCAGATCTTTTTGCCCAGTATGACTACGCTTCTGGTGATATTATCGAGTACGGCGATATCGGGCATGAAGGCCCATTGTTCGAAGCCCATGGATTGGAACAGTTTGATACTAGGTTCGTTGTGTGCGAAGATGATGCCCATGAGGTTGTTGACGCCTAGGGAGGGGCATTGGTCTATGGCGAACTGGAGGGCTTTGCGGCCCAGGCCTTTGCCTCGGGATGATTTGTGAAGGTAGATACTGAGTTCGGCGGTGCCGTTATAGGCGGGTCGGCCGTAGAAGTTCTGGAGGCTGATCCATCCGGCTACCTGTCCGTCGAGTTCCATCATCCAGAGGGGGCGTCGTTCGGGGGAGTGGGCGTGGTACCAGGCTTCGCGGGAGGCGACGGTTACTGGTTCGGTATCGGCGGTGACCATACGGCCGGGGATGGTGCTGTTATAAATATCCACAATCGCAGGGAGGTCGGCCTCACTGGCATGTCTGAAGGTAAGCATTGTCGGTTTTATTATATGGTTGGTATTCGTAACGAGGGCGCTAAGTTAATTTAATTTTTTTGCGGATAGTAGTAAAAACGGCGGTCTGCGGAACTGGTCGGCCAGTTCGGGCCGTTGTTGTACGAATTGGGGGAGTGGGGTAGGCTCTTCTAGGCGATGGAGGGTGAAGCCGGCGGTCAGTAGTGTGTTGACATAGGTGGCGGTGGTGCGGTGGTATTTGATGACATTGTCTACGAACCAGTTGGTGTGGCGGATGGATTCGTCGTGGTAGTGATCTACGGGCCAATAGAGTTTGTTGCCTGCCTGGTCGGTGATCCATTGTTGTTCTTCGCGGGCGGTGGACATGGGATGTTCGACGGTGAAGGTGAGTTGACCGCCGGCTCGTAGCCAGGTGAACATACGCGCGATAAGTTGTGTGTAGTCTTGTATATAATGAATGGCGAGGGAGCTGATGATGAGATCGAAGCTATCGGGGGGGAAAGAGACGGTTTCGATGGGGGATTGCAGGTAGGTGATGTTGTCGGGGTTATTTTCGTTGGCGGCGGCGGCGAGCATGCGTTCGGAGATATCGACGCCGGTGACGGTGATGGCGCCATGGCTGGCGGCGTAGCGGGAGAAGCGTCCGAAGCCGCAGCCCAGGTCGAGTACATGCAAGCCTTTGAGGTCGGGGAGGAGGCTGTAGATGGCGGGTTCTTCGAGTACGGCATTGAGGCCGCTTTCGGTGGCTCTCAGCTGTTGGTATCCTTCGAAGAATTCGTTGTTGTCGTAGATGTTCTGTTGCATATTACACACAATTGAGGTGATCGTATTCTCTTTTAAGGATGCTGTAAAGTTCGGCGTCGACGAACTGGCCTTTTTCGAAGAAGGCATCGAGCAGGAGTCCTTCCTGGCGGAATCCGAGTCGGCGCAGGAGCCGGGAGGAAGGGGTATTGGCCGGGTCGACGAATGCTTCGATGCGGTTGAGGGCCATTTCGTTGAAGCCATACCGTAACATGCGGTTGACGGCGATGGTCATGATGCCTTTGCCCCAGTATTGGGGAAGGAGGTCATATCCGATCTCGGCTTTACGATGTTCGTGATGGCGGTGGTGGTAACCGCAGGTGCCGATGAGTTCATCTTTGCCTGCGAGGGTAATGGCCCATCTCATGCCTTCTCCTTTTTCGTAGGCGTCGCGGAAGAAGGTGATGATCTCTGCTGCTTCGGCGCTGTTGCTGAAGCTGTCGATATCCATGTAGCGGGTAACGGCATCCTGGGAGAACAGGCGGAAGAGGGAGGCGATATCTTTTTCATCCAGCGGCCGTAGTATTATTTCGTTGGAGGTGAGTACAGGTAGATTGGTCATATTATGCAGGTCTGATGGAAGCGGTAAAGGTACTGCGCTTTTCAGATATGGGAGGCCGGTTTATCATTTGTGAGCGGTGTTTGGCATTTTCTCGCCAGTTTGTTATGAGCGGTGGTGGGTATGTTACGTATGATAAGATTACTGCACCAGGTGTGATTTGACCGGCAGTTCAGAGACACTTTTTAAAAAATTCCCGATTCGCATAGTATCACCACGTATTTAAAGTATTTATTTTCTCGGCCCCTAACATTTAATGACAGGCTGCACCTATAGCTGGGCCACCATCAGGCGTTATACCCCCTGTCAATCAACATATTGAAGATACAAGAGAAAAAATAACCCCTTCAAACCTTCCCAACATGATGAGTAATACTTTAGAGATCATTACTGAATGAGTTAAAGGCGCCGTATAGGGCGGTTGTACTTGGATCTGTGGTCATTGAATGGATCATTCTTGTTATAGCTAGAAAGATAGAGAGTAATAAAGGTGGTTGGATCAATATCCTATGTTATATAATAGCGCTTATTCTTTATTTGCTTTTTGGCAAGATCGTTATTTTCGGGATCATGCTGTGGTCTTATCAGCACCGGTTGTTTACGTTGGGTTTTGACTGGTATATATGGGTGCTGGCTTAATGTGCTTTATGAGCATGCCAGTGAGTACCTTGATACTTTCGTAGGCAAATTAACCTGGCTGGAGAAGATATTTATCACGCCATCGTTGCACAAGGTGCATCATGCGAAGAATTTTATTTACCTGGACAGGAATTATGGGAGGTAGGGATGCGGTGCATTAAAAAATTCCGCATTGCGTAAATGATCGGCTTGGGTTCTATTTATCTTCGCAGGCGCAGAAACAATACTGTTCCAGTACTATGAAGATATTATCTATCAACCGTGCCGCTACGATAGCCTCGTTATTCCTATTCTTTCAACTGAGTAATAATACCCTGGCTGCCGGGCTGCTCTCCGGTTATGAGCTGCCTATGGTCCACTATCAGGATGACGGTAGCATTAAGGGGAAGGTGACTACCAGCGACGGGCAGCCAGCCGAATTTGCGACGATCGTATTGAATGGTAAGAAGACGGCGCAGGCTGGAAGGGACGGTACCTTCCACTTTGAAGAACTGGGAGCGGGGACTTACAAACTTGCGATACTATTCATGGGTCATGCGACGCAGGAAAAGACGGTTGTGTTGAAAGCGGGAGAGACGGCGCATGTTGACTTTACGCTGACTACCAGTGCAAGAGCGCTCAACGAGATATTAATTGTCGGCGATAAATATACTATTACTTCCAAAAAGCAAAGTGCCAGTGTGGGTCGTCTGCCGCTGAAGTACCTGGAGAATACCCAGGTATATAGTGTGATAGATAAAGAGCTGATACGTGAGCAGCTGTCTGTTACTTTGGATGAATCGTTCCGTAATGTACCCGGTGCGGCTCCTGCGAAGACAGGTGCTGGTATTCCGGCATTTTTCTCGCGTGGTTTTGTTACGAGTGATAACCTGCGTAATGGTATGGCGACATTTACGCGTACGACGATCGACCTGGCGACGGTGGAAAGGGTAGAGGCGATCAAGGGGCCTTCTTCCACTTTATTTGGTGCTTCGATGGTTTCATTTGGCGGGTTGGTTAATTATATTACCAAAAAGCCATTTGACAAGACTGCCGGCGAGGTGAGTTATACGCAAGGTAGTTATGACCTGAGCCGTCTTACTGCTGATTTTAACACGCCTTTGAATGATAATAAGACCATGCTTTTCCGAGCGAATGTGGCTTATCAGCAGGAGAATACATTCCAGGACCAGGGGCATGGGACGACCATTGTAGTGGCCCCCAGTATATTGTATAAAGTGAACGACCGCTTCACGGTTCGGCTGGACGCAGATATGCAACGTTATAAAGGTACTTCCAGTACTGCCTGGATCGTATCGCCCGGTATTAATGCCAAGTCATACGATCAGCTGAAACTTGACTACAATCGTTCCCTGATAGATAATTCTTTCAAGGCCAACATGTCTACTAACAACATATTCCTGCAGGCGGAGTATAAGTTATCTGAGCAGTGGACTTCTACCACGAATTATGCGTGGGCGACGGGAGGTTATGATAACATGTACCTGTTTGACATGACCTGGCTGACGGATACTACTATAGCCAGGAGTATCCGTGTACACGCTCCTGACAGAATGGGGCGCAAACATTTTCAACAGAACTTCACCGGTGATTTTAAGATTGGCAGTATGCGTAACCGCCTGGTAGTAGGTGTTGACTTTATGGATCAGTACCGTGACCTGAAGTATAATAATCTGGTACTGGATACGGTGAATACGCTCCGCACTGTCAAGGACGTACGGGTGGAAACGGTAGATGCGCGTCTGGGCACCCTGAATACGCCGGAAACGCGTAGTCGTCAGTATAGCTACGGCGCTTATTTCTCCGATGTATTGAATATTACCAATCAGTTGTTGGTGATGGCGAGTCTGCGAGTGGATTATTTCGACAACAAGGGAACGAAGAACAATCTGACACAGGTTACTACCGGGGACTACAAGCAGACGTCCTTTTCTCCTAAGTTCGGTGTGGTTTATCAGCCTATATTGAACAAGGTGGCGATCTTTGCCAACTATATGAATGGATTTAAGAATGTTCCCAATACTTTGCAGCCGGACGGTGCTGTGACATCATTTAAACCCCAGCAGGCCAATCAGCTGGAAGGAGGTGTAAAGCTGGATCTCTTTGAAAACAAACTGGCGGCAACGATCAGTTATTATGATATTCAGGTAAAAAACAGCACCAGAGGGGAGGTAAGGGGAAGCCAGGTATTTACGGTGCAAGATGGTACACAGGAGAGCAAAGGTGTGGAACTGGAGATCATTGGCAATCCGTTGCCCGGTTTGAATATCATTACCGGCTATGGTTATAACGAAAACAGGTATAAGAAAGCGACGCCGCAACTAGAAGGTAAGCGGACGGTAGGTGCGCCCAGTCATGTAGGCAATATCTGGGTGGGTTACAGTATTTTAAAAGGAGCGGTAAAAGGACTGGGTGTTGGCGCGGGCGCTATGTATGTAGGGGATGCGTTCTATGATCCTGCGAATACTTTTGTATTACCATCCTATACTACCTTTGACGCTACCTTGTTTTATAACACGCCCAAATTCCGGATGGCTATAAAGGGTAATAACCTGACCGGTGAGAAATACTGGGTGAGCGATGGGTTTTATGCCCGTCCGCAGAAGCAATCCAACTTCCTGGTGAGCGTTACTTTTAAGTTTTAACATCGTCATTTACCTGGTCCTGAGAATGGACGCAGGGAATAAGGAGGACAGCGGCCAATAAAGCGGTCGCTGTCCTTCTTATTATGTGGTATTGCAGGAGGACGGGAGGGGGGATTTGTAGTTTCTAATGTAGCTTTAATGTGTGCTAAGCAAAGTATGCTTAGTTTTGGCATTGGAGATTGCTATTGACATATGAAGATATTACTCATAGAAGACGAAGAGAAGGTGGCGGCTTTTATCAAGCGGGGGTTGGAGGAGCAGCGTCATCAGGTGGAGGTGGCTTACGACGGGGAGTCGGGGCAGAAGGCGGCGTTGCTGGATGAATATGATCTTATAATATTAGATGTGATGTTGCCACAGATCAATGGGATTGCGTTGTGCCGGTATATTCGTGACCGGCAGGTGCAGGCACCTATCTTGATGCTGACGGCGTTGAATGCTACGCAGGATATTGTGGACGGGTTGAATGCCGGTGCGGATGATTACCTGGCGAAGCCTTTTCATTTTTCTGAGCTGGTGGCGCGTATACAGGCTTTGAGCCGGCGTAAATTCCCTATTAAGGAGGAGCGTGCGCAGCTGGTGTTTTCAGATCTGCAGCTGGACACGACCACCCGGCTGGCTATACGCAACGGGCAGGAGATTGTGCTGACGGCCAAGGAGTATGCTTTGCTGGAGCTTTTCCTGCGTAACATCGGTAAGGTGCTGTCGCGGACATTGATCGCGGAAGTGGTCTGGGGGCTGGACTTTGACACCGGTACGAATGTGATAGATGTATATATTAATTACCTACGTAATAAGATTGAGAAGGGACATGCCGGTGGCCGGCTGATCCATACGGTGGTAGGAATGGGATATGTAATGAAACTGAAATAAGGAGCTGTTATGAAGATACGGCACCGTTTGTCATTGCAGTACACGTTGATTTCCGGCATTTTGTTGCTGGCGGTATTTGCGTTGATCTATCTGTTGTCTGCCCAATATATCCAGAAGAGTTTTTACCGCACTTTACAGGGGAGGGCGCTGATTACGGCGCAGGTGTTCCTGGAGAAGGATGAGCTGACGAAGAAGAAATTCCGTGAGCTGGAGGAGCGTTACCAGGAGCGTATTCCTAATGAGTCGAGCAATATCTACGACCAGGACGACCGTCCTGTGTTTATCGAAAAGATCAAATATAACTGGCCGGCATCTTTGCTGGAGACGATCCGGCAGCGTAAGATTTACCGGTTCACTATCAAGGATAAGCAGGCGTTGGGGTTATTCTATCCGGACAACCAGGGGGACTATGTGGTGATCATTACGGCCCGTAACAAGAGCGGTATGCAGCAGTTGCAGTATCTGGTATGGATACTGGCCGGTACTTTCTGTCTGGGGTTGCTGATCATCTTTTTTACCGGGCAGTGGTTTGCGCGGCGGGCGTTACAACCGGTGAAACATATCAACGGGCAGATGAAAGTGATCCGGTCGAGCAACCTGGATATGCGGGTATCGAAGAGTCGTAACAGGGATGAGATCGATGAGTTGGCGGACAATTTCAACCAGTTGCTGGAGCGGCTGGAGGCTGCTTTTGAGCGGCAGAAGTCGTTTGTATCGAATGCGTCGCATGAGTTGCGGACGCCGTTGACCACTATCATCGGGGAGATCGAGGTGACGTTGCAGCGGGTGCGTAGCGGGGAGGAGTATGTGGAGACGTTGCAGACAGTGCTGGGGGAATCTGAGAAGTTGCGTATCATCACGCAGGGATTGCTGGAGCTGACGCGGCCGGATGTATTGCCGGACCCTTCGCAGCGGGTAGCGATACGGCTGGACGAATGGTTGTGGGAGGAGCAGACGGCCTGGGCGCAGCGGGTACCGCCGGCGGTGGTGGAGGTAGTGATGGAACATATGCCGGAGGATGCGGCGCAGCTGATCATATATGGTAACCGGCAGCTGTTGCACCTGGCATTACATAATATTATAAAGAACGCGTTTAAGTTTTCCCATATGCGGCCGGTTGGCTGTAAGCTGTCATGGAGTGCGGCGGGTATGTTACTATCGGTATCGGATACCGGTATTGGTATTGATCCGTCGGAGCTGGACAGGATATTTATGCCATTATTCCGGGGGAGTAATGCCCATGAATTTGACGGTTATGGTATTGGTCTGGCGATGGCGCAGAAGATACTTGCTTTACACGGTGCTACTATTACGGTACAGAGCTGGCCAGGCAAAGGCACCACTTTTAACATTTTGTTTGCAGCTAATGGCCGGTTCTAATCTCATTCTAATCTTTTTCTAATGCCCACCTAATACGTCCCATTCATCTTTGCGTCCGAAATAATTATATATGACGCAAAGATTATGGCTGCTTGTTGGAACGATGTTGCTGCTGCTAGGCGGTGGATATACGGCATCGGCACAACAGCGGGACACGCTTTCCCTTACACTATCGCAGGCGCAACAGCGGTTACTGCAGCAAAACCTTCCGCTGCTGATGCAGCAGTATAGTATTGACTCGGCGAAGGCTGAGGTGATCACGGCTAAATTATACGACAACCCGCAGGTATCGTATGAGAATGTGTTGTACAACCACACTAACCGGAAGTGGTTTGATCTTTCTTACGCCGGGGAGAATGTGTTCCAGTTGCAGCAGTTATTCAAGCTGGCCGGTAAGCGGAATAAGCAGATCAACCTGGCTAAGAGTGGTGTGCGGATGAGTGAGTACCAGTTTTTCGACCTGTTGCGCACTCTCCGCTATTCCTTAAGAGATACTTTTTACAAGCTGTATTATGCGCAGCGGTCGCTGGACATGTATGCCAGCCAGATTGCGTCTTTGCAGCGTATTGTCAAGGCATTTGACGAGCAGCATAACCAGGGGAATGTGTCGTTGAAGGATATTGTTCGGTTGCGTTCTATGCTGTATGATCTGCAACATGATCAGCTGGAGCAGCAAAAGGACCTGCTGGAGTTGCAGGCAGACCTAGCGTTGCTGATACGCGTGCCGAGTACTACGGTGATACGGCCAGTAGCGGTGAGGGATGAGCGTGATCCGGACCTGGTGGCTCAAAGGCCTTACCAGCAGTTGCTGGACACTGCTTACGTAAATCGTTATGACCTGCAGATTGCCAAAGAGCAAGTGAAATATAGTGAGCTGAACCTACAACTACAGAAAGCCATGGCTGTACCGGATGTGCAGCTTGGCTTTTCCTATGATAAGCAAGGCAACTTCGAACGTAACTACAATGCGTTGACGATCAGTATGCCATTGCCTTTCTTCAACCGTAACCAAGGTAATATCAAAATGGCCCGTGCTACGCTGGCGGGTGATAAGCTCGGTATGCAGTCGCAACAGGATCAGCTAGAGCAGGAAGTGATGACCAGTTATCAGCAAGCTTTACAGACGGAGAAGCTGGTGACGGAACTGGACCCTGCTTTCATGCAGCAATATGCTACGCTGATGGGCGAGGTGGAGCGGAATTTCCGTTCGCACAACATAGGTCTGCTGGAGTTCACCGATCTGTATGATGCTTACCGCGAGCATGTACTGAAGTATAATGAGCTGCAGTACCAGCGTCATCGTTCTTTGGAGCAGCTGAATTATTCCACCGGTTCCCTCATTTTTCATCCCTGATAAAATCATCTAACATATGCAATTTAATAATAGGCAGTATGTACCTATACTATTCACCTTATTCACTGCGGCCACGTTGGGCGCCTGTAACAGTCAGCCACAGGAAGTGCCGGTACGGCGTTGGGCGCTGACGGATTCGCTGGTGCGGACGTTGCAGATCGATACTGCCACCAATCGTCCGGTAGATCAGGAGCTGTACCTGACCGGTAAGATCTCTGTGAATGAAGATAAGGTCGCGCGCATCTTTCCGATGGTGAGCGGTATTGTGACGGCGGTGAAGGTACACTCCGGCGATTTTGTACAGCAAGGGCAGACACTGGCTGTTATGCGCAGTGCGGAGATGGCCGGATATTCTGCCGATCATTATACCGCGGAGAGTGAGCTGCAGCTGGCGCGTCGTAATATGGAAGTGGCAGCATCTTTTTTTAAGAGCGGACTGAATGCCCAGAAGGATGTGGAGGAAGCTAAAAGTAATTATGCCAAAGCGAAGGCCGCTTATGAGAAATCCAAAGAGATACTGGCTATTAACGGAGGTTCGCAGCAGAACAGTTATCTGGTGAAGGCGCCGGAAGCCGGGTTTATCATCAGCAAAAAAGCGGTAGAGCATATGCAATGGCGGCCGGATAATGCGGACCCGATCTTTACGGTAGCTGATCTGAAAGAGGTGTGGGCGATGCTGAATGTATTTGAGTCGGATATTTCCGGTATACGTGAAGGGGATGAGGTGACCATGACTACGTTGGCCTATCCTGATAAGGTATTTACCGGCCGTATTGATAAGATATATAATGTACTGGACCCTGATAATAAGGTGATGAAAGCGCGGGTGGTGGTAAAAAATACGGACTACCTGCTGAAGCCGGAGATGTTTGTACGTATCCGTGCGGCCAGGCACAGTGATAATGAGATGGTGAGTATTCCTTCGAGGGGGATCATTTTCGACCATGACAAATATTATGTGCTGGTACGTACGTTCCGGGCCCCATTTGTAGAGGTAAGGGAGGTACAGATTGCCCGGACGTTGGATGACAGGAGTTATATCGCAACCGGGTTACAGCCCGGAGAGCAGGTGATCGCTTCCCGTCAGGTATTTATTTATGAAACGCTGCAAGCACAGTAAGCTGGCACAGACCTATTATAATTATGAACAAGATCTTCAAGAAGGTACTGGCTTTCTCGCTCAGCAACCGGTATTTCATATTTTTTGCAGCTGGTCTGCTGGCGGTGGCGGGATATGTCAGTTTTAAACAGATAGGGATAGAAGCATTTCCGGATGTAACGAATACTTCGGTGACGATCATCACGCAGTGGTCGGGTCGTAGTGCGGAGGAAGTGGAGAAATTCGTGACGCGTCCGATCGAGATTGCGATGAACAGGGCGCAGAAGAAAACGCATATCCGTTCTTCTTCGTTGTTCGGGCTGTCGGTGGTAAAGGTGGTGTTTGACGATGATGTGGATGACACTTTTGCCCGGCAGCAGATAAATAACAATATTACCTCGGCGGACCTGCCGGATGGGGTGTCGCCGGATATACAGCCACCATATGGGCCTACTGGTGAGATCTACCGGTATACGCTGGAGAGCAACAAACGATCGGTGCAGGAGTTGAAGACGTTACAGGACTGGGTGGTAGAGCGTAATCTGCTGGCGGTACCGGGGGTGGCAGACATTGTCAGCTTTGGCGGTTCTGTTAAAATATACGAGGTGAAGGTTAACCCTGATAAGGCGGTACAGTATGATATCAGTGCGACAGAGCTTTACCAGGCGTTGGCGAAAAGTAATATTAACGTGGGCGGGGATGTGATCGTAAAGAATGCCCAGGCCTATGTGGTGAGGGGGATCGGTATCCTGAACAATGTGGATGAGATACGTAATATTATTGTAGATCATATTAATGGTACGCCGGTACTGGTAAAAGATGTGGCAAATGTGACGGTGTCTTCGTTACCACGTCTTGGGCAGGTAGGTCGCGACCTGGATCATGATGTGGTGCAAGGTATAGTGGTGATGCGGAAGGGGGAGAACCCTGCGAATGTGATCGAGCAGCTGAAGCTGAAGATCGCGGATCTGAATGAGCGGATCTTACCGGAGGATGTGAAGATCAAGACCTTCTATAACCGGGAGGACCTGATCGACTATGCCACCCATACCGTGTTGCACAACATGTTGGAGGGGATCATCTTTGTAACGGTGATCGTGTTTCTGTTCATGGCGGACTGGCGTACCACTATTATTGTGGCGGTGGTGATACCATTGTCGTTGTTATTTGCCTTTATCTGCCTGCGGTTGAAGGGGATGAGTGCGAACCTGCTTTCTATGGGGGCTATTGACTTTGGTATTATTATCGACGGGGCGGTCGTCATGATGGAGGGGATCTTTGTGGTGCTGGACCGGCGGGCCCATCATATGGGGATGCAGCGGTTCAACCAGCTGAGTAAGCTGGGGATGATACGACGGGCCTGTATGGAGAACGGCAAAAGTATCTTCTTTGCCAAGTTGATCATCATCACGGGGTTGCTGCCCATTTTCGCTTTTGAGAAGGTGGAAGGTAAGATGTTCTCTCCGCTGGCATGGACGCTTGGTTTTGCCTTGCTGGGGGCTTTGATCCTGACATTTACGCTGGTACCGGCAATGGCCAGTGTATTATTAAAGAAGAATGTGCGGGAGAAACACAATGTATTTGTTGAGTTCCTCAACAAGTATACCCTACGTTTATTCGATCGTGTGTTCAGGCGGAAGGGAGCCTGGTTTGCCGGTGCGCTGACGGTGTTGGCTATTGGTCTATATTGTTTCCGTTTTCTGGGAACGGAGTTCCTGCCGGAGTTGAATGAAGGCGCGATCTATATAAGGGCTACGGGGCCGTTGAGTACGTCGCTGGACGAATCGGTGAAGCTGGCCAACGAGATGCGTAAGAAGTTGTTGGCTTTCCCGGAAGTGAAGCAGGTGATCTCCCAGACGGGCCGGCCGAATGATGGTACGGATGCGACGGGATTCTATAATATAGAGTTCCATGCAGACATTTACCCGAAGGATCAGTGGAAGCGGAAGATCACGAAGGAACAATTAGTGGAGAGTATGCAACGGCAGCTAGAGGGGACACCCGGGATATCGCTTAGTTTTTCGCAGCCGATCATGGATAATGTGGCGGAGGCGGTATCTGGTGTTAAAGGGTCTATCGTAGTGAAGCTGTTTGGCGATGACTTTAAGGTGATCGAGCAGCGGGAGGAGCAGATAGAGCGGATATTGAAGACGGTGGACGGTATCGAGGACCTGGGGATATTGCGTAACCTGGGTCAGCCGGAGTTGCGTATCAACCTGAGCCAGGAGAAGATGGCGTTGTATGGTGTGACGACGGAGGATGCGAACTCCATTGTGGAGATGGCGATCGGCGGTAAGGCAGCGACGCGGATCTACGAAGGGGAGAAGTATTTTGACCTGCGTATCCGTTATCCGGAGTCGTTCCGTGAGGATGAGCACTCTATCGGGGATCTGATGGTGCCTACCTTGCGGGGTAGTAAAGTGCCTTTGAAGGAGATTGCGACGATTGACCACGTGGTGGGGCCCAGTATCATATACCGGGATAAGCACCTGCGTTATGGGGCGATCAAATTTTCCGTGAGGGGCCGTGATATGGGTAGTACTATACAGGAGGCCCGTCAGAAGGTAGGTGCGCAGGTGAAGATACCGAAGGGGTATACGTTGGAGTGGGCCGGTGATTTTGAGAATCAGGAGCGGGCGACGGACCGGCTGACGAAGGTCGTGCCGATCAGTTTATTGCTTATTTTCCTGATCCTATTTATGTTATTTGGTAAGATCAAGGATGCGTTGCTAGTGTTGGGTAATGTCCCCTTCGCTATACTTGGCGGGATCTTTGCGCTCTGGTTTACGCATACGAACTTCAGTATTTCGGCAGGGATTGGGTTTATAGCGCTGTTTGGTATATGTGTACAGAATGGGGTGATCCTGACATCGCGATTTAAGAATAACATCCGTGTACTGGGTGGCCAGGCTGATTTCAGTTTGTCGCTGGCGATCCGGGAGGGGGTAGCATCGAGAGTGCGACCAGTGGTAATGACGGCGATGATGGCGGCTATTGGCCTGTTGCCGGCAGCTACGAGTGTGGGAATAGGATCTGAAACCGCCCGTCCATTGGCGAGAGTAGTGATTGGAGGATTAATAACTGATACTTTGTTCAACCTTTTTATCTTCCCGGTTGTTTTCTATTGGGCATACCGTCGTAGTTTACACAAGCCCGGGAACTGATCTGTTTAAATTATTAGATCCGTCAAAAGGCATTTTTTTTGCTTAGTTTTAGTTGTTGATAAGCTCTCCTGCGTTCAAAAGCGTAGGGGAGCTTTTTTATATTAATAAGATAATAATATAAGAATAAGTGATCTTTAATATATTTGAGTAAATCTATGAGCATGAGAATAAGAACTCTACCCTTTAGCGCAAAACTGGCTTATACGTTGATTTCGTTGGTATTGATTGTATATATATGTCATATTGCTGCGGAGATCATTATTCCCCTGACCTTTGCCTTCCTGGCGGCGATCCTATTGTTGCCGCTGGCCAATTTGCTGGAGCGATGGCGTTTTCCCCGTGGGCTGGCGGCATTTGTATCGGTATTTATATTTGTGATCGCGCTGGCCGGGGTATTATCGCTGCTGGTATCGCAGATGGCTTCTTTCATTTCTGACTTTCCTTCGCTGGAGCGGCAGTTACTGCATTCGATAGACCTGTTGCAGGGCTGGATCCATGCACGGTTCCATATAGATGCCACTACTCAGATGGATTACCTGGAGAAGGTGGCGGTAGGTACTTTGGGTACGGCGACCTCCTTTGTGAGCCAGACATTTGTATCTATTTCCAGTATGGTAGTATTTGTGGTATTTGTGCTGCTGTATACTTTTTTCCTGTTATTATACCGGCGGCAGCTGGTTCGTTTTCTGGTACGTTTGTTCCGGGAGAAGCACCAGGAGACGCTGCAGGATGTGCTGGGTCAGACCCGGTTCATTATTAAGAGTTATGTATCCGGGTTGTTGATCGAGATGGTGGTGGTGGCGCTGCTGAACTGTGCCGTATTCTGGATATTAGGTATCAAGTATGCGACGCTGCTGGGTATTATGGCTGCGATGTTCAATATCATTCCTTATATAGGCATTTTTACGGCGATTGTCCTGAGTATGCTGGTGACGTTGACCAGCGGTACTTTTGGCGGGGCGTTGCAGGTAGGAGTGGTGTTATTCCTGGTGCACCTGCTGGACAGCAATATCCTGTTGCCCCGTATTGTAGGGTCCAAGGTGAAGATCAATGCGCTGGTCACTATTGTGGGTGTGGTGTTGGGAAGTATGTTGTGGGGGATACCCGGCATGTTCCTGGCGATACCGCTGATCGCGATTATGAAAATAGCTTTTGAGCATATAGAATATCTTGCCCCTTGGGCTATCTTGCTGGGTGATGATGTGTAATAATACAATTCTTGTATTATCTTTAGCTATGCGCCATGCGCGTATAGCTTAACACGTTATGTAACGTGCGTTCGTCTCCGGATGTACGTGACATTTAAAACCCTGCAAACATGAAAAACACCCTGTATTTGTTGCTGAGCATCCTCGTGCTCAGTGCTTTCCGTAATGTTGGTACTGTTGACGGTAGTGTACGTACCCCTGCTGTACATCCTGACAGCCTGTTGCCTGTTAGGGGATTTTGTATTGCTGCGCCACGGCCGTCGGAGCTGGCGCGGTTCCTGACTTTTGTAGAGAAAGAGCTGGCGACACGCCAGGTGAACACGCTTGTATTACGGATAGACTGGAATTACCAGTTTGCTTCTCATCCGGAGTTGCGTGATTCGGCGGCTTTATCCAAGCAGCAGGTGCAGCAGCTGGTGAAGTTGTGCAAGCGGCTGAACATCCGGCTGATTCCGCAGATCAATTTGTTGGGTCATCAGTCCTGGGCGGGAGAGACGCATAACCTGTTGCGGGTATATCCGCAGTTTGATGAGACGCCGCAGGTGAAGATGCCGGAGAAGTATGTATGGCCTAATCCAGATGGGCTTTACTGTAAGAGTTACTGTCCGCGTCATCCGGAGGTGCATAAGATCGTATTTGAGCTGGTGGATGAGATCTGTGACGTGTTTGAGTCTACGGCTTTCCATGCCGGGATGGACGAGGTGTTTTATATAGGGGAGCAGCAGTGTCCGCGTTGTAACGGTGCTGACAAGGCGGAGTTGTTTGCTGCGGAGGTGACGAAGATCAGCCAGCACCTGGCGCAAAAGAACCGACAGTTGTGGATATGGGGTGACCGGCTGCTGGATGGCAAGACGACGGGGCTGGGGATGTGGGAAGCCAGTTTTAACAATACTTACCGAGCGATAGACATGATCCCGAAAGACGTGATGATCTGCGACTGGCATTATGAGCGTCCTGATAAGACGCCAGTATATTTTGCGATGAAGGGGCTGAATGTGATCACCTGTCCGTGGCGGATGCCAGGCAATGCGGTGGCACAGCTGAAGGATATGTTGCAATTCCGGGAGAGTGCGACGGCGGACATGAAGCCCAGGTTCCAGGGGATGATGCAGACGATATGGTCTGGTGCGGGAGCGTTTATGGATGAATTTTACGGGGTGCGTAAGGACCCGAAAGATACGGTGAATACATCGGCGAACTGTTACCGTACTTTGTTTGCCGAGATTGCGAAGCAATAGTTTTGACACTTATTACGGAAGACGGCAGGAAGGCGAGGGGAGTGATATCCCTTTGATTTCCTGCCGTCTTTCTTGTATGTCAGAGGCAGCGTTTCATGTAGGGGATGTATATCTCGCAGAGGCGTGGGCCGGTGAGGGAGATAAAGAAGTGGTTACCACTCATTTTGAAGATGCCCTCCTGGCAACTGCGATTGATGAATTCGTACATGGGAACGCCGGCGCTGGCGAAGTCCAGCGGCACGGGCAGGCGGTAGTAATATCCACCCGGGAGTTTCTTTCGGAAGAAGCGGAATTCGTCACGTTGCAGTTGTTCGTGAATGGCTGTTTGATCTTTTGGGATGGCGAGGCCGGCGAACATGGAGAGTTTTTCGTAGTTGGTAACCGGAACGGCATCGAGCGTACCGGTGATGAACATGGACTTTTTGATGTCCAGGTGTCTTTTGAGGCGATTGAAGCGTTCTTCTTCGGCGGCCATGCGGATGATCATTTGGGTGATGGGATCCTGGCCGAGGGAGAGGAAGTTATAGTAAAGTGTGGATTCGGGCAGGTAGATGCTTTCGGCCCGGTCTATATTAAAGAACTGGTTGATGGAGACCCCAGCTGCCGCGGTGGCGGCGACGATCATTTCTGTCAGTTCCAATGTACGTTGTTCATTGGGGAGGATGTGAATGCCGCGCCATTTGTTGGGGCTTTGACCATAGTGTTGTGTGAATGCTTTGGTAAAAGCGGCTACGGTGGCATAGCCGGTGCGTTCGCTGATTTCGGTGACGTTGTAGTCGCTGTGTCTAAGGAGGCCGGCGCCGGTTTCGAGGCGATGGCGTTTGACGTATTGTCCGAAAGGTTCGCCGGTGATCCTGGCGAAAGTGTGATAGAAATAAGAATAGGATATGCCTAACCAGTCCGCAACGGTTTTAATATCAATTTGTTCGGCGAGGTTATTATCTGCGTATCCTAATCCATGGAGTGCATAAGCATGCTGGAGTTCAGGAGTGGGCTTCATGTTAATGCAGATGAAGATTTTGCGGTCATGTAAATGTTATATTCCCAATTCCAAGTGTTGTGAGCGATGTATCCTTGATTTGCGTTTCTCAGGGGGCTATCAAAAAGATTTTGATATATGCAATCTAAGCATTGCATTTGAGATAATGAAAAATATATTGATGTTTATCAATATCAGTTATGGATATCGGTTATAGGTATACGTATGGGAGCGGTAGATTTAGGGGAAGTGGATTTTGGGGTGGTGTTGGCGCATAAAAAAAGAGCTGTTTCAACTAGATGAAACAGCTCCTTCAGCCTGTTTGGGTAGCCGATCAGTCTCCCGCTGATGGCGATGGAATAACCCGTGTTTATAAAAATGACAATCTCTTACAGAACATGTTTGTACAACAAAATTATCTCTTTCATTTTTTTCAAATGCTAACTGTTTGTTAACGGCGAAAAATATTTTGCCGGTATCTTCGCTGCCGGGATATAAAAACGGACAATTATGAAGGAACACCAGGTAGTTTTTCAGTTGAGCACGGGGGATATGGCCGTACATAGGGCCTTGTTGCGGCAGTTAGGCAACCTGCTGGTTTATTTTGAAGGACGTTTGCTGAAGGCGGAGGTGGTGGTGCACGGGCAGGCCTATCCTTTATTATCGGAGGAGAGTGCATATAGGGAGGAGATCATGTCCTTGCAGGGGAGAGGGGTGCAATGGCTGCTCTGTGCCAATACGATCCGATCGTTATCTGCAAGCGCCAGCTGGCTGCCGGGCGTACGCATTATCCCTGCGGGTGTGGGGCACCTGGTGGAACGTCAGCTGGAGGGATGGGCTTATCTGCGGGCAGGTGAATAGGCATGCATTTTAAAAACTTGAAGAAAAATTCTAATTTAGCCGCTAATGCAAGGGCTTACAATTTTTTCCGGATTCCTGGCGTTACTAATTAACAATTAACCTCTTAAAAAACTGACACATTGAAAAAGATCACTGGGATACTTTTAGCAGGTATACTATTTCCATTATTAGGATCGGCACAGAGCTGGCATGCCGGCGGATTTTTGGGAATCAGTAATTACAGCGGAGACCTTGTGCAGCAGCGTGTAGATCTTAAATATACCAAGCCCTCCGTAGGATTGTTTGTGAGAAGGGATATCAACCGTTTTCTGACGGTACGGCTGGGTGTACAATACGGGAATATCGCCGGGGCGGACAGTACTAATGAAAGTAAGGATCTGCGTGCCCGTAACTTAAGTTTCCGTTCTGACATATGGGAAGTGAACCTGTTAGCGGAGATCAATTTCCTGGATATTGAAGTAACTGGTTATACGCCCTATGTATTTGTGGGAGTAGCTGGTTTTAGTTTTTATCCTACTACGAAAGACAGTGCCGGCGGAACGGTTCGTTTGCGTCGCCTGCGTACGGAAGGACAAGGCTTACCGCAGTATCCTGACCGGCAGATGTACAACATCAGGCAGGTGTCTATTCCATTTGGTGTGGGGGTGAAGGTGCAGTTGAATGATCTGTGGACGGTGGGTGCGGAGCTTGGTTTCCGTAAGACCTTTACCGATTACCTGGATGATGTGAGTAAGACTTATGTAGATCAGAATACTTTATTACAATATACAGGACCTAATGGGGTGAAGTTTGCGTATCGCGGGGATGAGGTGAATGCGAAAGATGTGCCCAGGGGTTCTTACCCGGTAGACGGGACGGTGCGTGGTAGTGATAAGAATAAGGACTGGTATGTGTTTTCCGGTGTGACGCTCGCTTACCGGTTTGGCGGTAGCGGCGGTAGTCGCTGGGGGCGTCAGAAGGTATCTACCTGCCCTAGATTTTAGTCCGGCATAATGTTTGCTAATGATAGGCGCTAATTTGCCCCATCAAAAGTCCACATATAAAAATGCATCCCGTCTCCTGGACGGGATGTTTTATTTTATGGCACATTTCTTGGATTAATGTTGTCACAGGTAATAATAGCGATGCCGGCCGGACAGGCCGTACGGATCAAAAATCGCGGAGAGAGTAAGAAACGATACATATGCCGGTTGGCGCGCCACTACCTGTCTTTTTCACGTTAACGGGGACGAGCATTTATTATTCATTACAAAAACCACAACGCCAACAACACCGACAACACAAATTTCCCACCATTTACTATTACCATTGTTCGTGTAGCAATGTTCATTCTTTCGAAGCCATACTGAAGAACTAAAATTTCAAACAGCATGAAAAAAGCATTATTGATGTTACTCCTGCTAGGAGGAACTATATCTGGTTCCTATGCGCAGAGAGGGTGGGACCGCCGTTCTTATCCGGACCGTTATGCCGACAATCACCGGGGAAGGGGTCACTACAAAGATTGTGACCGGCGTGATTATCGCCGGTACCGGGAGCGGGACTGTCATTATCGGGACCCGAGAGTCGTATATGTGCGGCCGTATCCTGTGGTGATGTATCCACCGCCGCCGCCACCGCCTCCCAGGCCATTTGGCCGTCCGCGTGTGATCATCACACTGTAGGGAGACGGCTGAATAGATGAATTATGCTATCCAAAGAAGGGTATTGCCTGCTATCGGCGGGCGATACCCTATATTTTTTATTAGCTGATTTTCTAATGAATTGATAGTACTTTTGGGGGATCGTAGCATTTGAATTTATGGCATATAAGCATCTGAAACATTTTATAGACACGCTGGAACAAGCCGGAGAGCTGATCAGGATCAAAACCTATGTGAGTCCTGAGCTGGAGATGGCGGAGATCACCGACCGGGTGAGTAAAATGCCCGGCGGTGGAAAAGCATTGTTGTTTGAGAATACCGGTTATGATTTTCCGGTACTGATCAATTCGATGGGAAGTAATAAACGGATGTGCCTGGCTTTGGGTGTCAACCATCTCGATGATGTGGCACATGAGATAGAGGCGTTGTTCAAACTAATTTCCAAACCGAAAGAAGGTATCCTGGATAAATTGTCGATGTTGCCCAAGCTGGGGCAGTTTGCTTCCTGGCTACCTAAAGTAGTGAGTGGTCGTGGCGCCTGTCAGGAGGTAGTGATGAAAGATCCGGACCTGCATAAGCTGCCCGTGATGACCTGCTGGCCTAAAGACGGCGGTCCTTTTATCACCCTGCCGGTGATACATACCAAAGACCCTAACACCGGCAGCCGGAATGTAGGGATGTATCGTATGCAGGTGTTCGGCAAGGACCTTACCGGTATGCACTGGCATAAACATAAGGTATCCGCCAAACATTTTTCCGAATATAAAAAGCTGCATAAACGGATGCCGGTAGCGGTGATACTAGGAGGAGATCCTGTCTATACCTATTCCGCCACGGCACCCTTGCCCGAGAATGTAGATGAATATATGCTGGCCGGTTTTCTGCGTAAGCGGAAAGTAGAGCTGGTAAAATGTATTACGCAGCCGGAGCTGGAAGTGCCGGCAGATGCGGACTTTGTAATAGAAGGGTATGTAGAACCCCATGAGGAACTGATATGGGAAGGTCCGTTTGGCGACCATACCGGTTATTATTCCCTGGCAGACTGGTATCCTCGTTTTCATGTAACGGCGATCACACATCGTAAAGATGCGGTGTATCCCTCTACGATCGTTGGTATTCCACCGCAGGAAGATGCCTGGATCGGGAAAGCTACGGAGCGCATCTTCCTGGCGCCGATCAAAATGACGCTGGTACCCGAGATCATCGATATGGAAATGCCGGTAGAAGGTGTGTTTCATAACCTGGTCATCTCCAAGATACAGAAAGACTATGCCGGTCAGGCGCAGAAAGTGATGAATGCCATGTGGGGCGCCGGACAGATGATGTTCAATAAAATACTGGTAGTTGCTGATGAGCATACTGACATCCACGATTATCGCAAGCTGGCGCAGGATGTGTTCCGGCACCTGAATCCTGCTACCGATATTTATTTCAGCCAGGGACCGATGGACGTACTGGATCACTCCTGTTCCAAGATGGGATTTGGCGGTAAGGTATGTATCGACGGTACCCGCAAACACGAAGAGGAGATCGACGGTAGCTATTACCTGCCTGCTACCCCAGGTAAGCCGGACGAGGCCGCTATCCGGTCGCAATTCCCTGAGATCAAAGCTATCAACAGCAGCCTGTTGGATCAGGACATCTCCTGTATCCTGGTGGCAGTGGAGAAAAACCGGATCAACCATATCCGGGAGCTGAATGAGGCCTTGTATCAGCTGCCCGCCCTGGCAGGGATCAAAATGGTCCTTTATGTAGAACATACCGTAGATGTGTCCGACCTGCCCTCTGCGCTGTGGCGTTTTTGTAATAACCTGGACCCGAGGAGAGACAGCTTTGTGATCGACCGCCCCATTGCGGATCAGCCGGGTAAGAGACTGGCCGGTATCGGCATGGACGGGACGCTGAAGACCAGACTGCTGGACAACTTCGAAAGAGACTGGCCTAATATCATCGTTGCTGACGACGCGACCATCCGTAAGGTGGATGACAAATGGGCCGAACTGGGTATTGGACCTTTTGTAGCCTCCCCTTCCTTAAAATACAAACATCAGATCTATGGTGAAGAAGCTGTGGTACAACAGTAGCTGCATAATCCTGCTATGCCTTTTTATGACCGATGCTGTTATTGCCCAGGTCAAGCCCGTACAATTCGGTTACCTGCAACGCCTGGAAGGCGTATGGGTAATGCAGACGAAAAGGAGCCAGATCATCGAACAATGGCAGCGCGCCAATGACTCTACTTGGCAGGGACAGAGCTTTCGCATCGTAGGTAATGATACTACCTTGCTGGAGTCGATGCAGATGGTCCGCAGACAGGATGGTATCTTTTATGTTCCTACTGTCGTAGGGCAGAACGACAACCAGCCGGTACGGTTCAAAGTAAAGGTGCTGAAAGCAGAAGGATTTGTCGCCGAAAATCCGGAGCATGACTTCCCTCAGAAGATACTCTACCGTTGGAAAGATGAGCAACACCTGGATGCGCGTGTATCCGGAAAAAGCGAAGGCACCAGCCGGGAAATCATCTTTCAATACGTGAAACAATAGTTTATTACTGCACTAAATAGCTCAAGCCCATAGGTATTACCTATGGGCTTTTTGCTTTAATTCCCTTTTGCGTAAATCAAATTTCCAAATCGATCATCGAGTACAATCGAATGAGACTACTTTCGTTGTGTGATATACGAATAACGATTATCACACACGATACATAGCCTTATCATACTCACTAAGCAATAATTTGAGTTGGTCGTACAAGCAACGCCGCACCTGATCCCAGGTAGCGGCCTTTTGCATTAAGGGAGATGGATAAATAGGGGTGTGACGTTAAATTGCGTTATTTTGCAGGAGTGTCTGTGTTGTAGAGAGGAAAAACCACTGTGGCTATAGAATGAAATCAATAAAGGCAATACTTTCGATGGTAGCTCAGGAGCTGGTTGTAATAATACATTCCGGCGATATTAAACCTGTATCCGGATATTATAATGAAGCCTTAGGTGATACTTTTTACATGCTGGCAGGAATACTTGGACTCAGCGATTTGAATTATCCCGCTATCAGTTATGAAGTATTTAGAGGTAGGCGATATTATTGGGAGCAGACAGAAAGCGATTGGCAGTATATTATCAATTCAGAAGGGACAACCGACCATGATACAGCATGAAATCAAACCTTCTATATTACTTTCCATATTTAAGCGGAAAGGTGGAGAAGGGCTATTAACCAGGATAATCTATGAAAGTAACGACCAAACTTATGTTAACCAGTTGGCATTGCTTGAACCAACTGAAAGTGCGCTTATATGCTGTAGGCAAGACGAATCAAACTGGGTATTGCTGACAGATAAAAGAATACTTGAACAAAAAGGAGCGGCACTTTTTTCTTTGTATTTCACGGAGATGGCAGATGTAACGCTGGCTTTGCGAGGGGAACAAACCGAAAATGGACCACCTAAGGGGAACTTTACCCGACTGAAGTTGAAAGATAAGCAGGACAAGGAATATATTATTAGTGTAGAAGCAGGTGCATCTTTTCAGGGATTATTGCAGGTTTTGCATTATATTATTGGTAAGAAATAATTGACTGTATTAAAAATGACCGGGCCGCAATTGCGGCCCGGTCATTTTTAGTATCCTGTATTTTGTTTGAGGTGTTGATTGTTTTTGATCTCCAGGGTGGGAATGGGGAAGAGCAGCTCTCTTGCGGTGATGACAGGGCCATAGGTGAACTTGTGACCTACGTAATTGTCGAACTGCCTCGTGGTGACATTGAAGGCTTTGCGCAGGCGTACCATGTCGAACCAGGTTTTGTTTTCGTAGCATAGTTCAAACCAGCGCTCGCGCCATACGGCCTCGCGGAACTGATCTTTGGAGAGACCTGCTACCGGTAGTAATTCTGCGCGTCCGCGGATGGCATTGATGGCGTCGTAGGCTTTGGTGGTAGGACCGCTGATCTCGTTGGATGCTTCCGCATACATGAGTAACACATCTGCATATCGGATCACGGGCCAGTTGAGATCACTGTTGGCCGTAGATGTTTGTGCCACTTCATCGAAATGTTTATAAATGTAGTATCCCCCTAATTCCACTACTTTATTCCTGTCGGACTCCGAGGTGTACTTCGTATAGAAGAACTGTTTCTCTTTGGCGCGCAGGTCGCCAGCCTCGTATGATTTCACGAAGTTAAGATTGGCATAGATGCCACCTGTTTCATCTGAATAGGCGGATATGTTCTTGTTGTACGGGAGGATGGACACCTGCCAGTTGGAAGGGATGATCTGTGTTTTGTACTGGATCATGAAGATGTTTTCCTCTACATTCTTCTTGGCCGGGTTGTGCAGATCGGCGTAGGTGGTGAAGAGGCGGAACTGTTTGGAATCGATCACTTCTTCGGCTTTTTTAGCGGCCAGTGTATAATGTGATGCTCCTTTCTGCAAGGGATAGCCCGCCATGGTCAGGTAGACGCTGGCCATCAGCGATTTGACGGCGCCCAGGCTGACTTTACCGGAGATATCAATCCAGGGGAGGCCGGCGGTTTCTGCTTCGTTGAGGTCGGCAATGATGGCGTTGTAGACATCTTCTACCGGCGCCTGTGGCGGACGGAGATCGGGAGAGGTGAGGGTGACTGGCTTTAATATCAGGGGGATGTTGCCGAACATACGGATCAGCTGGAAGTAGTACCAGGCGCGTAAGAAGCGGGCTTCTCCCAGGAGGCGTTTACGTTCGGTATCATCCATATTGATACCCGGAATCTTCTCGATGGCGAGGTTGGCATTGGCGATGCCTTTGTAATAGAATGCCCAGTAGTCGGCGCCATAGCCATTGTCGGAGGTATTGATGAGGTCTTTGACGAAGTAGCTGTTGACGGCCTGTCCGAGGTCTGTCTCTGCGAGGCCGGTAGCGAATTCTGTCATCATCCAGGTGCCGCCGCCGAAGCCGCTGTTCATAGGATCACGCATGGAGGCGTAGATGGCGTTGACGGCGCTCCGGGCATGTTCCGGTTTGGTGAAGTAATTGTCGACGGTAAAGTTGCTGGGATCTTTTTCATCCAGGAACTTGGAGCAGCTACCCAGCAGCAAGGCGCCTGTGAGTAGTAATGGCAGATATATGGAAGCAGTTATTTTCATGATCGGATCGTTGTAATGAGTGGATGGATATGGTTACAGTGCTATGTTGACGCCCAGCAGGAATACCCTTGGTTTGGGATAGTCGTAGAGGGCGACTCCCTGGTCGAATGGAGAACCGGAGTTGGACACTTCCGGATCATATCCTTTGTATTTGGTGACCAGGAAGAAGTTTTGCATGGAGGCATATACGCGCAGGCGGCTCAGTTTCATGCGGGCGACGGTGTTGGGCGGGAACACATATGCCAGCAGCAGGTTACGGCCACGGATGAAGGAGCCATCGGTTACTTTATGGCTGTCGTTGTTAGTGGTATAGCCTGCGGCGATGGGGCGTATCTGAGCGATGGGTGTGTTCTGGTTGGTCTCTGTCCAGGCGTTGAGTACGGTCTTATAGCTGTTGGCGATGCCCTGTCGATCTTCCAGGGAGTGGATGCTGCGATCCAGCACATCGTTGCCATACATATACTGCAGGTCGACGGTGAGGGACCAGTTCTTGTACTGGAAGGTATTGAGGAAGGTGCCAAAACCATCGGGTATGCCTTTGCCGATGATGGTGCGGTCGTTGTCGTTGATGAGCTTATCGTTGTTAAGGTCGAGGTATTTGACATCGCCGGGACGGGCTTTGTAGACTGCTGCGAGATCTTTCTCGGCGGTGCTCCAGGTACCCAGGTGTACGCGGCCGAACAATGAGCCAACGGATTCGCCTACACGTATAACGGTGTTGCCGGAATAGATATCGCTACCACCGGTGAGTGCCAGTACTTTGTTTTTGTTGATGGAGATATTAAAGTTAGTGTTCCAGCTGAAGTTTTTGGTTTTGACGTTGACGGTGTTGAGGGAGAATTCCACGCCTCTGTTCTCCATGCTGCCGATGTTTTGCGTGATGCTGCTGTAGCCGCTGCTGGTAGGCAATGGCGCTTGCAGGAGCATATCGACGGTCTTTTTGCGGTATACGTCGAACTCGAGGGAGATGCGATCATTTAATAAGCCCAGTTCGAGGCCTGCATCTACCTGTAATGTTTTTTCCCATTTAAGATTTTCGTTGGACATGCGGTTGATGCCGATGCCGATGTTGCGGGTGCCATTGAAGATGACATCATAGTTGCCCATGCCGGCGAGCGCCTGGTAGGCAGATATTTCGGAGTTGCCGGTGGCGCCGTAGCTGGCCCGTAGTTTCAGGTTGGAGATGGCTGGTACGGCTTTTATAAAGTCTTCCTGGGAGGCGCGCCAGGCGATGGCGGCGGAGGGGAAGAAGGCGTACTGGTTGTTCTTACCGAATTTGGACGAGCCATCGAGGCGGCCGGTGAAGGTAAAGAGGTATTTGTCTTTCAGGCCGTAGTTGACGCGGGAGAAGTAAGAGTTGAGGCCATAGGCGTTGCTGAAAGAGGTGGGTGGTTGTGGGTTGGCGCCGGCGCCCAGGTTGTTGAACTGGAAGTAGTCATCGTTGAAGCCCTGTGTGGAGGCGAGGTTTTCGAAGCGATCGATATGTTGCCAGGAGATACCTAGCAGGGCGTTGAGGGCATGTATGCGATTGAAGTTTTTGTTGTAGGTGAGGTAGTTTTCGAATTGCCAGGAGTTGTAGCGGTTGTTGGTGACTTGAGCGACACCTTGTTGACCGCGGGAGATGTAGTTGAGGTCGCGGCCGCCGTAGTAGTCGCGGCGTTGGTTGATGACGTTGGTACCGACGGAGCTTCTGAGTTCGAGGCCATCGGCGAGGTGGATGTTAGCGTAGAAGTTGCCCAGCATGGTTTGGGTGCGGAGATAGTAGAGGCGTTCTTCTATGACCTGGATGGGATTGGCGCCCCCTTCCATGCCCGGGTATTTATCATTACCGACCCAGGAGCCATCGGGAAATCTTACGGGCAGGATGGGTAATGCTTCCAGTACTTGCCGCATGGTGACGATGCCGCCGCCGCCCAGTTCATCGACTTGTTTTTCGTTTTGGTCAGTATATCCGAGGGTGCCACCTACTTTGAGCCAGTCTTTGATCTGGGTATCGAATACGAAGCGGCCGGCATATCTTTTCTGCCAGGAGCCTCTGATGAGGCCATTTTCGTTGCGATAGTTGAGGAAGGCACCGTAGGTACCTTTTTCGTTGCCGTTGGTGAATGCCAGCTGGTGATTTTGTGTGAAGGCATTTTGGGTGGCTACTTTTTGCCAGTCGGTATCGTAGCGGGGATTTCCCTGGGCGTCGAAGAGGAGGGGATTGGTCCTTTTTGTTTTGGGGTCGACGTATTTACCGTTGGCCCAGCCTACCGGATCGTATTTCTGTGCGTTCTGATAGGCGATCTCTTCTACCTGGAGGAATTCGCGGGCGTTGAGTACGGGTATTTTACGCGGGAGGGTGCCTACGCTGAAATCGGCGTCGTAGGTGAGGCGGCCGCCGCCGGCGGTGCCTCTTTTGGTGGTGACGAGGATGACACCGTTGGCGCCTCTGGCGCCGTATATGGCGGTAGAGGAGGCATCTTTGAGTACTTCTATGGAAGCGATATCATTCGGGTTGATATAATCGATGGGGGAGCTACCGTTTTGCAGGCCGGTAACATTAAGGATGACGCCATCTATTACGTAGAGCGGATCGTTTTGGATATTGATGGAGCTGAAGCCGCGGATGCGGATATTGGCGCGACCGCCGGGTCGGCCGGAGTTGGAGGATACGTTAACGCCGGTGACCCGTCCGGACAGTTCCTGATTGAGCGAGGAGCTGGGACGTTCCTGGAGGGCTTCACTTTTAATGGTGCCGACGGCGCCGGTAAGGTCGGACTTTTTGCGGGTGCCATAACCTACTACTACGACGTCATTGAGATTGGAGGCTTTCGATTTGAGGGTGAGCTGGTAGCTGTCTTTCTGATCGACGGTGATGGTGGCGTTTTCGTAGCTCATGCTGGAGAGCAGCAGTACGGCGCCGGGAGTTACCTTGAGGGTGAATTTACCGGTAGCGTCGGTGACGGTGCCGGTTTTGGTGCCTTTTACGGCGACGGATACCCCTATTGCCGGTAGGCCCTGGTCATCGGTGACGGTACCGGATATTGTTCTGGTTTGCGCCATGACCCAGGAAGGGAGGACGAGCAGGAGTGCATACAGTATACAGCGTATGATCCTTTTTGATGGGATGAATTGCATAAGGTTCTTTTTTGGAATTTGGTTTTATGTTATGGTTAGTAAATAGCAGTGCCTGTCAGCCACGGGGGGTGGTTGAAATAATTGCTGATCGTACGGTGTATGCAGCGGAGTGTGTGCCGGGTTGTTAAGGATGAAAGTTGTAAGGGTGTGTATATGCGAAGGGAGACAGGGGTGTGACCTGTAATTTTTGTTCCTGTTCCTTAGCGGCAGATACGGATGTGTGTGTTATTTCACTTCATGTAAACGGATTACGGTGATTGGAATGTGATGCACTACTTTTTGGGTACATCATAAGGTGGAATTTATGCTACGTATGTTTGTTGCCTGTGGCGTCGGGGCTTATCGGGTCGTACACACTGCCGGCAGGCAATTTGATTTTTATAAAGATAGGTTGCAGGGGTACTGTGATGCTACAATTTTTCTCACTAATGCTGATGCAATATTATCTATGTGGGGGATGCGCTGAAGGGAGTGGGGGTAAAGGAGGATCGTTTTGGGACAACTCCGTGTGGTGGAGTTGTCCCTTCAGGATAAGTGGGTTTATCCTACCCAAAGGCCGCAGTATCGCGGAGACATGATAGGTACGCCAACGCAATAGCATTGTATTGTCATGGCAAATGAGGCGCAGTAGTTGTTAGGATTAAATGCGTTATCACATCTAATGAATAGTGGGCATCCTGCTGCTGCAACGTTTTGACCACCACCTTTTACGTCTTTGAGGGCGGTCCTGGTAAGGGGTTGGAAATGGGGGATCTTTTTCATAATTATGGATTTGGGTTAAAGAATACGGGCTACTATTGGTACAGTTTAAATGCTATTAAAGATTGTATTATGCTGCTTAAGGGGGTGCGATGTTACGTGGGATTATACGATATGAATATACGAAAAAGACCAGCATACCTGCTGGTCTTTTTGCAATTATTTATCGTGTGTGTTATTGATACCTTTCGGATATCGCGTGTATATAATCATTTATGTATTTCGGAAGTGAAGTGGAATTCGATGTCCGGGTTGTTGGTACGTTCGGTGTTGAGGTACCATTCGGATTGGGCGAGGTATACGAGGTGTCCATCTTTATCTTCCACAATATTGGCCTGCTTGAAGCGGGTGAATTCGTCGAGTTTTTGTTTGGGGCCGGTGATCCAGCAAGCTTTATAGAAAGGCAGGGTGTTGAACTGACAGGCGGCGCCGTATTCCTGGAGGAGGCGGTATTGTATTACTTCGAACTGGAGGTCGCCTACGCAGCCGATGATTTTGCGGTTACCACCGTGCTGGGTGAATAGCTGTGCGACTCCTTCGTCGGTGAGCTGGCGGATACCTTTTTCGAGCTGTTTGGTTTTGAGCGGGTCTTTATTGACCAGTTCCTTGAACAGTTCGGGGGAGAAGCTGGGGATGCCGGTGATATAGAAGTTTTCGCCTTCTGTCATGGTATCGCCGATCTTGAAGTTGCCGGTATCGAACAGGCCGACTACGTCGCCGGGATATGCGTCATCCACTACGTTTTTCTCGCGGGCGAGGAAGGAGTAGGGGTTGGAGAATCGCAGGTCTTTATCGAGGCGTACGTGGTGGTAGAATTTATTTCTTTCGAATTTTCCGGAGCAGACGCGGAGGAAGGCGATGCGGTCGCGGTGGCGTGGGTCGAGGTTGGCATGTATTTTAAAGATAAAGCCGCTGAATTTATCTTCATGTACATCGATGGTGCGGGTGCTGCCTTCTCGGTTGCGGGGGGTAGGAGCGATCTCTACGAAGGTATCGAGGAGATCTTTTACGCCGAAGTTGTTAACGGCGCTGCCGAAGAATACGGGGGCCAGTTTGCCATCGAGGTAGGCTTCATTGTCGAAGGTATCGTATACGCCTTCGATGAGTTCTACGTCGTTGCGGAGCTGGGTGGCATCGGCAGTGTTGAAAGTTTCGTCTACGAATGAGCTGCTGAGGTCATCGAGGGGGACGATATCGTCGTCGGTGGCCTTTTTATTGGGCAGGAAGGAAACGAAACTTTTGTTATAGAGGTTGTATACGCCTTTGAAGTCTTTACCCATGTTGATGGGCCAGGAGAGGGGGCGTACTTTGATATTGAGTTTTTCTTCCAGTTCGTCGAGGAGGTCGAACGGATTTTTACCATCGCGGTCGAGTTTGTTGACGAAGATGATCACGGGGGTATCTCTCATGCGGCATACTTCCATGAGGCGTTCGGTTTGTGTTTCTACCCCTTTTACGCAGTCGATCACGAGTACTACGCTATCTACGGCGGTGAGGGTGCGGTAGGTATCTTCGGCGAAGTCTTTGTGACCGGGGGTATCGAGGAGGTTGACGAGTATGTCGCGGTATTCGAAAGTCATTACGGAGGTAGCTACGGAGATACCACGTTGTCTTTCTATTTCCATAAAGTCGGAGGTTGTATGTTTTTTGATTTTATTGGACTTTACGGCACCGGCGGTTTGGATGGCGCCACCGAACAGCAGGAATTTTTCTGTGAGGGTGGTTTTACCGGCATCCGGGTGGGCGATGATGGCGAAAGATTTTCTTTTATTGATCTCGTTTGCGTACTTCATATATGACTTCTTCGAAAATAGCTGCAAAGGTAGCTATTTTCGGGATGCCAACGTCAATTTGCCGGGAGGTGTTTTGCCAAGGTTGTTAAAAAATGACCGTTCTTCATATTTTCGCAATTATACATGCATTTTTTAATGTATTTTGGAGGGATTTCTGAGACTGCGGCATGCGGATAGAAGGAAGGAAACCCAAGTTGGTATTTAGTTTTAAAACAGGACCATGTTCAATACCCTGAAAATTCTCTGGAACAGTTTAAAAATGGCCGTGCAGGAGCTGCGGGTCAATAAGCTGCGTACTTCATTATCCTTATTAGGGATCACGATCGGTATCTTTTGCATTATTGCGGTATTTACGGTAACGGATAGTCTGGAGTCGAATATCCGTTCGGAGGTGCAGTCTTTGGGTAGTGATGTGATCTATGTGCAGAAGTGGCCTTGGAGTGGTGATGAGAGTGGGGAGTATCCGTGGTGGAAGTATATGAACCGTCCGGAGCCGCAGTTCAAGGAGTTGAAGACGATACAGGACAAGGTGCAGAGTGCTGGTGCGGTGGCGTTCCTGTTCAGTTCTACGGGTAAGAAGGTGGAGTATGGGGATGATTATATGGAGGGGGTAGAGTTGGTGGCGGTGACGCAGGATGCGGATAAGATCATTGCTTTGTCGATAGCGGCGGGCCGGTATTTTGTGGGTGCGGAAAATGACGGGGTATCCAATGTAGCGGTGGTGGGTGCGAATATATGGGAGGGATTGTTTGGCGATGCGGATGTGGCGTTGGGTAAGACGATCCATGTGGCGGGCCGGCCATGTAAGATTGTGGGATTGTTGAAGAAGAAGGGTAGTAGTATGATAGGTGGTGGTATCAACAATGATAATTCGGTGTTGCTACCTTATCGTTATGCCCGTACGATAGTGGATGAGCGCCGGTATGCAGATCCTTTTATTATGGTGAAGGCCAAGACGTCGGCTTCTATTTCGCAGTTGCGGGATGAGCTGAAGGGGACGTTGCGGGCGGCGCACCATTTGCGTCCGAAGGAGGACGATGATTTTTCACTGAATGAGATCACGGCGATCAGTGGTCAGTTGAATAGTTTGTTCAGTATGATCAATATCAGTGGTGGGGTGATTGCGATATTTGCGTTGTTGGTGGGTGGCTTTGGTATTGCGAACATTATGTTTGTGACGGTAAAGGAGCGGACGAACATTATCGGGTTGAAGAAGGCGATAGGGGCGAAGCGGAGTATTATCCTGCTGGAGTTCCTGATGGAGGCGATGATGTTATGTGTTATTGGCGGAGCGATCGGATTGTTATTCGTTTATTTGATTACGTTAGTGATCTCGGGGCCTACACTGGAGATTACGCTGACGCTTAAAAATATTATCAAGGGGTTGACCATATCGGCGGTAGTGGGGGTTATTGCCGGCTTTACGCCTGCTTATTTCGCTTCCAAGCTGGACCCTGTAGTAGCGATCCGGTCTAACTAATATTAAAAAAACGTTGTTGAATACCTGTTAGGGGTGAAAATGCGGTAATAATTACGCATATTTGCCCCTGTTATGTGATGATGATGTAACAAAACCTATACTCTGGCGTTTCACAGTAAAAATTATTTCATGCGTATACGCCTTTTGATGGCAATGCCAGTAATGATTGCATTGTCTTTTTCAGCCTGTAAGACTTCCCGTCAGCAAGGAGATTGTAAATATGAGGGGGTAGTAAAGGATATGAGCGGACTGGACGGCTGTAAATGGGTAATAGAACTCAATGATGGCACTCGTTTGCAGCCAGTAGAGCTGGCCGACAGCACTTTTAAGTTGTCGAATGAGCAGCGGGTCAAGGTAAGTTATACCGAGCTTAAGGATCGGATGTCTGTTTGTATGAATGGCAAGCTTGTACGGATAGACTGTATTTCGGCCCGATAGCCCGGCACCCTCTACGGGAGGGTTAAAACAACCGACTACAGGGGTTGTCTGCGATGCAGACGACCCTTTTTTGTGCCCGCCTGCGCCTACGTTAAAATAATATCAGGTAGCGTGTTCCTGGTGATGAATGAGAGAACAATAAGATGTTATAACCTTCTTATTTATAGTCAATTAAGCGTAATTATGAATGGTAATATGGCATTTACTTATACAAACGTTATACGAATGCTATACGAATGTTATAGGAATGCTATAGGAAAGTAAAACGAGGAGGCAGGTGATACTGATACTTTTATGCCCTTTTGTTATTTTTGCATTTATGTCAGTGAAAATATTAGCTATTGAATCTTCCTGTGACGAGACCAGTGCGGCGGTGTTGGTGGATGGGAAGATATTGTCGAATTACATTGCGAACCAGACGATCCATGAGCAATACGGAGGGGTGGTACCGGAGCTGGCTTCCAGGGCGCACCAGGAGAATATTGTGCCGGTGGTGGACCAGGCGTTGAAGAAGGCGGGGGTACGTAAGGAGGAGTTGACGGCGATTGCGTTTACGCAGGCGCCGGGATTGATCGGGGCGTTGCTGGTAGGTGGATGTTTTGCGAAGTCGATGGCGATGGCATTGGATATACCGTTGATAGCGGTGCATCATATGCAGGCGCATGTGTTGGCTAATTTTATCCAGGAGCCGGCGCCGACGTTCCCATTTTTGTGCCTGACGGTGTCGGGAGGGCATACGCAGATCGTGCGATGCGACGGGCCGTTGGATATGCATGTAATTGGTGAGACGCTGGATGATGCGGCGGGGGAAGCTTTTGACAAGAGTGCGAAATTATTAGGTTTACCTTATCCGGGTGGGCCATTGATCGACAAATATGCGAAGCAGGGGAATGCTGACCGTTTTAAGTTCCCGGAGCCGCAGATACCCGGTTTAAATTTCAGTTTCAGTGGGTTGAAGACGGCGATCCTGTATTTCCTGCAGGAGCACCAGGCGAAAGACCCTGTTTTCATCACCGATAATATGGCGGATATCTGTGCTTCTATACAGCAGCGTATCGTTAGTATTCTGATGAACAAGGTGGCGAAGGCGGCGAAGGAGACGGGTATCCACCAGGTGGCCATTGCCGGCGGCGTGAGTGCCAACAGTGGGTTGCGGAAGGCGTTGGAGGAGTACAGTGCGCGGCACGGATGGCAATCGTACATCCCGGCTTTTGAATATTGCACGGACAATGCGGCGATGATTGCGATGACGGCTTATTTCAAGTACCAGGCCGGTGAGTTTGTGGGCTTGGATGCGGTTCCTAGTCCGCGGGCGCCATTTTAGGACCCATTTTCGGAGGTGGTGTTATGACTTTAAATCCCTCCTGCAAGGTCGCTCCTCTCCGGCGGATGCCCGCCGGCAGCCGGTAGGTACAGGGGAGGGGGCCATCCCAGCATTGTTCTGTCGCCTTATAATAAGGGAACGGTGTTGTTTCTTTGCTTAACGGCGGTGTAGAATAAGGTTGGGGGAACAGCCATATGGATGCGTTGGCGCTCATGTTCACGAGGCCTCTGCTGACGAACTGCCGGTGCAGATGGTTATATAGTAGTAGCGTAATGACTGCAAAAAGTAAGGTACAGCCGACTGTTATTCCCCGTTGAAAATGAAAGGACTTGTTTGTTTTCACTAATAATGCCACTGCCCATACGGTGCCCGGTACCAGGTAACCATAGGCGAAACGAGGGTCTGGCGCCTGTGACAGCCAGAATAACATGCCTATCCATAAGTAGCTATAGCTCTCCCATTGTGCGCGCGTCAACCGGCGGTGGTGATAAACTATTACTATTGGAGAGAGGACAAAACCCATCAGCAGCAATTTATCATACAGGCGGAGGTTGTGAAAGAACCAGGTATACATTTTCTGTAGCCCTGCTCCTGCCTGTAATACGGCGGCATCTTTGTTCATGACGTAGGCGCAATCGTGTACGAGGGAGCGGTTGCGTATGATTTCGGCGGCAGGCGATTTCCAGTCTACCTGGCAGATATCTATTGTTTCCAGTGGGAACAGCAGGTAACCGCTGAGCATGACGTTGCGGATGATCCAGGGCGTCAGTATGATGATCCCTGTGAGGCAGACGGCGGCCGCTTTGGTCCAGGAGCGGGTGTACAGGTACTGCCATGTGGCAATAGCCGGGAGTAGTAATACCGGCATGGAAGATACCTTTACCGTTACCAGGAAGAAGGGCGCCAGTATCCGGAAGATACGGAGATCGCCGGAGATGTGTTCCTGTTGGGACCAGCAAAGGAAAAGCAGGCAGCCGAAATAAAATATGACGAGATCGGCGGAGGGCGCTGTGATAAAATATACGCTGGTCTGGGGCATGTTGATGAGTAGGAGTATGCCCGCCATTATGAGTTGATGGGGCCATTGTATGTGTGGGTGCCGGAATATTTGCAGCAGGTAGACGGATACCAGCAGGTACAGTACGCCATTGAGCTGGTTGCCGGATTGCCCGGTGAGCCATGACCAGTTGAATACGGCAGCCAGCAGGTGCCAGTGGGAGTTAAATCCGAAACGTTCGTGCAGGTTGGCCAGTCCGGGTACGACGCGATAGGTTTGTATCCATTTGATGAAGGGAGCGTAATAGAGTCCTTCATCATAGTTGATACTTTGTAAGGCTGACAGGTAGAGTACATAGGCGGTGAGGAGGATGAAAAAGAGGAATGCCCACCCGCCAGCGGTTTTGTATTGCCCGTGATATTGTATCCATCTTTCCTTTATATGGCGACGTAGCAGGATGGCTATACCTATGCCGGTTGCACCCAGCAGGACGTTGCAAGTGACTGCCAGCGGCGCTACTAAAGAAAAGTAGCTGCAGATCATTCCGATGATCATCAGGCCATTGATGGCGGTAATGGCAAATGAGCCCGGCCGGTCCGGGCGTGCTGTATATTTTTGCAGTATCCAGTCTGATGCGATCCCGAAGAGAAAGGACAGGAGGATGATATAGGCAAATTTCAGCAGCAGGTATAACATGGGATATAGTTAGCTGTTCAGCAATGTACGATGTGCGTTGGCGGGCTGTGGTTTGTACCGGTAGATGTTATATTTCAGGATGCAGAAGATGGCCCTGCATCCATCTCTATAATTTATTTTTTTGCCCTCGTGGTAGGTACGGCCATAGTAGGCGATGCCTACTTCGAATATCCGTATGCCGGGGATGCGGCTGATCTTGGCGGTTATTTCGGGTTCGAAGCCGAAGCGGTTTTCCCGGAGGGGGATGTTGGCGATGATATCGCGGCGGAATAGTTTGTAGCAGGTTTCCATATCTGTCAGGTTCAGGTTGGTGAACATGTTGGAGAGGAAGGTCAGGAACTTGTTGCCGATGGTATGCCAGAAGAACAGGATGCGATGGGGGCCGAGGCCTTTGAAGCGGCTGCCGTAGACTACGTCTGCCTGGTTGAGTAATATGGGTTCCAGCAAGCGTTTATATTCTTCCGGATCATATTCCAGGTCGGCATCCTGGATGATGAGAAAATCGCCGGAGGCGATCTGTATACCTGTCCTTAATGCGGCGCCTTTGCCCTGATTCCTTTCATGGCGGATATACCGGATGTCTGCATCCGGATGTGTGTTGTGGAAGGCGGCTACCTGTGTGCCGGTCGCATCGGTGGAGTGGTCATCCACGATGATGATCTCTTTGTGCATGTTGCCCGGCAGGGAGACGGAGTAGACGCGTTCTATCACGCGGTGGATGTACAATTCTTCGTTGTAGGCAGGTATTACGATGGAAAGTTTACATGTACTCATTGGCATTGCTATCTTGCTGATACGTTATAGAACAAACTTCCTCCCCGGTGACCCTTAGGCGGTTGCCTGTTATTTTTTGGGGGGATGGGAGCAGGTGATATTGTCGGGCAATTTTTACGATCTTTGCGGCCGTCATGCCGAATACTTATTTCCAATTCAAACAATTTACGGTGTACCAGGACCGATGTGCCATGAAGGTATGTACGGATGCCTGTGTACAAGGGGCGTTTACTGCCCGTTACCTGGCTGACAAAGGTTTGGGGGCGGGGGGCAGGTTGTTGGATATTGGTGCGGGTACGGGATTGCTTAGTTTGCTGCTTGCGCAGCAGGTGGCGGCGGATATTACGGCGGTGGAGCTGGATGCGGCGGCGTATGAGCAGGCCAGTGCTAACTTTGCGGCGGCGCCCTGGGCGGACCGGATGGTTGTGAACCATGGAGATATACGGGATTGGGAGGGGGGTACTCCTTTTGATTTTATTATTACGAATCCCCCTTTTTACGAAGCGGACCTGAAGAGCCAGGATCAGTTGCGTAACCAGGCGATGCATGCGACTACGCTTAGTTATGAGCAGTTGCTGGCCGCGATCGACCGGTTGCTGGCGGCAGACGGGGCATTTTCGATCTTGTTGCCCTATCGTTATTTCAGCACTTTTCAGCAGCTGGCGGCAGCTAGCGATCTTCACCTGACGACGGCGTTACATGTGAGCCAGCGGACGGGCAAGGCGTATTTCCGTAGTATTGGTATTTTCTCCCGGCAGCGGCAGGAAGCGGATATACGGACGATGGACATTTACCAGGAGGCATCAAGTTATACCCCTGCTTTTATTACTTTATTGAAAGACTATTACCTGTACCTGTAGGTCACGCATTACTTTTCACGTATCCTTCCAGATAGCTGTAGGTAGTGGTGAGTTTTCCATTTTCTGCTATGGTGGCGTGGGCTATCATGTTGCTTTGCGGCAGCAGTAATTCTTCAAATACATATTTCATGAGCTGATCGCCGAAGTAGAGGGAGGCATCGCGTGGCAGTTCGTTGGGCAGGTTGGCTACGCACATCATGTCGATGGAGCCAGGCAGGCCAGGTGCGGTCCTTTGGCGGGCGTGTTTATCGACGCCATATATGGGATCTTGTATGGTGCTGTCGCCGAGGTTGCAAGGTACGGAGCCATGGGTATCGTCGGTGATGTCGGCGATGGCCTGTATGCGGAATTGTGGGTTGTTGAGGTCATCCCAGCTGAACAGCGGGGGGATATTGCGATCCCAGTAGATGCCATTCATGAGGATATCGCTGGCGGTGGTGAAGGGCAGGAACTGGCAGTCGTATTCTGCCGGGTTGGCGTGGAAGTCTTCGCGGCTGTAGGTTTTAGTTTTTTTGTGGAGGTATAGTTCGCCTGCTTTGAGTTGGGTGTATACGGGGTAGCTGAAGTGTGAGGTGTGCAGGAATTCTTCTGGGGTGATGTATTTGATGTCCAGCAGGCCCATGATCTCGAGTACGCCGGAAGCTACTCTGCCGGAGCCAGTGAGGACTATTTTGACTGGCGGCAATTTAAAACCGAAATATTGATGGATGAGGCTTTTGAAGTCGTGGTTGGTATATACGGGCTGCATGTCGTATAGGCCTGTGCGTTTACCATAGGTGAGGAGGCCATTGTGAGCGCCAACTACGCCCGCGAAAAATCCGAATCCCAGGATACGCTGGCCATCGGGATGTACCAGGCATTCGTAGTCGATGAGTCGGATATTGTTGTTGAGGATGGTTTGCAGCATGGGTTGGTTGGCCGCCTGTTTCTTTTTGGTGTGGGAGAAGAACAGGTAGGTCTTGCCGGGGATGAGCCGGGCGGGCGGTACTTCTTTGATGCCGAGGAGGATATCGCAGTGGGTGAGGTCTTCCTGCAGGGGGATACCGGCGCGGCGGTATTCTTCATCTGTAAAGCAGCGGGAGGGGGAGGGTTGTGCAACGATATTAACCTGTTGGTGATGTTCGTTGATCCAGCGGGCCTGGCTGGGGGTGAATGCTACCCTGTTGTCATGTTCTTCTCTGATGAGTCCTATTGTAAGCATATCGACGGCTTGAAAGATGTAACAAAGCGGGGTCAATATACTTAATTCACCGGAAGAAAGCAGGAGATGTAGGTATAAAGGAAGGCGATAGGTGTCGCCGCCCTTTATTGTATTTAGTGTAAGGTATCTTGAAAAAGTTTCAGTGTGCGTTGCCAGGCGAGGGTCGCGGCCTCTTTGTTGTACCGCGTAGGGGCGGTATCGTTGTTGAAGGCATGTTGGGCGCCTTGGTAGACGAACAGTTCATATTTTACGCCTGCTGCTTTGAGGGCGGCTTCGTAGGCAGGTATGCCTGCGTTGATACGTTCGTCGAGGCCGCCATAGTGCAGTAGTACGGCGGCTTTGATCTTGGGTACATCGGCGGCATCGGGCTGTTTGCCATAATAAGCGACGGCCGCCTTGAGGGAGGGAGCGTTGACGGCCAGTTGATTGGCCATAGCGCCGCCCCAGCAGAAGCCGACGCATCCTATTTTGCCATTAGACTCCGGTAGTGACTGGAGGTAGTCGACGGCTTTAAGGAAGTTATTCAGATTCTGTTGTGTATCCAGTTTGCCGAAGAGGTCTCTTGCCGCCTCTTCGTCTTGCGGCGTGCCGCCGAATACGGAGAGGGCGTCTGGTGCGAGGGCAATATATCCTGCCTGGGCGACACGTCGGGCGACATCCCTGATGTGCGGATTGAGGCCGCGGTTTTCGTGGATGACGATGACGGCACCTTTTTTAGCTTCCTGCCCGGCAGGTTTTACCAGGTAGGCTTTCATGGAGGTGCGATCGCCCGGGTAGGTGATATCTTCTGCGTTTAGGTCATTGGTATCTTCCGGTACGGTGGCAGCCTTGGCGTAGTTGACCTCCAGCAAGGGCAATACTGACATGGCAGCGGCCATACTGCCGGTGAGCCTGACGAGGCGGCTGATGAATTCATCCCGCTTCAGTGGTTTATGGGTGTATTCATCGAAGAGATTAATGATACGTTGATCCATTGGTGAAGGCATTAGTACCATGAAGATAAGCGTTCTGCTTTACGCTTTTAACAGCTGGCTCAGTGCATCACGAAGCTGTGATTTGTTGAATGGTTTGGGCAGGAACAGGTCGGCGCCGTTTTCGAGGGCGACATCCTGCGCAGCTGCATCAAAGCCGGATATCATGATGATTCTGGTTGCCGGATATTGCTCTTTTATAAAGCTGATAAAATCGAGGCCATAGCCATCGGGGAGGCGGTTGTCGAGCAGTACGATGGAAGGCGGCTGCTGTTGAAAATATTCCACAGCATCGGAAATGGTTTTTACATGTTCTACTTCCAGTTCTTCCCCATCGAGGAGCATATTAATGAGGAGACACATCTCTCCTTCGTCTTCAATGATGAGGAGTTTCTGTTGTTGGGCAGCGGCAACGGTAGTGTTTGTCATATTATGTTGGTTTTACAATATCAGATTATAAAAGTTATATGAACCATATATAGTAAAAACCGTACCATTCCCTGCGGTTCATGAAGTGTGTGGGGAGGGGGTGAGGGTGTGTACGGCGGGATAGTCGATATATCCGGTGTCGCCCCCTTGATAGAAGGTGTTGGTATCTGGTGGGGTGAGGGAGGTGTGGTGCCGGAATCGTTCTACCAGATCGGGATTGGAGATGAAGGGGCGGCCGAAGGCGATGAGGTCAGCGTTGCCTGCTGCGATGGCTGCTGCTGCGGTGTCGGCGGTGAAGTTGCCGGCGCGTATGAGCAATCCTTTAAAGTGTGTGCGTACGTGTTGGACGAAGGTGTCGGGTATGCCAGGGCGATTGTAGGATACGGGATCGGAGAGGTCGGAGAGGTGGACATACAGGATACCCATTTGTTGTAAGGCAGCTATGATATACTTATGGCTGTCGGCTTCTTCTGCGTATGGTGGCAGGTCGTTGAGGCCGGCGAAGGGCGACAATCTTACGCCGGTACGATGGGCGCCGATGGCGGCGGCGACACCTTCCATTATTTCGAGCAGGAAGCGGCTGCGGTTGGCGATGTTACCACCATATTGGTCGGTCCTGTTGTTGGTATGGGGGTGGAGGAACTGTTCGGGCAGGAATCCATGTGCGCCATGTATTTCGACGCCGTCGAAGCCCAGTGCTATGGCGGTGACAGCCGCTTCGATATGCGCGGTTATCATTTCCCGGGTACCGGCGGTACTTAATACTTCGGGTATGGGCATGGGGAGGTGCAGATCGCCCGGCACACGGATGATCTCATTGGCTTTGATGGCGGAAGGAGCTACCAGCGCGGTTTGGCCTTCGTTGTTGAGCGGGTGGCCGATGCGGCCGGTGTGTACCAGCTGGATGAAGATCTTTCCGTGGCGGGCATGTACTGCATCTACTATTTTTTTCCAGGCAGCCTGCTGTGTTTTGTTATAGATGGCCGGTGCGTTGAGGTAGCCGATGCCGCTCTTGTGTACGGCGGTATTTTCTGCGATGATCAACCCGGCGCCGGCACGTTGTCCGTAGTAGATATGTGCATTCGGGGAAGGGATGCCATGATCGGATCTACGTCTGCTCATGGGTGCCATGACCACGCGATTGTCCAGTTGTAAGGAAGGGGTATCTAGCGGTGACAGTAGTGTATTATGTATCGTCTTCATTGTTTTCCTTTTATGTCACAAAATTAGCTGGGGGGTGGAGGTGGGAACAGTGACAAAGCGGGGTTTGTTTTGTAATTTTACGGGTTATTATGGAGCGGAAAGCTTTACATCAGCCATTTGAGCTTTATGTATCTGACCTGGAGTGCTGGAATGAGCGTCCATTGATCTATCATTTCTTCGAGATCGTGCAGATACTGGAGGGAGACGGTGTGCGTCATGTGAACAACAACTATTATCCTTACGTGCAGGGTAACATTTATTTATTTACGCCATTGGATTGCCGGGGTTTTGACAGTACGGTGCCGACCCGGTTTTGTTCTATCCGTTTTTCGGAGGTGTTCTTATCACAGTTCAGGGGGAAGCAGGAGCGGGAGCGTATTACGCAGTGGCTGAAGCAGCTGGAGCATATCTTTTATCATCATAACCGTTTCCAGGAGGTGTTGATCCGGCGGCCGGAGGACTGTAATATGATCGCTACGCTGATTGCTGGTATGATAGCGGAGTATGAGGGGCGGCAGTTGCATCATGAAGAGAACCTGCAGTCTTTTGTAACGTTGATACTGAATATACTGGCGCGTAATGTATCGGGAGACAGCGAGTATATTGATCCTGTTGCGGCGGGGGATACGGAGCCATTGATCAACAAGATGCTGGTGCATATACAACAGCATATCAGCAGTCCTGATCGATTGCGGGTGGATTACCTGGCGCAGCATTTTAATCTCAGTACGAACTATGTAGGGGAGTATTTCCGGAAGTTTACCGGGGAGAGTTTACAGCATTATATTACTCACTATAAGATCCGGTTGGTGCAGCAGCGGCTAACGTATAGCCATCGTACGATCGGGGAGATCGCGGATGAGCTGGGCTTTACGGATGAGAGTCACTTGAGCCGTCAATTCAAGAAGTATAGCGGGGTGAGTCCTGCAGCTTACCGTAAGGCCCGTAAATAGGGGCGGCCTCCTGTGAGAGCAGGAAGCCGCAATGAGTGGGCAGGAGATCAGTTGCCTGCTTGTTTTATGAATGGCCGGGTTGTTTTCACGCCCTCTATTTCCATCTGTACGAAGTACATTCCTTCTTTCAACCGGGATATATCTATTGGTGTGTCTGGCCGTACGTTGTGGGCGGTCAGTACTTCTTTACCTGTTACATCGCATATGCTGATATTAGCCTGTTGTCCTTTGAACCGGAGCTTTATGTGGGCCGCTGCCGGATTGGGATATATGGCGCCTGTGCCTATTGTCGTGAGAGGTGTATTGCCTTTTGCCAGGAGCAATTTTTGTTGGGCAGCAGGTGTGGATGCGGAGTAGAGTTGTTGTTGCGGGATGATCTCTTTAGGTTGTTGTGCGCTGGACCATCTGAGCCGGCAGTTGGCGCCGCCGTAGTCTTCGAAGTATTCCAGTTTGATATCGTATTGTTGTCCGGCGGTCAGGGAGATGTTGCCGCTATATTCGATGTCCCAGTCGTTGAGCCATTTATCTATTACCAGCTGGTTGTTGATCCAGAGGCGGCGGCCGTTGTCGCTGGTGAGGTAGAAGGTGTATTCCCCTGAGTATCTTGGTGCTATTTTGCCGGTCCACCTGATGGAGTAGCCATCGTTGGGGATGCCGGCGCCGGGAGCGCCATTACCCCAGTCGAAGTCGATATTGGCATCTGTGCGGACGAATACGAGGGAGTCGAATTGCAAGCCTTTGTAATAGGCGCCGTTGAGGCCATTGCCATTACCTACCGGCGGCAGCGAGGTGAGTGTCCAGCAGGCGGAGCGCTGGCCGGTATCGCTGCGTTGTACGAGGCGGGCTTCGGGGGATTGGTTTTCGCCTTCTACGGACAGCACTTTATTACTCAATACGGAGATGAACTTATAGCGGCTGCTGTCGGTGCGTACGGCGATGAACTGTTGTCCGCTGGCTTGCCTGGGTGTCCATTGCCAGATGTAGGCATTTTCTGCATCGGCGGGGGGAGCGACATCTAATGTTTTGGCGCTGTGGTAGGCATTGATGGTGTAGACGCCATCGCCCAGGTGTTTTAGATTAAAGGTTTGGTTGGCCTGGCCGGTGCCCTGCCATAGCTGGAGGGGGACGCCTTCTCCCAGTCCGCCGACGCCACCTCTCACATCCATGAACAGGTTGTTGACGGCATTTTTGAACGTATAGGAGCCGGCGATATCAGGATCACCATTGGCTATTACTTTGAGGGAGCTGACCTTGTTATCCCATCCCGGGAGGGTGCTTTTATTGGCCGTGAGGGTGATGGAGCGACCCTGGAAGTGATCCTTTTCAAAGAGGATCACCTTGTAGCCGGTATTTACTTTCACGGAGGAAATTTCATCGTCGTTAATACCTTTTTGTTGTAAGGCGGACAGTGTGTACTGGCCGATGGTCAGTCCGGCATGGAAGCCATTGAAGTCGCAATGCTGGTAGGCGGTAACGGGGCCGCTGGTGTTGGCGGGCCGGCTGTACAACTGGGCTTTAGGGATGACCTGCCGTATTTGGGAGGCGCTTTCCCATTCCAGCTGGCAATAGGCATTACCGGTACGTTCTATATACTTTACTTCGATATCATACTGTTTGCCTGACTGTAAGGTGATCTTTGCGGAGCGGGTTGTAGGGCCGGTTGCGTGGAGTTCATTGATCAAGGTGCGGCCATTGACGATGAGTTTAACGCCATCGTCTGCACGGAGGTGGAAGGTATATTGGCCGCTATAGAGTGGTTGTACTTTTCCGGTCCACCTGATGGAGAACTGATCGGTGCCCAGCCGGGAGGTGTCTGGTGATCCTTGTGCCCAGTCGAAGTCGATGTTGCGATCTGTCTGCTGGTATTTGAGGTGGTTGAAGCTGGCGCCTTTATAGTAGGAGGCCTGCAGACCGTTGCCAGTGCCAGCGGGGAGGTTACGGAGGTTTTTACGGACGAGCCAGACGAATTCATCGGGAGCGACCACCCTTACGTTAGGGCCCAGTTGACGGATACATTCCAATATATCGTTTACGCTGCGGGACCAGATATGTACGGGGATGAGGCTGTATCCATTTTCTGAGTGGATATCCGTAGGCATCTGGTTGAGCTTGGCGGCCAGTGTGGCAGGGGAGGAAAGGTCGCCCCAGAGGGTAAAGCGGCCGCCAATGGAAGGTTTGTCCTTATACCAGTCGATCTTACCATTCCTGCCGGTGTAATTAGCGCCGTAGCTGTAGTAGAATAAGGCATCTATGTTATCCTGTTTCAGATAGGCATCCGGGTTATTGTCGCTATCGTCGGCATCGATGATATTGACGATGCGGAGGTCGGCTTTTTTCATGTACCGGTTGAGTAATGTATTGGCGGTGTCGAGGTCTGCGTCGGGGTATCTGCCCGGGAGGTAATATCCTCTGCCGGAGGGGCCGGCGATCAGGACATTCCGGCCATCGGGGGTGGTAAGGCAGTTGTCGACATACTTTTCGTATATGATGGGTGCCAGTTCGGTGAGGGCGGGGGAGATAGTCCAGCCGACATGGAGGCGTGCTCTGTCTGGATTGTTCCAGTTGGCGGGGTTGTCGTGTGTACCCAGCAGCCATTGTACGTTGTCGCCATCGCTGATGACGAAGCAGACGGTGTGTACGTTGGGGACTACTTCGAACGGTTTGATAGGGTCTTTCTGTCGGAAGGCCGGTGTACGGGCGGGGATGTTGGTGAGGGTGGACATATTGGGTGCCCAGTCGGAGGGATGTATCATCATGGAGTGGCGGGACAGCTGTTCTACGGTCTCGTATTCTTGTGGTCCCCAACCGAAGAAGGTGGCGCCTTTGTTCATCCTGCCGTATACGCTGTTGGCCAGTGCGCCTGTGGGGGCGTCATCCCAGAACTGGAATGCTTTGGTGTAGGCGCTGTAGTCGCCCAGGAAGTAGATACGATCGTCGCTACTCTGTTGATAGGAGGCGATGCTACGGCTGAACTGGTCGCCATAGTTGGCCAATGTCCAGGTTTCGTCTTTACCTCTTACATCGAGCAGGCGGGAGAGGCCGGCGTTGACGGCCATCTGCTCTATGTCTGCCGGGATGGCCACTGCGTTCATGATACCGGCCAGGGAGATAGCGACGTTAGTGGACCTGTCTTTTGGATTACAGAGGATGTAGCCGGTGAGCCTGCCTGCGAAATGGGTGAGGAGGCCGCTGAAGTCCATATAATAGCGATCGTCGACGGTAATGCCCGCTTTTTCTACCAGCTGCCGGTGTCCGTACATGTCGCGAAGTATCTCCGGTTTGGTACGCGCGGTGACGCCCATAAGTGTTTGCAGGGCGATACGTTGCGAAGCGGTATAGTTTTCGGAGGTAAGGAACAGCCGGTCGGGTACGGCTGTGGCGGGGTAGGGACTACCCGGTACTCTTGCGGGTGTTTGCTGTGCTTTTACCAGCGGGGCTGATAGGAGACACAGCAACGTGTACAGGAAGAATTGTTTCATTGTGACCTGAGTTTAAACGTGAAAAGTGGAATTTGAAAATATGTCGTGGAATCATTTCGGGTTCAAAGGGTTTTCGCAGGTGGTAGCTCAAGATATGGATTTGGGCGGAATCTTTGGGTGCTAAAAAAAAGGTCCCGTTAGCTGATGTATGGGTATTGTCAGCTATGCAGGCGGGATCGGGCAGGTTATTTTTTATCAGGGGCGATTGGCCTCATTATAGCGTTTAGCCAATTCTGTTATTCTTGCGAGGTGGTGATCGTCATGATCGGCTACGAACATGAAATGATCCAGGGTGCGCATGGGCGTGAGCAGCCGGGGGTGCAGGGCGGACCTGAATATGACTGATTCATCGACGGTGCTGAGCATATCGATGGTTTGCTGCCTGATCTGCCGGAAACGCTGTAGCAGTTCTTCCGTAGGTACGTCGTCATGATTGGCGGTGGTGGTCCTGGTGTTCTGCAGGTCGGTGACGCTTAGTTTTTCCTTGCCTTCGAGGATATCGTTGAAGCGTTGTTGCCAAAGGGGTTCCAGATCGCTGAGGTGGCCTATATTTTCTTTGATGGTCCAGGAGTTGTCTGTGCGGAAGAGCTGTTGTGCAGGGGGTATGCTACGCAGCTTTTCTTCGAGGCGGGCGGGGGTACCCATCAGGCGTTCCAGTATACCAGGGAAGATATTTTGTGTGATGGTGAAGTCGAACTGGCGTTCGAACCATTTTACCTGTGACATGAGTAACTAGTTTAAAGGCAAGGTACATAAAATGTGGGGACGGAAGCGGGGTGGGGGCATAAAAACAGACAATTTTGTCTAAATTTGATTCGCAACAAATTTATTCCACATAAACCTGTTATTATGAAAGACGTATTTATTGTAGCCGCTTTCCGGACCCCAACGGGCGGTTACCTCGGAAGTCTGTCAGGCATTGCAGCTCCGCAACTGGCTACTTATCCGATACAGCATAGCTATCAGCACTGTAATATCTCACCGGAGCATATCGATGCCGTTTATTTTGGTAATGTGCTCAGTGCGGGCGTAGGACAATCGCCTGCCCGGCAGGCAGCGATATTAAGCAAGATACCTGTAACGACGGATGCGACGACTATCAACAAAGTATGCGCCTCCGGGATGAAGGCGACGATGCTCGGTGCGCAGCAGATACAACTGGGATTGGGTCAGCTGGTGCTGACGGGGGGTATGGAGAGTATGAGTAATGTACCGCACTACAGTTATTTCAGGAAGGGACATAAATATGGTGATGTGACGTCGATGGACGGGGTATTGAAGGACGGATTGACGGATGCTTATGACCAGGCGCACATGGGGGTGTCTGCCGAGTTATGCGCCCGTACCTATCAATTGTCGAGGGAGGTGCAGGATGCGTATGCATTGGCCTCTTATGAGCGGGCTATTGCGGCTACCAAGCGAGGGAAATTCAGTCAGGAGATCGTGCCGGTGCCGGTAGTGCAGAAGAAGGAAACGATATTGGTATCGGAGGATGAAGATATTTATAAGGTGATACCGGAGAAAGTGGGACAGTTGCCTCCGGTATTTGTGCCCGGCGGTACGGTAACGGCTGCTAATGCCAGCAATCTGAATGACGGTGCGGCGGCGTTGTTGCTGGCCTCTGCCGGCAGTGTGGCGAAGTATGGGCTGCAACCTATTGCGCGTATATTATCGTATGCGGATGCGGCGCAGGCACCGGAATGGTTTACGACAGCTCCCTCACAGGCTATTCCCAAAGCATTGGAGCTGGCGGGGCTGCGCGGCGATCAGATCGATTATTATGAGATCAATGAGGCTTATGCTGCTGTAGCGTTAGCCAATCAGCAGCTGTTGGGCATTCCGGCAGACAAATTGAATGTTTACGGTGGGGCGGTGGCCATCGGGCATCCGCTAGGCGCTTCCGGCGCGCGTATATTGGTGACGCTAACTTCTGTATTAAGGCAGGAAGGCGGGCGTTATGGAGTAGCGGCTATTTGTAATGGCGGCGGTGGGGCTTCAGCTATTGTTATTGAATCGCTGGTATAATTACAACGCATATATGAAGAAAGGAGAGAAAACACGTCAGCATATCATTGAGCAGGCAGCGCCTATATTTAATGAAAGGGGTATTGCGGGGACGACGGTAGATGATGTGCTGGCGGCTGCCAGTGTGGCCAGGGGCTGCCTGTATAACCTGTTTGACGACCGGGAGGACCTGGCCCGGCAGACAGTGGATCACTTGCTGCAGCTGGCGGCTGACAATATCCGTGCCCGGTTACGATCGGCGACGACAGCCAAGAAAAAGATCTATGCTTACCTGGATCTGCACAAGGCACCTTTGGACTTTCATGTGAAAGGCGGTTGTCCGATCTTAAACATCGGCGTGGAGGTAGACGATCATCACCCGGTTATCCGGCAACGGGTGAAGGAGGCCGTACTGGAGGCACAGCAGGCATTTGCCGGTATCCTGAAAAAAGGTATTCAGGCAGGAGAGTGGTTGCCCGCCTTAAAGGCGGATGCATTTGCCTTTAAGATGTTTGCTGCAATGGAGGGGGCTATTGTATTGTGCCGTATACTGGAGACCAATAAGCCTATGCAGGCATTGATCAAAGGATTTAAAGAAGAACTGGCCTCCTTTGAGCCAGGTAATACGATCAAATGAAAACAATATTATGGCATCGCTTAGTTTATATGAAGATATCCGGGAGATGATCGCACGTCATTTTGGTTTTCTGGCGGCGTATGGATTTGGTGCTTTTGAAGAGCGGCAGATCGCTTATGAATATCATTTTGAAGCAAGTAGTTTACAAGTGACTATTGATATCTGGTTTGAGTTCACGTATGAGACACCTGTCTGGGTAAAGCTCAACGGGTATTTTGTACAGTTGATCGATCCTTCCTTACCGCTGTTTACCGATTATATCCGGCAATTAGAGGCCCTGTATACTTCGCCGGGCGATGTGATCCGTTGTAGTGATCTGGCGGATGGATATCTGCAAGGCGGGTATGAGGTATATGATCGTTATTTGTGCGGTATAGCTGAATTATTGCAGCGACATACCACGATATTGGCAGGTGATATGTCGCTGTTGGAAGTCAATGCGGCCATCGCTGCGGAGGAGCAGGAGCAGCGACGGATAGCTGAGCAACGGGAAAGAGGTGTCTTCGTATGTACATTTTCTATGGATGATGTAGCGATCTATGAGCAGGAGGCTTCGTCGTTGGAAGAATTGCGGACCATCCTGCAAGAGATATGGCGCTCCGGAATGGAGATCATAGAAGTACTGGATGGTAATGGTCAACCGATACCTTTTACGATGGATGCGTAGCTGTTATCCTGCTGTATTTGTCGGCAACTTTGTTAATCCCTTCCAGTATATATTTTGTATCTGTAGGAAATGTCTTTGTTGATGGGCGATAACGAAACGTAAGGTATCGCCCAGTTTCAGCCTGATCATACGACTGATAGAGATAGGTATTCTGATCTTTTGGAGATCGGCGGTAGCGGCTACCTGTAACAATAGGAGCAGCTGATGCTGATGATTAATAAATTCTTCCAGCATCTGATGTGCATCGGGATGGCTGGCTGGGATGGCGTTTTTAGGCGCTTTCATTTTACGGGCGATGGTATTATCCTGGCGGGGGAGCATTAGTTTGGTGAAGTAGTCGCCCAGCCAGCCAGGTTTGAATTGCGGGCGGGATTGATTCTGGTGCAGGTGTAGTTTGTTTTCGATGGCGGGAAGATAGAACCTGCAATAGATATTGAGATGTTCCAGCACCTGTGCGACGCTCCATTGGCCTGGTGCAGATTGTGCTTCCAGTGTCATCATAGATCGTTGTTTCAGTTCGCCGGCGGCGGTGATAATACGGCGGACATCTGCCTGCAGGTCTTCGAGGAGCACCTTACTGTTAATAGTTTTCATATTAATGCTGTATTTGACTATACAAAGGTCTGACGTAATGTCTGGTTAAACATTGGTATTTACCAAGATTCAGATCTTTACGCTGCTATATAGTTTACTGAAGTTAGTGGCGTCGATGCCGAGATAGGAGGCGATGTATTTGTGAGGTACGAGTTGCAGCAGCTGCGGGCTTCTGCGGAGGAGGGTGGTGAACTTTTCTTCATTGCTGTAGCACTGTAGTTCTACCTGGCGTGCGAGTACGCCTTTTAGCACGTGGGCGGTAGTTTGCAGCAGCATATCCCTGATGGAGGTGTATTGTTGGGATAGCTGGGTGATCGTGTCGTAGTTGATACGTAGTAGCCTGCTGGCGGTGAGTGTTTCTAGGAAATAGGCGGAAGGGGTTTGGGTGAGGAAGCTATCTGCTATGCCGCTGAAGGAGGGAGGGTATGTAAATACGACGGTAGCTTCTTTGTGATCTTCTCCGAGGTAGAAGGCTCTTTGTACGCCATCTACTACGAAGTAGAGGTGTTTTTCTGTTTCTCCGGCTACGGTCAGGACGGTCTTACGTTTTACGGTGAGAGGTTGCCAGCCGGAGCAGAATGCTGACAATGCTGCAGGAGGGAGCGGGTAAAGTTGGGTGATAAAGATTTGTAATTGCTTTTCTTCCTGCGCTTGCATGTTTTTTAGGAATAAAAGTAAGGATACTTTGGCAGGATGTAAAACGGCCATCTTCCGGGAGGAAGGCGGCCGTTCTGTAAATGCATTTACGTGAATTTTAGCATGCTTTGGTTATCGCCATTGGCAGAGGAAGATGTTATCCTGCTGGCAATAGCACCAAGTTGGGCATACCTGTATGCCGCGGCAGGTGTATGCCTGGCAATAAGGTGCCGGGGTGGGAGTGCCACCGCCTTTGATTGTTTTCAGCGCTGTACGCGGCACTGATGTGAAGCCGGTTAGTGTACGCATCGTGATATGATTTGGTGAGGCACGAAGGTATTCCGGTGAGCAGGTAATATCATCGCACTGCTTATCCGAGATGTGTGAGTATATTGACCAGTTTGCCGAAGGGATCGATGACATAGAATCGGCGGACGCCCCAGGGCTCGTCGGTGAGCGGGTAGGTAATATGAAAGCCTGCTTGCTGCATTTGTTGAAAGGCGGCTTCAACATCGTCTACCTCTATTGATAAGTCCGGTGTAGGTGTATCGTTGCCTCCGTGATTAGCGATACTTATCTGTACGTCCATATGATGTTTATTGCCATAGGTGGTGATCCAGCCATGGTCCATCAATATATCCAGTCCCAGTATGTCGCCGTAAAAGGAGCTGGCAGCGTGGATGTCTGCAGCATTGATATTGGCCACTATTCTTTTAACGTTCATGCGGAGTGGGTTTGTATAAGGTGGTTTGCTGTGTAATATATTACACAATTGTTGAAATTCAAGTACTGTCTGCTGTTGGAAAAGGCGGTGTAGCGGGGTTATTGGCTTTGGTACAGATGTTGAGCACGGTTTGGAGACACATCTTGTAGTCCCTATGAGCGGGACGGTATCGATCACACTCAAAAACAGAAATTATGCTTGAAAAGAAACGTATTTCGGCAACCATGGAGAAATCGCTGAATGAGCAGATGACCAGAGAAGCACATGCAGCGGAAGTATACCTGGCATTGGCATCCTGGGCAGAGAACCAGGGATATGCCGGGGTCGCCGATTTTATGTACCGGCACTCAGCGGAAGAGCGGAATCATATGATGAAATTTTTGAAGTATATCAATACGCGCCAGGGGTATTGCCGGATTAACCAGATCCCTGCGGTGTTGCCGGAGCCTAAAGATTTGAAGGATCTTTTCGAGATGGCAATACAACATGAATTTGATAATTCAGCTTCGATCAATAAGCTGGTATCGCTGGCGTTGAGAGAGGAGGACTGGGCTACGTGGAACTTCCTGCAATGGTTTGTGAAAGAGCAGATAGAGGAAGAGACGCTGGTACTGGAACTGTTCGATAAATATGAACTAGCCAGCACGGATAAGAAAAATAACGTTAACCTGTATGAATTTGACCGGGACCTTTCCGGTGCGCCACAGGAAGTTTCGTTGCCGGAGGATGCTACGCAAACGAATCCTTAAGGGGCTTAGATATGCAAGGAGAGATGCGGTTACAACATCTCTCCTTGTCATATCCTTTTTGTACCATTAAACGGGCGAATTATTTTCGTTCAGGATCTTTTTGATCAATACGATCTGACCGAGATGATAATGTGTATGTTCAACAATGCCCGTAATATTTCTGTAATAATTGCCATATTTAGGATCGGCAAAATCTGTTAACAAGCGTTGCTCTTCCAATTTTTCTATTTCCGCTGAGAATGCTGCTGCATCTTGCAGTGCTTTCTGTACCAGTTGTTGCCATTCTGCTTCCGAGTTAATGGGAGGTAGGTCGAAGCTAAATTTATCATTTGCTTCCAGCGGTTGTCCTTTTAGTACTTTCAGTACGGCATCTACGTAATAGTTAATATGAAATACCAGTACGGCGATCGTGTTCAGGTTATGGACGCGGGTAGTTGCCTGTTGCCAGGAGATACCTGTCAGCGTATCTTTCAAGTTGACGCTGGTCCAGTTGCCACCGGTGTGTACATCCCGGAAGTGTTTGGCGATTTGCGGTACAATGTTCATAGCGGGGGGTATTTGTTTGTGGGTATTAATTAGTAAATATGATATCTGATACAGCGTAGCCGACATTCTTTATCACGCGTTTACTTTTACCATTTTTGTCGAAGATGTACAGGTGGCTATATAGGTCTCCGGAGAATAGGTCGGGCGTATCTGCGATGTAAATATCGCCATTCCGGGGATCTATTTTCCAGGCGGTGGCGTACATGATACCAGCAGTAGGGTGGTCGATCAGTTTCTCTGCCACTTTGGTGAGGGTATTAAAGCGACATAATACGCCCAGCGAAGTTTCCTGCCAGTAGATGAATTCGTCGGTACCAGAAGCGGTCAGTATGCCATTGGCCGGTAACTTGAAATTATTATTATCGAGTTCTACGGAGTCAACAGCGATAAGGGTCTGATCCAGTTTTATGAATTTAGGTTTGTTAGTGAAACCCTGTACCCCTATCCATACGGTTTTACCGGCTGTTTTAACTACACCGGCTACGTTCTCTTTATAGGTATATAATGTCTGCAGCTGGTTATTGTCAACTTTTACCAGGCGTTTGCCGGCGCCGGTCACCACGCTATTGTTGACGGTGCTAATTGGAATGAGGGGTACGTCTTTGCTGTCCGGGATGCTGGTACCGGTGATGGTCTTAGCGGAGAGATCTACGGCATATAGACCCGCTTTGCGTTTGTCAGTGACATTCACATATCCTGTTTTGCCATCTGTGGTGGTAAAGTAGGCTACTTTCGCGATCCCGGATTGGGTAATGGTATAGTCCAGCTTCAGGGTTTGTTCGTCGATCACTGTCAGGTGATTAGGACCATCGATAGAAGTAATATAGTAGCGGTTATTAAAGTGAGTGATGCTCGTGGCGGCAGCGGACAATGTTTTCCCGGTATTAATGGTCGAGAAGATATTTAATGTAAGCTTGCCCTGCTCGTCTATGAAGGAGAGTTCGGAAGGCCCATTTGTTTCTTTGCTGCTGTTGCTCAGGAGTAATACACCATTGGCATAGGGCTTTTTGATCACTTGCCTTACTTCGTCTTTTTTGCAGGCAGTAAGGGACAATACAGTGGCTATAAAGATAAATAACGTTCTTGCTCTCATAAGTTTTTAGGTTGTTTGCAGAATGGCCGCAAAGGTACGTATATACGAAGACTATCTGTTATGTCTGCTGTATAATTCTCCGGGAGCGTTCCCATTGTGACGGTTGCTAATTGCTGCTAAACGTTAAATAACGTTAAATACTTTCTTTGCCGGACCAGCCTGTTTTTCAGTATCAATAAACCGTTGCAGTTTTGAGCATTGGCATAAACTTTTAACCAACTACTATGCAACAATCGTTTTGGATCTTTAATGGAAAACTTACTATCCTGATAGATGAACAGGATACGAATGGCAGTTATGACCTGATAGAGGGCACGTTTGCGCCCGGGATAGATGTGCCGCCTCACCAGCATCACCAGTACTCTGAATTGATCATGGTAAAAGAGGGAGAGCTGTCCGTTTATCAGAAAGGGCAGGTTACGGTTCTGCAGCCAGGTGAATTTGTTTTTATACCCAAGTCCACTCCTCATGCGGTATGTAATACGGGTACTACCGAGGCGATCGCCACCTGTATAGCTAGCCCCAGTGGTTTTGCGCGGTTGATCCGCGAAGTAGGGCTCCCAGGTAAAGCAGATGGGAGTGCCCCAGATGAAATGAATGATATGGAGTTATTCCTGCGTATCTCCGCCGAGTTGGGTGATGAGATGCTGGGAGCGCCCGGTACCCGGCCATAGGTAGGCGTCTTACGCTGATGAGACCCGACTCGCTCTTTTCTTGAAGTCACTGGCATTTATGCCATGGAAGTAACGTTCCAGGTAGTGGGCGGAGATATGCACCGCTGTGCAGATCGATACGATAGGTGGGGAGGTATTCAGCCATCCACCGCTAACGGCCGTATTACCATCTGCGCTCCATGCAACGGCAATGGTGCCGATCGTAGCGGTGCTGACATTGGAAAGGGTTCGGAGGGTATTACCGATGATTTGTTACAGGCGAAAAAGACAGTATCAATGGCGCATGCCATAAAAAAGAGGTTGACATACCTGGATGTGTACAGGGGGTAATGTTTTGGAGGTTTGTAAAAGGAGTCTTTATAAAAGTAGGAAAATGTGTGTATGCATCCTAGTTAAGGATTTTAAAAAAGCCTCTTGTTTTGGCAAGAGGCTTATGTACCATATCGTTAAAAATATATTCCGGGGACCAGCTCTGCTGACAGCTCCGGGTGTTGAGGTATCCAACCCAGTGTCTGACGTGTTTGTTCACTGGATGCCGGACAATCTATGGCCGCGAAATGAGTAAACCATTCGAAAAAGGCAGTTGCTGCCTGCGTGTCCAGGCCCGTAACGGGTACTTGGAGGGCTTCTCCGATGCTGGTCGCTATCTGCCGGAATGGGATTCCTTCTTCGGCGACAGCATGGAAAACCCTTTGTGTAGGTTGTTTTTCTATGATCAGCCGGTAGAGGTTCGCGGCATCATACCGGTGTACGGCAGGCCAGCGGTTGAGGCCTTCTCCAATATATGCCGCTTGGCCTTTCTCTCTGGCGATATTGATGATCATCGATATAAAGCCATGATCGCCGGGGCCATGTACGGTGGGAGGGAGCCTTACAATGTAAGTGTTCACACCTTTGGCGGCGAGTGCATTGGCTGCTTCCTCTGTAGCAGCACGGGGAATGGTGTCGGATGAGGCTGGCTGATCCTTTTCCGTTACCAACCGGCCATAGTTCAACAGGCCTACTCCGGAGGTGATCACCAGGGGACGGTCGGTGCCAGTCAGGGCTTCGCCCAATGTCTCGATGACCTGTCGATCTTCTTCACAACTGGCTTTGAAGCGACTGAAATCATGGTTAAACGCGGTATGAATGACGGCATCGCAATCTGCAGCACCTTCTTTGATTGTTCTGAGGTCATCAAGATTTCCGCGATGTACGTTGGCGCCGGCCGCCAATAGTTTTTCCGCTGCATTGTCTGTGCGGGCCAAGCCGAGTACCTGGTGACCTGCCTGTAATAGTTCTTTGACGATAGCGGAGCCTACGAATCCAGAAGCTCCTGTAACAAATACTTGCATAATGAATGACTTATTTTGATTATCAAAATTGAGTCAATACATGCCGGAAAACGTGGTCATTTGACCATATTTTGAACTAGCGATGTAGTTGTGCGTGGCGGATGCGGGTGAGTGTCTTTAAGGAAAGGCCAAGATAAGCAGCGATCATATGTAAGGGGAGCCTGTTCAGCAAATCGGGATATGCACGGATAAAAGCGCTGTATTTTTCTTCAGGAGTTGCACTCAGCGTAGTGAATAGTCGCTGACGGTTATCATAGATATTCAGTTGTACCAGCTGTTGGGAAAAAAAAGCCAGTTGGGGAATATCGGCTAACAGCTGGTCGAAGTCTGTTTTTGTCCAGAGTAATATCTGGCTGGGTTCTACTGCGGAGATATTAAATGCTGAGGGATTCTGGCGATGATAACTTTCGGCATCCACCGTCCAGTGACCTTCCTGTGAGAACTGCAGGATATGTTCGCCACCGTCATTTGTGGTACCATAGATCCGGAGCAACCCCTTGGCAACAAAGGTCTTATGCCTGCATATCTGACCTTGTTGCAGCAGCCATTCATTACGACGAAGGGACCTGGGAGTAGCGGCAGCAATGATCCGTTCGATGTGTTCATCGTTAAGGGTGGTCTGAGAGCGAAGGTAGCTGTCTATTCCTGTCATAATCGATCCAAAGATAATTTATTGCGATCATACGAAAGGCTGATCTTGCCGGAAGTCTGTATATTTATCCCGTTTGATATTATAGCTATTGCGGTATTCGACAGGTGTTAGTCCGGTGATCCTTTTAAATACCGTTCTAAATGTTCGCAGGTCGTTATAACCGACATCATAGGTGACCGCAGCTATATTGGTTTCTCCTTCTTCCAGCGCTCTCTTGGCGGCTTCTACTTTTATGCGCTGAATGAAGGTGATGGGATTCGAGGACGTCGCGTTTTTAAAGCGTCGTATAAAATTCCGTTTGCTCATATTCACATGCCTGGCGACTTCCTCTACAGACAGGTCTACTTTAAAATGTGCTTCAATATAACTTTGCGCTTCGTGTATCTCTTCATCATCATGGGAGCGCTGGCCTGAAAAAACAGAAAATATCTGCTGTGAGGTGCGGCTATAGTCCAGTGCGTAGAATTTGCTGAGCTCCACGGCTATCTCTTTACCACAATGGCCCTCTATGAAGTACAGTAATGTATTGAGAGAAGAGAATCCACCCCCACCGGTAAGTATACCTTTCGAGTGAGTGATGACTTTATCTGCCTGGAAGTTGATAAGCGGATATCTCTTTTGCAGATCTTCCAATGCACCCCAATGCGAGGTGGCAGGCATGCCATCCAATAAACCACATGCTGCCAGTATATAAGCACCTGTACAAAGGCTGATGACCTGTGCGTGGCTAGCATACTGCTCCTGTATCCAGCTGATAAGTTGGTTATTGCGAGACAATAGTGCATCGACGGTTACCGATGTCGTATTCATCGGTGGGATAATGACCACATCTGTATCAAAGTGGTCTGATATGGTCTTGCTGCAACAAAGCTGGACGAGCATGCCCGATTGTACTTGTTTATCTCCGGCACTTACCAGTTCGATATCGAAGGGGAGCGGGCGTCCTTTTCCGGCCGCCGCTTCATTGGCGCTGGTCAGTAAGGCAGTAGTATTGGCCACTGCTGTCGGTAAAACATCTTCATATATAATAATGGAAATGTGTTTCATATTCCCTGGACTTTACTAGGTCAAAAGTATATAGAAAAATGGCACGAAACGCACCCCTTGATGTCACTTTTGCACAGTGATGGAATTTTAGCGCTGAGATACTTTTACAGTACAAACAAGCAATGTTATGAAAACAGTATTCGACAAAGCCGTTAGGGATGAATTAGTTACCAGGATCAACACGCTTACCCCGCAAAGTAAAGCGCAATGGGGTAAAATGAATATCCATCAGATGATCAGGCATTGTGTGATCTGGAATAACTGGGTATTGGGCAGGGGATCATATCGTTATAAACAGGGGTTGTTAGGGAAGATATTTGGGAAAATGGCATTGAAAGGTCAGGTGAAAGATGACCGGCCGATGGGTAAAAATATGCCTGCGGGAGATTTTGCCATTAAAGAGAAGATGGGAGGTGCAGAGCTGGAGAAAGATATACTGATGGAGCAGGTAACTGCATATGGGCATTTCTCAAATCCGGCTTTCGTCCATGATTTCTTTGGTAAAATGCAAGTAGCAGAGATTGGTATTTTTGTATACAAGCATTTGGATCACCACTTACGGCAGTTTAATGCATAGAAACGGTTGCCGGTTAGCTGTCCTCCGCCTACTGCAGCCGTCAGTTGTCTGGGTGTCCTCCCTCAACTGTACGTTGTTAACGTTGAAAGGCTTCCTTACGAGGGAGCCTTTTTGTTGATTACTTGCTGGCAGCCATTCGAGGCGCAGCATATTTCAGCAGTTGCCCGATCATTTTATCTAATAGCTGCCTGTTCCCAGCTTCTCCATATAGCGGGCCAGGCGTCGCCGGGTCCCATATCGAGCAGTGTACCGGGGAGAATATTTTCATTTACCAGACTGATAATTTCGCAATCGACTTTTTGTGATCCTAGTTTTCTGCAAAGAAGTCGGTTAACGTTGCTGTATTGGAAAGATCGCTCTTTTTGAGTGTACCTAGTAAGATGACTGCTTTCATAGTTTTCCTTTGTATGGTTAGCCGATACCTATAGATCGTAAAAAAACTTGCCAATACTGCTTTATCCGGACTGAGCAAAAACCGCAGGAGAGAGCAGCGGACAGATCGTCAATAGGATATCAAGCTGTACATTAATATCCTTCGTATTTTTGCATCAGATAATTATAATGTTCTTCGATGAAAAAAAATACGATAGCACTACATAAACATGAGTTGAAAAGTATATACGTAGCAATTAAGGCGGTAAGCGGGATCAACAGTTCAGTGCAGGTACCCCATCGGGATGATCATTATATGTTTATTATCCAACGGAAAGGCTATTCTTTATGGGAGCTGGATTTTAACGAGGTGGCGCTGGAAGGTGCCTGCCTGTGTTATGTTACACCAGGGCAGGTGCATCGATACATTGAGAAGAAACATTGTGAAGGATGGATCACCTTTGTAGAGACCGGGATGATCTCAAAACAATGCCGGGAGATCTTCGATACCTACCTTAATACACAGCAGGCAGCTATCGCACAGGCAGATGACATTTCTTTTAAAATTGCGCCGCTGATAGAAGAGGTCGTTCAAGAGCAGGGCCCCCTTCAGAAATCCCTGCTCAAATCACTGGCAGAGGCGCTGATTACAGAGATCGCATCGAAAATCGTTCAGACGCAAAATTCAATAACGCACATGGCTGGACAAAAGTATAATACAATTGTCCGGTTTAAACAAATGATAGTTGCTAACTTCAAGGAGTTAAAACAAGTAAAGGCTTATGCCGCATTGCTTAATATTACGCCGTTGTATCTCAATGAAATAGTCAAGGAGGCGACCGGGTTCCCGGCAAGCTATTGGATAACACAGGAAATTGTACTGGAGGCGAAGAGATTACTGCACTATACACCACTCGATATTAAACAGATCGCGTACGAGTTGGGATACGAAGATCATACTTACTTTTCACGGTTCTTTAAAAAGAACACCGGCATGACGGCTTCTGTATTCCGGAGCCGAAAACCATGATTTGTCCTATTATAACCATTGGATACCCGTCGTTCAGCGTACGCTGTCTTTCTAATTTTGCACCGTTCATATTCGACGTAATAAAAACGATACAAAATGTCAGAAAGAAATACTTTAACATTACCGGTCACACAGAACGACAAAACCGACGCCGCATTTTTTAGTATAATAGTACCAATCATCATTTCGGTATTTGCGATATACCTCACGATCGGAATGATGCTGGGAGTACTACCCGCCTTCATAAAAAGCGATTTAAAGTATGGAAGTCTGGCGGTAGGCATTGTCATTGGGATACAATCACTGGCTACTTTATTAACGAGAGCCTCTGCCGGTAAGATGACAGATACCAGAGGTGCCAGAGCGAGCAGTTATACGGGGATATCGCTGGTAATGGTATCTGGCATTTTATACCTGGCAGTAGCTACTTTTAGCCAGCATCGATCGCTGGCATTGGGGATGATCCTGTTGGCGAGGATAGTGCATGGCGTAGCAGAGAGTATGTCTGTAACCGGGGCGCTGACCTGGGGAATAGGATTGGTAGGCATCCAGAAATCGGGAAAAGTCATGACATGGAATGGCATTGCTATGTATGCAGGTATCGCGATCGGCGCCCCTCTTGCGATCTGGATGAAAGAGACGCAGGGCATTACCTATGTGTTTGGGACTATTCTTGCATTGTCTGTTATCAGCTGGCTCTCTACCACTAAACTCCCTGATCTGCCCGTGGACAAGTCACATATCAGAACACCGTTTTACAAGGTGATTGGTGTGATTGCCGGACAGGGGCTGGGATTAGCTTTTGCTTCGATAGGTTTTGCCTGCATCTCTTCTTTCATCGCCCTCTTATTCGCAGAGAGAAATTGGGGGAATCCTTCTATGGCTTTTATGGCATTTGGGATGTTTTATGTACTTACCCGTGTGTTTTTCTCTTCATTCCCGGATAAATATGGCGGCTATCAGGTCGCACTGTTTTCCCTGTTCATCGAGGTTATCGGACAGCTTTTAATTGGATTTGCCAGCTCCGAATCCGTTGCATTGATCGGGTGTAGCCTTACAGGGGCAGGTTTTTCTCTTATTTTCCCTGCTTTAGGGGTGCTGGCGATAAAAAAAGTATCTCCTCAAATGCGAGGGACGGCACTGGGGTCTTATGCCGCCTTTTTTGATATTTCATTGGGAATAGCCGGACCGGTTGCCGGGCTGATCGCCGGGTGGTTCAGTTATGGTGCAATCTATCAATTTGGAGCTATTAGCGGTTTGCTGGCTATATTGATCGTATTCCTGCAGAAAAATGATTAACCTACGTTATAATAACATTGTAGCGATAAGGAGCATTTCTTTACATGCTTGAATTTTTTATCTTACATCAGTATTTGAAATTATCTGCCATGCAACCCTTTGAGACTGCGGTAACATTTATTCGTTCTATCGGTATCCCGGTAATTTTCCGGAAATTATCCGATCCCACTTTCCTGCCTGGCTTGCAGATCGATGGCGGCTGTATCCTGGTAGATAAGCAGCAACTGCAACACCCGGGAGATTTGCTGCACGAGGCAGGTCATATTGCCGTGGTACCTCCTGCAGAAAGAACAATGCTGAGACAAGACAATATTGGAGGCCGAGAGAACCATGCAGCAGAAGAAATGATGGCGATCGCGTGGTCATTTGCTGCTTGTAAACATCTAAAGATTGACCCTGCCTTTGTTTTTCATGAACAAGGGTATAAAGGGGAAGGGCGTAATATCGCTGAACAATTTGAAGCAGGACATACTTTCGGAGTCCCAATGTTGCAATGGGCCGGAATGACAGCTGAACCTCATCAGTCAAAAAATATCGGCTTAGCGCCCTATCCGCTTATGAGCCACTGGCTAAGACCACTGTAACGATCCGACTTCTACACTTACTATTATTTCTCTGATACAAAGGAATAACTGAGGTCATTTGAATATCACACTATGCATATTGATTTTTCACTAGCTAACCAGGAAATTTTAAAATGCAGAAAAATTAAAATATTGCTGGTAATTATGATGTTGCGCCATCTTAGCTTTCAAATGTATAATATCCAACCAGGCGAACAGGCCGGCCAGAAGGTATGGAAGTGCTTGTTCATTCTGAGCCAACCATTGTATGTGGGGGGCTACACAAGTGATTGTTAATCCTCTTGGAATCCACTAACAAGTCTTAAGTTAAACTATAATGATCAGCCCGGACGATTTTATACGTCCGGGCTGATGTCTTTTATGTCAATTATCAATCTCAGGTTGTCAAATTTTATTGACTAGCTTTAGTAGCATAATAAACTGTCACCATTGAGCGCTTGAAATGTCTGTAGCGGATAGTCTTGACCAGTAACGGCAAGCAAATGTTAACAATGAGTTCCGTAATAATGTATTGAAATATAATTTCTTATGAGGAGGGTCGTACTCTTTGTTATGCTGTATGTCTTGTGGGCTCCACATGCAAATGCGACCAGGCATTTAACGGAGATAAAAAACCTTCGTGCCTTCGTCGACACACTCAAAAGGGAGGTCAGGATAAATTATAGCTTGTTAGGCCAACAAGATGCTTCATTTACAGTCATTCCATTTTTACAGACAGATCAGGGGGAGATCATTATCCTCAAAGGAGGGGACTTATCAGGAGACGTAGGAACAACTATACGAGCCGGATCGGCAAAACAGATTGTCTGGCGCTACACACCAGCAGATAGTGAAATATGGAAGTATCAAATGGGCGTAATAGTAGATGACCATACCAAGGTGGACCTGAAAGAATTGCTGACACAGGTCGATTCTAACAATATTAGAAAGCACTTACAGGAATTGTCAGTGAAGCGGCATTTTACGAATGGAAGGGAAAATTTGGAGACAATAAAGCTATACTTAGAGAGCGCATTCAGGATGGGACACCTGCGGACACAAAGACAACGTTTTAATTTTAATGCTTACAAAGCTGATAATGTTATCGGGCAATTGGATGGTATAATGGCTGGTAAGGGGAAAATTGTACTCGGGGCTCATTTCGATGCTGTTAAAGGCTCATGGGGCGGAGATGATAATGCGTCAGGTGTGGCAGGGATGTTGGAAGTGATGCGGGTATTATCTAAATACCGGTTGAACAACGATGTAGCCTTTGTAGGATTCGACCAGGAGGAAGCTGGAATGTTGGGCAGTAAATTTTATGTTTCTGCGCTTGGAGAACATAAGAATATAGACTATATGATCAATTTTGACATGATCGGGTGCTATATGGATAAGGTCGGTAGCCAGCCTTTTCCGGAAGGATTGAAAGAAGGATTCCCTGTTGCATATAAGAAGGTTGCAGACAATCACTTCAAAGGAGATTTTATCCTGCTTGTGGCTAACGAGCAGTCTGCTGAAATGGTTGCTGCTTTCGAGCAAGCGAGTTCTGAAAATGTGGCCACGCTTGCTGTCGTATCACTGGTGGTGCCAGATGATGGTAGATTTGCCCCGGAATATTTCAGGGCTTCTGATTTTGTTAGTTTTTGGGATGCAGGCTTTAAAGCACTTTCAATTGGTGACACCGGAGATGTACGCAATTCAAATTATCATTCTCCCCGTGATGTATACCGCACCGTCAATGTTTCATTTGTTTATGACGTAGTAAAGGCGACGATCGCTGCGATTGCTGATATGGGAGGAATCAGGAACGTCGTATCACAGACATGTAACGTTAAAATGTTGTGACTTTTTATTTTTACAATGCTTTCAAAAAGCTATTACAGATGAGAACAATCCTGAATCGGAGCGGCATTACAAAGAAGTGAGTAACAAAATGATCCGAAGGAAAAGTAAGGAAACTAAAACGTATTTACAATGGTGTTAATAATAATATATTTTTTTGATTCAGATAAAAATTCTTAATTTCATTTGGTGCAGGTGGTATACATATCAGCAATATATCCATCAGTACAAAATACTGTTTGCAGTTACCTGAGTTTTGTTTGTTTTAGTTTGTTCACCTTAACGTAATTGCCAACAACGAAGTAATCGAACCCTAAGCTAGCTAGATTAAAAACTGTCTCTTTTGCACATGCTAAACTGAACTCCAAGTATTATGTCTGATGGTACCACCAGTACCATATTAATACCTATGGCTCGGGTAAATAATATACCACAACCCAAGCTCAGCAATTTAGGATATGTATTTACGCTCAAGCCCTTTATGAATAGAATAGACAAGGATGCAGAGTATGGTCCCCGTATATATGAGCTATAATCTATCTTAAAAATCAAGAATTATCAGATCGGAAAGAAATTGCAATGAGTAAAATGTGACTCACTGTAGCGGGAGCTGTTTTTTTGTATCATCAGGACATGTACAACCCAAGCTTTCTCTATGATAACGCTTTTTAACAGTTGGTACTTAGTCTATACTATGCCTAAGCAGGAAGGAAAAGTGGTACAACGGCTTACCAAACAAAAGGTCGAACTACTGTTTCCTCTGGTCAGAAAACTCAGCCAATGGAGTGACCGGCGTAAGTACATCGATGTTCCACTTTTTCCTTCTTATGTTTTTGTAAAAGTACATAACCTGAAAGAGTACTATGACATACAGGATACGGATGGCGTTTTATCTTATGTCAGATTTGGTAAAGAGATTGCCTCCGTAAATGAGCAGATCATTAATAGCCTTCGAATAGTCATGCACCAGGGAGAAGACATAAAGGTATTAACAGAACATTTTAGTCCATCTGATACCCTGCAAATTCTCGAAGGACCACTAAAAGGATTAACATGCGAAGTCGTCAAACATAATGGGACAAAAAATGTATTGGTCAGGGTAAATATTTTAAACCGGGTCGTATTAGCCCATGTGCCGATACCTTATCTGGCCGCCGAATAATATATGCATCCGGTGGCGGACAAACCATCCTGTCCATGCTTATATTCTTAAGGGGAACAATAATATAGATGTACAGGTATTTTAGTATATTGCTTTTTATAATCTCCGAGCGAGGATGTAAAAATTGAAGAGCTGACCTGTTCTTTTTTAGCTAAATTACTGACTAATAGATAGATAAAGTGACGATCCCTCAATATATCCGGAATTATTGAAAACCTTTAACTAACTTATCGACCACTAACTCTACCCTTAATCCCGATATATGTTCATACCCTACCTTAAGATCGCATGGCGTAATATTGTCAAAGACAGACTATTTTCCGGCATTAATATTATAGGATTGGCTATCGGAATTGCAGCCTGCTTGCTGATATTACAGTATGTAGCCTTTAAGCTGAGTTTCGATCAATTCAACAAAAATGTAGATAATTTATACAGGGTCGTAAATGACAGGTATCAGAATGGGAAGCTGGTGCAGCATGGCACTATTACCTATTCCGCTATCGGAAAAGCTATGAAAGACGACTACGAAGAGGTGATTGCCAATTCGCGTGTTGAACCCTTTCGTCAACAGATAGTTACCTATAATGAAACAAAAATCGGAGACCAGGAAGTATTAGCGGTGGATAATGCTTTTCTGACGATGTTCTCCTATCCACTGATAGCCGGAGATCAGACCGCTGCTCTTAAGGAACCGAATACGATCGTTGTTACCGAGAGTTTGGCAAAAAAACTTTTCGGTATAAAAGATGATAACCTTCAGGCGGCTCTTGGCAAACCCATTATCATGTCCCGGGATTCTCTTCCATATAGGGTGACCGGCGTCGTTAAAGATGTGCCAGAGAATTCCCATCTCCAGTTTGATATGTTAATGTCATATGTATCTTTGTATAGTGGAGGAAACATTAACTGGACCGCTGCTGATTACGACTTCAAAGAGTCTGATTTCTGGCACTATGTGCAATTAAAACCAGGTACTGATTATCACCAGCTGGAAAATAAATTAACCGGATTCAGTCAGAAATATTTTGATGGCATCAAGGTATCGGGCAGTATCGAGAAATTTTACCTGCAACCCTTATCAAATGCACATCTGTATTCCGACTTCGAATACGAGATCGGTAAGACGGATAGCTCTACCATAGTATGGGGACTTCTTATCATCGCTGTCTTAATCATTGTTATCGCCATCGTTAACTATACCAATCTGTCAACTGCCAGATCCATGAACCGGGCCAAAGAAGTAGGCGTGAGAAAAGCAGTAGGGGCAACGAGAGAGCTACTCATCCAACAGTTTATGATCGAATCCCTGCTCGTAAACGTTATTGCAATCCTGCTGGCGATTGTTATCATCTTTTCTGTGCAGAATGCATTCAATAATCTTATTCAAACAAAGCTTTCATTGCCCTACCTTTTAGCAGCGGGTATGGGTAATTATAAACTCACTTTTGCGCTCATCGGTTTATGCCTGTTGAGCGTATTGGGTGCTGGCTTCTATCCTGCATTTGTACTTTCCGCCTTTAAGCCGATCCTGGTCCTGAAAGGTAACTATGTCAGCTCCGGGAAAGGCATTTTCATGAGAAAGGCGTTGATGGTAGGGCAGTTTACTATCACCGCAGGCCTGATAATAGGTTCTATCGTCATCTACAGACAACTGAGTTATATGAATAACCAGAAGTTGGGGATGGATATAGAGCAGGTATTAATAGTAAAGCCTCCTATACTCACCGGCGCAGATTCCAGTTTTGCTGATAAAACCAATAGTTTTAAAGGAGAGGTTAAAAATATCCCTAACGTGCTGAATGCTGTTACATCAAGAAGGGTGCCCGGAGAGGAGATGGGCAGAGCATTTAATGTACATCGTGCAGACATGGATACCAGGGCTAACCTGACTATGAGACATATGAATATTGACGAGGGGTTTATTAAACTTTATGATGTAAAACTAGTTGCTGGCAGGAACTTCACCACCATTGATAACAGTACGAAGGCAGTAGCATCACATAATATTATTCTTAACGAAGCGGCAGTGAAACTATTAGGATTTAATAACGATGAGGATGCAATCGGGAAAAAAGTGGTGGTATTCAACAATGAACGGGATGTCGTGGGGGTCGTTAAAGACTTCCATCAGAAATCCTTAAGATATAAAGTAGAACCGACAATATTACTTCCCAATAACTACAGTACCGAATCTCCCATATCCATCAAGGTAAATACCAAGGATCTGAATACGACAATAGCAGCAGTTAAAGAGCGATATCTCCAGTTTTTCCCTGGCAATTTGTTTGAGTTTTACTTCTTGGATGAACAATTTAATAATCAATACAGCAATGAGAGATTGTTCAGCAGGGTATTCACGATATTCACGGGACTGGCTATTTTTACCGCCTGCCTCGGCCTGATGGGACTTTCCATTTTTACATCTGCACAACGGGCAAAAGAAATAAGCGTACGCAAAGTTTTGGGCGCTTCCGATACAACGATCTTTATGCTGTTGTCAAGAGACTTTGTAAGACTATCAGCTATCGCATTTGTAATCGCTTCACCGGTAGCCTGGTTCGTAATGAACCAATGGTTGCTCAATTTTGCATACAGGGTAGATATCTCCTGGTGGATCTTCGTTCTATCTGGTATACTACTCGTAATTATTACATTAGTCACCATAAGTATGCAGACAATAAAGGCAGCCCAGGTCGCTGCTATTAAGAATCTGCGCAGCTAACATAGAGAAATTCCAATAGAACCATTCAATAATCAGGAGGCTTCGGCCAGCCTCCCTCGATTATTATGCATGCCCGGCCGTCAATAGCCCAACAAGTAATTCCCGGATTTTATCAGTAAGGACAATGCTCAGTTAAAAGCTGGGTCAGGATATTCCATGCCCGAAAAATAGTTTTCCCTGAATTGATCTGAAATTCATCTGAATATGATAAAAGAACTGTTATATACGGTATTCGAAGCGACGGCAAACGAATACCCTTCCCTTATTGCTATTGAAGAAGATAACGAACAATGTAGTTACGAACGGCTGAATACAGAAATCAACGACCTATGCCGTTACCTCGAAGTATTGCAATTGAAGACCGGAGAGGTAGTAGGCGTGGCGTTGCATGCTGGTATAAGATCAATAGCCAGCCTGTTGGCCTGCTTTAAAAGAGGACAGGTATACATGCCTGTCAGCTTTGATCTGCCGGACAAACAGCTCTCGCATATCTTTGAACAAACCCACCCCAGCGTACTGATTGTTAACGCGGAACAGGTCGAAAGAATTACAAGTTTCTTCCACTCATCAGGAATATATGCTCCCTATCTCATCTCCATCGCTGCTACAGCAATACTCAATGAACTACATCTCGACGATCTGGCTGGCATAACCATGGAAGCCTCAGGCTGGACTTGCTGGAAATGGAATGGCGACAGCTACGTGTCCATTCCTCAGGAAGATATCTTACTACGTGAACCCCCACAATACCCGGAAATAGACAAGCAGGATAATGCTTATATATATTATACTTCCGGTTCGACAGGGCTGAATAAAGGAATTATCGGGACGCATAACAGCCTTGCTCACTATATACACTGGCATCGCAATGCATTTGAGATAAAACCCGGAGATCGGATCAGCCAGTTGGCGCCCCTTACCTTTGACGCTTCATTGAAAGATATATTAGTTGCGCTGACAGCCGGCGCTACACTTTGTGTGCCGGCAAAGAGCGTTCGCCAGCATACAGATCAACTCTCCGAATGGTTATTTAATAAGAATATTACAATACTCCAAACAGTGCCCTCTCTATTCAGGGTACTGATGAAATCATTAAAGGAGTCCGGAAAGGATCTCCCGGCATTGCGGCATATTGCATTGGCAGGAGAAAGGTTATATGGGCAAGACGTACTCAACTGGAAACACATAAATGGTGATAAATGCTTGCTGTCTAATCTATATGGCCTCACAGAAACTACCATACTCAAATCCAGGTACCTGATAACACATTCAGACTGGTTACCGGGAGATATCATACCAGTAGGGCAACCCATCAGTAATACCAGCATTGCCGTGATTAATTACGATCAGATCTGCGCTCCTGGTGAAATTGGAGATATTTATATTAAGAGCCCTTTTGTAACTAAAGGATACATTGATAAACAGCTGAATGAACAGCTATTCGTCCAGAATCCGGTAGTGAAGGATAAAGCGGATATTGTCTGCCGTACAGGAGACATTGGGCGTTATCGGAGCGATGGTAACCTGGAATTGCTGGGAAGAAAAGATGATCAGGTTAAATTCAATGGCATTCGTATTGAGTTGGACATGGTAAAAAGTGCGTTGTTGAATGTGCAGGGAATAGATCAGGTGGAAATATTGTTGATCACAGTGGAAGACCTGCAGCAATCGCTGGTTTGCTATTATACAGGTGAAGAGACGAACGGTACCACATTGGTAGAGATCCTCAGGAGAGCACTGCCCGTCTCCCATATACCAGGTTATTACGTCTGGTTAAAGGAGTTTCCACTCAATGTCAACGGAAAAGTCGATAGGAAGCAATTGCCTAAACTGGCTACCATGCTCGTACTTGGTGAAGAACAACATCCCCGGCCGGGAGACGAGCAAACTATTGCCGGCATCTGGCAGCAGATACTTGGTATAGAACAGATCAGCAGGTCCGCGTCCTTTTTTACACTGGGAGGGTCTTCCTTGAAGGCAATTCAATTGATATCAAAGATCTATAAGCAACTTGATACCCAGCTGACCATCGTCGACATTTTTAATCATGCTACGATTGAAGCACAGGCAAAATTATTACAGCGATCTGATAAATCTGATTTTGTACCTATCCCTACTATAGCTGTGCAGGACAGGTATCCACTATCCCATGCACAACAGCGGATATGGGTGTTGGAAGAGCGTATTAAAGGACAACCAACATTCAATATGTTTATGTCCTACAGGCTGATCGGTCATATAGTACCTACAGCCATTGAAACCGCAATAAACAAAGTGATAGCCCGTCACGAAAGCCTGCGTACCTCTTTTTTTATGGAGGAGGGTATCGCCTGGCAGCGTATTCAGGATAACATAAATTTTTACATCACTCAGCTGGACTTTTGTGGAAGAGCCGATGTTAAACACCTCATTTCCGCAGAAATTGAAAAAGCCGCGCTTCATCCCTTTGAGTTGCAGCAAGCACCCCTGCTCCGGATCGTATTACTCAAGTTGGATATCCAGGAATATCTGCTGTTGTATTGTATGCACCACATAATTGCGGATGAATGGTCGCTTCAGATATTTATGAGGGAGGTAGTACAACTGTATAATGCAGCAGTATTGGAGAGAACTATTCAACTTCCCGCCCTGACCATACAGTATAAGGATTTCACCCACTGGCAGCAGGAAGAGCTTTCGGGCGAGAGATTATTGGCCCATCGGAATTATTGGCTCCAAAAATTATCCGGAGAGATACCGGTTCTGAAATTACCAGGCGAAAAGAAAAGGCCGGATATACAGACATATAGTGGTGCACAGTATCCCTTCGATATTGATAATGTTTTGTATGATAAGTGGAAAACGTTATTGCATGAACAACAGGTAACTCCTTTTATGGGGCTGACCGCTTTAGTAAAAGCACTTCTGTTCCGTTACTCTGGTCAGGAAGATATCATTATCGGGACACCCGTTGCGGGAAGAGAGCATCCGGATCTGGAGTACCAGATCGGGTATTACCTGAATACCCTGGCACTGAGAGATAAGATCGATAAACAGGCTTCTTTCCTTGCCTTACTTCAACAGGTAAAAACGACTGCTTTAGAGGCATTTGAGCATCAGGTATATCCTTTTGACCGGCTTGTAGAAGAACTGGGTGTATCCAGGGATATGAGCCGGTCTCCGTTGTTTGACGTAGTAGTTGTTTTTCAGAATATCCAGGTAGCAGCCAGCGACCTGCCGCGTATGCATGATCTGGAAATATATCCGGAAGGGATAGATGCGGGTATCAGCAAAGGTGATATCAGGTTCGAATTTGAGGAAACAGCCGATGGCCTGTTGTGTGGAATAGAGTTCAATACGGACCTGTATGATCTGGAGAGGATAAAAAAGATGTCCGGGCACTTTATTTCACTTATGACCGATGTACTGAAAAACCCGGATCATCCGCTCCACGGTCTGAACTACCTGACCCCTGCAGAAATATCTGTTAAAAAAGAGCAGCTGAGTGCATTCAATGCAACAATGGAAAAGGGTTTTTAAATTCTAAATACGTAAATAATATTCACAACTAAAATTATTCTGATAATGAGCTTTAATGTAGTAGGGATCTCTGCTTTTTATCACGATTCTGCCTGTTGTATCTTAAAAGATGGCGTGTTGATGGCGGCTGTCCAGGAAGAACGCTTTAGCAGAAAAAAGAATGACCCGGATCTGCCTAAGGCAGCTTTTCTCTATTGCCTGGAGACGGCAGGTATCGGTATTGCAGATATCAATTGCATTGCTTATTACGAAGATCCGGTTAAGAAAATGGCACGTCAGTTATGGAGTGGCAAAGATCAGTGGGATAGAAGTACGGCCCTTAACCTGAGTTCGGGAAATGTAACTGCCCGCATATTAGAAGAACTCGGATATAATGGTCCCGTAAAATATTATGACCATCACCATTCACACGCTGCCAGTAGTTTTTTCTATTCCGGATTTGAAGACGCAGCGGTATTTACCATTGATGGAGTAGGAGAGTGGGCTACTACGACGTACGGGATAGGTCGTGGACAAAAGCTCGACATCTTCGAGGAAGTGATCTTCCCTGACTCGCTGGGTCTTTTGTATAGTACTATCACCAGCTATCTTGGCTTTAGCGTAAACAGTGGTGAGTATAAGGTGATGGGATTGGCACCTTATGGTACACCTCGCTATGTAGACGCAGTCAGAGCCCTTGTTGAGCAGGATGAGAAAGGACAGTATAGGCTAAATATGAAATACTTCGATTTCCTCAAGGGAGAGAAGATGTTTGCAGATACGCTATCCGATCTGTTCGGTGTTCCGCCACGGAAGAAGGAAACAGAAATATTACAGATACATCAGGATATCGCCAAAAGCCTGCAGGTGGTATTAGAGGAAATATTGATAGCCAAAGCATGTTATTTACATGAGCAGACCGGATCCGACAACCTTTGTATGGCGGGCGGGGTCGCGCTTAATTGCGTGGCAAATGGTAAGGTACTGAAGCACAGCCCGTTTAAAAATCTTTTCGTTCAGCCGGCTGCAAATGATGCCGGATGCGCTTTGGGTGCTGCTGCACTGGCATATACAGAACTGACAGGTTTACCCATGAAAAAGCGATTGGAACATGTCTATCTGGGTCCATCCTTTGATGATAATAGAATTGCACGGTTGTTAAAGTCGACGGCATTGAAACATCATTCATTTAATAATGACGAGGGAGAATTGCTGAGAGAGATAGCACGCCGAATTGGGGAGGGAAAGGTTATCGGATGGTTTCATGGAAGAATGGAGTTTGGCCCTAGATCTCTTGGAGCAAGATCGATTCTGGCCGATCCCCGAGGCCCTGAAATGAGAGACCGCATAAATGCAATGGTGAAAAAAAGAGAAGCTTTCCGCCCATTTGCGCCGGCAATACTAAGCTCAGAAACCACGAAACACTTCGATCTGGATCATGAATCTCCATTCATGTTAGAAACATGTCAGGTTATATCTTCTCTGGATCTCCCTGCTATTACCCACGTGGATGGTTCTGCCAGGGTACAGACCGTATCCAGAGATACCAATCCGCGGTTTGCCGGATTGCTGAAGGCCTTTAAGGACCTTACGGGGTGCCCTATCTTATTGAACACATCTTTTAATGTGAGAGACGAACCTATCGTATGTACACCTGAAGAAGCATTGGTCTGTTTTATTACAACAGATATTGACTGCCTGGTGCTCGAGAATTATATAATCGATGCCAGTGATAACGATACCAGTATGCTGAAGATGATTAATCTCAATCTGGTAGAACGCCCGGAATTCGAAGTGAACCCCAACGTTTATACATTTATCTAATCGCTGTAAAATAGATTTATCATGTCGATAAGATCCACCGAACATACTCGAAAAATCGCAGCAGAACTGGCTACCCGCATAGCAGAAAGTAGTCCGGATACCCAGCGGATGAACGAATTACTGGACGAGCTGGGATACGATACTGTGCCGAAAGAAAACAAACAGGCTCCCACCGCAGATAATGCTGACAGGATAGGAATATATATACCTGATACACAAAGCGATGGTACTTACTATGTACGGGATATAGCAATGAAAGATCGTTGGAGCTTTTTCGCGGATATCCCTTCCATACCGCCTAAAAGCGAAAGAAAAAGAGTAGTGCTGTTGGGAGAATCTGTAGCAAGAGGGTTTTTACTGGACCCGGGATTTACTCCTGCAGGTGTACTGGAGCAATATATAAATGCAAACGCAGGCGTGAACAAATATGAAGTGATAGACCTGGCGGAAACCAATTTGGGTATGTCCGGACTGAAGGAGAGATGTAAGCAGGCGTTAGCATTGCAACCAGACATAATATTGATACTTGCCGGTAATAACTGGAGGGATGATCTGGTCGAGCTGATTGCCACTGATAGTACCTATTATCAAACGATCGGGGAGGCATTATCCCGGCGAGAAGACACCCAATACCTGAAAGCGAAACTAGAAGAGATATTTTCTGAATTAGTGCGTTCCTTCCTTTCCTATCTAAACGAAATCGTGTCGGGCAAAAATATCCCGGTCATCTTTGCTATTCCGGAATTTAACCTGCTTCACTGCAGAAGTACTCCCGGCGAGAAATTTGTTTCAAGATTAGCTGGTAGCAATATTGCGGATTGGCTCAATGCCAGGACGGGTGCCGAAGCTGCACTGGCTGAAAATGAGCTGGATCGTTGCATCACGTATGCTACAGAGATGATATCGCTCGACCCCAGTCACCCATACGGATATGAATTGCTGGCAGAATGTAATATGAAAATGGAAAAATGGGATGAAGCCAGGCAATACCTTGAGCAAGGAAGGGATACTGCTATTTTTTGCCGCACTAATAGTAAACCCCGGATGTACAGCATCATCAGGGAGACAATCCTGAAGGAAGCTGCCCGGTATAATATCAACGTACTCGACATTGCTGCACTCTTCAAATCTCACCTTAAAGGGAAAATACCAGGGAGTGATCTCTTTCTAGATTACTGCCACTTTACTGCGGAAGGTACCCAATTGGTGGCTGAAGCGATCGCCGGACATATTTTTGAATTGAATAATGAGGAAAACAAACGTGCCGTTGCCGCAACTGCAATAAAACCGGAGAAAGACGTGAGTGCCCGTGCACATTTCTTTGCGGCTATCCATAATGCCCATTGGGGGCAATCATATGATATCCTGTATCACCATTGTATTAAGGCCTTGTATGCTTCACAGCATATCAGCCGGTTTATGATCTATTACTGTGACATGATCAGCCGCAGCACGCCTAATAACCTTTGTAAAACATTGGCGACCATCCTGACGGAAAGCACAGGACTAGATAGATATGTACATGCGTTGATCCATCCCAGGAATGCAAAGTCGATGGAACTGGAATTGGTGGATGCTATCATAGCCGCATTAAAGAAGGTAGGGGTTAACATTCAGACCTATATAGATGACCTGAGAAAAAAAGAGCATAGTGTCGAAGAGCAGCAGATCAACCTGCTGGATTCATTGTATCATGCTACCTCATACGACGAATACCAGGGTACAAAGACTGCGTGTTTCCAGGCGAGAGACAATTATACCAGATTTTACCTCGTAGCAAGTAAAGGTGTACCGGTTTCATTTAATATTTCGCTAAGGATGCCTGAACAGGGAAATGCACCGGTAAGAATACCGCTTACATTGAATGACCAGCTTATCAGTGAGCTAGAGATTGACGGAAGCTGGACCACCTGTACTCTCACCGCGGCAGGAGATCTGTGCAAGGATGGTATCAATACGATCGGTTTACACTGGCCGGCGCCTGCACAAGTGCAGGCTATAAACAACGGAAGTAAAAGGCAGATAGTTCATAATATCGGCACCGCGATGCTGGATACGATATACTATGTATTCGGAGAAATAGCCGCTTTTACAGTCGTATCCGGAAAACAAAATCATCTCGAATTGAACTAATGTAATTAAAGCATTATGTGCGGTATAACAGGAATAGTATATAAAGATACAGACAGGTCCATCGCCAAGGAAACACTCCTGAATATGGCGGAGACTATTGAGCATCGTGGTCCGGATGATATGAGTATACATATTGATGGACACGTAGGCCTGGGGTTCAAACGTTTAAGTATAATAGATCTGAAAGGGGGACAACAACCGTTTATCTCGCGGGATGGTAACTTGATGATGATCTGTAACGGTGAGATCTATAATTACCGTGAACTGAGGGCCGGATTAGAAGCCAAAGGACATGTGTTCAGATCAGATTGTGACGTGGAAGTTATTCTCCATCTGTACAGAGAGTACGGCACAGATAGTGTTAACAAGTTAAATGGCCAGTTCGCTTTTGCGCTTTATGACAAAAATGAGCAAAGCCTGTTTTTTTCCCGTGACCATTTTGGTATCTGTCCGTTTTTCTATAGTCATCAGGACAATTTCTTTCTGTTCGGTTCTGAAATGAAAGCGATTTTGGCTTACCCGGAATTGGACCGCCGTATCGATCTAAGCGGGCTGGATCAGATATTTTCCTATCCTGCTATCATTGCACCTACTACGCTTTTTGCACAGATCCGCAGCCTGGAACCGGGATATTTTGGGATCTACCAAAAAGGAGAACTCAAGTTGAAGCAGTATTGGGACCTCGAATATCCTACACCAGAACAGCAGGTTGAACAGAAGAGTGAATCCTACTATATAGAAAGACTGAATGAATTAGTGCTGAAATCTGTTAAGCAAAGACTGCAGGCGGATGTACCTGTGGGATTCTATCTTAGCGGCGGATTGGATTCATCTATCATCGGAGGTACCATGAGACATCTTATCGGTAGTGGTGAAGTCAATTCATTCTCGATCTGTTTTTCCGGTGCTGCAGACAATAAAGACATAAATGAACAGCGTTTTCAACGTATTATGAGCCGACATGTTAACTCTGTGCATAACGAGATTGAGTTTGACTGGAATGAGTTTGACAAGAAACTGAAAGATGTTGTCTATTTTTCTGAGTCACCACTGAAAGAAACATATAATGTATGCTCTCTGGCTTTATCCCAGCGGGCAAAGGAAAAAAATATAAAGGTTGTACTTTCCGGTGAAGGTGCTGATGAGCTGTTCGGAGGCTACGCAGGATATAAGTTTGATAGCCAGAGAGCCGGTAAGAAAGTGGTAAAGGATCTGGAACATTTGATGGAGGACCAGGTACGTAAGACGATCTGGGGAGACCCCGATTTTTCCTATGAAAAGAATGAGTACGAATTCAAAAGCACCAAAGAAGCACTCTATTCTTCACAGGTAAATACGGTGTATCCTCAATTTGATTGCCTCAAGTATCCAGCTGTCAACCACAGCAGAATAAAAGGACGGCACGTCTTTCATCAACGTTCATATGTAGATTTTAAATTGAGATTGGCAGGACACCTGATCGCTGACCATGGTGATAGAATGACTATGGCAAATAATGTTGAAGGCAGATATCCCTTTTTGGACCCGGACCTTGTAAGTTTTGTAAGGGAGATTCCGCCGCAAATGATGCTCAAAGACATGAAGGAAAAGTACCTGCTAAAACAATTAGCAGGGCGATATATTCCTCAGGAAATCATATCCCGGGAAAAATTTGGCTTTGTAGCGCCCGGAAGCCCGCAGCTGCTAAAGCAAGGTAATGAATGGGTAAATGATATGCTGTCTTACGACTACATCAAAAGACGGGGATATTTTAATCCGGATACTATTGAGCGCCTTAAAAAGATGTATGCCAGGAAAGACTTTATCCTAAATCCCCCCTATGATATGGATTTGTTGATCATAGTACTTACGTTCAACGTGTTTACATCGTTATTTAATGTCCCCAATTATTGATTTGCTCCTTGCAGGTTAGAGGTTGTAATCTGTCTAAAATTACAGGAATGAACTTTTTGAATACCCTACTGAAAAAATCCATGAAATCCATAGGATACATCGCGATACTGGGTGTCTTCAACAGCTTACTGAATGGAGGATTGCTCATATTTATCAATAGTGCTGTATCCGGAAAGAAGATACCTTTCCTGTCAGCCTATGACTGGCAGATATATGTGGTGTTGACACTGTCTGCGTTGATCTGTGCAAGGACTTTTCAGAGATACATGATCAAGATTACCAATAATATACTGTTTGATTTTGAGCTGGAAGTGCTGAATAAACTCCGTTACGCTAATTATCAGGACTTCCAGGAGCTTGGAAATGAAAAGATATATACTGCCATCAATGATACAAGGACATTGGCGCATGCACCGGAAGTCTTTATGAATGCTTTTAACGCGATGATCGTGATCATATGTTGCTTTGGATATTTGTTTTGGATATCTCCAATGGGCGCCGCTTTTATATTATTGGTGATGGCAGCATTGCTCGTCTTTTACATAGTCAGAAATAATTCGATTGAAAAGGATTTGAACCGGCAGCGGGATTTGCAGAATGTCTACTACCGTTACCTGGATGACTTACTGAATGGGTTTAAGGAATTGAAAATGAGTCTGCGACGTAGTCGTAATATCTTTGAGGATTTTATTATCTCAAATAGGAAGAAAGGACGGGATATAGCGATCAGCACATCTTCCAGATACATGGACAATGAGCTCACTGGTAGCTATAGCTGGTATATCGTATTGGGCGTCATAATGTTCCTGTTGCCGCGATTGTTTAATGCGGATACCGGCATTTCAACTGCATTCCTGGTTTCCATACTTTATCTCATCGGACCTATTGCTATATTGATCACATTGATCCCGACATATACAGCTGTCAAGATAGCCATTGGAAGACTTAATGTATTTGATCATCTTGTAGAGTCGATAGAGCAGGATACCCCAAAAAATACATTGGAATCGTCCCGCGAGCCTTTTAACAGTATTCGCATGGAAGGCGTGAGCTATCGATATTATAATGAAAGAGATGAGCCTTTCTTATTGGAAAAAATTGATCTGACAATCCGTAAAGGAGAGGTGGTTTTTGTTACCGGAGGAAATGGTAGTGGCAAAAGTACTTTTGGATACCTGTTGGCCGGCCTTTATAAACCATATGATGGCACGATTTATATGAATGAAAAACCCGTCTCCGATCAGGATTATCCGCACTATAGTAATATGATCAGTGCCGTGTTTACAAGCGGGCACCTGTTCAATGAGAACTATGATCAGTTTGATCTCACTACCTCGAATAAGAAACTACAGGATCTGATCCGGACGATGGATCTGACCGGTATCATAAAACCTAAAGCGGATCAGGCCACCATTTTTGGACGTAACTTTTCGAAAGGGCAGCAGAAAAGGTTGGCATTAGTATACGCATTATTGGAAGATAAGGAAGTGATCGTATTGGATGAGTGGGCCGCGGAACAGGATCCTTCTTTCCGGGGATTCTTTTATAAGGAATTACTGCCCAGGTTAAAACGGGAAGGTAAAACCATTATAGCGATTACTCATGATGATGAATATTATAACTGCGCGACGAGGGTCATCAAGTTCAACTTCGGAAAAATTGTCGCAGATGTTACTAAAGAAAACAGCCTACTAAACGCATGACATAACTAGCGGCATATACTAGATTGCCTTAGTGTGTCCAGTTCTGTTTACTACTATGCAACAGCAGACCACGTTAATCACCATATTGGAGCAGGCTTCGCAGCGTAATACCGGTATCACCTTCATAAGCGGATCAGGCGAAGAAAAGTATTTATCCTATGCTGCTTTGAAAAAAGAAGCAACGGCAGCATTATGTTATTTCCGGAAGCTGGGCGTGAATAAAGGAGATGAACTGATCATAAGATTGGAACGTAATGATTTACTCCTAAAGGCTTTTTGGGGATGTCTGCTAGGAGGGATCATTCCCGTACCGGTATCTTTAGGTAGTCAGGAAGGTCACAAACAGAAGCTTTTTAACATATGGAATAAACTGAACCATCCCTTTATTATTGGAGAAAAGGATTGGAAAGAGGATACAGGCATATTAGCGGCAGGGAAAGATCATGAAGACGTTTTTTCCTTCATGCAATCAAGATATATCAATGCTTCGCTATTGCCTGATCAGGGTAACGCTGAAGCCGAAGATATCAATCCGGACGATATCGCATATATCCAATTCTCGTCCGGTTCTACAGGAAATCCTAAAGGTGTTGCACTGACGCATCGCAATCTGCTGGCCAATATGTCAGATATAGCAGAACGATCCTGCACTACCGGTATAGATAAAGCACTTAGCTGGCTGCCGCTGACACATGATATGGGGCTGATATGTTTTCACCTGACAACCCTCTATACTGGTATTATGCAATACCTGATGCCAGTTAATCTATTCATTCGGCGCCCACTCATTTGGATGGATAAAGCGAGTGAACATCAGATCACTCAATTGTATGCTCCCAATTTTGGATATCAATATTTGCTCTCGGCGTTGAATAACGTAGGGGATGCTCCCGCATGGAAACTGCATAATGTCAGAATTATCTATAATGGAGCGGAACCCATCAATAAAATGCTTTGTGAGGAATTCGCTGCGAGGATGGAAAGATATGGTCTTCCGGGTAATACCATGTATCCTGGATATGGTTTGGCGGAAGCATGTGTTGCAGTAACGCTGCCGGAACCGGGAGAGGCTGTGCGATTTGTTGCATTGGACCGAAACTATCTGCAAGTCGGAGAAAGGGTCAGAAATGTAGTGCCGGGAAATAACACACAACCCGTCTATTTCGCTTGTGTAGGAAAGGCGGTGTCGAACTGCCGGATCAAAATTGGTGATATTCATGGAAATATTTTACCAGATGAGCATATTGGCATAATATGGATAAAAGGAGAGAATGTAACAAAGGGATATTACAACGATGCGGTTGTAACCAATGAAGTGATCGATAGAGAAAACTGGCTCAATACAGGCGACCTCGGATACCTGGTAAATAACACCTTGGTAATAACCGGGCGGAAAAAGAATATCATTATAATTAATGGACAGAACTACTATCCTCAGGATATAGAATATTTTGCACAGCAGGCGGAGGGCGTAAGACCGGGCACTGTAGTAGCCTGTGCTGCCAAAGAACGTCTTAACGACCAGCAGCAGCTGATTGTTTTTGTACAATTCAAAGGAAAAGCGGCAGATTTCCGGTTGCTGATGATGCGTATCAGGGATAAGATAGAGAATGCGATGAACCTCCTGCCAGATAATATCGTACCGGTCAAAACAATACCCAAAACAACCAGTGGTAAAATACAACACTATCTATTAGTCGAGGCATATCAGCAGGGGGCGTTTGATCAGCAATTAATGGAAATTGAACGCCTGCATCCGATAACAGCAGATCAAGGAGTCGATGAGTGTTGGCAGAAATTAGTAATAATTGTTGCGGATCTCCTCAATACAGTGCCCAAACTGATAGGCCCGGATGTCGATCTCTTTGCGGGAGGGCTTAATAGCCTCAAGGCTATTAAATTGATAAGCAGGTTGGAAAGGGAAGGATATCATCTTACCCCGAAAGAAGTATTTGAAAACACTACCGTTGGAAAATTGCATCAACGTTTGGCAAACGAGGTACCAGGTCAGACAGTTGCCGGCATCAACGTGAGTCCGGATTATCATCATTACAGGTTAAGTCGGGGACAACTTCGCTTCTGGTTATTAGAGCAGGTACAACCGGGAAATGCAGCAGCAAATATCGTGAGCGTTAATAAGATAGCAGGAAAATTTGACTATTCCTCCTTTAATAATGCTTTTAAGGAACTGGTTCGTCGCCATGAAAGCCTCCGGACTGTTTTTCGCCAACAGGATACCGCGGTGGTACAGGTAGTCCTTCCCTTTGAAGAGATTTGTTTTGAAGTAGCATACACAGATCTGTCGAAGTCACCAGACGGCCGTCAACAGGCAGTGGAGTATGCACATACCCAGAGCCGTCAGCCCTTTGACCTGGAGCAGGGACCGTTGTTACGGGTATCTTTATTGCAGCTGTCAGCTTCGGAATATGTTTTTATTCTGGTGATCCACCATATTGTCAGCGATGGTTGGTCCATAGAGGTGCTGAGCCGTGAGCTCCGTACGCTGTACCATATATACAGGAATGGGGGAGCTCTTCCTTCATTGCCCCGGCTACAGTATAAAGATTACCTGCATTGGCGCAGTGACCGCTTCCAGGCGGGTGCCGGTGCGGGATCTGTCGATTATTGGCAGCGGCAGCTTTCCGGTCCGCTGCCGGTGTTAGATCTGCCGGTTCTGCATAATGGTGCCGCTGCCACCTGGCTTCGAGGACATATTATTTGTCGTCGTCTGCCGGCACCTGTATGGAAGGGGCTGAAGCAATTAAGTGAATCGGGTCATCAGACGGTGTTTACAACACTGATGTCCGTAATGGCGTTGCAGCTATACCGCTACACCGGGCAGGAAGACCTGGTGATCAGTACAGATACGGCGGGCCGTTATCATCGTGACCTGGAAGATCAGATAGGCTACTATTTGCAGTTATTACCTATCCGTATCCGCCTGTCAGGGGGGATGTCGTTTATGGAGCTGCAGCAACAGGTGCAGTCGTTATTACTGGACGCTTATGATCACCAGGAGTTCAGTGATGAAGCGTTGGAAGGGCTATCGGTGGCACCAGGAACCGGTCGTTCCCCCTTATTTGACTTGCTGTTCTTATATCAGCAGTTTGATCAGGCCCATGGTTTTGCGCTGGAGCTGCCAGATGTGGACGTAACGGCCGTAGACATAGATAATGGGAGCAGCCTGACACCCTTACAGTTGGAATGCTGGCCGCGAGGGGAAGAGCTGGAGTTGAAACTGCGTTACAATAGCGACATGTTCGGTGTATTGCAGATGGAGAGCCTGCTGGATCACTTCGTCAATTTATGTAGTGGTGTGCTCTCATCTCCGGATGCCTCCCTGTCATTTTATGATCTGCTGGGAGAAGGAGAACGAGCATTGCTATCCGGTTTTAATGCGACGTCTGTTTCTTATGATACCGGTTATACGGATATCAGTTCATTATTATCGGCTCAATGCTATGAATGGGGAGATCGTACTGCTTTGGTGTACGAAGGTGCCTGCTGGAGTTATGCTGAACTGGGGGATCAGGTTACCCGTTTATCGCACCGCCTGCAATCTGATTGCCAGGTACGGGTAGGCGCATTGATAGGTCTTTTATCAGACCGGAGCCCGTTACAGATAATTGCAATGTTGGGGATATTAAAGGCCGGTTGTGCCTATGTTCCATTAGATGGTAGTTATCCATCCTCCCGTATCGATTATATGATATCAGACAGTGGTCTGACCACGCTGTTGGTTCCTGATGATCAGTATGATCATTACAGCGTTACAGTTCAGGATCGCTGCCAGGTGTTTGCTATATCGCCCCTTCTTTCTGCTCGGGTGAGAGATGAAGTAATTGTAACACCAGCTATATCGGGTGATATGCTGGCTTATGTGATGTATACTTCCGGCTCTACCGGTCATCCTAAAGGAGTGATGATCAGTCATGCATCACTACTTGATTATGTCTATACCTTCCGGAATTACTTTGAGTTACGGCCTGATGATGTAGTAATACAACAATCATCTTTATCTTTTGATACCGCAGTGGAGGAGATCTATCCTGTGTTATCTGTTGGAGGCCGGCTGGTGTTGTTACGAGGCGGTGGTGCCGATGTCGACGGGCTGAGTGCGGCTATTGAAGAGGAGCAGGTTACCTTATTAAGTACGACGCCGCTGGTGCTGGATGCATTAAGAGGGTATACATCCCGGTTGGCTAGTCTGCGTATAGCGATCAGTGGCGGCGATCAGTTACAGCGTAGTCATATCTCCCATATGCCTGCTCATGTGCGGCTTTATAATAGTTATGGACCGACAGAGAGTACGGTATGTGCCAGTTATCATCGTATAGAAGATTTATCAGAAGCAGGTATAATAGGCCGTCCGATAGCTAATCGCCAGGTATATGTGCTGGATGGAGCGCTTCGGGAGCAACCGGTGGGGATCATTGGAGAGCTTTATCTTGGTGGTAAAGGTCTGAGCCTGGGCTATTATGGACGTCCCTCACTGACGGCAGCGCGATTTATAGCGCATCCGGATGGTACAGGTCTTTTATATCGTAGTGGTGATTATGGTCGCTGGCGTGCTGATGGTACCTTGGAGTTCACCGGCCGGGCGGATGACCAGTTGAAGATCCATGGCTACCGTGTGGAGCCTGGAGAAGTAGCTTATATGCTGTCTCAATATGAAGGGATTGCGCAGGTGGAGGTGATAGGTTTACGTTTAGGGGAGGGTAGCCGCCTGGCAGCTTACTATACCTCGTCGGTTCCCTTATCAGCTAGTTCGTTGCGTAGCTGGTTAAGTCATCGCGTGCCTTCTTATATGGTGCCGACTTATTTTGTGGAGTTACCGCAATTGCCGATGACTGCACATGGTAAGGTCGCGCGGGATCTTTTACCAGCACCCGGGGATACGATACTCCAAAGTTATGTAGCCCCGTCGACTGCGACAGAACGGTTGTTATCTGCTATCTGGTCAGAGGTATTGGGAGTAGCTACGATTAGTGTGACAGATAACTTTTTTGAATTAGGAGGCCAGTCGCTGAAGGCGATGCAGGTGTTAACACGTTTATATCAGCAGCATGGTGTTAAGCAGGGTTTAGGAGAGATGTTCAGCTATCCGGATCTCCGTTCTCAGGCAGCCGCAGCATCTCAACAGCAGCAGGATATCCATGTGTCTATTCCGCTGGCTCCATTCCAATCGCATTATCCACTTTCTCCTGCGCAACGCAGATTGTGGATACTGGAGCAAATGCATAGTGGAACCGTGGCACTTAATCTGTCATGGTTATGCCAGCTTAATGATCTTAAGGAGGGAAGTTTTGACTATTCCTCCTTCAATAATGCTTTTAAGGAACTGGTTCGCCGCCATGAAAGCCTCCGGACTGTTTTTCGCCAACAGGATACCGCGGTGGTACAGGTAGTCCTTCCCTTTGAAGAGATTTGTTTTGAAGTAGCATACACAGATCTGTCGAAGTCACCAGACGGCCGTCAACAGGCAGTGGAGTATGCACATACCCAGAGCCGTCAGCCCTTTGACCTGGAGCAGGGACCGTTGTTACGGGTATCTTTATTGCAGCTGTCAGCTTCGGAATATGTTTTTATTCTGGTGATCCACCATATTGTCAGCGATGGTTGGTCCATAGAGGTGCTGAGCCGTGAGCTCCGTACGCTATACCATATATACAGGAATGGGGGAGCTCTTCCTTCATTGCCCCGGCTACAGTATAAAGATTACCTGCATTGGCGCAGTGACCGCTTCCAGGCGGGTGCCGGTGCGGGATCTGTCGATTATTGGCAGCGGCAGCTTTCCGGTCCGCTGCCGGTGTTAGATCTGCCGGTTCTGCATAATGGTGCCGCTGCCACCTGGCTTCGAGGACATATTATTTGCCGTCGTCTGCCGGCACCTGTATGGAAGGGGCTGAAGCAATTAAGTGAATCGGGTCATCAGACGGTGTTTACAACACTGATGTCCGTAATGGCGTTGCAGCTATACCGCTACACCGGGCAGGAAGACCTGGTGATCAGTACAGATACGGCGGGTCGTTATCATCGTGACCTGGAAGATCAGATAGGCTACTATTTGCAGTTATTACCTATCCGTATCCGCCTGTCAGGGGGGATGTCGTTTATGGAGCTGCAGCAACAGGTGCAGTCGTTATTACTGGACGCTTATGATCACCAGGAGTTCAGTGATGAAGCGTTGGAAGGGCTATCGGTGGCACCAGGAACCGGTCGTTCCCCCTTATTTGACTTGCTGTTCTTATATCAGCAGTTTGATCAGGCCCATGGTTTTGCGCTGGAGCTGCCAGATGTGGACGTAACGGCCGTAGACATAGATAATGGGAGCAGCCTGACACCCTTACAGTTGGAATGTTGGCCGCGAGGGGAAGAGCTGGAGTTGAAACTGCGTTACAATAGCGACATGTTCGGTGTATTGCAGATGGAGAGCCTGCTGGATCACTTCGTCAATTTATGTAGTGGTGTGCTCTCATCTCCGGATGCCTCCCTGTCATTTTATGATCTGTTGGGAGAAGGAGAACGAGCATTGCTATCCGGTTTTAATGCGACGTCTGTTTCTTATGATACCGGTTATACGGATATCAGTTCATTATTATCGGCTCAATGCTATGAATGGGGAGATCGTACTGCTTTGGTGTACGAAGGTGCCTGCTGGAGTTATGCTGAACTGGGGGATCAGGTTACCCGTTTATCGCACCGCCTGCAATCTGATTGCCAGGTACGGGTAGGCGCATTGATAGGTCTTTTATCAGACCGGAGCCCGTTACAGATAATTGCAATGTTGGGAATATTAAAGGCCGGTTGTGCCTATGTTCCATTAGATGGTAGTTATCCATCCTCCCGTATCGATTATATGATATCAGACAGTGGTCTGACCACGCTGTTGGTTCCTGATGATCAGTATGATCATTACAGCGTTACAGTTCAGGATCGCTGCCAGGTGTTTGCTATATCGCCCCTTCTTTCTGCTCGGGTGAGAGATGAAGTAATTGTAACACCAGCTATATCGGGTGATATGCTGGCTTATGTGATGTATACTTCCGGCTCTACCGGTCATCCTAAAGGAGTGATGATCAGTCATGCATCACTACTTGATTATGTCTATACCTTCCGGAATTACTTTGAGTTACGGCCTGATGATGTAGTAATACAACAATCATCTTTATCTTTTGATACCGCAGTGGAGGAGATCTATCCTGTGTTATCTGTTGGAGGCCGGCTGGTGTTGTTACGAGGCGGTGGTGCCGATGTCGACGGGCTGAGTGCGGCTATTGAAGAGGAGCAGGTTACCTTATTAAGTACGACGCCGCTGGTGCTGGATGCATTAAGAGGGTATACATCCCGGTTGGCTAGTCTGCGTATAGCGATCAGTGGCGGCGATCAGTTACAGCGTAGTCATATCTCCCATATGCCTGCTCATGTGCGGCTTTATAATAGTTATGGACCGACAGAGAGTACGGTATGTGCCAGTTATCATCGTATAGAAGATTTATCAGAAGCGGGTATAATAGGCCGTCCGATAGCTAATCGCCAGGTATATGTGCTGGATGGAGCGCTTCGGGAGCAACCGGTGGGGATCATTGGAGAGCTTTATCTTGGTGGTAAAGGTCTGAGCCTGGGCTATTATGGACGTCCCTCACTGACGGCAGCGCGATTTATAGCGCATCCGGATGGTACAGGTCTTTTATATCGTAGTGGTGATTATGGTCGCTGGCGTGCTGATGGTACCTTGGAGTTCACCGGCCGGGCGGATGACCAGTTGAAGATCCATGGCTACCGTGTGGAGCCTGGAGAAGTAGCTTATATGCTGTCTCAATATGAAGGGATTGCGCAGGTGGAGGTGATAGGTTTACGTTTAGGGGAGGGTAGCCGCCTGGCAGCTTATTATACCTCGTCGGTTCCCTTATCAGCTAGTTCGTTGCGTAGCTGGTTAAGTCATCGCGTGCCTTCTTATATGGTGCCGACTTATTTTGTGGAGTTACCGCAATTGCCGATGACTGCACATGGTAAGGTCGCGCGGGATCTTTTACCAGCACCCGGGGATACGATACTCCAAAGTTATGTAGCCCCGTCGACTGCGACAGAACGGTTGTTATCTGCTATCTGGTCAGAGGTATTGGGAGTAGCTACGATTAGTGTGACAGATAACTTTTTTGAATTAGGAGGCCAGTCGCTGAAGGCGATGCAGGTGTTAGCACGTTTATATCAGCAGCATGGTGTTAAGCAGGGTTTAGGAGAGATGTTCAGCTATCCGGACCTCCGTTCTCAGGCAGCCGCAGCATCTCAACAGCAGCGGGATATCCATGTGTCCATTCCGCTGGCTCCATTCCAATCGCATTATCCACTTTCTCCTGCGCAACGCAGATTGTGGATACTGGAGCAGTTTGAAGGGGCCGGTAATGCATATAACATACTGGTGCATTATAAAATACAGGGGAGCCTGGACCCTCATCTGATGGAAGCGTCCCTCAATAAGTTAGTCGCAAGACATGAAAGCCTGCGTACTACTTTCGGAGAGATCAATGGAGAGCCTTACCAATGTATAGGAGCACCGGAAGAAAGCAGCGGGATTATCAACTATAAAGATTTAAGTGATATAGCCGACCAGGAGGTTGCTCTCTCAAATGGAGTACTACAAGCTATTACATGGACATTTGATATCGGCAAAACGCCATTACTGCACGTTTGGTTATGGAAGCTTTCCACAACTACTTACCAATGTTTATTCGCTATTCATCATATAATAGCAGATGAATGGTCTGTAAATGTACTGGTCAGAGAATGGCTGTCCACCTACAGTAAGTTAATGGAAGGTCGGGTAGAGCAGCTGCCGCCTTTAACACACCAGTATAAAGATTATGCATATTGGCAATTGGAGCTCCTCGCGGGAGATGAAATGGCCATACATCGGACATACTGGCTGGAACGCCTTCATGACCTGCCTCCTGTATTGGAATTGCCGTCTGATTTTTCAAGGCCAGTCCTTCCGCAGTATAAAGGTAACAGACAGACTTTTGAACTGCCAACGGCAACTACAGCAATACTCATCGACTTACTGAAGAAACAACAGGTCAGTCTTTTCGCAGGACTCCTCTCCCTTGTACATGCGATCTTATTCCGTTATACCGGTCAGGCAGACCAGATAATCGGAATACCGGTTGCAGGGAGAGATCATCCGGATACTGAAAATCAGATCGGTTTTTTTGTGAATACATTGGCCTTACGCAGCAGGTTGTCAGGACAGATGAATTTGCTCGAATTGCTGGCCGAAGTGAATGGTAATTTATTAAATGCCTATGGCCATCAGGCCTATCCTTTTGATCTGCTGGTTCAGGACCTTCAATTACCACGTGATACCGGACATGCTCCCCTTTTCGATATTATGGTAGTGTTACAGCATGTGTGGCAGCAAGAAACAACGGGACAGCTAACATTTGAAGAATTACCCGTACATGCCGGCGTTAGTAAATTCGATCTTACTTTTTTGTTCCGGGAAACAGATAAAGGAATATCATTTACACTCGAGTATAATGATAGCTTATTTGAGTATGGCCGTATAACGAGGCTGGGGCAGCATATCATAAATCTTACGGAAAGTTTGGTGAATGATCCTTCTAAATCATTGCATACGGCACAATTGCTTTCCGATACAGAAAAAGAGATATTGTTATTCGGATTTAATCCGGCAGTTCCTGCATCGACCAGATCTACATTGGTCGAACTGTTCGAAAGGCAAGTAAGATGTTCTCCGGAGCTCCTTGCCTTTAAGGACGGAAACAAAGAGATAAGTTACCGGGAGCTGAATATTATGTCCAACCGGCTGGCACAGTACATATACACCCAATATGAGGTTAAAAAGGGGGCAGTTATTCCATTGTTATGTACGCACAGTGAGTGGCTGCTTGCAGGTATGCTGGCTATTCTAAAATTAGGCGCTTCTTATTTGCCAATTGATCCTTTACTACCAGTGGAAAGGATCCGTTATATAGCAAAGGATGCGAACGTGAAAATCGCATTGACAGACACGGATATTACGCTGTTCGATGTCGAAATGATATATGTACCGGACAATTGGAAGGAGGTAGTGACATATCCGGAAATAGAGATACCGTTGGCTCCCCAAAGTACGGACACTGCGTATGTAATTTATACATCCGGTTCCACAGGACACCCCAAAGGGGTAGTGATCGCTCATGAGAGTATCGTACAATTATGTCAATGGCATAACAAAACGTTTGAGGTGTCGGAAAAGAGTAAAGCCACATTGTACGCAGGCATCAGTTTTGACGCTTCAGGATGGGAGATATGGCCCTACCTGCTTTCCGGCGCGTGTCTCATGCCGATACCTGAACATATTAAACTGGATATGCCATTGCTGGGGCAGTTCATAACAATACAACACATTACACATTGTTTTTTACCAACTGCTGTCTGCAGATTGTTCCTGAATAGTCAAATTCCTGTGAGCAAAGACCTGGTTCTGCTGACAGGGGGAGAAGAACTGGGCGCTGTTACTACTCCTCCCTGTAAATTATATAATAACTATGGTCCTACTGAGTCAACGGTGGTGACTACTTCCTGCCGGGTAGTTGATACAGCGGGCAAGCCGGCCGCTATCGGAACGCCAATTACCGGGCGAAGCATCTATATACTGGACGATATGCTCCAATTACAACCTATAGGTATTAAGGGAAAGCTCTATATAGGAGGTAGCGGTCTGGCAAAGGGGTACCTGAATCGCCCTGAACTGACCGCGGAAAAGTTTACCGGTCAGTTGTACGGACAAGATGTTTTGTATAATACAGGAGACCTTGCACGATGGCTGCCGGATGGTAATATCGAATTCCTCGGGCGTGCGGATACACAGGTCAAAGTAAGAGGATATCGCATAGAACTGTCGGAAATAGAACGGGTACTACTGAAAGAGGAGCATATACAACAGGTCATCGTAACGGCATTAGGAAAGGATAACGACAAATATTTAGTTGCATACTATATCTCCCCAATAACACATGACCCGGCAGTGCTTCGTGATAATTTGTCAAAATATTTGCCGGTATATATGTTGCCTGGCTATTTCATTCAATTAGATAAGCTACCCCTGACGGCAAATGGTAAAATCGATACTGTCCAACTTCCTATGCCTCAAAGAAACATCGTAACGTATATTCCGCCACGTACTGAAACCGAGGCAAAACTGGCAGAAATATGGAAGGATATACTAGGTATTGAGCAGGTGGGCATATACGACAATTTCTTTTTGTTAGGTGGGCATTCACTGAATGCATTAAAAATACTGTCGCGCATTCAACAGGAAATGACTGTTAAAATTGAGTTGAAACATATTTTCCTTAAGCCCGTATTGGCAGAACTATATGATCAGATCTGCCTGCTGGAATGGGCAAAGGACTTGCAGGATGAAGCAATCAGCAGTACCCATGTCGATAAAATTGTAATATGACTATAAACGATCTCTTAGTCAAACTGAGGGAGCTACGAGTGAACATCCGCCTGGAGAATGGTCAATTAAATATAACGGCGCCGGAAGGAGCTCTTACTCCCGAACTAATTAAGATAATCAAAACGCATAAGGAGGGTATTGTTACGCTCCTTGAAAGCGTACACACCGCAGCCAGTGATCGGATAACACCGGCACCTGTACAAGCCGATTACCCCCTGTCTCATGCGCAACAAAGGCTTTGGATGCTGCAGCAGATGGGGGGAGATGCCAGTGCATATACTATACCCATGCTGTCGGATATTAATGGTGAGGTCGATCCGAATATTGTGAAAAAGGTGTTTGAAGAATTGATAGAACGTCATGAAAGCCTCCGTACATCTTTTGTGGTGGTGAATAACGAAGTGCGCCAGAAGATACTTGATACGAAACAAGTTAATTTTACAGTGTTAGTTAAAGACTTTCGCGGGTTGCCTGATCCGCTAATTGCTGCAAGAGAGCATGTTAGTCAAATAATAAAAGAGCCCTTAGATATACAATCTGGCCAATTAGTAAAAGTCGCCCTATACCAGCTTCATACAGCACATTATTACCTGCTGCTTTACATTCATCATATAGTGACGGATGAATGGTCTATGCAGTTACTGATAAAGGAGTTTTTATCCGGCTATGATAAATATCGTAATGCAACGCAAAATGAGAGGCAGCCGTTACGAATACAGTATAAGGATTATGCTGTTTGGCAGCGGTCGTTACTTAAAGAGAATAAATACAAAAAGAGCCGGGAATACTGGATGGATAAACTTGCAGGTGATATCCCGGTGCTGGACATGCCATCGGATTTTGCTCGTCCGGCTATACAGACATATAATGGGACTACGCTGACATGGAATATCCCGGAAGCGGCTGCGAAAAAACTAGTCACTTTCACACAGGAGTACAATACCTCGCTATTTATAGGCTTACTAGCTGTCGTAAAGCTATTGTTGTTCAGGTATACCGGCATAACAGATTTGTTGGTAGGCATCCCGGTGACGGGAAGAGAACATGCTGATCTGGCTGGGCAGGTAGGGTTATTTATCAATACCCTGGTGGTCCGCACGGATATAGATCCGGGTAAGGGACTATCTGCATTATTGGCGGCGGTAAAAGAAAATGCTCTCCAGGCTTACTCGCATAAGGAATATCCCTTTGATCTGCTGGTCGAAGAACTTCCTATCAAACGCGACCTGAGCCGCTCCCCTTTGTTTAACGTAATGGTAGTACTGGTTGATGCTGATGCAGGGGAACCTCAAGTGGTGTCTGGTGATATAAGGATCAGCGAGGTGCGTGTACCGGATGCAGGGAGCAAATTTGATTTGACGTTCTATTTCAAAAATAGTAAAGAGGGATTAGCACTTATTATTGAGTATAACACGGATATATACAAGCATGCCCGGATAGAAAGGATAGCGCAGCACTTGCATTCGTTAATGGATGTGGCGTTGGATATGCCGGAAATGAGAATAGATAAACTCGATTATTTGTCGGAAAAGGAAAGAACACAACTGTTATACGATTTCAGTAATACAGGTGGCGAAGTGCAGTATGAAGCGCCTTTTTATCAACTCATTGCCGACAATGCAGTCTTATATCCCGATAAAATAGCGCTGATCTGCGGAGGAAGGGAATTAACCTATAGTTTATTGAATCGGTATGCGAGCACGTTAGCTACATATTTGCATACTCAATATGGAATTGGAGAAGGTCGTCTTGTAGGTGTTTTATTAGAACGGAGCGAGTGGCTTGTAATTGCAATGTTGGCGGTCCTGAAAACAGGAGCAGCTTACCTGCCTATAGATGTTAATGCGCCTGCTGCACGCATACAGTACATGTTAGAACAGGGGGGCGTCAATGTGGTGTTGACGGAAGAAGGCCATTTGCCATCACTGGATACATGGAATGGACATAAGTTGATACCTCAGCCCTTATTAGAAAGACTTCCTCTGTCAGCCATGAAAGAGATAGCTGTTGGGCATATGCAAAATCTGGCGTATGTGATCTATACATCCGGCTCCACAGGGTGGCCTAAAGGTGTAATGATCCGTCATGACGCGGTAAGTAATTTGTTGGAAAACCTGCGACAGGCGTTGTCAGTAAACCTGCTAGATACTTGGTTGGCTGTAACTACCGCCGCTTTTGATATGTCAGTAGTAGAAATATGGTTGCCGCTCATCTGTGGCGCCCGGTTGATACTGGCGACAACTGAGGAAGTACAATCACCGGCTTTATTGATTGAGATACTGGAAAGCCGACAGGTTACAATAATGCAGGCAACACCTGGTGTCTGGCACCTGCTTGTAGAGAGTGGTTGGCAAGGATCATCTGAAAGTCGTTTGATCACAGGAGGGGAGGCTTTAAACAGCCATTTGGCGGAGCAGCTGTTGAGCCGTTGTGCAGCATTATGGAATATGTATGGTCCTACGGAAACGACCGTATATGCCACCTGGAAAAAGATATTACAACCAGCAGATGCAGACCTGATTGGTACGCCGTTGACCAATCTGTGGGCCTATATTTTGGATAATGAAAGGCAACCTACTCCGGTCGGTGTACCTGGAACCTTGTTTGTCGGTGGAATAGGACTGTCAAAGGGATACATCAATAATGATACGTTGACGGCTGAAAAATTTATAACTGATCCGTATCGGCCGGGGAAGATAATATACAATACAGGGGACCTATGTGAGTGGTCAGCGGATGGTCATATCCGATATTGGGGACGACGGGATGCACAGGTCAAAATAAGGGGATTTCGAATAGAACCCGGAGAAATCGAGACCGTATTGCTGAAATATGCCGGGGTCTCTCACGTTGCCATACATACATTCGGGAATGGAATTGATAAGTATCTGGTAGCTTATTATACAGCAGATACTCCTCTCGAGGCAATTACCTTGCGGCAGTATTTATGGTCACAGTTACCTGAATATATGATCCCGACGCACCTGATCCAGCTGGACGAGATCCCCCTTACCCTTAATGGAAAGATAGATAGAAACAGATTGCCTGAGCCAATAGGGCAGGTAACGAATTACCAACCGCCTGAGACAGATATGGAACGCTATCTGGTAAATATCTGGGAAGAGATATTGCACATACCTCAAATAGGCGTGCATGACAATTTTTTCCTCCTGGGAGGGCATTCTTTAAAGGCGATCCTTGTGTTGTATCGTATTCAAAAGGACATAGGCGTGAAACTACAACTGAAAGATTTGTTCCTGACCGCTAATCTCAGAGAACTGGCGACACATATAGAACTATTGAACTGGGCAAAAGAAAATCAGCATAAGGCCACGGGTGCCATTAATACGACCCAAATAACTACGATATGAGTATACACCAACTTCTGCTCAAACTGAAGAAATCGGATATTGTTATCCGCACTGAAAGCGGACAGTTGAAACTGCATGCGCCGGAAGGCGCATTGACAGAGGAGCTTTTAGCGGAGCTGAAGGCGAACAAACAGGAACTTATCCGGTTTCTCAATAGCCTGGAAGGGAGTGCTTATACGCCTATCCCGCTGGTACCGGTGAAGGAGTATTATCCCTTGTCTCATGCACAACGAAGGCTGTGGATACAGGAAGAACAAATGCCGGGTGGAGCAACCTACAAGATCGTATTGCTCTTCAGAATGATTGGACCGTTACATATACCGGCACTGGCAAAAGCGTTTAATGTGTTGCTGTCAAGGCATGAAAGCTTGCGTACTGTGTTTGCTACAGTCGCCGGAGAACCGCAGCAACGTATATTGACATTAGAGGAGACCGGATGGCAGATTAGCGTATTGAATTTTCAAAATATGCCAGACCAGCATGCGGCAGTTAACAGGCATGTAGCTAAAGTAGGAGCTGCGCCGGTTGACCTGGCTGTCGGTCCCCTGTTTCAGGCCGACTTACTCCAATTGGATGATAATGCACATTTACTGTTGCTATCTATGCACCACATCGTCTCCGATGCCTGGTCTATGAAGGTTATGATGTCGGAACTATTGACCGTATATAATAGCCTGGTAAATGGAGAAGACGTATTCTCGTTACCGGTATTACGTATACAATACAAGGATTACGCGACCTGGCAATTGCAGGAAGTGCAGAACGACAAGTTCCAAGAACAACGTAGATACTGGATACAACAGTTAGGAGGAGAACTGCCGATCCTAGCATTGCCTACAGATAAACCCCGGCCAGCTTATAAGACATTTAGAGGTATACAGCTTCCCTTTACCCTGGAAACACAATTGTCCCGGGATTTTAATAATTACCTGGGCGCAAGGAATGCTACGCTTTTCATGGGATTGCTGGCCTTGGTAAAAACATTATTATATAGTTATACCGGGCAACAAGATATTATTATAGGTACGCCTGTAGCGGGTAGAGGTCACCCTGATCTGGAAGACCAGATCGGGTACTATCTGAATACCTTGGCGCTGAGAACAACCTTTGCTGCTACAGAAAGCTTTGAGCAACTGTTGTTTAACGTTAAAAAGACAACCTTAGATGCTTTTAGTAACCAGGACTATCCATTTGATTTATTATTGGAGGAGTTGGACATCGGTATGGATGTTAACCGGCAACCTCTATTTGATGTAGTGTTAATACTGGAAAATGAACAATCGGCGAGCGCATCTCCGCAAATGGAAAAAATAGTTGTAGCGGAAGAACATCCGGAGCTACATATCAGTAAGGGAGACCTTCGTTTTCAGTTTGTGGAACAGGATGGTAACATCAGCGGAAGTATAGAATATAATACGGATCTGTATGATCGTCCGCGTATAGAACAAATGGTGAGTGATCTACATACTGTTTTAAGCGGTTTATTACAGGATCCTGATCAACGGCTACGGGATCTTTTACATAAAGATGATACAGTTCTGCTGCGGGCTAATTTCACGCGTCCTTTTGAATTGCCCCCCCCGGTGCCGCTGATCACTGTGATAGAGGAGCAGGTATCCCGTAATCCGGATGGATTGGCGGTAGAAGAGGAGAACAGCAGCATCAGCTATGTTGAATTATCGCGGCAGAGTAACCGTTTGTCGCATCTGTTGTATAGCTATGGCCTCACGGAAGTATGTACTGGTGTTTGCCTGGGAGCAGGTATAGGTGTCGTCACTGTGTTGCTAGGTTGTATCAAGAGTGGTAGTATCTACATGCCTGTAGACCTGAGTCAGCCGCCGAAGCGCTTACAGTACTTGCTTCGGGAGAGTCGCCCAGGTCTGTTGATCACTACTTTAGGTGAACTTACCTCGCTGGTACCATTACTGGAAGAGCTGGATTGCCGGGTGCCTTATTTGTTAGGCTTACCGGAAAGCAGTGATAATATGCTTAACAGTTTATCCCTTGATGTGCATGGGCTGATCAGTATTTCGAGTACTACAGCGAGGTTGCTCCGCGATCAGGAAGGTGTTTATACCTCTTCGGAAGTGGCATTAGAAGATTATGAGAGTGCTTTTCCTGCCGTTGAGCCGTCGGAAGGGAAGGGTGGTTACATTTTTTATACCTCTGGTTCTACCGGTCATCCGAAGGGTATCCGCGGACGGTTGGATAGTCTGAGTCATTATATCGGGTGGCATACGGGTTGTTTTGGGATGAACCGGGAGAGCCGTATCAGCCAGCTGGCGCCGGTGACCTTCGATGCTTCTCTGAAGGATATATTGTCTGCACTATATAGCGGAGGCACTTTATGTGTCCCTTCAGCCGGGACCCGGCAGCAGATCCCGCAGTTGCTAACCTGGTTGTCTGCCCGGAAGGTGACGGTATTACAGACGGTTCCTACTTTATTCCGCTTGCTGACCCGCAGTTTGAAAGACAGCGGAGAGCGGTTGTCCAGCTTACGGCATATTGTATTGGCCGGCGAACGCTTATATGGAAGAGATGTAGAGAACTGGCAATCTCACCAGGGAAGAGGCGCTATGTTATCTAACCTGTATGGTCTGACAGAAACGACGATATTAAAGAGCTGTTATCACATAACGGAAACGGTTTGGGGTGCCGGTGATGCGATACCGGTGGGCTTTGCGATGAAAGATGCTGTCTTTGGAGTATTAGACGGAGACGAGTTGTGTGGAATAGGAGAGATAGGAGAAGTTTATATCCGTAGCCCTTATATGAGTGGCGGTTACCTGGATGAAAGCCTGAATGGTAGTTTGTTTGTACAGAATCCGCTGTTGAGCGATCGTATTGATATGGTATGCCGTACCGGTGACATCGGCCGTTACCGTGTAGACGGAAGTCTTGAACTGCTGGGCAGACGGGATGACCAGGTGAAGTTGCATGGTGTGCGGGTGGAACTGGATGGGGTGAAACGGTTATTGTTGCGGCAGGAAGGTATAGAGCAGGTAGAGTTATTGCTACACCAGGATGAAGAACTGAATAGTACTTTATTATGCTACTACACCGGGCGTCAGTATGAAAGCACGCAATTACGTCATCAGCTGGAGCAGGAGTTGCCGGCAGCGCATTTGCCAGGTCATTATATCTGGCTGGAGGAGTTTCCGTTGAATGTGAATGGCAAGGTAGACCGTAAGCGTCTACCACGTCCTGATTCCTTGTCAGGCGGAGATAACTATGAGGCTCCGCATGCAGGTCTGGAGCAGGAATTATCTGGTATTTGGCAGCAGATCCTGGGCGTTGATCGAATCAGCAGAACGGCATCTTTTTTTGTGGTAGGCGGCTCTTCGCTGAAAGCGATCCAGTTACTATCGCGTATCTACAAGGAATATGAAGTACAGCTGACGATAGCAGATATTTTCAAACACACCACCTTGGCCGCTCAGGCTGCACTGATCGGGGCATCGATAAAGGTGAATTATGAACCTATTCCTCCGGCAGCGCCACAGGCTCACTATCCGCTATCTTTTGCCCAGCGACGACTATGGGTGGTTGCCCAGCGGGAATCATCCGCACAACCCTTCAATGGACTTGACGTATATCGCCTGGAAGGCATATTGAATCCGGCAGCCCTCTCATCGGCATTTATGACCTTGCTGGAAAGACACGAAAGCCTGCGTACTGTGTTTGTGATGTCAGGAGGAGAGCCTGTACAACGTATACTCGAAGTGTCAGACACCGGTTTTTCAATTTCGTATGAAGATATCAGCGACCTACCCGATAGGGAGACACAGTTGAGCCGTTTTATGCAGCAACTACAGGAACGTCCCTTTGTGCTGAGCGAAGGTCCCTTGTTACGGGTGTCATTATTACGGCAGTCTTCCACACAACATATGCTGTTGTTGTCGATTCATCATATCATATCAGATGAATGGTCCATGCAGATCATGGTGCGAGAGTTATTGTCACTGTATAATGCTTATAGTGATGGTCTGTCATCACCATTGTCTCCTCTTCGTATCCATTACAAAGATTATAGCGAATGGCAGCGAAATACAATAGGAGCGGGGCAGTTTGATACAGATCGCAAATATTGGTTGTCCCGTTTAAGTGGAGACCTGCCGGTACTGGCGCTGATACCGGACCATACCCGTCCGTCTGTACCGAGTTATCGTGGTGATCAGCTACAGTTTATTATAGAAAGTACAATAAGTTCCTCATTCAGGACTTACTTGGACAGCCGTGGTGCGACATTGTTTATGGGATTGTTGACGGTTGTCAAAACCTTACTGTACCGGTATACCGGTCAGCAGGACCTGATCATTGGTACTCCTGTTGCAGGACGTGAACATCCGGACCTGGAAGATCAGATTGGTTATTACCTGAATACGCTGGCACTACGCAGTTACCCTTCCGGAGAAGATAGCTTTAATACCTACCTGTCGCAGATCAAATCGGTATCTCTTGAGGGTTTTGCGCATCAGGGCTATCCTTTTGACCACCTGGTAGAGGAGTTGGGCGTTGGCGCAGATCTGAGCCGGAATCCGCTGTTCGATGTAGCGATAATATTACAGAACATCGATGTGAACCATGGTCATTCCCTACATATGCATGGGATCAGTGTAACGGCAGAACATCCGGAGCTACATATCAGTAAGGGAGACCTTCGTTTCCAATTTGTGGAGCAGGATGGTAACATCAGCGGGAGTATAGAATACAATACGGATCTGTACAGGAAGGAGCGAATAGAAGATATGATACAACACTTCAGCAGTGTTATGAAAGCTGTTGTGGAAGATCCGGAGATTATCTTAAGAAAGATATCTTACACAGGTCTTATAGATGATCAACATATACAACAACAATATGCCGGTTTTACTACAGACCTGAACACCGAATACTAGTTATTCGATCAACCGATTTATTCTAAAATTATTTGATAGATTATTATGTCAAGATCATTCATTCATTCCGTTATTGATAACAGGTCGGCAGCGCTAAAGGACCGGGTTGCAATTGAAGAGGAGGCTATCAGTATTAGTTATGGACACCTGCTTGAAAATAGTAACCAAATTGCTAATCTACTTGTTTCTCTGGGTGTTGTGACCGGAGATGTGGTCGGAGTGGCAATGTATTCATCTATCAGGTTAGTAACCAGTATGCTTGCTTGTTTTAAAAGCGATAGTATATATCTGCCATTAGATGTGAGTCAACCGGTGAACAGGCTGAGGCTAATGTTGTTGCAGGCACCCCCCAAGGTACTTATTACAACTGCCGAACAATTGGAAGATGTACGGGTGTTATTGATAGATAATGACATACCTGTTCCGGTGTTAATTGGATTGCCGGATACCGCAGCGGTCACTATTAACAGTCTGACATTAGAAGGAATGCACCTCATTGAAGTAGATACAACAAAGGTGCAGGTGATGCGTTGGGAGGATGGTATATATCAATTGTCGGTGACTACCCTGAATGAGTATGATGTCATAGCACCAGATATAGTGCAATCGCCAGATGCAGGTAATTATATATTTTATACTTCAGGGTCAACCGGGCTTCCCAAGGGAATACTTGGTTGTCATGAAAGTTTGAGTCATTATATATTGTGGCATCAGGAGGAATTCGAAGTTAATACAGAGTCCCGTATCAGTCAGCTGGCACCTGTTACATTTGATGCATCCCTAAAGGATATACTGGTTGCACTGGCAGCAGGGGCTACTTTATGTATACCATCTCCCGGTATCAGGTATCAGATACCTTTGCTGACCAGATGGCTCAAAGATCAGCGTATAAGTCTTCTGCAGACAGTACCATCTATGTTCCGCCTGGTCGTTCGTAATCTGAAAGAGCAAAATATACTGCTGACGGATATACGTTATGTTGCCTTGGCGGGAGAACGGCTATATGGACGTGATGTATCAAACTGGCGTAGCGTAAGTGGGGAAAGCGCTGTCATAGCTAACCTGTATGGGCTGACGGAAACGACTATATTGAAGTCCTGTTATCGTATACCTCATTGGGATTGGGAACCGGGTGAAGTGATACCTGTAGGGCAGGCGATATCCAATACCCTGATTGCAGTGATCAATGAAAATGGACTTTGTACAGAAGGAGAAGTTGGAGAGGTGTACATCAAAACTCCTTACGTCACTAAAGGGTACCTGGATACAGTACTCAATGAGGCCCTGTTTATACAGAATCCGCTGGTGAGCGATCGTATTGATATGGTATGCCGTACCGGTGACATCGGCCGTTACCGTGTAGACGGAAGTCTTGAACTACTGGGCAGACGGGATGACCAGGTGAAGTTACATGGTGTGCGGGTGGAACTGGATGGGGTGAAACGGTTATTGTTGCGGCAGGAAGGTATAGAGCAGGTAGAGTTATTGCTACACCAGGATGAAGAACTGAATAGTACTTTATTATGCTATTATACTGGGCGTCAGTATGAAAGCACGCAATTACGTCATCAGCTGGAGCAGGAGTTGCCGGCAGCGCATTTGCCAGGTCATTATATCTGGCTGGAGGAGTTTCCGTTGAATGTGAATGGCAAGGTAGACCGTAAGCGTCTACCACGTCCTGATTCCTTGTCAGGCGGAGATAACTATGAGGCTCCGCATGCAGGTCTGGAGCAGGAATTATCTGGTATTTGGCAGCAGATCCTGGGCGTTGACCGAATCAGCAGAACGGCATCTTTTTTTGTGGTGGGCGGCTCTTCGCTGAAAGCGATCCAGTTACTATCGCGTATCTACAAGGAGTATGAAGTACAGCTGACGATAGCAGATATTTTCAAACACACCACCTTGGCCGCTCAGTCTGCCCTGATCGGGGCATCGATAAAGGTGAATTATGAACCTATTCCTCCGGCAGCGCCACAGGCTCACTATCCGCTATCTTTTGCCCAGCGACGACTATGGGTGGTTGCCCAGCGGGAATCATCCGCACAACCCTTCAATGGACTTGAAGTATATCACCTGGAAGGCATATTGAATCCGGCAGCCCTCTCATCGGCATTTATGACCTTGCTGGAAAGACACGAAAGCCTGCGTACTGTGTTTGTGATGTCAGGAGGAGAGCCTGTACAACGTATACTCGAAGTGTCAGACACCGGTTTTTCAATTTCGTATGAAGATATCAGCGACCTACCCGATAGGGAGACACAGTTGAGCCATTTTATGCAGCAACTACAGGAACGTCCCTTTGTGCTGAGCGAAGGTCCCTTGTTACGGGTGTCATTATTACGGCAGTCTTCCACACAACATATGCTGTTGTTGTCGATTCATCATATCATATCAGATGAATGGTCCATGCAGATCATGGTGCGAGAGTTATTGTCACTGTATAATGCTTATAGTGATGGTCTGTCATCACCATTGTCTCCTCTTCGTATCCATTACAAAGATTATAGCGAATGGCAGCGAAATACAATAGGAGCGGGGCAGTTTGATACGGATCGCAAATATTGGTTGTCCCGTTTAAGTGGAGACCTGCCGGTACTGGCGCTGATACCGGACCATACCCGTCCGTCTGTACCGAGTTATCGTGGTGATCAGCTACAGTTTATTATAGAAAGTACAATAAGTTCCTCATTCAGGACTTACTTGGACAGCCGTGGTGCGACATTGTTTATGGGATTGTTGACGGTTGTCAAAACCTTACTGTACCGGTATACCGGTCAGCAGGACCTGATCATTGGTACTCCTGTTGCAGGACGTGAACATCCGGACCTGGAAGAACAGGTTGGTTATTACCTGAATACGCTGGCACTACGCAGTTACCCTTCCGGAGAAGATAGCTTTAATACCTACCTGTCGCAGATCAAATCGGTATCTCTTGAGGGTTTTGCACATCAGGGCTATCCTTTTGACCACCTGGTAGAGGAGTTGGGCGTTGGCGCAGATCTGAGCCGGAATCCGCTGTTCGATGTAGCGATAATATTACAGAATATCGATGTGAACCATGGTCATTCCCTACATATGCATGGGATCAGTGTAACGGCAGAACATCCGGAGCTACATATTAGTAAGGGAGACCTTCGTTTCCAGTTTGTGGAACAGGATGGCCGCATCAGCGGAAGTATAGAATATAATACGGATCTGTATGATCGTCCGCGTATAGAACAAATGGTGAGCGATCTACATACTGTTTTAAGCGGTTTATTACAGGATCCTGATCAACGGCTACGGGATCTTTTACATAAAGATGATACAGTTCTGCTGCGGGCTAATTTCACGCGTCCTTTTGAATTGACCCCCCCGGTGCCGCTGATCACTGTGATAGAGGAGCAGGTATCCCGTAATCCGGATGGATTGGCGGTAGAAGAGGAGAACAGCAGCATCAGCTATGTTGAATTATCGCGGCAGAGTAACCGTTTGTCGCATCTGTTGTATAGCTATGGCCTCACGGAAGTATGTACTGGTGTTTGCCTGGGAGCAGGTATAGGTGTCGTCACTGTGTTGCTGGGTTGTATCAAGAGTGGTAGTATCTACATGCCTGTAGACCTGAGTCAGCCACCGAAGCGCTTACAGTACTTGCTTCGGGAGAGTCGCCCAGGTCTGTTGATCACTACTTTAGGTGAACTTACCTCGCTGGTACCATTACTGGAAGAGCTGGATTGCCGGGTGCCTTATTTGTTAGGCTTACCGGAAAGCAGTGATAATATGCTTAACAGTTTATCCCTTGATGTGCATGGGCTGATCAGTATTTCGGGTACTACAGCGAGGTTGCTCCGCGATCAGGAAGGTGTTTATACCTCTTCGGAAGTGGCATTAGAAGATTATGAGAGTGCTTTTCCTGCCGTTGAGCCGTCGGAAGGGAAGGGTGGTTACATTTTTTATACCTCTGGTTCTACCGGTCATCCGAAGGGTATCCGCGGACGGTTGGATAGTCTGAGTCATTATATCGGGTGGCATACGGGTTGTTTTGGGATGAACCGGGAGAGCCGTATCAGCCAGCTGGCGCCGGTGACCTTCGATGCTTCTCTGAAGGATATATTGTCTGCACTATATAGCGGAGGCACTTTATGTGTCCCTTCAGCCGGGACCCGGCAGCAGATCCCGCAGTTGCTAACCTGGTTGTCTGCCCGGAAGGTGACGGTGTTACAGACGGTTCCTACTTTATTCCGCTTGCTGACCCGCAGTTTGAAAGACAGCGGAGAGCGGTTGTCCAGCTTACGGCATATTGTATTGGCCGGCGAACGCTTATATGGAAGAGATGTAGAGAACTGGCAATCTCACCAGGGAAGAGGCGCTATGTTATCTAACCTGTATGGTCTGACAGAAACGACGATATTAAAGAGCTGTTATCACATAACGGAAACGGTTTGGGGTGCCGGTGATGCGATACCGGTGGGCTTTGCGATGAAAGATGCTGTCTTTGGAGTATTAGACGGAGACGAGTTGTGTGGAATAGGAGAGATAGGAGAAGTTTATATCCGTAGCCCTTATATGAGTGGCGGTTACCTGGATGAAAGCCTGAATGGTAGTTTGTTTGTACAGAATCCGCTGTTGAGCGATCGTATTGATATGGTATGCCGTACCGGTGACATCGGCCGTTACCGTGTAGACGGAAGTCTTGAACTGCTGGGCAGACGGGATGACCAGGTGAAGTTACATGGTGTGCGGGTGGAACTGGATGGGGTGAAACGGTTATTGTTGCGGCAGGAAGGTATAGAGCAGGTAGAGCTATTGCTACACCAGGATGAAGAACTGAATGGTACTTTATTATGCTACTACACCGGGCGTCAGTATGAAAGCACGCAATTACGTCATCAGCTGGAGCAGGAGTTGCCGGCAGCGCATTTGCCAGGTCATTATATCTGGCTGGAGGAGTTTCCGTTGAATGTGAATGGCAAGGTAGACCGTAAGCGTCTACCACGTCCTGATTCCTTGTCAGGCGGAGATAACTATGAGGCTCCGCATGCAGGTCTGGAGCAGGAATTATCTGGTATCTGGCAGCAGATCCTGGGCGTTGACCGAATCAGCAGAACGGCATCTTTTTTTGTGGTGGGCGGCTCTTCGCTGAAAGCGATCCAGTTACTATCGCGTATCTACAAGGAGTATGAAGTACAGCTGACGATAGCAGATATTTTCAAACACACCACCTTGGCCGCTCAGGCTGCCCTGATCGGGGCATCGATAAAGGTGAATTATGAACCTATTCCTCCGGCAGCGCCACAGGCTCACTATCCGCTATCTTTTGCCCAGCGACGACTATGGGTCTTACATCAGTTAGAAGAAGGGATGGTAGCTTACAGCAGGCCGGTTGCTTATCTGATCAAGGGCATCTTTAATAAGGAGGCATTCGATAAAGCTTTTGAACAGGTAATACGTCGCCATGAGAGCTTGCGCACCCGCTTTCAGGTATTTGAAGGAGAGCCAAGACAATACATTGTCCCATATGAAGAAATGAATGTTCATGTGCGGTATGAAGCGTCCACCTATGCTACGAACAAGGAAGCGGCTATTCTGAATAAGATCAGACAGGAAGGTGAGCGAGCGTTCGATCTTGAAAATGGGCCATTGATACGTATTGTGATGTTGCAGCTAGCTTCAAATGAACACTTGATGGTGCTTTCTATTCATCATATTGTATCAGATGAGTGGTCTGTAGCGCTTTTGTTAAGAGAAATAATAGCTGGCTATAATGCAGGTGTTGCAGCGCAGATGATTAGTAGATCAGATTTACGTATACAGTACAGGGACTATACCCATTGGCAAATAGCCAATGTTGATCAAAAGCAACAGGAGGCGCGTAAATATTGGCATGAAAAGTTGAACGGGACACTACCGCTACTGGAGCTTCCGTTGGATAAGCCAAGACCATTAAGACAAAGCTTCCGAGGAGAACAACTGAAAATACAATTGCCGGTAGCATTAAAGAACAGTTTGCAACAGAAAACAGACGCCAATGGGGCTACCCTGTTTATGGGGCTGGTTGCGTTAGTGAATACGCTTCTATACAGATATACCGGTCAAAACGATATTATCATAGGGATGCCGGTGAGCGGGCGTGAACATCCTGATTTGGAGAATCAGGTAGGATTTTATGTCAATAATGTTGTTTTACGCACCTACCTGGATGGCACGACTAACTTTGATGATTATCTGGAGGTGGTTAGGGAGACGATGGTAGACGCCTACAACTACCAAAACTATCCTTTCGAACGGTTGATAGAAGAATTGAATGTAGTACGGGATATCAGCAGAACGGCATTGTTTGATGTTGCAGTTATCTGGCAGGACAAAGATAGAGAGCAAGCTGATGCGCTTATGGATCAGCTATCTATAGATAACTACCAGGTGGAAGTAACTTCAAGCCTCTATGACTTGAGTTTCTGGTTCCTGGAAAATACAGATGGCATCAGGTTGATATTGGAATATAATACGGATCTTTTTGAAAAGGCGCGTATTATACAAATGGGGGCTCACTTTCAACAGATAATGACGGTAATATTGTCAGACAATGATGCCCCGTTAAATAGCATATCCTACCTTTCTGAAGCGGAAAAGCAACATTTGTTGGCAATGCATACCCAAGAGGTCCGGTTGCCTTCAGAAGAACTGTTAACCACTTATTTTTCCACTCATAGTGTTACTTATCCGGATCGGATAGCGTTAGTGGACAAAAAAGGTAGCTATAGCTACAGCGATCTGGAAGAAAAGTCAAATAAACTGGCACATCGGCTGCAGCAACATAGAACGGGAAAAGATGTGCCGGTCGCTATCCTGTTGAAAAGAAATGTATGGTCAGCTATCTCAATTATAGGAGTACTGAAAACGGGAGCTCCTTACCTGCCCATTGATGTGTCGTATCCTACTGACCGTGTTCTGCTCTTACTTCGTGATGCTGGTGTAGAGATATTGATCACCGATAGGACGGATATCAGCTGGGAGGGAACTACGCTGACAACAGATGAGCTTGAGTTTACTTTAGATAATTTGAGTAGTGAAGGATTATCTATTGTTAATAGTTTAGAGGACCCTGCTTATATTATCTATACATCTGGCTCTAGTGGTACTCCTAAAGGTGTAATGGTTCCCCACCGGGCTTTAATGAATTATCTCCACTGGGCTAACCATTATTATTTTCAAGGTACGGCAGGGCATAGCTTTGGCGTCTTCACTTCCCTGTCATTCGATCTGACTATCACAAGCCTGTTAAGTGGTCTGATAAGAGGAGATAAGGTGTTTCTGATAGAAGAAGATGCAGAGGCGGCATTGCAGATTGTTTTTAGCCATGAAGAAATTACAGCAGTTAAGCTGACACCCGCACATATACTATTGATAGACCTGATAGACATTACGTCGACAAAAATAAATACAGCGATCGTTGGAGGAGAGGCCCTGCTTGAAGAGCACGTCAATATCCTGAAACGTTTGAATCCTGACATGCGTATTTTCAATGAATACGGTCCTACGGAAACCACGGTAGGATGTGCTGTGCAGGAAATCAGCTCATCTGACATCTCTATAGGGCGTCCGATCTGGAATACCCAGATACTATTGTTGGACGAGCACTTACAGCTGCAACCGGAGGGTATAACGGGAGAAATATGTATAGGCGGCGGTGGTCTTGCCTTAGGGTACCTGCGTCAGCAAGAGCTTACAGACCAGAAATTTATAAAACACCCTTATCAGAACGGATTATTGTACAGAACGGGAGATAGAGGCCGTTGGGCGTTTAAAGGAGAATTATTATATGAAGGGAGGTATGATGAACAGGTCAAAATACGAGGTTATCGTGTAGAGCCTGGAGAAGTGGAGAATATATTATTGCAGTTTCATTCAGTGAGTCAGGCTGTCGTTATAGCTAATAAAGAGCGCACCGGCCTGCTTGCGTATATAGTGCCAACTGAAAATTTTGAACGGGAAAGTATCTATACTTTTTTGAGGCAACGTCTACCTGCTTATATGGTACCGGTGTCAATATCCATACTGGAAGAATTACCCCTTACCACCAATGGAAAGATTGATAAACAATCTTTGCCGGAGCCGGATAAACTTTCGATCGCTGTTTTTAAAGAGCCGGTGAATGATGTCGAGGTATCCCTGTTGGCGGTATGGAAAGAGTTGCTGGAATTGGATCGCATAAGTACGGCTGATGACTTTTTTATGTTGGGTGGTCATTCTTTACTTGCGATCAAGATGATCATTGCGATCCGGAGTGCATTGGATGTTGAATTGACGTTGAAGGAAATTTTTGAATATACCACCATAGCTGCTCTGAGTAGTTATATACTGGACAATAACAAGGTAAAGGAATTACCGGCCATTGTAGCAGGCGAACGTCCTGCTCATCTGCCATTGTCCTATAGCCAGGAACGACTTTGGTTTATAGATCAGATGGGAGGCAGTGAACACTATCATATCAGTGCCGTCCTTGACCTTACAGGACAACTAGATATAGCTGCATTAACGGCTGCATTCCGCCAGGTGCTCGGTCGGCATGAGGTGTTGAGAACGGTCATACAAGCGATAGACGGTACGCCTTATCAGCAGATCATAGATGGTGCGGAGTGGCAGTTGAGTGTGATTGATGAGGACATTTACAAACAAGATCCGGGAGCTTTAGCGGCCGGTATCTCGACTTTGCTGCTGACGCCCTTTGACCTGTCTTCAGATTACATGTTGCGCGCCAGTTTGTTTGTACTGGACGATGCTAGTTACCGGTTGGTGCTGGTGGTACATCATATTGCTTTTGATGCCTGGTCTACCGGTGTCTTGGTGAAAGAGTTATCTGCCGTTTATGCGGCTCATCGTCAGGGAGTGCCTGCTGTGTTGCCGGCATTGCGGATACAATATGCCGACTATGCGCTATGGCAACGCTCTTACCTGGAAGGAGCGCTACTGGCTTCCAAGCTGGACTACTGGCGAAACCGTTTGGGTGGCTTATCTCCGTTGGAACTGCCTTTGGACTACCCACGTCCGGCTGTTCAGAGCCAGCGGGGTGCTATCCATCGCTTGCGGATAGATCGGGAGCTGACGGCTGACTTGCAGGCTTTATCCCAATCGCATGGTGTGACTTTGTTTATGACATTGTTGTCGGTGTTTAAGGTGTTGCTCTATCGTTATACAGGTCAGTCAGATATCTGCGTAGGTACTCCTGTTGCAGGCCGCAGTCACCAGGAGCAGGAAGGCTTGTTGGGCTTTTTTGTCAATACTTTGGCTATCCGGAGTACGGTATCCGGTATGGAACCTTTTACCACGTTGTTAGCGTCGCTGAAGTCCGGATTGTTATCGGATTATGATCACCAGGATGTTCCATTTGAGAAAGTGGTAGAGCAGTTGACCGATCAGCGTGATATGAGTCGCAGCCCGTTGTTCCAGGTGATGTTTTTATTAGAGCATGAACAGGAGGAAGGAGGGCTGGCATTAGCAGATATAACGATCCGCGATGTGGCAGCTGAGCAGCGGACCTCCAAGTTTGACCTGACGTTGTCGGTAACGGTGCTGGCAGAAGAATTATTGCTGGGTATAGAATACTGCACCGATCTGTTCGGTGCGAGCACGATAGAGCGGTTAGGAGGGCATTACCTATCATTATTAGGTGCAGTCGTGGCGTCTCCTTCGGGGCATATCGGAACACTACCGTTACTGGGTGCCGATGAAACAGCAGCGCTATTGTCGATGTCGCATGGTCCGGTATTGACTTATCCGGCAGATCAAACGTTGCTGGATCTGTTCAGAGAACAGGTCATCTATAATGGAGATGGCATAGCTGTAATATACGGCGATGATAACCTTACCTATGCGGATTTAGATAAACGTTCCAGCCAGTTGGCGCATTACCTGTCGATCAAGGGAGCCGGACATGGAATGCTGATCGGCCTTTGCACCGGACGTAACCTGGAAATGATAGTAGGTATGCTTGGTATTCTGAAGGCAGGAGCGGGATATGTTCCGATGGACCCATCTTATCCTGCGGATCGTTTACATTATATGTTGTCGGATACCGGTGCCCGGTTGGTAGTTACGCACTCTGCGCAACAGTCTATATTATCTACTAATGTGGATGCCTATGAGCTGCTGATGGTTGACCGGCTTCCTTCATTAACAGACAATTATAGTGATCACGTTGTGGGGCAGGTAAGTCCCTCAGACGTGGCGTATGTGATCTATACTTCCGGTTCTACGGGTCGTCCGAAGGGGGTGACGATCACCCATGGTGGTGTGGTGAACCTGGTACATGCCCAGACTGCTGCCATGAATATCACGTCGGTAGACCGGATACTTCAGTTTTCAAACTATAGTTTTGATGCATCTGTAGAACAGATTTTCCTGAGTTTATGTAATGGTAGTAGCCTGGTACTTTATCCGCAGGGATTGGAGCTAGACATTACCGGTTTTACTTCTTTATTGGAAGCAACGGGTGTGACGCACCTTCATGCGACGCCAGGTTTCCTGGAACAATTACCGGATGGCCGTCTAGCAGGACTGAAGCGATTGATAGCCGGTGGTGATGTATGCAGCCGGGAACTGTTGCTGAGATGGAAAGACCGTGTAAGTTTTTATAATGAGTATGGTCCAACGGAGACTACGGTGACGGCGTTGGAATATCCTAGTAGTATAAGTTCAGTTGCTCCTTCGGGCGTAGTGCCGATAGGGCGGCCCTTGGCGAATGTGTCGGCTTATATATTAGATGACTTCGGACAGTTACAGCCGGAAGGGGTTACCGGAGAGCTCTACCTGTCTGGTGTCCAGGTAAGTAATGGTTATTTAAATCAGCCCTTGCTGAATGCAAGTGTTTTTGTCGCTGATCCTTTTATCCCTGGTAACCGGATGTACCGTACGGGAGATCTTTGTCGGCGTCAGTCAGATGGTAATATCCTTTTTGTAGGAAGAAAGGATGAGCAGATCAAATTGCGTGGTTATCGTATAGAATTAGGAGAGATAGAAGAGGTACTACAGTCATACGATGGTGTACAGCAGGCCGCAGTACGATTATACAGTGTTGCTCCGCATACGGCGCAGTTACTGGGATATGTGGTATGGGCCGGCGAGCGTGACCCGGATGGGTTATTGTCTTATCTGAGTAGTAAGGTGCCGGGATATATGCTGCCTACGCAGTTAATAGATATGGATAGTTTTCCCTTAACAGTGAATGGGAAATTGGATAAAGGAGCTTTACCTGTTCCTGATATGGTGCCGGATACTGTTTATGCAGGTGCCCGTAATGAACTGGAGCAGCAGCTGGTAGATATGTGGGAACAATTGTTAGGTCGTGCACCTATTGGCATAACGGATAACTTTTTCTCGCTGGGAGGTCACTCATTACTGATCATGCGATTGTTGGCGGCTCTTCGTAAAGAGCTGGGAATAGAAGTACCCGTTAAGGCGTTGTTCCAGTATCCCACTATCTCGGCCTTATCTACCTACTTGTCAGAACAGCCATCGGTGCCGCTCATACCGGCCATTGTAGCAGGCGAACGTCCTGTTCATCTGCCATTGTCCTATAGCCAGGAACGGCTTTGGTTTATAGATCAGGTGGGAGGTAGTGAACACTATCATATCAGTGCCGTCCTTGATCTTGCAGGACAATTAGATATAGCAGCATTAACCGCTGCATTCCGCCAGGTGATCGAACGTCATGAGGTGTTGCGAACGGTTATACGAACGATAGACGGTACGCCTTATCAGCAGATCATGGACGGTGCGGAGTGGCAGTTGCGTGTGATTGATGAGGATATTTACAAACAAGATCCGGGAGCTTTAGCGGCCGGTATCTCGACCCTGCTGCTGACGCCCTTTGATCTGTCTTCAGATTATATGTTGCGCGCCAGTTTGTTTGTACTGGACGATGCTAGTTACCGGTTAGTGCTGGTGGTACATCATATTGCTTTTGATGCCTGGTCTACCGGTGTCCTGGTGAAGGAGTTGTCTGCCCTTTATGCGGCTCATGCTGAGGGTATTCCGGCTTATCGTCAGGGAGTACTTGCTGTACTGCCAGCATTGCGGATACAATACGCCGACTATGCGCTATGGCAACGCTCTTACCTGGAAGGAGCGCTACTGGCTTCCAAGCTGAACTACTGGCGGAACCGGTTGGGTGGCTTATCTCCGCTGGAACTGCCTTTGGATTACCCACGTCCGGCTGTTCAGAGCCAGCGGGGTGCTATCCATCGTTTGCGGATAGATCGGGAGCTGACGGCCGACTTGCAGGCTTTATCCCAATCGCATGGTGTGACTTTGTTTATGACATTGTTGTCGGTGTTTAAGGTGTTGCTCTATCGTTATACAGGTCAGTCAGATATCTGCGTAGGTACTCCTGTTGCAGGCCGTAGTCACCAGGAGCAGGAAGGCTTGTTGGGCTTTTTTGTCAATACTTTGGCTATCCGGAGTACGGTATCCGGTAGGGAACCTTTTACCACGTTGTTAGCGTCGCTGAAGTCCGGATTGTTATCGGACTATGATCACCAGGATGTTCCATTTGAGAAAGTGGTAGAGCAGTTGGTTGATCAGCGTGATATGAGTCGCAGTCCATTGTTCCAGGTGATGTTTTTATTAGAGCATGAACAGGAGGAAGGAGGGTTGGCATTAGCAGATATAACGATCCGCGATGTGGCAGCTGAGCAGCGGACCTCCAAGTTTGACCTGACGCTGTCGGTAACGGTGCTGGCAGAGGGACTGTCAGTGGGTATAGAATACTGCACCGATCTGTTCGGTGCGAGCACGATAGAGCGGTTAGGAGGGCATTACCTGTCATTATTAAGCGCTGTCGTGGCGTCTCCTTCCGGTCATATCGGAACATTATCATTGCTGGGTACCGGTGAAGCCGAACAACTGGAGCTGTTATCACAAGGAGCGATACACCATTATGAAGCCTTTGACACGGTTGCTGATCTGTTTGAAAGACAGGCATTGCAGACTCCGGCGGGTGTTGCCGTTTATTTTGAGGGAGCGGCCCTGACTTATAGGGAGCTGGATGAACGCTCCAATCAGTTAGGGCATTACCTGTTGGCGCAGGGAGTAGGACCGGATGTGTTAGTGCCGGTATGTATGGACCGTAGCCTGGAGCTGGTTATCTCGTTGTTAGGCGTACTGAAGGCGGGAGGTGCTTATGTGCCTTTAGATCCGTCTTATCCTGAAGATCGTTTAGGTTATATGTTGTCGGATAGTGGGGCCTCCGTGGTGTTGAGTAGTAATCGTGGTAATGGTTTAATGGATCAGCTATTTATGGATGGTCAGCCTCTTCACGGTCATCATCTTCATGTAGATACTGAATGGTCTGCTGTATCTGTTTATCCTACATCAAAAGTACCCCGTTCTGCGACCAGTAGTAATATTGCTTATGTGATCTATACTTCTGGAACGAGTGGTCGTCCTAAGGGAGTGGCAAATGAACACGGTGGATTATTGAACCGCTTGCAGTGGGGCCTTTCTTATTTTGGATTGCATATTGAAGATCGTTTATTGCAGAAGACCAGTATTGGCTTTGATGTATCCTTAAATGAGTTATGCTGGCCGTTGGTGAGTGGGGCCTGTTTACATTTAGCCAGTCCGGAGGGACATAAAGACCCTGTTTATATTAAGGAGGCGTTGGAACGTAGTGGTATCACCACGGTTCATTTTGTGCCTTCGATGTTATCTGCATTTTTGGATGTGTTAAGTGTGGGTGATCTTCCTTCGCTGGTGCGGGTGTTATGTAGTGGAGAGTCGCTGTTGCCGCACCATATAAAACATTTACAGTCTAAACTACCGCATGTTACTTTATATAACCTTTATGGGCCGACGGAGGCAGGCATAGAGGTGAGCTACTGGCAGGTTCCGGATGGTTATACCGGTGATCTGGTGCCTATCGGCCGGCCGGTGAGCAACACGCGTTTGTCTATCCTGGATGTGTCGGGCAATCCGGTGCCAGTGGGAGTAGCCGGGGAGTTGTGCATTGGCGGTATCCAGGTGGCCCGTTGTTACCTGAATGAGGCAACGTTGACGGATAGCCGCTTCCGGCAGACGGAGTTGGGTCGTCAATACTATACGGGTGATCTGGCCCGTTGGCAGCCCGACGGTAACATCATTTATCTGGGTCGCATGGATGGTCAGGTGAAGATCCGTGGTTACCGTATAGAAAAGGACGAGATCGTTCAATCTTTGCTGCGTCATGAAGCTATGCGTTCCGGTGTAGTAACGGTCTATGATCGGGAGGGGAGTGCTTACCTGGTGGCTTACTATACGGCAGATCGTTCTTTGTCATCCGGGGAGCTTCGTAGTTACCTGGAACAATGGCTGCCTGCTTACATGATACCTACCTGGTTCATCCAACTGGAGCAGCTGCCGGTGAATAACAGTGGTAAACTGGATTACAAGGCATTGCCGGTTCCGGATATTACTTCAGATGTTCCTTACATACCTGCCCGTAATGGACTGGAACAACAGCTGGTAGATATGTGGGAACAATTGTTAGGTCGTACACCTATTGGCATAACGGATAACTTTTTCTCGCTGGGAGGTCACTCATTACTGATCATGCGATTGTTGGCGGCTCTTCGTAAAGAGCTGGGAATAGAAGTACCCGTTAAGGCGTTGTTCCAGTATCCCACTATCTCGGTCTTATCTACCTACTTGTCAGAACAGCCATCGGTGCCGCTCATACCGGCCATTGTAGCAGGCGAACGTCCTGTTCATCTACCATTGTCCTATAGCCAGGAACGGCTTTGGTTTATAGATCAGGTGGGAGGTAGTGAACACTATCATATCAGTGCCGTCCTTGATCTTGCAGGACAATTAGATATAGCAGCATTAACCGCTGCATTCCGCCAGGTGATCGAGCGTCATGAGGTATTGCGAACGGTCATACAAACGATAGACGGCTTACCCTATCAACAGATCATGGATAGCGCGGACTGGGAATTGAGGGTAATTAACGAGGATATCTATAGGAATGATACAGGGGCGCTGGAAACAGGTATTACATCGTTACTACTAGTACCGTTTGATCTGTCTTCAGATTATATGTTGCGCGCGAGTTTGTTCGTGCTGGACGATACTAGTTACCGGTTGGTGCTGGTGGTACATCATATTGCTTTTGATGCCTGGTCTACCGGTGTCTTGGTGAAAGAGTTATCTGCCGTTTATGCGGCTCATCGTCAGGGAGTGCCTGCTGTGTTGCCGGCATTGCGGATACAATATGCCGACTATGCGCTATGGCAACGCTCTTACCTGGAAGGCGCCTTACTGGCTTCCAAGCTGGACTACTGGCGGAACCGTTTGGGTGGCTTATCTCCGTTGGAACTGCCTTTGGATTATCCACGTCCGGCTGTTCAGAGCCAGCGGGGTGCTGTTCATCGCTTGCGGATAGATCGGGAGCTGACGGCTGACTTGCAGGCTTTATCCCAATCGCATGGTGTGACTTTGTTTATGACATTGTTGTCGGTGTTTAAGGTGTTGCTCTATCGTTATACGGGTCAGTCAGATATCTGCGTAGGTACTCCTGTTGCAGGCCGCAGTCACCAGGAGCAGGAGGGCTTGTTGGGCTTTTTTGTCAATACTTTGGCTATCCGGAGTACGGTATCCGGTAGGGAACCTTTTACCACGTTGTTAGCGTCGCTGAAGTCCGGATTGTTATCGGATTATGATCACCAGGATGTTTCATTTGAGAAGGTGGTAGAGCAGTTGACCGATCAGCGTGATATGAGTCGCAGCCCGTTGTTCCAGGTGATGTTTTTATTAGAGCATGAACAGGAGGAAGGAGGGTTGGCATTAGCAGATATAACGATCCGCGATGTGGCAGCCGAGCAGCGGACCTCCAAGTTTGACCTGACGTTGTCGGTAACGGTGCTGGCAGAAGAATTATTGCTGGGTATAGAATACTGCACCGATCTGTTCGGTGCGAGCACGATAGAGCGGTTAGGAGGGCATTACCTATCATTATTAGGTGCAGTCGTGGCGTCTCCTTCGGGGCATATCGGAACACTACCGTTACTGGGTGCCGATGAAACAGCAGCGCTATTGTCGATGTCGCATGGTCCGGTATTGACTTATCCGGCAGATCAAACGTTGCTGGATCTGTTCAGAGAACAGGTCATCTATAATGGAGATGGCATAGCTGTAATATACGGCGATGATAACCTTACCTATGCGGATTTAGATAAACGTTCCAGCCAGTTGGCGCATTACTTGTCGATCAAGGGAGCCGGACATGGAATGCTGATCGGCCTTTGCACCGGACGTAACCTGGAAATGATAGTAGGTATGCTTGGTATTCTGAAGGCAGGAGCGGGATATGTTCCGATGGACCCATCTTATCCTGCGGATCGTTTACATTATATGTTGTCGGATACCGGTGCCCGGTTGGTAGTTACGCACTCTGCGCAACAGTCTATATTATCTACTAATGTGGATGCCTATGAGTTGCTGATGGTTGACCGGCTTCCTTCATTAACAGACAATTATAGTGATCACGTTGTGGGGCAGGTAAGTCCCTCAGACGTGGCGTATGTGATCTATACTTCCGGTTCTACGGGTCGTCCGAAGGGGGTGACGATCACCCATGGTGGTGTGGTGAACCTGGTACATGCCCAGACTGCTGCCATGAATATCACGTCGGCAGACCGGATACTTCAGTTTTCAAACTATAGTTTTGATGCATCTGTAGAACAGATTTTCCTGAGTTTATGTAATGGCAGTAGCCTGGTACTTTATCCGCAGGGATTGGAGCTAGACATTGCCGGCTTTACTTCTTTATTGGAAGCAACGGGTGTGACGCACCTTCATGCGACGCCAGGTTTCCTGGAACAATTACCGGATGGCCGTCTAGCAGGACTAAAGCGGTTGATAGCCGGTGGTGATGTATGCAGCCGGGAACTGTTGCTGAGATGGAAAGACCGTGTAAGTTTTTATAATGAGTATGGTCCAACGGAGACTACGGTGACGGCGTTGGAATATCCTAGTAGTATAAGTTCAGTTGCTCCTTCGGGCGTAGTGCCGATAGGGCGGCCCTTGGCGAATGTGTCGGCTTATATATTAGATGACTTCGGACAGTTACAGCCGGAAGGGGTTACCGGAGAGCTCTACCTGTCTGGTGTCCAGGTAAGTAATGGTTATTTAAATCAGCCCTTGCTGAATGCAAGTGTTTTTGTCGCTGATCCTTTTATCCCTGGTAATCGGATGTACCGTACGGGAGATCTTTGTCGGCGTCAGTCAGATGGTAATATCCTTTTTGTAGGAAGAAAGGATGAGCAGATCAAATTGCGTGGTTATCGAATAGAATTAGGAGAGATAGAAGAGGTACTACAGTCATACGATGGTGTACAGCAGGCCGCAGTACGATTATACAGTGTTGCTCCGCATACGGCGCAGTTACTGGGGTATGTGGTATGGGCCGGCGAGCGTGACCCGGATGGGTTATTGTCTTATCTAAGTAGTAAGGTGCCGGGATATATGCTGCCTACGCAGTTAATAGATATGGATAGTTTTCCCTTAACAGTGAATGGGAAATTGGATAAAGGAGCTTTACCTGTTCCTGATATGGTGCCGGATACTGTTTATGCAGGTGCCCGTAATGAACTGGAGCAGCAGCTGGTAGATATGTGGGAACAATTGTTAGGTCGTACACCTATTGGCATAACGGATAACTTTTTCTCGCTGGGAGGTCACTCATTACTGATCATGCGATTGTTGGCGGCTCTTCGTAAAGAGCTGGGAATAGAAGTACCCGTTAAGGCGTTGTTCCAGTATCCCACTATCTCGGCCTTATCTACCTACTTGTCAGAACAGCCATCGGTGCCGCTCATACCGGCCATTGTAGCAGGCGAACGTCCTGTTCATCTGCCATTGTCCTATAGCCAGGAACGGCTTTGGTTTATAGATCAGGTGGGAGGTAGTGAACACTATCATATCAGTGCCGTCCTTGATCTTGCAGGACAATTAGATATAGCAGCATTAATCGCTGCATTCCGCCAGGTGATCGAGCGTCATGAGGTATTGCGAACGGTCATACAAACGATAGACGGCTTACCCTATCAACAGATCATGGATAGCGCGGACTGGGAATTGAGGGTAATTAATGAGGATATCTATAGGAATGATACAGGGGCGCTGGAAACAGGTATTACATCGTTACTACTAGTACCGTTTGATCTGTCTTCAGATTATATGTTGCGCGCGAGTTTGTTCCTGCTTGACGATGCTAGTTACCGGCTGGTGCTGGTGGTACATCATATTGCTTTTGATGCCTGGTCTACCGGTGTTCTGGTGAAAGAGTTATCTGCCGTTTATGCGGCTCATCGTCAGGGAGTGCCTGCTGTGTTGCCGGCATTGCGGATACAATATGCCGACTATGCGCTATGGCAACGCTCTTACCTGGAAGGAGCGCTACTGGCTCCCAAGCTGGACTACTGGCGGAACCGGTTGGGTGGCTTATATCCGCTGGAACTGCCTTTGGATTATCCACGTCCGGCTGTTCAGAGCCAGCGGGGCGCTGTCCGGTATTTGTCGGTGAATAAGACGCTGACGGCTGACTTGCAGGCTTTATCCCAATCGCATGGTGTGACTTTGTTTATGACATTGTTGTCGGTGTTTAAGGTGTTGCTCTATCGTTATACGGGTCAGTCAGATATCTGCGTAGGTACTCCTGTTGCAGGCCGCAGTCACCAGGAGCAGGAAGGCTTGTTGGGCTTTTTTGTCAATACTTTGGCTATCCGGAGTACGGTATCCGGTAGGGAACCTTTTACCACGTTGTTAGCGTCGCTGAAGTCCGGATTGTTATCGGATTATGATCACCAGGATGTTCCATTTGAGAAAGTGGTAGAGCAGTTGACCGATCAGCGTGATATGAGTCGCAGCCCGTTGTTCCAGGTGATGTTTTTATTAGAGCATGAACAGGAGGAAGGAGGGTTGGCATTAGCAGATATAACGATCCGCGATGTGGCAGCTGAGCAGCGGACCTCCAAGTTTGACCTGACGCTGTCGGTAACGGTGCTGGCAGAGGGACTGTCAGTGGGTATAGAATACTGCACCGATCTGTTCGGTGCGAGTACGATAGAGCGGTTAGGAGGGCATTACCTGTCATTATTAAGTGCTGTCGTGGCGTCTCCTTCCGGTCATATCGGAACATTATCATTGCTGGGTACCGGCGAAGCCGAACAACTGGAGCTGTTATCACAAGGAGCGATACACCATTATGAAGCCTTTGACACGGTTGCTGATCTGTTTGAAAGACAGGCATTGCAGACTCCGGCGGGTGTTGCCGTTTATTTTGAGGGAGCGGCCCTGACCTATAGGGAGCTGGATGAACGCTCCAATCAGTTAGGGCATTACCTGTTGGCGCAGGGAGTAGGACCGGATGTGTTAGTGCCGGTATGTATGGACCGTAGCCTGGAGCTGGTTATCTCGTTGTTAGGCGTACTGAAGGCGGGAGGTGCTTATGTGCCTTTAGATCCGTCTTATCCTGAAGATCGTTTAGGTTATATGTTGTCGGATAGTGGGGCCTCCGTGGTGTTGAGTAGTAATCGTGGTAATGGTTTAATGGATCAGCTATTTATGGATGGTCAGCCTCTTCACGGTCATCATCTTCATGTAGATACTGAATGGTCTGCTGTATCTGTTTATCCTACATCAAAAGTACCCCGTTCTGCGACCAGTAGTAATATTGCTTATGTGATCTATACTTCTGGAACGAGTGGTCGTCCTAAGGGAGTGGCAAATGAACACGGTGGATTATTGAACCGCTTGCAGTGGGGCCTTTCTTATTTTGGATTGCATATTGAAGATCGTTTATTGCAGAAGACCAGTATTGGCTTTGATGTATCCTTAAATGAGTTATGCTGGCCGTTGGTGAGTGGGGCCTGTTTACATTTAGCCAGTCCGGAGGGACATAAAGACCCTGTTTATATTAAGGAGGCGTTGGAACGTAGTGGTATCACCACGGTTCATTTTGTGCCTTCGATGTTATCTGCATTTTTGGATGTGTTAAGTGTGGGTGATCTTCCTTCGCTGGTGCGGGTGTTATGCAGTGGAGAGTCGCTGTTGCCGCACCATATAAAACATTTACAGTCTAAACTACCGCATGTTACTTTATATAACCTTTATGGGCCGACGGAGGCAGGCATAGAGGTGAGCTACTGGCAGGTTCCGGATGGTTATACCGGTGATCTGGTGCCTATCGGCCGGCCGGTGAGCAACACGCGTTTGTCTATCCTGGATGTGTCGGGCAATCCGGTGCCAGTGGGAGTAGCCGGGGAGTTGTGCATTGGCGGTATCCAGGTGGCCCGTTGTTACCTGAATGAGGCAACGTTGACGGATAGCCGCTTCCGACAGACGGAGTTGGGTCGTCAATACCATACGGGTGATCTGGCCCGTTGGCAGCCCGACGGTAACATCATTTATCTGGGTCGCATGGATGGTCAGGTGAAGATCCGTGGTTACCGTATAGAAAAGGACGAGATCGTTCAATCTTTGCTGCGTCATGAAGCTATGCGTTCCGGTGTAGTAACGGTCTATGATCGGGAGGGGAGTGCTTACCTGGTGGCTTACTATACGGCAGATCGTTCTTTGTCATCTGGGGAGCTTCGTAGTTACCTGGAACGATGGCTGCCTGCTTACATGATACCTACCTGGTTCATCCAACTGGAGCAGCTGCCGGTGAATAACAGTGGTAAACTGGATTACAAGGCATTGCCGGTTCCGGAACTCAGGGATGAAGATGCGTATGTAAGTCCGGAAACAGCATTGGAGATACAAATAGCGGATATCTGGAAAGGCGTGCTTCAGGTTGCCAAGGTGGGTGTTACCGATAATTTCTTTGCAGTAGGCGGGCATTCACTCAAGCTGATACAACTGACGCAGAGAATGAACCAGCAATTAGACTGGCAACTGACGCTGAGTGATATTTTAAGATATCCGACGATCAGAGAACTGATCCTACTGGCGCCGAAGGAAAAGAAAGACGACATTTTGATCCCGCTTAACAATATCTATCCCGGGCTTCCGGCATTGTATTGTTGTCCTCCTCTGGTAGGCGCTTCTTTTATTTACCTGGATCTGGCGAATGTAGTAGAAGGAACTTTCAACTGTTTTGGTTGGCAGGATGCCGGATTTATGAATAAAGCTGACTTTGACCAGAGTATTGCAATAAAAGCCGAACGTTTTGCCAAAGCTTTTATGGAGCAGGATACGACGAGGGTATGTACGTTGCTGGGTTTCTCTTTTGGAGGGACTGTAGCTTTTGAGGTCGCAAAAATATTAGAGCAAAAAGGGGTAGAGGTACAGCTGGTATTACTGGACAGGAATGTTAGCGAGTCCAAATCCCGTAAGAGTAAAACGGGTATTGGTGACGACGAGACTTTAAGAGAAGAACTGGCATTGTTGGAAAACTGGTTGGATGATCTTAATGGATCGGAGGAAGAAAAAGAAAGGATTACCATGTTATTTCACCATAATATTAGTCTTACTCAGCAGTATAAGCAGACAGGTCGTATTAACGGGCCTATCAGGGCCTTTAAGTCGCGGCAAAATATAGGAGATAGTTTTGTCCACATGAAAGACTGGGCCAAGTACACTAAAGGATCATTTGAACATACTTATTTGAAGGGAGGGCATTACGATGCTATCAGATTACCGGAAAATCTCCGTGTCATAGCGGCCATGTTGTCAGCAGCAAAAGTTTTATAAACAAAAAAATATAGTTATGAGCTTACAAAAAAATCAGATAACCATTGGAGAGGAACAACTACCCCGGCTAGTAACGCTTGAAGCCAATACGGGGATCTCCGAATTTGTCGATTGGCACAATAGCAATAAAGAATGGCTGGAGACCAGCTTATTGAAGTCTGGTGCTTTGCTGATAAGAGGTGTAGCAATAAATACTATAGGTGATTTTAGCCAGCTTATGGCGCAAATTTGTCCGAAGTCTGATAGTTTTCTGGATGGGAATTCTAGTAGGAGTAAGCATACATCGAATGTATACAATGCATCAGAATATGATAATGGAGCTATCATCAGATTGCATACAGAATATTCATATTCCAATCTATGGCCGTCGAGGATTTTCTTTTGTTGTATTAACGTGGCTACGACGGGAGGGGAGACGACTGTTGGAGATGCTAAACGAATGCTAGATCTGCTGTCGCCTGAAATTGTAGAAGAATTCGAAAGAAAGGGCATTACCTATATCCGTAATCTGCATGGAGGCGCCGGGCTTGGTCCTTCCTGGCAGGAGGCTTTCGAAACGAAAAGTAAAACTTTCCTGGAAGAATATTGCCAAAAGAATGCAATAGAAGTACAATGGAAGGCAGGTGATGCTGTGAGATTAGTACAGGTACGACCCGCTATCAGGCGACATCCTGTTACGGGCGACAGGATATGGTTTAACCAGGTAGATCAGTTTTATCCGATCATTTATGGAGAAGATGTATTCAATACCCTGATGCAGTTATGTAACAATGAGCATGATGCGTTGCCTATGTATGCCAGATATGGTGACGGTACGGAAATCCAGCAGGAATATATAGAAGAGATTGTAAAATTACTGGATGAAGTGCTGATACCTGTGCCCTGGCAGAAAGGAGATCTGCTAATGGTCGATAATATGTTGTCGCTGCATGGTAGATTACCATTTACCGGTGAACGGAAAGTGCTGGTATCTATGACCTGATATAAAATATACATACCGGGGTTCTGTCTTTAGTTATTTGCCCGCAAGTCTGTAAAAAAGCCCCACCTTTTAGAGAAAAGAATGCCCTGAAATCCCATTGCTATGCCCATAATCTATAGACAATGACTAAGTTCAAATCATTTAACATCAATAATCTGGAGAATATTCCACAGTTAAGACATATAGATGCTCAACTGCTTGATGAAATAAAAATAGTAAGCGAGGTATATCCCTTTAAAACGAACAATTATGTGTTGGAGAACCTCATCAACTGGGATGATGTTCCACATGATCCGATATACCGGCTGAACTTCCCTCATCGCGAGATGCTGATTGAGGAGCACTATGATAAGATCGTCTGGGGAAAGAAGAACCTGGATGATAAAGCATTTCGTTTTTTGGTGCATGATATCCGGATGGAACTTAATCCACATCCTGCAGGACAGACATTTCACAATGTACCATTTCTCGAAGGTGAAAGACTGGAAGGTATGCAACATAAGTATCGGCATACGATCCTCTTTTTTCCCAGTCACAGTCAAACTTGTCACGCTTATTGTACTTTTTGTTTCCGCTGGCCTCAATTTATCAACGATCTGGATTTCAAGATACAGGCCAAAGAGGTAAACCTGCTGGTAAATTACCTGGAGGCCAATCCGCATGTTTCGGAGGTATTGCTGACAGGCGGAGATCCGATGATCATGTCGCCTAGGATCATGGATGCTTATATTGCGCCATTGATGAAAGTAAAAAGCCTTAAAACGATCCGGATCGGTACGAAGGCTCTTACTTATTGGCCGAATAAGTTCACTTCTGATCCTGAGAAAGAGGAGCTGCTTCAGGTGTTGCAGCGAATTGTACAAGGAGGAAAACATCTGGCGATCATGGCACATTTCAATCATTGGGTGGAAATGATGCCACCGGTGGTCGGGGATGCAATCAGTAACCTCCGGAAAATAGGGGTGGAGATCCGTACCCAGGCGCCGTTACTGCGTAACATAAATAATAATCCGGCTGTATGGTCCCGGATGTGGGATTATCAGGTGCAACTGGGCTGTATCCCTTATTATATGTTTCTGCCCCGCGATACCGGCGCTCAACATTATTTCGCTGAGCCTTTGCAGAATGCTTTGTCTATCTACCGGCAGGCTATACATAATGTCAGTGGATTGGGCAGGACCGTAAGAGGGCCTGTAATGTCGATGACGAGCGGCAAAGTAGAACTACTGGATATTGAAGATGATGTATTTCACCTGCGGTTTTTGCAGCATAGGATACCTGATACGGCCTATCGTTTGTTTAAGGCCAAGGCAGTCAATGATAACCCGAAATGGTTTGATGATCTCACCAGTTTTTCAGAACGCTATGATGGCTTCTTTAACCTGCATACGGAAGAGCAGTTTGTACATTTCGATCAATAATTCCGGATATTGACAGGGCAAATAACGATGTGTTGTAGCATGAGATAGCATTCATATACCTTCTACGCTGATTTTATGGTCAGTGGTTGATATATAAAAAAAGCCAGGGAATTTCCCTGGCTTTTTTTATGCTGTTTATAGGCTACGGTAAATTTTTCTTATGTTTTTGATTGAGTTGGCTTTGGAGGCATTCGTATGCATGCGGTAGTCAATCAGAAATTTTCCTGGACTTCGAAGCTGATCCGTTCTCTTTTCTGCGGGTGTAGAAATTCGATGTATGCAGCATGCAGGTACATTCTTTCGGATGCGGCGCCGTAGAGGTCATCTCCTACTATGGGGGCATTGAGTCCAAGTTCATGTGCTGAGTGCATCCTTAGTTGGTGTGTTCTTCCTGTAAGTGGCCAGAAAATAACTTTGGTCATAGCCTCCAGCCGTTTGATCACTTTCCACCGGGTGACGCTTTTTTTGCCGGATTGAAAACAGACCAGTTGTCTGGGCCGGTTTAGCAGATCGGCGCATAGCGGGAGGTTTATTTCTCCCTCTGATTCTTCGATCACTTTGGACAGCAAGGCTGTATAGCGTTTGACTACGGTGCGTTGTAAAAACTGTCTTTGGAGATGTTTGTGTGTGCCTACGGTTTTAGCTACGACCAACAGCCCGGAGGTATCCATATCCAGGCGATGGATCATCAACGGTTCTGTATCTCCCCATATCGCTTTCAGTCTTGTATATACGGAGTCCTGTATGTTTACGCCGGGGACAGAGCGTAGTCCTTCCGGCTTGTTGACTACAGCGAGGTTTTCATCTTCAAAGAGTATTTCAAGGGGGCTGGTTTTCTCCGGGTTGTGTAAAAGTGGGTTTTCGTCGACAGGTATTCCTTCCAGCATATGTGCCAGAATCGGTTTACACTTACCTGTACAGGAGGGGTAATAGTGTTTATGTTTTCTTATCTCTGAGGTGGGTGAAGCTCCCCACCAGAACTCTGCCATAACAATTGGCTTATAGCCATTCAAGAAGGCAAACTGCAACAACTTGGGCATGGCGCATTCGCCTGCTGCGGACGGTGGTTGGCCCAAAGCGGTTGTGCTGAAAATTTCCTGTAAACTTTTGCTTTTGCCCTCTTTGTTTAAAAAGACATATTGATCGAAAAGTTGTTGTTGCAGGGCTGCTGATCTTTCTTTGCGTTCCTGTTTCAGGTTTTCGATAGTTGTATTGAATTGTGCGAGCTTTGTCTGGATGTTTTCCAGCACCTCTTTCCATTTGTTGGTGAGGTCTCTCAGCTGGCGTTTATCGTACAAACTTTGTTTGACGAGTTCCGATTCGGCGGCTTCATATTCTTGCTGTTCCAGACGGCTTTTTAGTGCCTGGCGCAGTGTCTGCCTGTTGTGTTTATTTGTTTTTAGTTGTTTTTTTAAAGCGGTTATTTCCTGCAGGGACCGGGAGGTTGATTGTTCCAGGTTGTGGTGCAGGTGTTTGTAACTGGTATCTGCGTTTATTGCCTTTAATTGGGTGTTGATTGTGTTGATTACTTCGACTTTTTTGAGGAAGAAGCTGTTTTCCGTGAGCATATCGAATACTGGCGGAACAAATCCCGGGTGGTCATTGGTACCGGCCAGTTTACCGGAGAATGCGGACAAATAGCCCAGTTTGCCTTTGGTATCCTGTACGACCAGGACGCCAAACATCTTGCCGATAGCGGAAGCTTTATTACTGGTATCTAGTCCGAAGTTATGATCGAGGTCTGTTTGTGTTTCCAGGTAGTGTTGCAGTTCGGCGGCGGCTAATTGGGCAAGTGGATGTGGTTCGTAATAAAAGGGGAAAGTGAACTTCTCTGGTAATGTTATGCCGGCTATAGCGGCCTGTGGCAGATAAGAAATCCTACTACTATGACAATCTTTCACCTGATTTTGTATGATTAGGACTGCAAAATTATCGTTTCTGGCTTAATAGGGCTAAAAAAATATCCTATTCCCGGTATCGGGCGGCATGGTCTGAGGGTTGCCGGTGGAGGGGACGGGGCAGCGTATTGTTATATATGGGATGATCGGCCCCGACGGTCAGACCGGTAAGATCATCGGTGAGGGGTATTGTCCGGGAACTGTCGGTTTGCCCGAGATAGGCAGGTAACACGCTTGCCTGGCGTAATTTTATCCATTTTCTCTCATATTTCCGGTCTTTTCGGGAATGAGCATTTACGGGGACTAAAAAATATTTTGGCAGGCAAAATTGGGGTTTCAGAAAGTGACGGGACGTCCGACCCCTTATGAGCGATGTAATATCCAGATGGAGTTAATACTTCACAAATAAACATACGTTGGGACGCCGCAGTTTGGCAAAGACAGCTTCCGCTTTTTAGGGTGGTACCAGGATTGGGTAAGACGTTATTCCAGCAAGTAGACATTAGGTGGCTCACCAGTGGATGTCTCACACGGTGTGCTTCTCATGGCATTTCAGTAGCTATTAAAAAAGCCTGTGTCGTATGCTTTGCAATAGGCGGTATAGTCTTGTTGTACCTTTTTGCCGGCGGCTTTAACGTATTGCAGCAGTGGGCGTACCCAATGTCGGTTTTCTGCCATTTGGATAAGGGCGTCTGCATTGGAGGCTTTTTGTCTTCCGGAGGCTCGTAGTTGTCCGGAGGCGTTGATGATTGCCATTGTTTTCAGGATGTCGGCCAGTCGTTCGGGGCGGCGTTTGCAAAGTGTGAGGTCCATTCTATCCTGGGTAGGTTGTAATGTTTTGACCACGAAACTTCTGTTGTCTATGGGTAAGGTATGCAACATGGCGGGCGACACGTGTTGTACCCGTTGTTGGAGGGTTATAATGCGGGTGGCCTGGTCCGGCCAGGCAGGTTGGCGAATGGAGACATAGGGGGATAGGGAGGATGTTCTAGCCTCTTTTATATCGAGGAGGTGGAATTTGTCGTTTGTCTGGTTGTATACGAGGGCTACGTAGCGTAGTAGTCCGACGCTGCCGGTACCGGCGATACGTATGGCGACGTCTTTAGTTTGTACGGTGATGTCCGGCCGCCAGCGGGCCAGTGCTTTATCCAGCAGCTGTTTTATTTTAGTTTTATCCGGTTCGTTGAGGGCCAGTGTTTTTTCGTTGTCGATGAGGAGGGTGCTTTGTTTTTTCCTGGTGATGATCCTGCTTTGGATAAATGTTTTGTGCCGGCGCAGGGCTACCTGTTCCAGGAAAAACTTCAGGAGGCCGTGGCTGGTCTCTTTTTCGATGACCATTGCTTTTCCCTGTTGCATTACCTGACGGTAGGTGTCCAGGTAGGTATGTGATAGTTGTTGGAGGTCTTCCTGCCGGAAGGCCAGTTCATCTGACGCTATATAGATGCTGGTCAGCATGCGTACCAGTTCCCAGGTGGCAGGAGCGAGTAATGCTTCGTCGAAGTCGTTCATGTCAAAATACACCAGACCATTGTCTCCTTTATAGGAGCCGAAATTTTCGAGGTGGAGATCTCCGCATATCCAGGCTTTGGTAGGGTCTTCCCAGGATATCTTTTGGGCCAGTTCTTCATAAAAGAGGTGGCAGGTACCGCGGAAGAAGCGGAAAGCACTTTGACGCAGGAGGGCATATTTTCTGCTGACGGTGGTAGGATACCGGTCCTGGTTAAAAGCCCATATTTTATCCGCTATGGTCATAAGCCGCGTTTACAGTTAAGTTACTTCATTTCCCGCGAATTGTTTTTGTGCGATCGGGAAGGAGGGAAGAGGGTTTAAAGACACCTGATCCCGAACTGGGGGCCATGGTGATACCATGTGCTCTCTTGTCTGTTTGAAAGTTGCAGGGTGGAGATATGGCCTTCTTTTTTGGTGCCGGTGTCGAAGAGTATGGGGGGGGACATATAATTGGAAGTTGTTATTCGATTATATATTTGATAACCAATTAGTTGCAATTTTGTTGCATATAGGGTGTATAAGCGTTGTATAAGCATTGTATATGCAACTATATGCCTCGCTTATACAATGCCTATACGAATGCTATAGGAATGATACAGGAGAGCTATAGGAATGGGTAAGTGAAAGGGTTAAATATCCTTGGAGGGGCTGTTAAGCGTTGGTTGGTGTGTTGTTTTTATGATCCGCGTAGGATCTTGTCCATTTTTCTGCCTTTTGCCAGTTCATCGACCAGTTTATCGAGATAGCGGACCTGTTTTGTCAGCGGGTTATCTATTTCTTCTATGCGGTATCCGCAGATGGTACCGGTGATGAGGTGGGCATGGGGGTGCAATGTGGCTTGCCGGAAGAAGGATTCGAAGGTTACGTTATCGTTGATGAGGGTCTGTAGTTGGTTGTTGTCGAAGCCGGTGAGCCATTCTATTACCTGGTGCAGTTCTGCTTTTGTTCTGCCTTTCTTCTCGACTTTTGCGATATACATGGGATAGACGGAGGCGAAGGTCATCTTTGCGATGCGCTGGTGATGGGTGGGCGTGGTATCCATGTTGTATTTTTGTTGGGTGCCAGGGGAATTAGGAGTTTGAGGTGTTGTCCAGGGGTAATGTGAAGGAGGATTACCATTACAATACCCCTGGCTTTGGAGGTCGATATTTTATTTGACCTTAAACAGGGTGATTGTATAATCGAGTAGTTGTTTATTTCCGTATGCTCCATGTCCTGGGATCACGATTTTTACATTTGGATATTCCTTTTTTACGTTTTCAACGGTATTTGACCAGGCGGTAACATTGGCATCGCCTAAATATCCCTTACTGGCATCTAATTCCTTTATCAGGCAACCTCCAAACATTATGTCTTCGGCCGGGAAATAACCTACTACGTTATCTCTTGTATGTCCTTCTCCGAAGAACTTAGCGGTAACATTTTGGGTACCTACTTTTAAGGCAAGTGAATCACTGAAAGCATTTTTAGGAACTGTAAACCCTTTTTCTTTTGCCAGCTCGATTGTTTTGAAATAGGCATAGGAGGGAATATTATTTTCATCAAAAGCTTTTAGTCCGCCCAGGCAGTCGTCGTGAAAATGGGTAGGGATGATGGCGTTTATTTTATAATGCAATGTTTCTTTTAGCCATTTGATCAACTTTTGGGCACTTTCGTCGTTGGTAGGGGTGTCGAAGATAATTGCTTCCTTGTTGTTGGTGATGATGAGGCCATTGCAAGGCACGTTGCCAAAATCATTGGTTTGCAAAAAGGAGACATGTTCAAAAGTATGTTTGGTAATTTGGGTTATAATTAAGTCTTTGGATTTGTAAACTACTTTGGGTTTGAATTGCGCTTTGTTTTGAGCGTTACCCTTTAAAATGGCGACAGTGAATAGAACTACCAATAGTGTTTTTACGATGACTTTCATTTTGCTTTTTTTTGTCAGGATTTTTGCTAGCGGATTGTCGTTGATATTGTTGAGCCAGGGGCTAAATTACGGAGAAAGGTGATGAAGTGCTAAGATGTTAGGATTTCCTGATGAATTTTTGCAGGAGTTGCTGAATGGAAAACCCTGGACTGAGGACTTCCAGTTCGTTGCGGCAGGAATCGCGCTGTGCTGCGGAAGCGTATACAAACATTTTTTGTTCGTAATCTTCGATTGCCTGCCCGATGGTTTCAAATTTACCCTGGGTAAGGTTATCGGCCAGCGTTAGTGCATCCAGTAGTCCCGTATTCACGCCCTGGCCTGCGAACGGTCCCATCAGGTGTGCTGCGTCACCAATGAGTGTTATAGGTAAAGGACGTTTGTGTATCCAGGGTTTATCTAATGGGATTTGTTTGGTAGGTAGTCCCCAGAAAGAAGAGGTAGCATGGATCAGGGCTTTGAAAACATCGTCCCAATCAGCGAATTTCTCTAACAGGAAGTTGCATATGGTCTCTTTCTTGTGGAGGTCGAGATCGAATCCGGTCTTCGATTCATCGGGTTTCTTAAAGATGACGTTGTAAGTTAATGCGCCATTGTTTGTGGGATTGGCGGCGAAGAGGATACCATTGTAGGCGACCATGAGTATTTTTCCCTGGCAAAGGGCGAAGAAACGGGTGCAATTGATTTCGGGTTGCAATATTTCTCCCTGAATAATAATAGTGCCGGTCTCTTCTACTTCGGCATCGGTAACATACTGTCTGACTTTGGTCATTCCGCCATTGGCGCCTATGACAAAGTCTGCTGTTTCATCTGGTTGATTCTCGAAATGTATGAGCCATTTCCCTCTGTTTTCTTCGAGAGCGATGAATTTTCTGTCCCAAATGACGGTGTTATCTGCCAGGCTATTCAGCAGCAGTTTTCTCAGGTTGTTCCTGTTTATCTCGGGGCTTTCCAGGCCCGGTTCTTTGGTGAACAGGTGATTGGCCTGCTGGTCGACTATTATTCTTCCCATGGGTATGCCTATTGAGTAATAAGCATCCAGCAGACCGGCCTTTTCCAGGGCCCGTTGACCTGATTCTTTATGCAGGTCCAGTGTGCCTCCCCAGATCCTGGCTTGCGGGTTTTCATCTCTTTCATAGACAGTTACTGCTATGTTAGCTTGCTGGAGTAATCTTGCCATTGTGAGTCCTACCGGACCGGCGCCTATGATGGCTACTTTGCCTATTGATGTTATGCTCATTATTTGTCAGATTAATAAGTCAAAGTTCGGCATCTGTTATGGTTTAAAATAGCTATATTAGTGCATAAAATAGTCGAATAAGACAACACATGGACAAAAAGTCTCGTCATTTGCCCAAGGTGCTACAGGTATTTGCCGAGGCGCTTGGTGCTGCTGTTAGCGGTCATACCCTGTTAATTCCGGAAGAATTTGGCCGAGGTTATTGCAGCGGTTTTATTTTTAATGCGCATATACGGATGTTGATCATGAATTATGAACTTAAAGACAAGGTTATTGTCGATGATTTTAATTTTGAGATCCCTTCTGATGTAGTTGTTTTCAAGTTCCAAAACGTTATAGATAAAAAGGAAAAGTTAGATGCGGAAAAGCTGGTAAAGGACATTCCTTCTGTTTTAATGATTACGGGCGGTATTAAGGCGGATGCTTTGGAGATCCATACAAACAAGCAAGTTTTGAACATAGAAGTAGATACGAAGTACCTGAAGGGATTTATTGAGGTGCCGGAAAGATCGGCTGCTTTACAAAGCTTGCTCTTGAGTACGCAGCCCTTGTTGTTTGAGCAAATGATAACGGCACCGTTGCAAAAGATTGTGGATGAGATAATGACGAATGTGGTGGATGAGGTATTTAAGCTCTTTTTCCTACGTGTGAAGGCAGAGGAGTTGATCTGCAGGTTATTAATGGAGCTGTTAAAGAGAGAGGAGACGAGGATCTATCCTTTGATGGACATTGATGTGGAGCATATTTACAAGGTACGGGAGAGGATCTTAAAAAATCTGGATACGCCCCCAGTGATTGCTGAATTGGCAGCCTTTGCGAATGTAAGTACCTCTAAATTAAAATATCTATTTAAGCAAATATTCGGCGACAGTATTTATAATTATTACCAGCGGTTCAGGATGCAAGAAGCCGCGCGGTTATTGAGAGAAGAGAAACTTTCTGTAGCAGATGCTGGTTATAGGTTAGGTTTTTCGAATTTAAGCCATTTTTCAAGATTGTTTGAAAGTCATTTGGGTGAAAAGCCTAAGAAGTATAGTGGGGCTGGCTCGGATTATCCGAATTGATAAAGGGCTATATGTGTTATATTTTACTCATCATTTTCAGCAGGCGTTTTCGATATGTATTAATATTTAGTTTATTGAAATTAATGTTATTGAAGAATTGGAGGTTATAAAAAAACCAATTATTTTCGTTTAATCATTACGTTAACCTGTTAACCAATCGTCTTAAATATTTCACCTCATGAAAAACTTATCCAATAGATCCTAACTATGCTCACGTACAAGCAAGGTGATTATAATATGCCAAAATAACGATTACCGGATTGGTAGTCAGTTTGTTGCCCAGTTTTAACGAGCCTTCCGCGTTAATTTTTCAGTAGGCAGTTATTCTTATTCAGGATGCAGTTGCTGCGCTCAATCATTTCTGCAGTGTAGTCCCGTAGCAGCCAATGAGGCAGGGCATATCTATGGAACCACCGTGACGACAAAAAATTTTCGTCTCAGCTATGCAACTGGCCTGAGAAGCAATTTCTATCTATCCAATCAATGCACCAGCTATATGACTAATGAAAACCGACATAATGTGTGGCCCCAGCCTATGCATGCTCAGGAATCAAATTATACGATAGCGCGAAATGTTCTTGCTGATATCATGCGATTCCGTATAGTGAGTAGTAAAAAAGGGAAGGTATGTAGTCTTCCCTGCGAGGCTTGTTACCAGCCCCATATCTCCAAAATTGTGACCTCTATATTGCAGGGTAAGCCGGTAAGCTTTGTACTACCGGCTTTTCCGGGTAAATCTCCCAATCCTTCTAAAGTGTTAGGAACGCTGCCGGACATGGCGGAAAGGTATTCGCTAGTTTTTTTAAATGATTTATGTAAGTCGATAGAGAAGATATACCCTCCCGGGGCACATATACTTATATGTTCGGATGGCAGGGTGTTCAGCGATATAATCGGTATGAAAGATGCGGATATTACAGCTTATCAACGGGAAATAGACGCTATCATTACCCGGCTTGACCTTACCAATTTATCGACGTTTAACCTGGACCAGTTGTATACGGGGCAGGACTTTGACTGTATGAGGCAGGAGCTGCTGGATGTATTCGGTCAGCCCATTGCATTATTAAAAGAAAAGGTACGCCGGGGTGCAAATGAATATGCATCGCGAGAGGATAGGGAAGCCAATCGAATGTATAGTGGTATTACAAAATTTTTGTTTGAAGATGCCTTGTTTCCCGGTCAGTTAAAGTCCAGGAATGAAATTCAAAAGGATGCCAAGGTGCGTGCATATGGTGTAATACAACGCAGCAATGCGTGGAGCAATCTTATTGCCGGTCAGTTTCCCGAACATGTCCGGTTGTCCATACATCCGCAAACGTGCGGGGATCTTAAACTAGGTATCCGGCTATCTGCAGAAAGCCGGATTACGCCATGGCATGGTGTGGCATTGGATATTGGGGGAGCCATTACATTGGTCAAGCGGCATGAGGCGGAAAAATTAGCTGCGCAGTTGATCAATGATGAAAATGGCCGTCCGGATTATTATAAACTTTAATGATCATAAACTTACCATAAAATGAAATATACAGTTACAGCTCTTCAACCATTTGGCTTCTTAATAGAGGCATATAGTAATGATGATAACGTTGAAGATATCAGTACCGGATTGCTCAAGGACTGTTTTGAGCGCGGGCAGCTGATTGTGTTGCGCGGCTTTAAGGCGTTTAATACTACGGATGATTTTGCTGATTATTGTGAGCGTTGGGGTGAGATCAGTTTATGGCCTTTCGGTAAGGTCCTTGAATTAAAGAAGCAGCCTAACCCTGAAGATCACATTTTTGACAATAATTATGTGCCGTTACATTGGGATGGTATGTATAGGCCGGAAGTTCCGGAGTACCAGATCTTTCGCTGTGTAGATTCGCCAGATATAGACCAGGGGGGCAGGACCACTTTTTCCAATACTGCTATTCTGCTGGAGAAAGCCACGGAGGAACAGGTGAAATTATGGGAAAACATTCAGGTGCGATATACGCGAAAAATGGAATTCTATGAGAGTACCACATTGTCGCCTATTGTAACGAAACATCCTTATAAAGACCGGTTGGTGATGCGTTATAATGAGCCCCCTGAAAGAGATATTCCTGATTTTATAAATCCACCTGTTATCGATTTTCTGGGCGTGTCGGAAAATGCACTGGAAGAAATTCAGTCGGAGTTAAAGGCCGCTCTTTATGATCCGGCGGTGTATTATGCACACACCTGGCAAAAAGGAGATGTAGTTATTGCTGATAACTTTACCCTCTTGCACGGTCGTGAAGCTTATGCTGCAGATGCTTACCGCCATTTGCAGCGGGTACATGTGAACAGTTCGCCCGCATTTAAAAACCCTGGTTTGGAGGCATACAAATGAAACAACCGATAGTTGACATCGTCATCGTTGGCGCAGGGCCTGTGGGCTTGATGTGCGCCTATTTGGGCCAGCTTTGTGGTCTGCGTACTGTAATCGTTGATAAAACTCCCGGTCCTTTGGAAGTTGGCAGGGCGGACGCGCTCAATGCCCGTACGTTGCAGCTGCTGGAGGTAGTGAAGCTATTTGAGGAGCTCTATCCGCAAGGAAAACAATGTAATACGAGTTCTGTTTGGGCCCATGGTGAGTTCATTTCCAGGCAATCGACCTGGTGGGATGAACTGGAAGGCTGTCTGCATAAGCATTTTCTTATGCTGGGGCAGTCTTTTGTGGAAAAATTACTGGACAGGAAGCTCGAGGAGATAGGCGCTGCTGTAAAGCGTTTGACGGCGGTGGAGGATATCCGGGTTACGGCAGATGGATGTGTTACCCGGCTTTCAAACGGAGAGGAAATTTCCTCCCGTTATGTGATTGGAGCAGATGGTTCCCGTTCGTTTGTCCGTGAACATTTCCGTATACCATTTGAAGTGATACGCCCACAGCTTGTATGGGCAGTTATCGATGGGGTTATTGATACGGATTTTCCCAAGGTAACGGAGATCATTGCCTTCCAGGCGGAAACTTCTGATGTGGCGTGGATTCCACGGGAGGGAGATATTGACCGGTTTTATGTGCGGATGGATACGAAAGATTTTACTATTGAAGAGGCCATCGGCAAGATCAACCGTGCTTTGCAGCCGCATACGTTGAGCTTTAAAGAAGTTGCCTGGTTTTCCCAGTTTTCCGTTAAGGAGTCAGTAGCTGAAAAATTCTTTGTAGCGGAAAGGGTGTTTCTTGTGGGAGATGCCTGTCATATTCATTCTGTTAATGGCGGACAGGGCCTTAATACGGGGCTTGCAGACGCATTTAACCTTATGTGGAAGCTACATATGGTGCAACATTTCGGTGTTTCTGCATCGCTGCTGGCAACATATGAATCGGAGCGCCGGCCTGTTGCACAAAGTGTTATCGAGGCCTCTGGCAAGCTGGTGCGCTCTACGAAGTTTTCAGCGCAGGGTACACACGCGCAGGACTATGTAAAGATCGTGCAAAGATATGCGGGGAATATAACGGGGATGGGAATCCGATATGGAACCGGGGAGCTAATTGGCACGCGGGTGTATGATTTTAAACTTTACAGTGGGGATAGTGAAACGAGATTTTATTCTCTCCTCGATTATACACAATTCACCCTGCTGATTTGTGGAGTATATGAAGGTGTACTTACCATTCCTGCATTTGTAAAAGTCATCCGGGTCTACGCCAACCAACGGCCGGAGGATTATTGGACCGATAGTGTTCCATATAACAATATAGCCATTCTGATAAGACCAGATGCTTATATTGCCTCCTACTCGTCTTTGGAAGATGTGGCTTCTCTTCTGACATTTGATTCAATTTCAATGGCTACGTGAGCCAATACACTATTGGCAGCGGTATATAATTGACCGTAACTCGCGAAATGCTGCTGAAGATCCGGAATATTTTCAGGGTATACAGCATTCCTTTCGCTGCATTGCCTGTATGCTGTCTATACTTGTAAAGATCTTTCTAAATTCAGTGGTACTACCTTAAGCAGCGGGATGGGGAACAAATCTTAAATTTTTTTTCAAATTTCTTTGAATATTCAGAAACTAATACATACATTTGCAACCCGCAATTGATAGCAATACAGTATGTAGGTCGCTGTCAATTGATTGCCCAGATGGCGGAATTGGTAGACGCGCTAGACTCAAAATCTTGTTTCGGCAACGGAGTGCAGGTTCGATTCCTGTTCTGGGCACAAAAATGAAACCCGCGCTAGTCGCGGGTTTTGTCGTTTTATAGGGTGATGTTTTTTGTGCAAAATTACTACAACATCAAAACCTCACTACAACAATCCTACAACATTTTCGCACATCAACTTCTTACGATAAACACATGGCGCGTTTATGCTTCTTGGCAAATAGTTCTTATATTAGGAAGCTATAAACTCTTTTGAATGGAGGTCATTTGTCTTGAAGACGACGCTTTCTATGCTCTGATTGAGAAGGTTGTCGAACGCATTAAAGAAAAAAATAATCTAAATCCGATAAATGGATTTCCGGTGAGGAAGCCATGAGGCGTTTGAATATCACCAGCAAAACGACATTACAGAAATTCCGCGATGAAGGGAAAATACGTTATTCCCAACCCGAGAAGAAGATCATCCTTTACGACGCCGATTCTATCGGGGAATATTTAGAGGAAAATGCCAAAGACAGATTTTAACTGGAATGGAAATACTAAGCGTAATATTATAAAATCAACCCCATATGATCAGTAATAGTGAAATTCGCCGAATGAATATAGATTTATCACTACAAATTTTAGCTAAAGATGCGCGTAGCTTCTACGACGCTTATATGGAACTGGCCCCAAAACAAGAGAAGCTATTTAAGGATCGAGTAAAAAAATATCAAGCAATTCAAGAAAAGGCAAGAAAGTCTAATACTGGAGCTTTTCTAACGGGCCATGATATGGATTTTTCAAGTCCTGCTTTCATGTGTCTGTCATTTTCCTTGGAGTTGCACATAAAATTGCTTCTTCGTCTTCATGGTATTGAAAAAACGGGGCATGACATCTCTAAATTAATTAATGCCCTTCCAACAGATGAGAAAGAGCTTCTTTCCATGAGCAAATATTTGCAGCCAACGCAGCAAGGAGAAAATTTCTTCACAAATCTGGTGATGATATCGCAACTCTTTATAAGGTTGAGATATTATTTTGAAAAATTAGGCGCGCTTAAATTAGACCCATGGTTTACCATTAGTCTAATTAAAACCATTCAAGAGCGCGCAGCAGAGATTTGTCCTGAACTTAAATATGATTTAGGTTTACTTTAACTATGGTGTTATTGAGTGAACGTGCTCATTTCATCGTGGAACAATTAGAGAAACACGAGCAAGAGAAACTTTAATTGGCCTCTAAATATCTAATCGATTTAATGGATGTTTGACCTAATAGGTTATCGTCTACTAGACTGCGCAAAAGTGGTAAGTCAATTTTGCTTCCATAAATGCCTAATATCTGAACTGCAAAGTCTAGAGATTGATCTATACGTTCCCATTCTAAATACGATTTCTGCTTTGATCTGTTTAATAATGCCTTTCGACAAATTTCTGCCACTTTCTCTGGAAATTTCTTAGCAATTGAAGTTATCTTATTTTCGTCTTTGTAATATTCAGAGTTAAATTCGCGCTCGACTTGCTTTATAGCATCTAATGATGCCCCTAACTCATGTCTATCTAATACATCAAAAATTCTTTTATAATGTTTCTCTTTATTAGCTAAGTCACTTCTGTTGCACCAATAAAGTATTTCGGCACAAGCTATTAAAGCGTTAGCAGTACTCTCATTTGCATCATCAAGTCTTGACTCGAGTGGGTAATTTAATTTCCCTAAAGTTGCATATGCCGTAAATAATACTCGCATACTATCTTGAGGAAATGAATTATTTCTTTCAGGAAGTTTAGTCCATTCTTTAATAATGTCACCGGAATCAAAGTCATTAAATGCGGACAAGTCTCGAATTAAAGGATTGATAAAAAAGTTCGAGGAAGTTCCGCCTCTTAATGCCGATGTCAACAATATTTTTTGACTTTCAGGAGGTAATTCAGAATATACAGAATAATAGGAGCCGCTATATGGATGATCAAAAAAGGAAGAATAAATTCGATATGCAAGCAACTCGGAATCATTGTTTAGAGGGTCAATTAAGACTTGGTTGATTTCATTTTTTACGACTGACTCATATTGTTTTTCGTCTTCATCTAAAGCCCCTAAACTTTGAAGGGCTTCGAAAAGCGAGGTAGATAAGAATACGTGCATATCCTGCGGAAGACTATGTAATGCATCTATAACGGCTAAACGTTCTTTTTCATCTTCTCTACAATACATACAGCTATGAAGTAAGTCCAATTTCAGATGATAAGGTATATATCGCCATTTTTCATTAATCCAATAAGCAAAATGTGGAATTAGAGGTTGATAATCTCTTGTAACACGGCAAATTGCCAATAAAAAATACAACTGTCCATTTGAAAGATTTAATTTATCTATTCGTTCAACGTCGTAAACAATATTATTAGTGCGAATGTTGGAGAACAATAATATCCCTGAATGAATTTTGCTTACTATTAAGCCTAGCGCAGCCGACATTTTTCCAAAACCGACATATATAGTTGAAAAGAGAGAAGACCGTAGTGCGATGTCTAATTTTTTAGCTTGTTCTCTCAGTTCTCCATGTGCGCTGTCTAACTTTTCATCCATGAGATAAATCATATCAATTATCTCCGAAAAATATTTTCCCTGGATTATCAATTCAGGTAAGGCATTTATTAGCGCAAGTTCTTTTTTAGTCCATGTTTTTACATTTTCAATAAGGATATTATTTAATTCCGTTTCTGAAATTTTAAATGATAAACCTTCTATCTCCGTTCGTATGCTATCTAATAAAATGCCGTATTCATATTTTACCCATTCATCTGCAAATTTTCCGCAATCTCCTACAGCAATGGAAATAATTAAACGATAATCTTCCGTTCTTTCCAAAATATCTTTAAGTAGCATGTCATTATCCACTGCTCCTAAAATAAACGTCTTTCCATCCTGGTGCTTAGGCGATGTTAGAGCTGAGGCGATTTTCTCGGGATTGTTTTGTGCATTTCTTATGATGTTCTCTGCAATAAAGGTGTGGAAGAAAAGTTCATGATAAAAACTTACTCTATCACCGTGCTTGATTAATAATTGTGTTCTAAAAAGATGATCTAATATCTTTGTAGAAACTCCTTCTTGAATTGCGAATCGATCAAATTCACGTATGGTCAAACTGAAGGCAACGCGATCAGACAAGCAATTAGCGAAAAGAGCAAGAGCTTGGATACCATCCGTTGCATATTCATTAAGTTTAATACGAGCATAAAAATCAAAAAGCGCAAACTGACTTGTTCCTTTGGGGAGATCATTACCAATTTGTCCTATAATTCGAGACTCCAATCCACTTCTAACCGTCATTAGTAAAGAGTTATAAATCTCCTGATCCGGACTGCCGGAGATTAATCCAGAAATTTGCTTCTTTACCTCTAAACTAGGCTCAATAACCGCTATTTGCGTTAGGTTTAAGATTTTTAGATGCTCGTGCTCTTTCTGAGAGGTAACTATAAACTTTGTAGAATAACGATATCCAAGTGCCAGTAGGCTTCTGGCTAATCGTCTTTGCTCAGATAGAGGGCATTCGTTATATCCATCTAAGATGATCAGTAAGGTAAGATTTAGTCTCGTGCAGGCATTAAGAAATTCCTTTAATGAAGGAGCGCCTAGAAGTAGTACTTCATTCTCAAGCAAAGCTCGAAAGGCCGTTCCAAAATATTTTGCTTCAATAATAAGAGGGACATTTTCCGTATCTAAATTTTTAAAACCAATTTTTTTTGAAAGAAGGCTTTTCCCACATCCAGAAGGCCCAAGAATATGAATGTTACTTAGTTTAACTACATCGCCAGTGTTTATTATAGTATTTTCAAGAGAACACTCAAATTCTACAAATTCCGAAATATAATATTCATACGCGTGATTAAAATTGTTCAAGTATTTTTTTATTAATGCTTCGGCATCAAAAATCTTTTTATCAATTGCAGAATTGACATTACTGATATTTATGAGACCATTTTTGATTGCAAATTTTTTCCAATCTTCAAGGCTAAATGTATTGTTTTTCTTAAACCCACTTAAATCAGTTAGTGATTCTTGATGTTCAATTTTAACTTTATGATCACTCTCTGGGAGAGATGAGTTTAAAGGGATGCGAGGAACAAATGCCAATACAGCATCAGGATAATCAGGTTCTACTCCGAAAAAGGAGGTTATGGCGTCTTTTACAGCATGCTTTGCTTTAAGAGTTTGCTCATAGTAATTTCTTGTCGGTTTATACACGCCAGGGGTTACTAGGGTTTTCCAAGCTCCATTTTTAATGCCATGAATTGCAGCTAATTGACCTTTAGCTTCAATTACTATGATTTTTTCTTCGGTAACAACAATAAAATCAATTTGTGTATTATTAATATGCAGGTTTGCAAATATTAATGCATGTTCTCTATTTGTTGAAAGTATCTTTAGAAGGTGTATAAGCAATTTCCGCTCAGACTCCACTTCTACCGGAGCGCCAATATAGATATGAACGTTTGTTGAATCCAATTCCATAAAAGTTACTTTCCACTAAGATAACTGTGATTTCTTATCTCAATATATGATAAAATAGTTGATTATTTAAGCGATTTATAACATGGCTTTTGTTGTTTGGGCGCTAAGCCGCAATCAGGTCACTAAACCTAATTGTTTCGTTTCCTTCTAACGCGACCGCTAAAAGCTCTTTGTTTTCCATGAAGCGCGAAAAGATATTATTGCCGATCATGACATTTACAGCCTTATTAACTGCATTGTCGATGGGGGTTTGCGAAAGACGCGCATAAATTTCAGTTGAATCCTGACTTTTATGATTAAGCGCACCTCCGATAATAGGTAGGCTTGCCCCGGTAATCGCCATGTAACTACCCAACGTTCGGCGCAGATCATGAATACGAATATCTTGAACTTTCATCCGGTCACGGATTCGTTGAAACGATTTTTTGGGGTCTTTTAAATGGCCCATTTTCCCGCTTCCAGGAAACACAAATAAAGAAGGCGTTTCAGACTTTTTATTTTCCTCCATTCTACGCTTTAGAATTTCAAGGGCTGGCTTGGGTAGGTAAATAATATTTACCTCTCCGTTTTTTGTTTGTGCATCAGACAGCCGCCAACGACTTAAAATAAAATCAACAGCCGCATAGCGCATCGACAATTGATTTGATTTACGAACGCCAGTGAATAAAAGGAGAGAGAAATAATCTTGATAAAGCTGCTCTTCCGACTGCAAGGCTGTAAAAAAGGAAGTCAGCTCTTCGGTACTCAGAAAACGATCTCGGCTTGTCTTTTTAAATTTGGTCAATGCAGAACAAGGGTTATTAGCATTGTAAGCTCCAATCTTTCGACCAAAGTTAAACACGGGGCTAATGATTTCAATAACGCGATTTGCACTCGATTTTGACTTTAAACCTATTTCTGCATGTCTTTGACGGATTTTTTCGGGCGTTATCGTGCTGGCCTTGTGATTGCCATAAAATGGAAAGAAATGTTGTTCCAGCCTTTTTCTGTCCTGGTTGATATTCTTCTTGTTAAACGGAACCAAGTATTGATTATGGTAGGTTTCATACAGCTCGTAGAAGGTCATTTCCTTACGTTCTGCCTTACGTTCCTCATGCGGATCACGGCCTAAGGCAATAAGGCCGTTAAGTCTGGCGGCTTCCTTTCTGGCGTTTTCAACTGAGAGATCGGGGTATCGGCCAATTTTTATCCGTTTGGGTCGCCCTTTGACGTTCCGGTATAAGAAAAAGGTTTTGGCATTACTTGGATAGACGATTAGGCAAAGACTCGGCGTCTTTGCGTCAAAAACGGTATATCGCTTACCTTGTCCTACAAGGCCATCCAGGGCATCTTTTCTAAAATTGATTTTATTCACTACAGTTCCCTAGTGCTATGCCAGTGCTATGACGAACGTTAAAAGCCGTCCGGCTTTGTTAATGCGCTTGTATCACAAATTTCAATTAAGAGAATGAAATAATTTATTTCTTCAAGAAGAATAATATACATAAAAGATAGGGAATAATTTTTCGGGACGACGAGGTCGTAGGTTCGAATCCTATCTACCCGACCAATGTTTTCAAATAGTTGAATAGCTCACTAATGCTTTTACGGACAGCGTTGTCTCTTGAAATGCTATGCTAGTGCTATGGCAAAGATTAAGAACTATACAGCACCAATAAAATAATTCTTTTCGTTTTGGACGTCTGGCTCACCGTTTGGGACGGTTCAATGCTTTGTTCTCGAATCAGAGGGGCCATTTTATGGGCCTCTTTTTTATATCTGAAGGTCAGAATAAGCATCGAGGCACGGGCTGGATAACTACGTTGGCACAGGCAGCGAAAAAAATAACGCGAAACGATGAAACGATTTTTTCGTTTCTCGCGCAACGCATCATATTCACAAGCAGTATTTTAAAAATGATCTTTCAACGCTGAAAATCCCGTCATCGAAAATATGCACGATCAATAAAATCGTATAACAATCATGTTTTAGTACGTCGCTATTTATTTTAATGAGCGATGCACTTTTATGTTGCACGATGATTATGTTTTGCCGTACAACGCGCCTCCCGAAAGAGAGGCCGCAACCTCTCCTTACCAATTTTCTCAATCTTATTTCCAAGGAGTGCGCATGGCGCAATGAAAAGATGATGATCCGTTACTCACCCGCAAAGAAGCTGCAAAATATCTAAGGAAATCCCCCGGCACATTGGCCGTGTGAGATTGTACGAAACGATATGATTTGAAACCCCTGAAAATGGGGAAGCGTATCGTTTTGTACCGAAAATCCAACTTGGATAAAATTCTGGAAGCAGAACTCAACCCTTAAAGGAGAAAAGCCGTTGTTTGCGCAACGGCCTTTCTTTCCTGCTCAATTCCAGTGTCCCCACACATTCACTACTTTCCGTTAGGAGTTCGTAATGAACATCGAACAGGCGAAGCGTGTCCCGCTTCGTGTTATCTTGAATATCTTAGGTTTAAAAGCAACGCAACCGAAAAATGCCGAAGAATCCGACGTCATTACATATGTATGCCGTTATTTGGAGAACAGAGGCGAAAGCTCTACGGAAGCCGATGCGGTACGTTGGATTACGATTATGAGCCGACTTGCGCCGGAAATTAGGCCAGTCGTCGAACCCATTCCCGTCACACTGCAAGAAAAAAGCCTTTTCGTTGACGGGATCAAACCGATCTCAAATCCGATCCTCATTCATCATCTCGAAAACCAAGGCATTCCTCTTAGCGTCGCAAAGTCTTACATGAAGGAGATTCGTATTTGCCAACGGGGAACGAAAGAGACTTTCTTTGCGCTCGGATTTCGCAACGAAGTCGGTGGCTGGTCTTACAGCAATCCGTTCCGCAAGGGATTTATCGGCAAGCGTTACATCACCTTTATTCGCGGCACGCAAGTCAAGCCCGACGGAATTCACATCTTCAAAGACGATGCGGATTTCATGGCGGCGCTGATCCGGTTGGAAAACGGGCGAATGTTCAAGGACGATGCTATCGTTCTAAACTGCATGGCCAATCTCCCAAGGCCCACGCCTTATATAAAAGGCTACGGTTATAGGGTCGCTCATACCTGGATGGATAATTGCGAAACAGGCAAGGACGCTACGCAATCCCTCAATAACTTTTTCAAAACAGAAGATCGGCTCCTGCATATGCCGATGAACCGTGTCTATGCGCCGTATCTCGGCGTCAGCGCTTGGCACATGAAGGAACTCGGCTTCTTTGATCCGCGTTAAGCCGTTCGTCGTCTCAAGCGGGCGGAATTCCTTTCTCTATAGGTCTTGATGTTTTGGTTACCGGGAGAATGCCGAAAGGCGCTCCCTTGCTTCCAACAAGTATTTTCGCCGTCTCCGCAGGAGACTCCCCGCCCGACCAAAATACTTGCCGGACGGTCACGACCCTTCGGCGGTTTTTCTCCCTGTGACCATCAATACCTACAGAAAGGAAATAAAATGATGTACCGCTTTCTTACGATCGCTCAACATCAACAGCTTTGGCAAAACGGATCACCTGAAAACCGTGAAAAAGATCATGTCCCGGTCGTAAAGCTCTTTTATCCGGGAACGGGATGCACCTGGCTTTTAACCGAGATCGACCCGGACGAACCGCGTCTTGCATTCGGTTTATGCGATCTCGGCATGGGCTTTCCCGAACTAGGCTACGTCGATCTTAATGAGATGGACAGCGTTAAAATAAAGGGCATTTGGAGCGTTGAACGCGACTTGGATTTTAAAGGTAAATATCCGATCAGCGTTTACGCCAGTGCCGCACGGGTATGCGATGCAATCACGGAAGACGATACCGTGTTGATACAGCATGTACCGAAAAAATGGCCGGGATATAAGCTGTAATCGAACCTCTCAAGCGCCTCGGATTCCGGGGCGCTTTTCTTTTGCCTATTCGCCGTTTCCATCCGTCACCCGGCTTTCTTTGCGGTGTTGATGGATGGAACAGGGAGAGAATGCCGAAAGCGCTCCCTTGCTCCAACAAGAATTTTCCCCACCCATGCGGGGATTCCTCGCGCGGCAAAATTCTTGCCGGACGGTCACGCTCCTTCGGCGGTTTTCTCCCCTGTACCCATCAACACCTACAGAAAGAGAAACCAAACATGACCGATTACTATACCGAAAACTTAGGCAAATTCGGCTTCCGCGAAATCCGTATGTTGAAAGATATACTCGTCGCATGGGTTGAAAACGGCTTGCCGGAAGAATTCAGCTTCGACAATGTACGTCCGGCTATGAACATGAGCAGCGGTTACGTTTTTCTTGTCAACGACGATTATCAGGTTGCCATGATGAACGGTGATACATTGGAGTTATTCCACACATTGCCTTATGGCGGTAAAGAAGGGTTCTTGTCCGACCTGATCGAAGAAAACGATCCTGATGATCTCCACGAAGAAGACGTTGAGTATGTATTGAACGCCGCCGATATGTGCGGCTTCGATCTTCAGCCGCCCTGGTTGGATCGTAAGATTGACAATATCCTCGATATAGAGCCAAATTAATCCGCTATCCGCAAAACAGCGTCCGTTTCGGGCGCTGTTTTTTTATGCTCATGCCATCGGTTATTCTCTTTCCTTGGTGTTGACGGATGGATACAGGGTGAGAATGCCGAAGGCGTTCCCTTGCTTCCAACAAGAATTTTCCCCACCCCTGCGGGGATTCCTCGCGCGGCAAAATTCTTGCCGGACGGTCACTTAACCTTCGGCGGTTTTCTCCCCTGTAACCATCAACACCTACAGAAAGGGAAGCTACAATGGCTTACGCAATAAAATATCAGTCCGACGACTATCACATCATCGACAGCATTACGAAAGAAACTTTGACGATCTGTCTATCCGTTGATGAAGCAAACCGGGTCTGTTGGATCAACAAAGACTCGACCGTTCGTTATCAAATTCTTGCCAATTCATGGCAAGAAGCGGCGAGTTGACTTGGTATAAAAAATTGGAGGATGGAACGATCATCCCTAACGGTTATGAAACCATTGAAGAAGCTCGGCTTGCAATCGTCGAAGATTTGCAGGAATTATGCTTGAACAACGACTATGCACGTCATCCTAATCCTCATGGCGATTACTCCATCATGGATACCTTCACGACGGAAGAAGTCGATTACGTGATAAGCGATGAAGAAGCGAGTCACCCCGATCCGACATTCGTACAACCTTGTACCTGTAAGTAACAAAAAGCGCCCCGTGATCACGGGGCGCTTTCCAATATCGATATGATGTTTGGTACTGTAATCTTTTAGGCTCTCTCCATAAGAGAGAAATTTAAAGCGTCGCAAATTTGTGCGGTAAATAGCTCAACTGCTTCTAAATGACTTAGGTCTAATGTTAAATCATCTCCCTCGGTAAACATGTCTGGTATCCAAGGTTTGTCATTAGAGAATTCTCCCAAAGCCTTATTTACTTTCACTGCGCCATGTACCAAATGGTTTCTTATAAGCCCAATAAACTCGATGCTATCTGCCCATTTTTCTGGGTCTGTATCCTTATAGTGGCTAGGGGTTTTCAAACCTGCATCATTACAATATGCAAGGAATACTTTGTGCAATCCATCATAGAGCTTTCTTCTCTGCCAGTTTAGCAATCTTTCTTCCCAACCTGTTTCCCATGCCTGTTTTGCTTCATCACTTGTATCTTTATCTCTAAAAAGTCTTTTTAATGGTCTGAATTCATCTCCTTGTAACAATCTTTCGGGATGTGCGTTAAGATAAATTTTATATATGTGGAAAACGAAGTCCTCTAATGCCGCATATAGATCAACGATTCCATATTCGCTCAAATAGTTTACGGTTTGCATGTGCATTTCAGCGGCAGTTTTCCCATCCCATACAATTATATTTTCGCGGGTTATTCCTCCTTCTTTCATTCGTCTTTGGGATCGGACAGCAAATTGCATTCTTTGATAGAAATTCGGACTAGAGTATTTTTGATGCGCTAAGTTTAGCCCATTAATCGACATTGCCCAGCGGGCATAAGTGCTTAAAAAACGCTGTCGCCAATCAGCAAGACTATTTGTCGATTCTTCAATCCATTTCAATTCAGGCTTATCCGTTTTGAAAATGATATTATTTATTGGAATATTATTCTTTACTACTTCCTCGGGAGTAAAGGTTTGCAACTTGGATTTTATAATATCAACTTTTCTGCTTTGGGTCATGTGGTACAGGGGTGTTTTTGCATAAGCAATATAATCCAATTATTGCCAATAACTCATGGGTTTTCAATTAGGGCATGGCACCGATCACAGAGTATTTTTTCATTTAGGCGTTATTTGTAATATGAATTTCATTCACGACGGGCTTGTCCTTTTCGGTGGTGGCGTTGTAGCGCGGATCGGAACAAACGATTTGTTCCGGTATATGCCGCCGAAGATCGGCATGCAGATTTTTCATGTGAATTCCTGTCAACGTAACCGCGTCGGAGGTAAAGGTCATAACGATTTTATTTTCACCGATGAAATATCTGCAAGACACCAGATAGGCATAGTTTAAAAAGACTTCATCCCCATTAGCCAGTACGAAATTCACGTTTCGTACGTTGCTTCCGGCGAAATACGCCTCATCCTGCGCGTCCGATCCGTCGCCGGAAGATGCGCCGCCATGCGTCGGGTTGCCCTCGCGCATCTGATCGAATTTAAACTTAAAGCCCTGGCTCATAATCGCGGTCTATGGTGTATTTCAATGGTGTTTCTTTTATCGGCTGTTTGGTGACGGCGGATTTCGCGTCCGGTTGGCGTTGAAGCTGCCGGATATGTTCGAGGTGTTTATCCATCCCCCCGACAAGCTCTAAGGCGGATTGACGGTCGCCCAGGCGCACCGCATGGTCGAGCAGAGCGTCTTTATCGTCCGTGTAGATATGCGCGGCATCCCGGCCACGCGACACGGAAACATAGAATTGTTTCGCATCCGTCGCGGGGAAGGTAGCGGCGGGTTGGTGAATGAACACTTCATCCACCGTTTTCCCTTGAGAGTTATGCGAGGTGACGCAGTAAGCGTGCGCCAGATGGCCGAATTCCTTACCCAAAACATATGTCGTTTTGCCGCTTGGGTTTCGTAAGGTAATCCCGCCATTTTTGCTCACTGAAACGACATCGAACATCCATCCGTTATCCATGCGGCGGTTTTGTTCATCGAAGGCGGTACGCGTGATCCGTACTTTATCACCTTTCGATAAGCCGATCTCGGTTTTGTGGAACAGATCGAACATTCCGGCTTTATCCTGCGGCAAGATGAGGGATTGCCCTTTATCGTTGCGTAACTCCACCAGGGTTTCCCGAACGGAAGCAACTGCCCAGGTGCTACCGCGCTTTGCCCCTTTCACATGCTGGTTGAATTGGACGATTTGCTGCCCTTCTTTAAAATTCCGCCAATCGGATTTTTCCGCTTCGGTCAGGTTGAGGTTGACCAACCGGGAGGCGGCAATCTCTTTTTTGCCGATCAACCCCGCTTTGCGGAGTTTTTCCCGGATAGCGCTTGTGGCTTCGTCTCCCTGTTTATGCGTCGGAGAAATCACGAGGGCGGTCTTGCCTTTTTTCAAAGCGGCGACGTAATCGTCCGTCAATCTTGCGTGTGGGTTCATGGGATCAACGGATTTAATGAATTCGATCCCGTCCAGTTTTTCAAAGGCGGTTTTGACGTCGCCTTTCGATAAATCCTCAACAGCCGCACGGTAATGGATATTCCTTTGCCGGAAGATGCGGCTCACTTCCGCCGTCTTGATTCCGCCGACCGTGTTCAGGATGCGAAGCGCGTCGCCACGTTCGACGCTCGAATGTTGGCGGGTATCGCCTACAAAGATCAAACGGCAATCCTGTTTTTCGGCCAGTTCCAAGAGTGCCGTGGCTTTCTTCGTTCCGAGTAAACCGCCTTCGTCGCAAATCAGGACTTGCCCTTTCAGTGCGGCTTTCATGTCAGGAGAAGAAAGGAGTTTATCTACCGTTTCGGCATCTTGGAAGCCTTCGTCCTTCAGAGTACCTCTTGATTCCGAAACCGTGGGCGCTACCAGCGTGACATGCTTGCCCGCCTTTTCCATCAGGGGAACCAATTCTTTCAACAGCACCATCTGTTTGCTAGCAGTACATTGACGGTATAATATAAAAGGCCACCGTATAAAACGGTGGCCCTAATGGTTTGTTATGATAATGGTAGGTTTAACTACCGAATATCTCTGCTAATTTAGCATCCATAGCGGCATCATTTTCTCCTCCACTACCGTATCTGCCGATGATCTTACCGCTAGGGTCAATCAATATCTTTGTTGGCAAAGAATGAATACCATAGGCTTCGGATTTGTCTTCACTTTTATCAAAATCATCGCCCACACGCTTTAATCCACGCAACACATGTTTCCAACCGCCGATACCATCTTTGGCCACGGCCTTTTTCCAAGCGGTTACGTTACTATCATCATCACTCACGCCAATGATTTCAAAACCTTTCTTTTTGTATTGTGTATACAACTTCAATAGATGTGGGTTGCCTTTTCTGCAAGGACCGCACCAGCTTGCCCAAAAATCAATCAACACATATTTGCCCTTGAAATCGCTGAGAGCTAAATTTTGACCATTGATGTCTTTTCCACTGAATTCAGTGGCCATGCTGCCTGGTGATCCCGAACGCAAATTGTTGATCTCTGCCAGCAATTCTTTCCCTTCTTCACTTTTTTGTGCCTCGCCCAAACGATCGTAATAGCCTTGTGCTTCGTCAGCCGTCATACTGGGGATGTAAAAACGCAGCATGGTAGCCGTCAGCATAGAGGTTGGGTGCTCTTTAAAGAATTGCATCGCGTTTTGACGTGTTTCTTCAAAGTAAGGTGATAGCGCCGCGCGTGCCGCATAGGCTGCATCCTTTAAGGCCTCCATTTCTTTTTCCGAGGTTTTATATTTGAACCCGGCATCATAAGCTTCGTCAGCCTTATTCGATTGCTCGAGGAGGTACTTGTATTTGTCAGCAGTGATCTTATTTTTTGCTTCAAGGCTTTGGTATAAAGCTTGCGTTTTACTACCTGTTAAAACGGAATTGCTTAATTTGTTGCTATCGAGCCTTAATTGCAAAGTACCTGGTTCAATAAACAAGCGCACATAGCTATCATCCGCTATTTTAGCATCATCTTTTTCGACGATGGTGAGTTGCTTTGCATTGTTGATTTCGCCTTTCAAAGTAAATTGTCCATCTTTAACCTGTATACTATCTTTCTTTTTATTCAGGTAAAAGTAGTACCAGTTGCCTTCTTTACCTCCTGTACCGTTTATAATAAATGCTCTGCTGGTTTTCATTTGTGGCGCTCCCAGTAGCTCCTGCAACTTTTGCATTAACTCGTCGCCATGTAAATTTTTAGCAATGATGATGCCATTGGGGTCTACTAATACGTTGGCGGGAATAGCTTGGATATCATACATTTTACCGGCGGCGTTGTTCCAGAACTTCAGGTCAGAAACGTGTGTCCAGGTCAATTGATCGTCGTGGATTGCCTTTAACCATTTGGCTCTGCCATTGGGTTGATCGAAGGAAACACCTAGTACGGTAAAGCCTTTGCTATTATAGCTTTGGAAAGCTTTGACAACGTTGGGATTTTCTTGCCTGCAAGGTACGCACCAGCTTGCCCAGAAGTCCACGAGCACATATTTCCCCCGAAAATCTGCCAACGAAACCAAGTTGCCCAAAGTATCGGCCTGACTAAACACTGGCGCAGGTTGACCAATGGCTGTTTTCTTTACTACGGTTACTGTATGCAAGATCTTCTTCCCCGGTATATTATTTTTTGCTGCACTACCAAATGAATTGTAGAGCTTTTCCATTTCGTCAATCGACAATTTGCTGCCGAGTTGAAATTGGCTTACGGCACTGCTAATGGGTGAATGTAAGTGTTGCATCACCCACAGTTTTGTAACAACCGTGACGATAGAATCCATGCGATATAAGGCTGGCCGCAAGGCAGCAAAACCTATAGTGTCTTTTTTTGAGTATAATTCTTCGGCTTTTGCATAAAGGTCTTTTCTAGGTTTAATGTCGGCATGATTATCCAAATATGATTCAAAGTCGTTCATATCTTTGATAAATGAGGCACCGCTAGCTTTCGCATCTTTAAATCCCGGGCCATTACCGGTAATGGTTACTTGGCCGTTATCTAAGTACAACCGCATAAAATTTTGCTCGTCGTATCCTCTGCCAATTTGCAGTAAGTAATAACCTCCTGTAGCAGGGCGAAATGTTTTATGATAAGTAAAACTTCCTGCTTTGGAAACAACCGAATCTATCATATCCTCACCTGATATTGGATTAATATATATGATAGTACCTGCTTGTAATCCTTTAATAGTGGCTTTTAAATGCAAATTTTTTTGCGAATAACCTGCCAATGCGCTACAAATGAGCGCAAGGCAGGAAAGGGTTGTTTTCATGATAGTAATTATTTTGTGTAACCTGGATTTTGTTCGCCAATTGATGGGTTTAGTAAAAATTCTCCACTAGGAATTGGAAGAATAAATTGATTTTTACTTTTAATTGATGGTCGTAAAGTTTGAATAGTGGATAACGGGAACCGCAGTAATGCCTGCCATTCTTGTCCGTCTTCACACAATAAGTTTTTACATGTTTCTTTATAAATTTCCATCATTAAATTATCTGCAGTATTAGCATTTTCTACGATGCTAAAATCACTGATTCCTGCTTTTTGCATTACGGTTTTCAGTAACGTTTTTGCTGTTGACAGGTTTCCATTGTTTCTAGTAATAGCTTCTGCTTGCATCAGGTATACTTCTGTTAAACGAAACATATAGCCTACTTCCACTTGCGAACCTAGATACTTTGCAATACCGATGTAGTTTTGGTTGTTTTTGAGTAGCCAACTTACACGCGGATCGTTTTCTAACAGTGTTTTTAATGTTGAAGTAGCAACAATAGGAGGAGTACCAAAATATAAGTAATTATCCCGCTTATTAACTTGCCCGGCATAGGGGACAGTTCCCAGCATCACTTCATTACTACTTAATCCTTTAGATAAAAAAATGTCTTTGAGATTTGTTTCGAGTGTGTAAGGCGAATTTTTGATAATATCGTCAGTTAAAGTGATAACATTGTTATAATCGCCAGCAGCGCCTCTGTTGATTAGCACGCGTGCTTTCAGTGCTTTTGCAGTCCAACTTGTAACGGTAATATTAGCAAATGAAGTAGGAGCGTTTTGAATAGCCTCGTCAATGTCTGCTAATATAAAATCGTAAGCATCTTTTACTCTGCCCCTGGCTCCTGCCATATTATCTGTATTTATAGGCTTCGTGTGTAAGAATACGCCATATTTACTATCAGGGTCTTTATATTCGGCATAGTACCATAGTAACCTGGCATGACCGTAAGCACGCATAAATTTGGCTTCTGCAATGATTGATTTTCTGCGAGATTCGGTGATTTTACTTGTAGGTAAGTCAGTTACGGCGGTTATTACACTATTAGCAGTGTTCACTAAATTGTAAGCAGGCGCCCAGATACTAGTAGCAACAAAGCTGTTAGGCGTAATGAGATTATTTTTAAAATAGTTTTTGTTACCATTGGGATCTTCAACTAAACCGGCTAAATGTGCTTGTGTGACTTCGTGACCATCAGCCGTCTTAGTACTTGGCACACTGCGGTAAGTGCCCGCTTCGGCGAACTGGTAATATACCCCATTCAAAGCCACTTCTGCACTTTTTTGATCAACAACAACGTTACCATCAACTTTCTCCTGGCTCGGTAACGCGTTTAATTGATCCTTACATGAAGAAAGCGCGTATGCTATCATAACTATTGTGATAAGGCTAAATATGTTTTTCATGTTGTTCTTCTTTAGAAAATTATAAACCAAAACGTAAACCAGCCACATACATGCGAACACTTGGAAATGCACTGATATCTCTACCGCCACCAACTATACTACCGGGGTTATCACTTACTTCGGGATCTAACCCTGGATATTTAGTGAGCGTGAATAAATTGGTGCCAGTAAAATATACAGAAGCAGATTTGAACCGTATGCGTTCCAATAGTTTCTGTGGCACATTGTATGCAAGCGTTACTGATCTTAATTTCAAATAAGAGGCATCATATACATTCTCCTGTGATAAAGGATTCGGTATAGGGAAAATAAGTCTAGGCCGGGTACTATTGGTATTGTCGGCATTATACCGGTCCAAAATTCGTATACTCCTATTGGCCAAATTATCGATCGACATGGCGCTTACGTCATTTTGATAGATCAATTTATTGCCAACAGAGTAGGTTAATAGGGTAATTAAGTTGAGGTTGCCGTAACCAAATGTATTGGTGATACCGCCATAGAACTTAGGGTTAGCATTGCCAATCACATCTTCCTCCCTTCTGTCTCGAATAAATTTGTAACTCATATCGCCTATATTTAAATAAGGGTTATAAGCTTGCCAATCTGGAGAGTCTTTTTTATATGCTTCTAATTGCTCTTTGGTTTTGATAATACCTGTTGCAATCGTACCATATAAAAGTCCATATGGTTCACCCTCTTTAATTATACTGGTGTTTAGCCTTGCATTTCTGTTCTGTGGATCACTAAAGGGGCCGCCATTAATGTTTAGAACTTTAGATACATTGCTAGACAGATTTACGGCAACATTCCATTGAAACTTTTTTCGTCGAATAATATCACCCCGCACGTCAATTTCAAAACCTCTATTACGCACTTTCGCAATATTTAAAATCACGCTGCTGAAAGATGAACTGTATGGCGTTGAAACAGGCAACAATAAGCCATCAGTCGTTTTCTCATACAATCCCAAAGTACCACGTAGCCTGCCAGCGAACATAGAAAAATCAAGCCCTATGTCTTTTTGTAAAGATGATTCCCACTTGAGGGATTCATTCCCTAATTGCGATGGAATGAAGGCATTTTTGTTATTATAACTTACCGGTGCAAATAAAGTGCGCCATAAGTTTTCACGAGAAGTTTGCAAACCTGTTTTACCGGCACTAACACGAAACTTTAATTCATCGAGCCATTTCAAGTTCTTTAAGAAGTTTTCTTCAGAAATACGGTAGGCAATTGCTCCTGAAGGAAAATAACCTACCTGGTTGCGCTTTGCAAACTTAGAAGAAGCATCGGAACGACCGGTGAATGTAAAAATAATTTTATCTTTTAACGTATAATTCGCGCGTAAGTAAAAGGAAAGCAATGCATATTGGCTCGAAGGATCACTACCCTTAACAGCGACAGGAATTGCAGCAGAATTCAGGTTGTTTAAGAAGTCGTCATCAGGGTAACCTTTACCAATAGCTGAAAATTCTTTCTTTGTAAATTTCTCCCAAGAGGTACCTAATACTGCATTGATGCGATGATTGTCATTGAAGGATTTATTATACGATAAAGTATTTTCAAAGAAAGAATTAATAGATGTACTTGTTGCTTCAGATCCCGTTCCGCCCCCTGAACTTTCACGACCTAAGACGCCTCCAATGTCTACATAACTAGGTACATAGTTCAGCTGGTTATAATTGTTATAGTTGATTGATACAACTGAACGGAAACGTAAGTCTTTATGAATGTCATAGTCTAATGCTATAGAGCCCAGCAAGATCGTACTTTTTGTTCTGTTAATACCTGATGCCAATGCTAAAGGATTCTGGAAGCCTTGGTAAGCGGTGCTTAAACGGCCTAAAGTAGAATAGGCGCCAAATTGATCATATGGGCTTTCTGTAGGCGGTGCAAACATGGCTTGACCATATACTCCATTGGTTAAATTATTAGTAGTGAAGCCAAAGTCCATGTTAGTTTGCAAACGTAATCGCTTCGTGATTTCATTATCAAGGTTAAGCTTACCTGAAACACGGCTAAAATCGGTGGCAATTAGCACTCCTTCTTGCTTGGTGTATGCTAATGAGGTAAAATAACGAGACCCATTACCACCTCCGCGTACACTGATATCTGCGTTTTGGGTGAACCCGTTGCGCAGTACCAGGCCTAACCAATCGGTATTGGCTTTGCCAAAGAAATCGGGATTATTGATTATAGACTGTAGATTATTACTAGGTGGCTCGCCCAAGCGCGCACGTTCTGTTATTAATGTTTGCACAGCCTCTTTTACAATGCTGATGTACTGTTGTGCATTGAGTACTTTTTCCTTTAGTGGTGTTGACAAACCAGTGTAGTAATTACCTTCCAGCACCGGTTTTTGATTAAATTTGCCTCTTTTGGTTGTGATAATAACCACCCCATTTGCAGCTTTAGAACCATAAATAGCAGTCGCAGAAGCATCTTTCAGAATATCGATCGTTTCGATATCATTTATATTTAATCCTGCTAAGCTATTTAAACCACGAGCGAATGCCCCCGAAACGCTACTATTCATGTTATCTCCACTATAGGTTTCGACTGGATTTACAATTTCTACTGCATTTTTTTGATAGTTATTTTGATTCAGCATTGGTACACCGTCTATAATGTATAACGGGTCGTTAGTGCCCATTAAAGAAGCCCCGCCACGGATTCTGATCTTGGCTACACCACCTGGTGAACCATCGGCTTGCACTATTTGTACACCTGCTGCTTTTCCTGACAAGGCTTGGTCTACACTTGTAAATGGTACGTTTTTTATTTCGGCAGCGCTCACAGAAGCAACAGAACCCGTTAAATCTTTTCTTTTCGCTGTGCCATATCCAATTACTACCGATCCCGATAATTCGGTGGGCTCGATAGATAATTGAATCAATATTTGTGAATGGGTCTGTGTGGCGTCATCTTTAGTGTTGGTTTTAGCGATACGGTAGCGTTGTTTCCTAAAGCCAACGAAGGTAAATTCAAGCATGTTTCCCGCGCTGCCTTTAATGGAAAATTGACCTTTCGCATCTGTTACAGCTATTACACCATTTGTTACGTTTTTTACAGATACGCCGGCTAATGGTTGGAGATTTTCATCTACGACACTACCTTTTACCTCTGGTTCTGCTATCTCGGTGTTGTTGACAGAAGAGCTGACAAGTGGTTTTAGAACGATGATTTTATCTTCAATGTAGTGATAAGTAATAGGTTGATCAATCAAACATTTGTCCAGGAATTGGTTGATCGGCAAATCTTTTACATCGAGAGAAATTGGTTTGCTTGTTTTCATTAATTCGCTAGTATACAAGATGTTATAGCCGGTTTGCCTTCGTACTTCCCGGATTGCATTTTCAAGTGAACTGTTGCGGAAGGAGATGGTCACATTTTGTGCGATTCCCGTGGCGCTTAGCTTTAAGCAAGCGATTAAAATAAATGCGGTTGTTAATTTCATAACCAGCAGTTTTTGGCGAATGGGAGTGGCTAGGTATAGCATTTTCCCATGCAAAGTCAATTTCATACTTTTGCAGTGTTTGAGTTTACGATTAAGATGCATTAATAGCTTGTCAACGACTCAAATGTTTGCCGGCGGTGTAGCAGCACTTCCGGCTTTTTTATGCGTTGAACGGCGACCTAGATTGGTTTTGATACAAATACTTTTTTCCCTTCGATGCTGAATTTTACACTCTTAGTTGATTCTAAAGTTTTTAAAATAGTACTGATGTTTACATTGCGGGGGAGTGTACCCGAAAAGTGAATATCTACCGGTGTTTCATATACAACTTCTATATCATACCATCGTACGAGTTGTTTCATCACCGCCGCAATATTTGCATTCTCGAAATAGAAGATATCGTTCTTCCAGCCCAATACAGCCTCTAAGTCGGGCTTTGTAATTTTCCAGTTTTGTGTAACGGGATCATATCCCGCCTGTTCGCCCACTGTAAGCAGCACGGCTGTTTTAGGGCCTTTAACATGTACAGCCCCTTCTATCAATGTTGTACGCCATAATGCTTCGTCTTCGTATGCCATCACATTGAAATGTGTACCTAATACTTGGATTTCTACCTGTGGAATTTTTACTTTAAACGGAGCCGAAGATTTGGCCACCTCAAAATAGGCTTCTCCTGTTAATGTGATGTTACGCGCCGAGTCGGGAAAGTTGACCGGGTAAGTGATTGATGATGAAGCGTTTAACCATACCATGGTACCGTCTGATAATTGCAACTTAAATTTTCGGCCGCGAGGTGTATGGAGTGTGTTGTAAATGATCTGCCCCGCTGTCCCGCTTTTATTGTAAGCCAATGCGCCATTTTCCTTGGTTACGGCGGCATCTCCCTGATCCGTTAACTTCCCATTGTTAACGTCGTCCAATGAAACCTGGGAACCATCGGATAATGTAAGCACGGCACCCGTCTTGCCTGGAGGTACGTCGTTCTTAAAACGCTGTTGTTGCGCTATAGGTAAATTGACAGGTGAATGATCTTGCAGCAACCACCAACCGGCTGCAAGTAGTAATATTAACGCAGCGGCCGCTGGTAACCATTTTCGCATGGCAAATATGCGAGGCGGTGTAGGTTTGGCAAATGACATTTGTGCACTTATTTTTTCCCACGCTTTATCAGTAGGAAAGTGTTGCTGCAACTCAATGATGTTAGCCGTTAGCCATTTCTTTTCCGTAAGCCGTGTAAAAGTAAGTTCATGCTGCGGGTTGGCCTGGCGCCATTCGTTGAGCCGTGCCAGATCTTCCGCGTTGATCTCGTCGCGTAAATATGCTATAATAAACAAGTGTATTTGTTGTGGCTCCATGTTTTTTGGTTGATATATGAATGCCCTCTATCAGGTAAACGAACAGTGAATGATTTTAACCATCCCTTTTCGAAAAAAAAATGGAACGACTAAAAAACGGATTCGGATGTGGCTTGTTATAATGGCTACAGGCGTAATTTTGAGCCTGTTAATAGGGGGGATAGAAATTTATTGTAGCGGGGGATGAAACTGGTGTAACAAATAGGCCTGTAAAGAGATGGTACCCCAAAGGAGTGTGTCCATATATCCTTTTTGTTGCAAGAACCATTGCAGGTGCTTGATAGCTTTTGCTTTTTGGTTAAGTACGGTTTGTGGCGAAAGGCCCAGTTCTTCGGCCACAACATTGGTTTTCTTACCCTCGTAAAACAAAGCCTTAAATACTAACTTACATTGTGTAGGTAGGTTCTCGATTTCCTCGTACACCGATTGTAATACCATGGCCGTAATCTCTAAGGTATCTTCTGCTGCGGGTGCTTGTTCTATATGCACGATTTCTGCGTGCGCCTGTTGGTGGCGTTTCTCCTTCCGCAAATAATCAATGCAAGCATTTTTTACTGTGGTAAATAAAAATGATTTTACAGCTGCTAATGTTTGGAACTGTTCTTTGCGTTGTAAGAATTTTAAGAAAGCATCGATGGCTATATCTTCTGCTTCTTGTTGTTGCTGCACCAAACTTTGCGCATAATACCCCAATGAGCTATAATATAAGCGAAACAAGTGGTGTATGGCCTGTTCGTTATTCTCAATGACTCCTTTCAGTAAATCAATATTTGGTTGGTGTAACGGCATGCTCAATCTGGTGGAAAGATAAAACAATTCCCCTAATATATCGATCACCCATCATCAAATATTTTTTTTATTATATGTCATTAGTATTATAATTATTCTTTTTTATACTATAACCTCCACTCCTAAATATGTTCTGGTTCCATTGCTATGGTTTCCCTTTAGTATCGTAAAATGGCCGGCGACATGGTATCATAGATAAATAATTATTCCAAAAAGAAGGGAATTCAACTTCCCATTTTTGTATTAAATCTTCCGATTGCTTTCTTACCGGATGGTCCGCAGATATAGGTTTGTCAATGAAGGGTAGAATGATTTATTTTGCGGTGCCATTGAGTGTTGGCAAGAACTATAAAGCAGATCTATGTTGTGGTATCCTTATATGCAAATGCGGCACGTTGATCGTGTACCTAAGATGACGGCTGGTAATGGCGTAGTGATGCACCTGGAGGACGGCCGGTCATTGATAGACGGTATTTCGTCGTGGTGGGCTGTTATACACGGTTATAATCATCCGAAGTTGAATGCGGCGCTGATGGCGCAGGCAGGTAAGTTTTCCCATGTGATGTTGGGCGGGATGACACATGCGCCAGCGTTAGACCTCGCGGAAGCCCTGGTCAGGATAACACCAGCCGGGCTTAATCATGTGTTTTTCTCTGACAGCGGGTCAGTAGGGGTGGAAGTGGCATTAAAAATGGCCATTCAGTATTGGAGTAATGTTGGCGTTGCCGGTAAACATAAGATCATTTCGCTGAAGAATGGTTACCATGGTGATACTTTTAAGGCAATGGAAGTGAGTGATGACTCTGATTTTTCCAGGGCTTTTTCCGGGGTGTTACACCGGGGATATACGCTGGATATACCTGCGGGTGGATTTGACGCTACGGCGGCACAGATACAGCCGGCGGTAGATGCATTGGCAACCTTGTTGAAGGAAAATGGACCGCATATAGCGGCATTTATTGTAGAGCCTATAGTGCAGTGTGCTGGTGGATTTAATATTTATTCTCCTTTATATCTGAAAGCAGCCCGTGCGCTGTGTAGTCAATACGATGTATTGCTGATCTTTGACGAGGTGGCTACCGGATTTGGGCGTACGGGTACCTTATTTGCAGCGGAACACGCTGGTATAACTCCGGACCTGATGATACTTGGGAAGGCCTTGACGGCCGGTTATCTGGGGCATGCGGCCACACTTGCGACCTCTGAGGTGTACAACAGCTTCCTGGGTGATAGCTATGAACAGGCGCTGATGCATGGACCTACCTTTATGGGTAATGCGCTTGCCTGTTCTATTGCGTTGGAGAGTATCAACATCATCGAAACGGAAAACTACCTGGAAAAGGTCAAAAATATCAACGGATTTATTACCGAAGTCTTTTCAACGATGGTATCTCCTGCTATCGTGGAGAAGAGGATCATAGGCGCTATTGGTGCTATTGAGTTCACGGATGCAGCACTTTTAAATGGCTTCAAATCCTATGCCATGGAAAAGGGGGTATGGTTACGCCCTATTGGGAACATTCTTTATGTCATGCCGCCTTATATCATCAGCGAAGTGGAATTACGGGAAGTGATGCAGGTGATATACGACTGGGTGGCACAGATCAGCGATTAGAATTGTTCTTTACAGCGTTCTGCATTTATTGCTGCGCCGGCTAATGCACCTGCGGCTACCGAACTGGCGACTGAGCGCATGGGGGTGGTATTATCCCCGCCGGCAAAGACACCTTCGATGTTGGTTTGCTGGAACGGACCTACTTTGATAAAGCCTTGTTCTGTAAGTTCGCAGCCTAATTTTTCGGGTATATCAGAGGATTGTGTAAATGGAATGGCCGCATAAACGGCATCGAAGTTCATCTGTTGTCCATCGCTGAAAACGACCTGTTGGACGTGCCCGTTCTCATGGATAATCTCGGTGACCGGCGTTTCGATGACGGGAATGTTTTGTTGTTCGAGTTTACTGCGTTGGTCGTCGGTGAAGTCGGCTTTTGCATTTGTCAGGACGGTGAGATCTTTTGTGAGGTTGTGTACCAGTGAGGTGATGTGCATGGCTTTTTCGCCATTGGCCATGATCGCTGTTCTCTGTCCACGGAATTCATAACCGTGGCAATAGGGGCAGTGAATCACGGAGATGCCCCAGCAGGTGGTGAACCCTTTGATATCGGGCATCTGGTCGACTATGCCGGTTGCGAAAAATAACTTCTTGCTCTCAAACCGGTCTCCGGACTGTGTTGTAATTTCGAATCCTTTCTCTGTCTTCCGGCCCTCTACGGCTGTACCCTCATAGAATTGTATGGTCGTGTATTGTTCTACCTGTTGCCTGGCGACGGTAGCGATCTCTTGGGGTGTTTTACCATCCTGGGTCAGGAAATTGTGGGAGTGCGGTGTTTGCCTGTTGCAAGGTTTTCCTGCGTCTATTACCAATACGTCTCTTAATGAGCGGCCCAGTGACATAGCAGCAGCCAATCCGGCGTAGCTACCACCGATGATAATTACATCAAATAGCTTATGTGTAGTCATTATATTCCAGTTTAGCAGGAGAGGAGTAAGTTATTCGTTCCCCCTGGTAGTGCAAAACTAAGGAATATTTCAATTATTTGAAACAATGTTGCATAATTATACTTGTCAGTTAACTGATGAATGCGAGTGCGAGGGCTAAATTGGATATCTGTACCAGTTTTGTATTTTCTACGGCGACGATATTGCAAAATGCGGGTATTTTTTCTTTTCAGTTGTCTGATGGATATCGGTGGACAGAGTGCCTGTTCGTCTTCTTTGGTGGGCGGTACGTAGCGTTGTGTATTGAAAGGCGGTAAGGTGTGGGCGGTGAGGCGTGATGTGTGTGTGTTTGGCATTCATCTTTGCCAGCTAAAAAAATAAAACTTGGAAATCCCAAACTAACATTATATTTGTTAAGTAGAACAGAATAGAACAAACCAATCAAAATCTATGAAATGAAGCTACTGTCGGCTATTTAGTTTGTATGTGGCGTCAATTTGTGGGAATCGGGTACAAAAATTTAAGTTTCACGTTTATTGGGGGAATGCCAATTATTTATTACACCTGTCATTAAAAGTATCTTTTACAAAACACTTTATGCTTCACGTTATGCATGCAAAAAATGCTTCTAAGCGGCTATGTTTTCTGCTGTTCGTCATAGCTATGCTTACCGGGACTGCGCCACTTTTTGCCCAGGGCGGCAAAATTTCCGGGAACGTCACTGATATTAAAGGAGAGCCGCTTCCCGGTGTGTCGGTGAAGCTGGTAGGCACTAAAACCGGTATGGTTACGGATACGCGCGGTGCTTTCGAGTTGAGTACCAGCGGGGATAAGGGGACGCTGGAGTTCAGTTTCCTAGGTTTTGAAACGCAGGCGGTATCTTTTTCGGGGCAGTCGGCGTTGCATATTAAGATGCAGCAGGCTACTGCCAATGTAGATGAGGTGGTGGTAGTGGGTGCGCGTATGAAGAGATCGGATCTTACCGGTGCGGTGGCGACGGTGGATTCGAAAAAGCTGTTGGAGCGACCTGCGACGAATATTAACCAGGCATTGCAAGGTAATGCTGCCGGTGTTTTTGTGAGTAATGGTACGCGTCCCAGCGATGATGCTTCTATCAGGATCCGCGGTATCAATACGATCAATGCCGGCTCTTCACCTATTTATGTGGTGGACGGGGTGATTATGGAGAATAACCAGGGCGGTTTTAACGCTATTAACGTAAACGATGTCGCATCGATAGAGGTGCTTAAAGACGCCTCTGCTACGGCGCTTTATGGCTCCCGGGGTGCGAACGGAGTGATCGTGGTGACGACGAAGAGGGGGCAGCGCCGTGGAGGTGACGGGTTGGTGACGTATGATAGCTGGGCGGGGGTATCTGATTTTACGCGGATACCTAAGACGCTGAATGCGCAGGATTTGTTTGCGTTGCGTCTGGATGCTTATGCGAACGGTTATATGAAGGATCATCCGACAGCCAATCGCCAGGATTACATTGACAATACGCTCTTGAAATCGAATATTGCTTTTTCTGAGCAGGAGTTTGATACGTATAATAAGAGGAAAAGTTATAACTGGCTGGACCAGGTGACACGTACCGGTTTTCAGCAGAATCATGCGCTGAGTTTTTCCGGCGGTTCTGAGCGGGGGATATTTTATCTAAGTGTTGGATATGCCGGTAATAAGGGTGTGGTGGAGCATACCAAGCAGGATAAATATACCGGACGTTTTAATGCGGAGTACAATGTGAAGAAGTGGTTGAAGGTTGGTACTAATACGGGCTTTACCCGTACGAATGACGGCATCCCTTCTGACGATGTATATGGCAAGGCGCTGAATGCTAATCCGCTGCTCAGTTACGACGGATATCGTGATCCGGCGACGCGGTTTACGCCGAATTATCTGACTATTTATTACCGTTCTCACGGGGAGCAGAACAATAATGACTTCAATCCATTTAACTCATTATTGATCCAGCGTGACCGTTCCCGCAACCGTCTTACCACCTCTAACTATATAGACATTACGCCTATTAAAGGGTTGGATATCCGTTCCAGCTATTCTCTTGACTACGGTGCGCAGGATTGGTTTGAGTTCACGCCGCATAATATCCAGGAGGCGGTACGTCATTATAACGGGGATGCCCGTGCCAAACATGAAAGGTGGAGTGATACTTACTGGCAATGGGACAATACGGTTACGTACAATACTACTATTGCGAATGATCACCGGTTGACGGTGTTGGCGGGAACGAGTACGAGCAAACGTCAGTCTAACTATACGAAAGCGCAAGGGGACCGTTTTGCCAGCGATGATCTATCTTATCACGATCTGGGCGGCGCTGCGGCGATTCCGAAGACGGTGATCGGGTCTGATTTTTATGCCTATACTTTGATGTCTTTTATTGGCCGTGCTAACTACAGCTATAAGGATAAGTATTTCCTAACGGCGACTGCCCGTTACGATGGGTCATCCCGTTTTTCTGAAGGAAATCGCTGGGGTATATTCCCCTCTGTGTCTGCGGCCTGGGATGTGACGAAGGAGGATTTTATGCGGGATGTGACATTGTTCAGCCAGTTGAAGCTACGTGTAGGCTATGGTGTGGTAGGTAACCAGGATATCAACAACTACGCTTTCCAGACCTTGTATGGTTCGAAGATAGATAACGGCAATGCGTTGATCTCTAATGACGGTCGTCGTGGGAATCCGAATATTACCTGGGAGAAACAGAAGCAGAGCAATATCGGTTTGAACATGAGCCTACTCAAATCCAGGTTGACGATCACTGCTGACTTCTTTGATATCAACAATGATAACCTGTTGCTGAACCGTTCGCTAGCCAGCACTACCGGTTATAATCAGCAATGGGAGAATATTGGCCGTGTGAACAACAGGGGTATGGAGTTTTCCGTGACAGGTGATATCATTCAGAAGAAAGATCTTAACTGGACGGTATCCGGTAATATCTCTTTTGATAAGAACAGGGTGACGCGGTTGTATGGTGACCTGACGGCGATCTACAACTTAAACGAAAATTCGATCCAGCGGGAAGGTAACGTGTTCCTGGGGCAGTCGCTGCATACTATTTATACGCTGGTATCCGGTGGTATAGCGCAGGAGTGGAACCGTAAGGAGTGGGAAGGATTGAACTATAATGGTAAGACGGTAGGATTGGGTGATTTGTTTGCCCGGGATATTTCTGGTCCTAACGGGGTGCCTGACGGTGTTGTGGATCAATATGACAGGACGGTGGTTGCGAAGACGGATCCGAAGTTCTACGGCGGATTCTCGACTAATCTCAATTATAAATCTTTCGGGTTGAACGCGATGTTCACTTATTCTTACGGTGCGAAGAAGACCAGTAGTTATTATGAGACGCTGATCAATAGTGTAGGGGAGAGTATGGCCTCTGTGGATCTGTTGAAGCGTTGGACGCCGGAGCATCCGAATACGAATATTCCCCGTGTGATAGCGAACACGAGCTACAACCGGTATAATCCATCTGATCTTGATTATGCGTTGCAGGACGCCTCTTTCCTGCGGTTGTCGGCGGTTACGCTTTCGTATAATTTACCAGCGCGTTTGTTGAGTGCCTGGAAGCTGAACAATCTGCGATTGTATGTTACTGGTTCTAACCTGTTCTGTATTACGCCATATAAGGGTATGGACCCGGAGACCGGTGATTATGGATATCCTCCTATTAAATCGTTTGTATTCGGACTGAATGTAGGTTTTTAACATCAACAACTAGCTTATTATGAAACGCACAATAAAATGGACACTGGTAGTGGGATTTGCACTGTTCACTACCTCCTGTAATAAATTCCTTGATGAGCGGAGTCAGACCAAACTTGATGAGAGCCAGGTGTATTCCGATGTGAACCTGGTGGAGACCAGTTTGAAGGGGCTGTATGCCAGCTGGAAGGCTATCCGTACGGATGAGCAAGGCCTGATTATGATGATGGGTACGGATGAGATCCAGCAAGGAGCTTTCCAGATGAAGGGGGATGCGAATAAGGGTGGGCTGGACCGTTTTGACGGTAACCTGAATGCTACTTTGAATCATCTTACGAATCAATGGAATCTTCGTTGGTTGATTGTGAATGAGGCTGCGAAGATCGTAAAGGGGTTAGGTTCGGGTACGCTGGTACCTGATTCCCGTGAGGCGAAGCTGGTAGGGGAGGCTTCCTTTATCCGCGGTTTTGTGGATTTGCAGTTGGCGATGTATTGGGGGGAAATTCCTATCCGTGATCTGAACCGGGAGGCGGAGTTGGGATTTCGCCGGCAGCCTTTGAAAGATGTATGGGCGTATATCATTGCGGATTTGCAGCGGGCGGCGGATAACTGTCCGAAGAGCAATACGCCGGGCCGTGCGACGGCAGGTGCGGCATGGGCGATGTTGGGCAAGGCATATATGTGTGCGCCTGTGTCTACCGGGCTACGTGATTTTTCCAAGGCAGCTGCCTGTTTTGAGAAGATGATGGGTAATTATTCGTTGGTACCATACAAGGATCTGTGGGATTATAACAAGCCTAATACGCCGGAGTCTATTCTGGAGTTCCAATTTGATTTCAATTATCCTAACAATAATAAGATACAGTTCCAGATAGGCTCCCGTGCGGTGCAGGCTTTTTTTGGGGACGGCTGTTATTATTCGGGATATGACAAGATCGTGCCGACCCAGTATGCTTATGCTACTGTGGATAATGGTGGTATTTGGGAAGCCGGGGATCTGCGTAAGGAGGAGAGTATCCGTTATGATTTTACTTACTATGGTCAGACGCCTACGCTGGACCCTATTAAATGGGAGGATCTGGGTCCTGATCATGACGAGTTGTTGCCGCATGTTAAGAAGTATGAGGATTTCCGTACGGATAAACATTCCGGCAACAAGATCGATAATATGTGGAACTCTGGTAAGAACATACCGGTATTGCGGTTGGCGGATGTTAAGCTCAGTTATGCGGAATGTTTGAATGAGCTGAACCGTACGGGTGAGGCGGTGAATGTGGTGAATGAGGTTCGTACGCGTGCCTGGGGAGGTAATTTACCGGATGATAAGCGATGGAAGGTGACTTCGCAGGAGAACTTCCGCAGGGATATTATGGATGAGCGTATGCGCGAGTTGTTTGCGGAGGACTGGCGTCGTATAGACCTGATCCGTACGGGTAAGTTTGTGGAGTATGTGAAAGCCCGTAATAAGTGGGCCAGACAATCTGGTACTATTCAGGCATTCCAGATAATATTCCCTATTCCTGAAACGGAAATAAAGCTGAACCAGGACATTAAACCTTCGGATCAGAATCCTGGATATAATTGATCATTATTGTAAAACCGAGCAGGTCGTTGCGTAAGCGGCGGCCTGCTTTTACCATTATTATGAGAAAGATACTACGGATTGCCCCGCGTATTATGACAGCGGTGGCTATGTTATTATTGGTATGTACGGTTCAGGCGGCGGTGCCCGGTGATTGGAAGATCGTATACGACAAGGGGAGCAAGGCATTGCGGATTACGAGTGGGGCTTCCAAGGTGGATTTGCAGTTGTATGCTTCGTATAAGTGGAATGGACGGTTGGTGACGGCGAAGGATTATGCGAGGCATACGGTGGCGGTGAAGGCGGTGCGTGATGCTTTTGGCAGGGGCAGCCTGTTGCAGGTGACTTACCGGGATGGGCAGTTGCCTACGCTGGTGCAGTCATTTTATCAGTATGCGGGGAAGGATTACCTGTTGACTGATTTTACGCTGGAAGGTGCTGGTGGTAGTATTGCTTCCAATTATATGGCGCCGGTGAACCTGGCAGATATTACACCTGTGGTGGGGGAGGGACGTGGGCGTGCGCTTTTTGTGCCATTTGACAATGACAAATGGATCCGTTTCCAGTCGCACCCATTGGATTTTACTACGCTTACCAGTTATGAGACGACTGCTGTTTTTGACGGTGACAGCCGTAAGGGGCTGGTGGTAGGCTCGGTGGAGCATGATTTTTGGAAGTCGGCGGTGCTCATGGATAAGGCAGGGGGTGCGTATACACTTACCTGTTATGGCGGTGTGGCGGATTCTACTACCCGTGATCTATTGCCTCACGGCGCCAGGGAGGGGAAGGTGATCAAATCGCCGAAGGTGCTATTGGGCGTGTTTAGTGACTGGCGGGTAGGTATGGAAGCGTATGGGGCTGCTAATGCGATCGTTGCTCCGCCGCGGGCCTGGAAGAAGGCTATGCCGATGGGGTGGAATAGTTGGGGGGTGTTGCAGTTCAATATCAGTTATCAGAAGGCGTTGGAGGTATCTGATTTTTTCCATGAGGAGTTGCAGCCGCATCATTTTGTGAATGGTGACGGTGAGGTGGTGATTGGTTTGGATTCCGGGTGGGATCGTTTTACGGAGGAGCAGCTGAAGGATTTTGTACGCCACTGTAAGGCGAACGGGCAGATGGCCGGTATTTACTGGACGCCATTTACGGACTGGGGTAAGCGACCGGATGCTGCTATTAAAGAAGCGCCGCAATATAGATTTAAAGATGTTTATATTTATGCTAACGGCCAACCCCAGGAGCTGGATGGTGCTTATGCCATAGACCCTACTCATCCGGCTATTGAGCAGCGAATGAAGGAGGTATCTGCGCTCTTTCGCAGATGTGGTTTCCAGTATGTGAAGGTAGACTTTATGGCGCACGGCGCTATCAACGGTGATAAGTGGTATAATACTGGGGTGAGATCTGGTATTGCTGCTTATAACTATGGTATGCAGTTGCTGGACAAGTATTTTGGAGATATGTATATCAACCTGTCTATTGCGCCTATTTTCCCGGCGCAGTATGCACAGTCGCGCCGTATTGCCTGTGATGCGTGGAATAAGATCAAGGATACGGAGTATACGCTGAACGCGGTATCGTATGGCTGGTGGATTGACAAGATCTACCGGTACAATGATGCGGACCATGTGGTATTGCAGCAGGCATCGGAAGGGGAAAACCGGGCCCGTGTTACGTCGGCGGTTGTTACGGGGCTTTTTATTTCTGGGGATGATTTCAGTAAGGAGGGAAGTGAGGAAGGTAAGGTGAGGGCGAAGCAGTTCCTGACGAATGCGGAAGTGAATGCAGCGGCGATGGGGCGTAGTTTCCGTCCGGTGGAAGGTACGGGTGAGCGATCTGAGGATCAGTTTGTGTTGGAAGACGGGAAAGGAAATATTTACTATGCCATTTTCAATTATACGGAGGAGTTGCGATCTGTGAAGCTTTCTTTGGCGCGGTTGGGATTGGATGTACGTAAACGTTACCAGTTGCGTAATTTATGGGCGCATGCGGATATTGATGCGGCGCAGCCGTTGCAAGTGCCGGCGAAGGACGTTCTTTTTTTAAAAATCAGCAGCAAATAGCTAGCAATAAATTATAGCCATGATCAAAAAGACACTATCCATTTTGTTATTCCTGATTGCTGTGTTGCAAACAGCGGTTAAATCGGAGACTATCCATGTATCTACCCGTGAGACTGAGTTGGTGTTGCAGACGGCTCAGAACGGGCGTCTTTATCAGCTTTATCTAGGGGCTCGTTTATCTAAGCCAGAGGAGTATGCTAACCTGACGGCTACGATGAAGGCGCGTAGTGATGGTCAGGCCTGGGAGGTGTATCCGGTGTCGGGTACGGAGACTTATTTTGAGCCGGCCTTCGGGATACGGCATAATGACGGTAATCCGGCGACGGTATTAACGTATGTGTCGCATGATCAGCGAAAGATATCGGATGATGTGACGGAGACGGTGATTACGATGAAGGATGTGTTGTACCCGGTGCAGGTGAAGTTGTATTACCGTGCTTATTCGAGGGATAATGTTATTGAGTCCTGGACGGAGATCAGCCATAAGGAAAAGCGGGCGGTGAATATTAACCGTTATGCCTCTTCGATATTGTACTGGAAGCGGTCCAGTTATTTCCTGACGGAGTTTAGCGGTGACTGGGCGAAGGAGGCGAATATGAGTACTACGCCATTGAGTTTTGGTAAGAAGGTAGTGGATACGAAGTTGGGAGCGAGGGCTAACATGCATGTGTCGCCTTTCTTTACGGTGGGATTGGGGGATACGCCCCGTGAGCAGGAGGGCCAGGTGCTGATGGGTACGCTGGGGTGGACCGGTAATTTCAGTTTTACGTTTGAGGTAGATAATGAGCATAACCTGCGGGTGGTTTCGGGTATTAATCCTTATGCATCTGATTATACGCTGGAGCCAGGTAAGGTGTTTACGACTCCGGCTTTTATATTTACGCTCAGTAACGAGGGGGTCGGTAAGGGCAGCCGGGATCTGCATAGATGGGCACGCAGTTATCAGCTGAAGGACGGTAAGGGAGACCGGTTGACGCTGTTGAACAACTGGGAGTCTACGGCTTTTAATTTTAACGAGACCAGTCTGGATTCGTTGACGGCGGAGGCTAAGTATCTCGGCGTAGATATGTTCCTGTTGGATGACGGTTGGTTTGGCAATAAGTATCCCCGTCATAGTGATACGCAGGGGTTGGGAGACTGGGCGCCTACCAAGGATAAGTTGCCGAATGGTGTGCCTGCGTTGGTAAAGGCGGCTACCCGTAATGGTGTGAAGTTTGGTATCTGGATAGAGCCGGAGATGGTGAGTCCGAAGAGTGAGTTGTTTGAGCAGCATCCTGACTGGGTGGTATTGTTGCCGAACCGGGAGCATTATTACTTCCGTAACCAGCTGGTACTGGATTTGAGTAATCCGGCGGTGCAGGATCATGTATTTGGGGTGGTGGATCACCTGATGACGGAAAATCCGCAGTTGGCTTATTTGAAGTGGGATTGTAACAGTCCGTTGACCAATATTTATTCGCCATATCTGAAGGACCGTCAGAACAATTTCTATGTGGAGTATGTGCGTGGTTTGTACAAGGTGTTGGACCGGATCAAGGTGAAGTATCCTGATCTGCCTATGATGCTTTGTTCTGGTGGCGGTGGACGTACGGATTATGAGGGGTTGCGTTACTTTACCGAATTCTGGTGTAGTGATAATACTGATCCGGTGGAGCGGTTGTTTATTCAGTGGGGGTATTCCCAGTTTTTCCCCTCTAAGTCTATGGCGGCGCATGTGACGAGCTGGAATCATGATGCTAGCATCAAATTCCGTGTGGATGTGGCTATGCAGTGTAAGTTGGGATTTGATATTAATGTGAAGGAGTTGCGTCCGGAGGAGCAGGCATTCTGCCGGTCGGCGGTGGCTACTTACAATCGGGTGAAAAATACTAACTTCAACGGTGATCAGTACCGGCTTGTTTCTCCATATGAAGGTAATCATACTGCGTTGATGTATGTGAGTGAGTCGCGGGAGCAGGCGCTTTTGTATGCTTATGATGTTTATCCCCGTTTTGGAGAGATGCTTTTAGCGGTGCGTTGCCAGGGGTTAGATCCGCGGCAAAAGTACCGTGTGAAGGAGATTAATCTGATGCCTGGTGTACAGCCGGAGGAGGCATTTAATGGCAGCAAGGTGTATTCGGGAGATTACCTGATGAAGGTGGGGCTGGAAGTGTTTACGACCAAGAAGCTGCATAGCCGTGTACTGGAGCTGGAGGTAGTGAAGTAGCTATTTAACAGATCAATAAGCAGGAATGGAAGCAATTTTTGAAAAGATACAGGAGTTGGAGGAGGTGCCCTCTTATTCTAAGCATGAGCGATTTGTGGAGGGTATTGTGAACGCTATCAATGAGAAGCTCATTGGGGTGGGTGATCCATTGCCATCTGTGAATGCTATGATATCGGGGTTGGGGTATGCGCGTGAGACGGTGATGAAGGGCTACCGGGAGTTGCAGAGCCGGGGATTGATCGAGTCAAAGAACCGGTTGGGTTATTTTGTTTCGGATGATAATACGCGTCAGTCGCTGAAGGTGGCGTTGCTGATGTATACTATAGATACTTTCCAGGAGCAGTTTTACCGTAGTTTTCGTAATGAGCTGGGGCCAGATGTGCACCTGGATGTGTTTTTTCATCACGGTAACATTGAAGTATTCGAGACGATGTTTTCGTTGGTGAAGAACCGTCATTATGGTATGTATGTGATATCTCCGATCCATCATCCCCGTACGCGGCAGTTGTTGCAGACGATCCCGCAGCAGAAGTTGCTGATGTTTGACCGATATGAGCCGTTGGAGGGGGCGTTTAATTATGTGGTGCAGGAGTTTGAGAAATCTTCGTATGCTGTGTTTGAGCAGCTGGCGGGTGTGATCAAACAGTTTGACAAGATGATGTTCTTCCATAATCCTGATTCGTTGTTTCCGCCGGAGATTGTGCGGTCTTTCAAGCGATTTATTCAAAAGCATAAGATCAAGGGGGAGGTATTGCGGGAGTATGAGCCTGGGTCGGTAGAGAAGGGGGTGGTGTATTATGTGAATGAGAATGCGGAGTTATGGAACTTGTTAAGGGATTGTATTGCTCAAAAGATAAAACCGGGAAAGGATATTGGTATCCTTTCCCATAATGACGAGCCGGTGAAGGAGCTTGTGGGTAATGGTATTACGACTTATTCGGTTAGTTTTAGTGAGATGGGTAAGCGGGCGGCGCAGGCAGTGCTTCGCCGGGAGCCGGTGCAGGAGGTGTTGCCTACGCGGCTGATCAGACGTAATTCGCTTTGATCTTATGAATGTTGGTGCTTTACTGAGTTTTCTGTTAGTTACCTTGCTGGTGGCCTGGATCTCCTGGTATAAGACCCGGAAGGAGAACCTGCAGACTGCTGCGGGTTTATTTTTTGCCAACCGCAACCTGGGTTTCCTGGTAGTGGGGGGCGCTTTATTTTTTACGAACATCAGTGCGGTACAATTTGTCGGGGAGAATGAGCTTGTGTATACGAATAACATGAGTGTGATGGCATGGGGGTTATCGTCTGTGTTTGCGATGTTGCTGGTGTCGGAGTTTATTATGCCGGTGTATCTGCGAAGTGGGATCTCTACTACTCCGGATTTCCTGGAGGAGCGTTATGATACGGGTACGAAACGATTTGTTTCTGCTATTTTCCTGTTGAGTTATATTGTGAATATGTTGCCTTCGGTGCTGTATAGCGGTGCTGTTACTTTTAACGGACTGTTTCATGTATCGGAGTTATTGCATATTGATCATTGGGTCTCGATCTGGATGCTGGTGTGGCTGATCGGGTTGATAGGTTGTTTGTATACGGTATTGGGGGGATTGAAGGCGGTGGCTATTTCGGATACGGTGTTGGGGGTGGGTATGTTTGCGGGAGGAATTTTGTTGCCGTATGCGGCGTTGAAGTATTTAGGACAGGGGTCTGCTGGGGATGGGCTTGAGATTTTGCTGGCTTCGCGTCGGGATCATTTCAATGCGATTGGGGGTGTTGAGGATTCGGTGCCCTTTGGTACTATTTTTACTGGTATGTTCCTGGTCAATCTTTATTACTGGGGTACGGAGCAGTATATTGTGCAGCAGGCGCTGGCATCGCGTAGTCTGGCGGAGAGTCAGAAGGGGATAGCGGTAGCTTGTGTGGGTAAGATTATTTCTCCCTTGTTGTTGAATATTCCGGGGTTAATTGCGGTGCAGTTGTATCCTCATTTGCAGAACACGGCGGAGGTATTTCCGCGGATCGTGAGTGATGTATGTTCGCCGATGCTGACGGGTTTTATGGCAGCTATTGCTTTTGGGGCGGCGCTTACTACTTTCAATGCCGGACTTAATAGTACGAGTACACTATTTGTGCTTAACCTCTATAAACCTTTTCATGAATGGCGGCAGCGGGCGGTGAGTGAGCGGCAGCTGATCCGGGTGGGGAAGCGGTTTGAGATGTTGGTTTGCCTGTTGGCGATGATCATTGCTCCTTTTATTGCGTTTGCGCCGAAGGGTTTGTATACTTATATTCAGATGGTAAGCGGCCTGTTCAGTGTGCCGATCTTTACGATACTGGTGGTGGGGTTGTTGCATAAACGTATGCCTGCTATTGCGGCGAAAATAGGGTTGACCTTTTTCATTATTACTTATGCTCTTTCCCAGCTGGTGGTGGATACGAGTTTACATTTCCTGCATGTGCTGGCGATATTGTTTGTCGTGACGGTATTGCTGATGTTAGGGATAGGCGCGCTATATCCCCGTAAGGAACCATTTGTGCAGCAGTGGAACAATGTGGTAGACTTAAAGCCCTGGAAGCGGCGGCATTGGTATACGATTTTATTATTACTGGCGATGGTGGCTTTATTTGTGATTTTCTCCCCGTTAGTGTTAGCCAGATAGTCCATATTACCGGTATTTGAATGGCAAGCTTGTGAAGTAAGGGATTAGGCGTATCGGCTGTTATATCATCGTATTATCAGCAACAGGTAAGTGAAGTCATTCACTTACCTGTTGTCGTTTAGGGGGAGGTGTTGTTGTGTATCAGGAGAAGGAAGCGGCAATTTTGTCGAGGTATTCTTCGATGGGCATGCTGTTGCGCATATTCATCAATTGGTTGCCGGCCTGGCCGATAACGGTCCTGAATTGGTTGTTTTTGCCTGTTGCGATGTCTTCGATGTTATTGACTAGTACCATGACATCATCAATCTGGCTGCGGTCTGCGGTATTGAAGAGGTGTTGTACTTTTTGGGAGATGCTGTTATAGTCTATGATCTCGTCATTATCGTTCCATATCATGTTTTGTGTGAAGTTGTTGCCGGTGAAACCTCCCGGTTCGATAAGATGGAGGGAGATGTTGAGCGGTTTCAGTTCGTAGTAGAGACCTTCTGTGAGGCCTTCCAGTGCGAACTTGGACATATTATAGAGTGATCCCAGCGGGACGGCGGTGGTGATGCCCATGAAGGAGCTGACGTTGATGAACTTTCCGTTTCTGTTGGCGCGGAAATGCGGCAGGACTGCCCGGATGACATTGATGACGCCTCTTACGTTGACGGTGAATTGCTGGTCGATATCTGATTCGCTGGCCAGTTCGAGTGCGCCATATACGCCCATTCCGGCGTTGTTGAGTACGACATCGATCTTACCGAAGGTGTTGATGGCGGCATGTAAGGCTTCCCGGATCTGGGCGGGATTGGTTACATCGAGGCGGAAGATGCTGATATTATCGTATTGGGTGAGGTCAGTTTCATTTTCGGGGGAGCGCATGGTAGCGGCGACGTTCCAGCCCTGTCCGGCGAAATATTTTGCGGTCACTTTTCCCAGACCGGAGCTGGCTCCTGTGATCAATATTGTTCTTTTCATGATGATTTGAATTTTGTGTTACAAAAGTAAATCCGGAATGGTATAACTTTGTAACCAGTATCATGGAGTATACCAAAAAAGGGAAGTGTTATTTATGAAGCGAAATCAAGCGGAGGAAGTGCAGGCATTGCAGGACACGATCTATGTGATCGGGGGGAAGTGGAAGTTGCCTATTATCAATTCTATCTGTAACGGGAATAAGCGATTCCGCGAGATAGAGCGGAGTATTCCGGGGATTACGACTCGGATGTTATCGCGTGAGTTGAAGGAGATGGAGTTGAACAAGCTGATTGTGCGGAAGACGTATGAGGATTCGGCGTTGGTGGAATACGAGTCGACGGCTTATTGTAAGACATTTGGCCATATTATCCTGGCGATGATAAAGTGGGGGAAGGCGCACCGTAAGTTAGTGCAAGGTAAGTAGAACGGTAGGCGAGATATTCCCGATTACGGGCAACGATGTGTTGTCTGTAACCGGGTGGTATATACATATGTTATTTATTCTGTAGTGTTTCTTCTATGGGTAGCAGGCGGGCATCTTCTATTGCTGCGGTCCTGTGGCCTATTCCTTTCATATATTCTTCATTTGATTCGAAGGCGAGGAAGCTGTTCACGCTATTTTGCCGGATGAGTAATACGGCATCCCATTTTTCTGTGGCGGGGCCTATGAGGAAGTTGCCACCTTCTCCCATAAATAATATTTCACCACCGGATTGCCGGAGGAAGGGCAGCGTGTGGTCTATATATCGCTGATAGGCTTCTTTTCCTGTGATGGGTGTAGCGGGCGCCAGTTCGGGGCTATGGGTATAATTTGCCCATTTGCGGAACCGGAGGAGATTCAGCATGATAACGTTGCCCGGTATCTTCCTGGCAATAAAGTCTCTTCCTGATTCTTGCGAGGGCATCAAATAGGTCTGTTCCATTTTGTTGGTCATTGTTGGGTGTTGGTTGTGATATAACGCGGCGAACTTACAAAGAAATGTGGCGTTGCTAAGTTATAAATGACGAAACGGGTGAGTCAGGAGATATATGCGGGTTATAGGAATAATACAGCCATGATATAGGAGAGCTACGGGAGAGGTGGACTTGATCAATTAGCTGGAGTTGGGAGGGGAATGGAAGGAGGTTGGCGTAAAACCGGAGTTGTTTTATGGGAGGATCGTCATTGCGCGCGGATGTGAGGGCATGCGTTGCCTGTGAAAAGGAGTATTAATGTCGATGAGGGAATGGGTAGGGGAGCCGGTAAGGGGGCCGGGCATTTATTCAACCATGTCAGGAGGGGGGGAGGTGTTGTTATTTCATTCCCTGGGAACGGCTAGCGTTCGGTGGAAGCCACTTTTGGGGAGTTCAACAAGCTGTTGAGCGGTGGGGTGTTCCTGTTGTGTGCGAGGTATGTAGGTGGAGGGGCTGATAGGTTGGCTTGGAGGAATGACGGCGATGATATCTGCTACTATGGCGCGCTTGCTTGTCTTCCTGCGTTGGGGGGAAGAGGGGGTTATTTGCAGGATGAGCAGTAGGGAGCCATGGCCTGGGAGGGAGCAGTCGAGCAGGAGGCCATGGAAGGGCTGTTGTGTGTTTATGTGGATGATGGAGGTGCGGGATGCGGTGATCCGTAAGGTATTAAAGTTGAGTCGTACGGCTACCAGTTTTAGTTGCAGGGAGGGAGTGTTGGTATGGAAAGCTCCCGGAGGGATCAACAGCTGGTGGTGTGGTAGGAGCTGGGGGATGGCGATGCAATACTTATCGAGACCGTTATGTTTATTGAACCGGAAGCCATTGAGGGCGGTGATATCTGAGCCAGCCCGGAGGCAATGTTTATTGAGGTGATTGACGATGTGGCCATCTTGTGGAATATTGATGGCAGGTATGCAGGCTTGCCGGATGAGCCGGGCTTTTCTGCTGGCGATACCGAATCGGCGGGCGGCCTGTTTGGTGGCGGTGGTTTGGTGAACGGAGGAGGGCATGCTACGGAGAAAATAGGTGCCATTGCGGCGATAGCCGATATGGTTACCTAGTCTGCCCGTGAATGTGAGCCATCCTGTTTGCCTGGCCATGGGGATGTTGTTTCTTATTAAGTTAGCTGAAACGGTTGACTATGCCAAAAGTATTTGGTGACAGACGCCTGTATTTTTATTCCCTCTCTATTTCTGGTATATATAATTGCTGATTTTTTCGTTTGTTCGATTGCGCTAGTTAATGGGTAAGATGACGGTAATATTAGAATGCAATATGGGAGCGGTGACATTTTTTACCTTGAGATGATACCGTTGGAACCATGCTTAAGCGTCCTATGTTTTAAGTCGCTAGTAGTTACACCTAATTATTGTTTGGAATAGTAGCATAATACGCTTTTAGATCATTCGGGTACTTTACCCGGTTCTTTTGTATTTAGTTATCCATTAGTATTTATTGAAAACTGTTCACTTTTAACCATTGAATCGTCAATAATCTGCAAAAAGACACTTTATGAAAACCAATGTCAACGCTTTAGATCAAGGCGGTGGATCTGACCCATCGGCTGCTGCGATCATGCATCAAGTTGCTACTATCTGGAAGGATGTACTGGCACTATCCACCATTGATGTTACAAAAGGATTTACGGCACTTGGAGGGAATTCTATCAAGGCGATTCCCTTGATGTTTAAAATGAAGAAGGCAGGATTCCCGGTTACGTTGCGGGATATCATGCACTATCAATCCATTGAGCAGATCGTGAAGCAGGTATTGCTGGTGGCCGCTGTGCCGTTTTGTTCGCCGGTATTATCGGTTGCTGTCGGCGGCTGGCATCTGAAGGTAGCATCCGGTGATTTGTCTGCGGTGGATGTGGGCGCTTGTCAGCGTTTACTTACGAAGGCGTTATTGCACAATGATGCATTGATCCGCGGGGCTGCTGTTATGCCGCGATATGCCTTGCCAGGTATGCAGCAGTTGCAGTTGTCTTTCCGTACGCCGGCCAGTGTAGACTTATTGCCATTAGATGAGGAGTTGGATGTGACATTGTTGGAGCGGGCATATGGTATGTTGATCTGCGAGCATGGATTGTTGAGGAGTATTCCTGTGCGGGAGGCCGGATCGTATTGCTGGCAGGAATATGGGAAACAACCATTGTTGCAGCCTGTTATTCCTGTGCTTGACTTCAGCGATGGAGCGGGGACAGCGGAGGAGTTACTGTCGCTGATGGGGGCATTGACCAGCCGGGTATATGACAACGATACTGTTCTGCACCAATTGGTCTATTTCCGGCGATCTGCTGCGGAGCGTTACCTGGCGGTGATCATCAGTCATGTCATTTTTGACCGTGTAACGGCGGAGATCCTGCGGAGCCAGTTATTGCGTTACTATACGGCGCTGCGATCGGGGCAACTGTTGGCAGAGGAGCAGCCGGTATCGTTTGATATGTATGTACGTCAGCTGTATAAGGGTCCGCAAGCGATCGATGAGGTTGCGGTGATGACGATGTTTGACTTACACCGCTTTTATGCCAGCAGGCAGTATATACTGCAAGGGTTGGCAGGTAAGGCTTCGCCGTTGAGTTACCAGTTTAATATTGTGGTGCCGGCATTTCGTCATGATAGTGATCGGGCGCTTGGGACGGCATTGCTTATTTACGGGAGGGTGTTGCAACGCTACCTGGACGTTGGAGCTGTGCCTTTGTTATTTGTATGTGAGGGTCGTCAGTATGAAGACGTACGCTTTTATAATACGGTGGGGGAGTTCACGGATATGGTACCTATGGTGATAGATGCGCGGAGTAGTGCGGAGGAGATTGGGCATGTTGTTGTAACACGCCTGGAGGGGCTGAAGCGGCATAACCTGAATTTTCTTCATTTGCAGCACGACCCTAAGTATAAGACCAAGTGGCCGACATTGTGGGGGCTGATAGACGGAGGGGAGGGATATCATGCATTTGACTTATTGATGTTTAATTTCCTGGGTAATGCGGACGGGCCTGTTGCGCCTGTTACGACGGAGGTATCTATTCAACCTAATCCGTTACCCATTCAAAGCCTTTTAAATTGTATTGCGGTATCTGCCGGCGATCAACTCATATACACTTTTCGTACCAGCTATCTTGTAGATATTGACATGCTACGCGGACTGTTCTACGACGTAGTAAAGGAAATCATTGAATAACCGAATAGTATCCATTGTTCATATAATTTAACCGACATCCATGTTCCATTCTATTTTTACGCCACCTGTGTTGTCGCCGACAGACAGGCAAGCGGACGTATATGCCCTGACCCCCTCTCAAGAGCGGATGTGGGTCATTTACCAATTAAACCGTGATAGTACTGCTTATAATTCTCCTGTGGTCCGGAAGGTCGATGGTCTGATACAGGTGTCTGTTCTGAAGCGGGCGTTGCACCAGTTATTGGGGCGCCACGAGCAATTGCGCGCGGTATTCCGGTTAGCCGGAGAACGACCTATGTTGTATATACAGGAGGACAGTCATATTCCCTTTATTCACCGGGAAGATGTTAGTGAAGAAGAGATCAGCGAGTTGGTGGCTGACTTTATCCGACCATTTACGCTGGAGCATGGCCCATTGATACGTGTGGGATTATTTAGCCTGAGAGGCGAAGGGGGGCATGTGCTGATCGTAGATATGCATCATATCATATCTGATCTCAGGTCTGAAGAGGTGATTGTTTACGATCTTTTTCAATTGTATGATCAGGCGGTGCTGCCATCGGTGCCGGTTACTTACCGATCATATGTGGAAACGTTGCATAGGCGGGCCGTTGAAGACGGCGTTGCGGCGGTTAGTTTCTGGGATACACAATTGAGTGAGCAACTGCCATTGCTGGAAATGCCTACGCAACGTGCGCGTCCGGCGGTTTTTGATTTCAGGGGTAGTATCCTTCATTTTCCGATTACGGGCCAGCTGACCGGTATGTTGCAGGCGTTGGCCGATCGACAGCAGGTTTCTTTATACGAGGTGTTGCTCAGTGCGGTCTATGTGTTACTCAGTAAGTACAGTTACCAGGAGGATATTATTATCGGGCTGCCGCATGAGATCAGGTCAGATCTCCGGCTGGACCGTTTAGTAGGTTTGTTTATCAATACGCTGCCTGTCAGGTCTTATCCGCGGAGGAGCAGTACATTCGGTCAATTGCTGGCCAATGTAACGGAGACTGTACGTGCGGTCCGGCGATACTATTATCATGACGTGGGTCAGTTAGTGGAAACTTATTGTCCGCATAGGGATGTGAGCAGGAACCCACTTTATGACGTGTTATTTTTCTACCAGCGTCAGCAGACCTATCATATTGGTGCGTTGGTGATATCGCCCATGGCGTTTGTACATCATAAGGCGGAGGTGGACCTGACATTTGGTATTATTGAGCGGGATGGGGTATTGAGTTTTTCGATCGAGTATTATGCCGGATTGTTTGATGCATCTGCTATTGCGGATATGGGTCAACATTTCCTACAGATATTGGAAGTGATCAGTCGTGATGTGGAGATACGGATTGGGGCTATTCCCCTGCTTCCGGGGGAGGTGCAGTTGGCGGTATTGGCGGCTGGAGAGGGGGTTATCACCTCCTACCCACAAGAAAGTATCACCACCCTTTTTGATATGCAGGTGAGGCGGCAGCCCATGCATCCTGCGCTGGTATATTGTGGTGAGCAGCTGACTTATGCGGAGGTGGGTGAGCGGGTAGCTTCGCTGGCCAGTGTTTTACGCAATGGTGGGCTGGGGGCAGGCGATGTTGCCGGTATATTGGCGCTGCCATCGTTTGATATGGTCATTGCTATCCTGGCGGTATTGCGGGCTGGTGCTGCTTATCTTGCTTTGGACCCGGAATACCCGTGGGAGCGTATACAAGTTATGTTGGCGGATAGTGGCAGTAAGGTGCTTGTGGCGCAGGAGGAGCTGTCTGGTCTGGCGGCGGCATTCGGGTTGGACACGATATATACGGGCCAGGTGGATCGAGCGGTAGCGGCGGCGGAAGGGCCGTTATTACCCGGCGATGCGTTGCGGCCCGCTTATATCGCTTACACGTCGGGCTCCAGCGGGCAGCCGAAGGGCATTGTGATCACGCATCGGAATGTGATCCGTACTGTGCGGGACGTGAATTATATCGATATCACTGCTACGGATAAACTACTGCAGTTGTCTACCTATGTATTTGATGCATCGGTATTCGAGATATTTGGTGCGCTGCTGAATGGTGCGACGTTGGTCATTGCTGACCGGGACGTGCGGCGGGATCTGTCGTTGCTGGAGCCGCTGATTACGGCTACGGGTGTTACTGTTGCTTTTATGACGACGGCATTGTTCAATGTGATGGTGGATAATCGTCCTGGTGCTTTATTTCCCTTACGTAAATTATTGACTGGCGGGGAGCAGGTATCGCTGCGGCATATGCAATCAGCGTTGTCTTATCTGGGATCGGGAAAGCTGCTGCATATGTATGGGCCAGCGGAGAGTACGGTATATGCGTCCTATTACCCGGTGGATGAGATTGGGGCAGGTGATCACACGGTTCCTATAGGTTATCCGCTTGCCAATACCCAGTTGTATATACTCAATGGTACTACGGTTGTACCGGATGGTATTGCGGGAGAGCTGTGTATTGGCGGAGACGGGGTAGCCAGCGGATACATTCATCCGCAGCTGATGAAGGAGCGATTTGTGACTATTCCTTTATTACCCGGCAAGTTGTTGTATCGTACCGGCGATATAGTAAAGCGGGATGCGAGGGGGCGCTTGATATTTATCAGAAGGGAGGATAGCCAGGTGAAGATACGCGGGTATCGCATAGAGCCTGATGAGGTTCTGTTTGCATTGCGCGGTCATCCGGAGGTCAGGGACGGCGTTGTATCGGTACTAAAGACCAGTGCGGGAGATTTGTATCTGCATGCATTTTACCTCACGGATACGGCGGTTGCTATTCCGGATACGCTGTTGCGGACCTATTTACGGGACCGGTTGCCGGAGTTTATGGTACCTATCGGCTATACGCATTTACAGGAGCTACCGCAGACACCGAACGGTAAAATAGATCATTCCCGGCTGGCGGCATTAGTGACGAAGGAAGATAAGGCGGAAGTTGTTCATTCGCCGGCGGTGACGATGCTGGAGAAGCAGGTAGCTGCTATCTGGGCGGAGTTGTTGCAATTGAAATCGATAGATGTTCACCGGCATTTCTTTGCCTGTGGGGGGCATTCGCTGACGGCTACTGTATTATCGGTGCGGTTGCAACAATATTTCCAGGTGACATTTCCTGTCAGTGAAGTATTCCAGTATCCTACTATTGCGCGTATGGCGGCACGTATTGCCGTTTATCAGCAGGAGGTGGGTGATAAGGATAAGATTCCACGCAGCAGGAAGCAAAAATATTATACACTAAGTTTTCCGGAGCGGATGGTCTATGTGCACCAGAACAGTACCCGTCAGAATCATAGTTATCATTCTATTTTTCCGATGATGATCACTGGCGTTCTGGATAAGGATCGTCTGGAGGAGGCGCTGAATGAGCTGATACAAAGGCATGAGATACTTCGTAGCGGATACCTGCTGAAGGACGGAGTGCCGGTGCGGACGGTATTGGAGCGGGTATCTATATCACTTATATACCGGCAGGGTAGCAAGAAAGGTATTGCGGGGCTGGTAGATAGACTACGGGAACCATATGCCCTGGATCAGCCGCCATTGCTGCGTGCGGGCTTGTTAAAGATAAGTGGGGACAAGTATTTCCTGGCATTTGCTAATCATCACATTATTTCTGACGGTGTTACGGAGGCAGTATTGATGGATGAGATCAGCCGTATTTACCAGGGGCAGCGGTTGCTGCCGGCGAGGCCGTACAGGGATTATGTTGCCTGGGAGCAACGTCAGTGGGGGGCGGGCTACTATCGGCAGCAGGAGCAGTTCTGGTTGTCTCATTTAAAGGATGAAGTACCTGTTTTGCAATTGCCATATGATCACCCACGTCCTGCGCAGGTTACTTTTGACGGGGGGATGGTCACTGTGGAAGCAGATGCGATGTTAGCAGCAAGTTTAAAGGCATTGGCCGGTGATCAGCATACTACGTTGTTTGTCGTGTTGTATTGTGCGTATACGGTATTGTTGCATAAGTATACGGATCAGGAAGATATTATAGTGGGGGTACCGATGGCGAACCGGATGCATCCGGAGCTACAGGACATGCTGGGGATGTTTGTCAACATGGTGCCTTGGCGAACAGCACCTGCTGCGGAGAAATACTTTACCCTGTACTTAAGGGAGGTGATCGAGGCTGCTGCTCATATTTACCAGTATCAATCTTATCCATTTGAGCAGCTGGTGAAGCAGTTGCAACTAAAAAAGGACCCGTCCCGTAATCCCTTGTTCGATACCATCTTTGTATTGCAACAGACAGGTATTCCATTGCTTGCGATCAATGGTTTGCATGTGAGCCCATATGTTATTCAGGATAATGCGACGAAGGTCGATCTGACGGTAGAGATATTTGAACTGGAGGGAAGGTTACGCTGCTGTTTTAAATACAATACGCAGTTGTTTGAGGAACTTACTATTCACCGGATGGCGGGGCATTATGTGCAGTTATTATCGGCTATCGTTTCTTATCCGCATCACAAGTTGTCTGCGCTGGACATGCTTACTACCGGGGAGCGGCAGCAGTTATTGGACTTTAACCCAGTTGCAACCTCTTTTCCAGGTGATCAATCGCTTTACCAGCTATTGCTGGCACAGGTAGCGCGGGCACCTGAACAAGTGGCTGTTCAGTTTGACGATAGTGCGCTCACTTACCAGCAGTTGCATGAAAAGGCCAGTCATTATGCCGGGCAGCTGATCGCCTCCGGTGCGCGGGCAGGTACGAAGGTGGCGTTGCTTACTGACAGGTCCCTGGAAATGATCATCGCCATCTGGGCGGTATTGCGGATAGGAGGTACTTATGTGCCGATCGATCCTGACTATCCTGAAGAAAGGATACTGTTCCTGTTGGAAGATAGTGGTGCGACCATCTATATGACTACGTATGCTATTTACCCATATATCAACTGGTCATTTGAAGGGAAAAGATTGATCGTAAGCAGTGATGTCAACATTTTACCTGCGGAGCTACCCTTGCTGCAAGCTCCTGCGGCTCCTGCGTACATTATGTATACTTCGGGGTCTACGGGGTCGCCGAAGGGTATCGCGGTCGCACATCATAATGTGATCCGTACGGTGATGCACACTAACTACGTTACTATTTATCCTGAAGATCATTTATTGCAGGTGTCCAACTATGCATTTGATGGGTCTGTGTTTGATATCTTCGGAGCGTTGCTGAACGGCGCTACGCTTGTGCTTATACGCCAGGAGGCTATTATAGATATAGAACAGCTGGATACGGTGATCCGGGAAAAACGCATCAGCGTGATGTTTGTGACGACGGCATTGTTCAATGCCTGTGTGCAGACCTATCCACAATGTTTCCTGCCACTGCGGAAGCTATTGTTTGGCGGGGAGCAGGTTTCACCGGCACATGTGAATATGGCCATTGCATGCCTGGGTACTGATAAGCTCATTCACGTATACGGGCCGACGGAGAATACTGTTTTCAGTACGGCTTATGCGATCAATGGCAGTGCATATAAGGATCATGTACCCATAGGCGTTCCTTTATCGAATACGCGGGCGTATGTGTTGAGTCGTTCGAATATGTTACATCCTGTTGGAGTACCCGGTGAATTGTATCTGGGGGGGGCGGGCGTGAGTGATGGGTACTGGAACAAGCCAGCGCTTACGGCGGAGCGTTTCGTCCGGCATGCGTTGGAGGAGGGGTTGTTGTATCGTACGGGCGATATTGTCAAATGGAATGGGGACGGGCAGCTGGTTTTTGTGAGGCGGGCAGATCAGCAGGTGAAGATCCGCGGATTCCGTATAGAGCCAGGAGAAACGGAGCAGCAGTTGTCATTACATGCGGATGTGGATCAATGTGCGGTTATCGTGCATATATATGCTGACACGCAGGATAAGCGGCTTTGTGCTTTTTATACTTCAAAGGAAGCGCTTGATGCAGACACGCTGAAAGAATATTTAAGCAGGAAGGTGCCCTTCTATATGATACCTGATATCTTTTTGCAGCTACCGTTGTTGCCCCTGACGAGTAATGGTAAGGTCGACAAGAAGGAGTTGGGTGCTATGCTTTCTGCGGATGGGGAGACTATTCAACTACAGCGGTTGCAGACATATGTGCCTGCGGAGACGCCGAATGAAAAGGCGGTAGCTGCTGTCTGGTGTGATGTTTTTGGATTGGTTGATGTTGGTAAGCAAGATAACTTCTATACACTAGGAGGGCATTCGCTGAAAGCTTTGCAGGTGGTAAATTTGTTGCAGCAGCAGGGGTATTTGATTACGGTCAATGACCTGTTCAGCTATCCAACTGTTGAAGAATTAGCTGCTAATATTGCTGTACACAAGGGCCGTTTACCCATTAAAAAAAGAGAGAAGAGCCGTAACTCCGGGGCTGCGGCCGGGATGTTCCCTTTGTCGGCGGTACAGCGGCGATTCTTTCAGCGTCCGCTTATCAACCGGAACATCTTTAACAGTCCTTTCCTGGTATTGCTTAAGACGTATGTAGCCCCGGCAGTTATCCGAACTGCTATGCAGGAGATACTGAAGGCACACGTTATACTTACGGTACATTTTAAGCAGCAGGCGGATGGGGAGTGGGAGCAGTGTACAGGTGACTTTTCGCCAGCGGATTATTTCCTGCAAACAGATCTGGGTAGTATTCCGGTGACGCAGCATGAGGCGACTGTTACGGCTCATTGTGCGGCTTTGCAAGGGCAGTTTTCGCTCACAACAGGGCCATTGCTCCGGGTATTATTATTTGATAATTACCTGGAGCCCGGGCAACAGGCACTCTTTTTCCTCTTTCATCATTTGATATTCGACGGGATCTCGTGGCAGGTGTTGATGGACGAATTGCGTCGTCGTTGTTTGCCATTTTCTGGTGCGGATAACGGTCATTCGAGTATAACGTATCGCGATTGGTGTCTGCGGTTGGAGCAGTATGCCCGGTCCGGCAAGTTTAAGACCGCCAATACTTATTGGCGGCAGCTGAGGAAAAAAGGAGCTGCCTCTTTTATTCCTGATCTGTTACCCGGGCGGCAGCCTTTACAGAAGGAGATGACCTATTTTATTGCTGATATCCTGAAGGATGAGGCGGAAGTAGTTTATTTGCAACAAGCTGTTGGTCATTACAAGGGGAATGTATTCAACCTGCTCTTAACGGCTTTCTATTGTGCGTGCGAGGAGTTGCAAGGAAGCAAGGCAATGTCCTTATATGTGATGACTGCACAGCGGGAGTCTTTCTTCCCCCATATAGATATTTCGGATACGGTAGGTTTTTTTGCCGGCGCATATCCGATACACCTGGCATATAATGGGTCCGCCATCGAATACGAAAAGATCATACAGATGGTGAAAAACACTTTATTACGGGTGCCGAAGGGCGGGCTGGATTATTTTGTATTGAAACATATGCCACCTCATGCGGAAGCCCATAAGGGTGCGGATATGGAATACCCTATATTGTTCCATTATCTGAACCTGCCGGCGGCGGAAGAAGGAACGGATTTTTATACGCCATTGCAGTTACCCGTTGGCATAACACACGATATGAATAACCCCTCAGCTTACCTGATCAACATAACGGCTACAATGTCGCCCCATGGGGTGAAGCTAACATTCTACTTTAGCCAGGCGCATTTTTATGAAAAGACGATTACTGCCCTGGCGGCGGCTTTCCAACGACATTTACAACATATTATCCATCCTCAAAAATAAGGACACATGAAAATATTTGAGTATTGCCCATTTTTTAATGAACATAAGATCGCTTCACTAAAGATTAAGGAAGCAGATTACTGGATCGATGAATTACATATTTGTGAGGCAGATAAAAACTTCAGCTACGAGGATAAGCCCTTTCAATTTGATCCTGCCCAGGTGGGGGCTAAGGTCAAGTATCATCCTATTCATGCAGGCGATCTTTTCCGGCCTGCTTTGCCGGAGCAGTCTTATTACCATCCGGACAGGTGTACACCGGCACAGTTTGATCAATGGTATTGGCACCTGCTTACGCACAATATGGGTTATCACAATGAGGCTATGCAAAGAAATTATTGCGGTGTACTGAAAGATGTGGTTGGAGATGAGGATATTATCATCCTTTCAGATCTGGATGAGTTTATTGATAGCAGGTTGGCTGATAAGATTATTGATGAGGTAAAGAGACACCAGGTCATTACGGTAAAGCTGCATTTTTCGGTATTTTATCTGAACCTGTTTTCCGATAAAAGCCACGGGATTGACGATTTCAGTTACCGTACGTATTTGATGACAGGTAAATATTTCAGGAAGATGCCATTTACGGGTGATTACTTGCGGAAAAAGGGGATATCCGGGGGGCTGCAGCAGACGGTGCATTGTACGGAGGGGTTTATGGGTTTCCATCATTCGTGGTTGCAACATAGCACCAATGCTTTTACCAAGCTGAAGGCATTTGAAGCGAATGTTCAGGATAAAAGCCTGATCCGTAGCGATTTTGCGGAACAGTGTATCAAAGACCGGCGTTTGCCCTACATAGATGCCAATCTATATGTTGATAATGAAAAGCCCTTTTTACGAAGTGTTCTGGAGTCAGAGACGTCCGGATTGTGGTTTGAAGGTACTTTATGACCGGGACGGTCTCAAAACGACGGCGTCGTACCAGCTGGTACGACGCCGTCGTTGTGCTTATAATTGCCTGGTTCTTATTGTTGTCCTTTTTTCTTTTTTACATGGTCCACGATGGCACCTGTTCCAGCACCGACACCGGCACCGATAAGGGTTCCTATGATGGCGCCCTGGGCATGGTTTTTATTGATGATGGCACCAGTGATAGCGCCTGTACCGGCACCTACGACTGCACCTTTAGCGGTATGGCTCCAGCCCTTTTTCTTTTTGGCTACCGGGGCTGCGGCGGTTGTTGTTGCAGCCGGTGCTGCTGCTGGTTCATTGTAAGTGTTGGCACTGTAGCCGGCACTGCTATTATTCCTATGAGAAGCTGTGCTATGTCTGTCCGCACTTCTCTTCAGTGTACTCATAGAGTCTATTACACGTTGTTTCACGGATTGAATGGCGTTCATAGAGTCTATGGTTTGTTTCTTGGCTTTCTCTATAGCAATAGCGGTATCTGGCGTATGTGTACCAGCCTGAGAGGTACAGGCAGCAAAACCTGTCATTGTGACTAAAGCTATTAATAACTGTCTCATGGTTAAAATTTTTGCTTCTATTCGGCAAATGCCAAAACTATGCCAAAGAACTGCTTATGGGCATAATTAAAAGGTATTCAATTGGTTATAAGTATAAAAAAGGCCACCGGTAAGGTGGCCTTCATACATGAAGTAGCGAATCAGGTCATTAAGGAGCGCCGCAGATACAACGGTTGACCTGGTTTACTACATGGCAGGTACCGACGCCGCAGCCATTTTCATTGCAAAATCCATTGCAATTAGCTTCGCTGATACATCTGTTGATGCCCAGGCAATCGCGGGATGTCATTTTACCCCCTTTAATAGTTTTCATTTCGTTCCTGCTAAGGCGCAGGCCGGGAAGTGCAAGGTTTCTCATGATAAGCAGTTTTCAAAAGTGGATGAAAAAAAAAACAAGATCACTATAATATAATGCAACGCAGCTATTCGGGGGATTATTGTGGTTGCTGGTATTGTTGTTATAGAGCGGCCACTGCTTTATAATATTTTAGCAGCCGTGCATAAAGGTTCAGTTCATATTTACGATGCTCGGCAGTAGAGAGCCGGATGATAAACATGTGCAGATAGGTATTGACAAGACAGCCGGTGCGAATAGTTCTAAAAGCTGACGTTTGTGTGTACGGTATTTATCATTGAGGCAGTGTCGTAATGATTGTCCGCCTTCAAACTCCCGGGAGAACCCTGTTTGGGGGAGCATCAGGGAGATTTTTGGTGGGAGGTCCAGGCAGAAGGCGTTGAGCCATGCGTTATCTCACGGGTATAGGTATCTATCTGTACTGCTGTCACCTGTTTGTTTTTGAGCCACTTGTCCGTTTAGTTATTAATGGTCTGTATCACTGTTTGAACAGCATTGCTTCCCGGGAGGTGGAACCGGATACGCAGGTGGTGGCCTGGATCGGCGTGCTCTAAAATCACCTTTTTACGGGAGAGGATTACCCTGTTGTTTCATTTATATTCGGTTAACATCTTATTATAAAATTCCCTTCTCATGAAAAAGATTGCAGAAAAAAAATTGCACTTGAGCAAGATCAAAGTTGCCTATTTGAGTCAACTGGATGCCCCTTCGGTACGAGCATTGGCTCCTACCAGTATTTCCTGTCCTTTTAACGAGGCATGTCATAGCGGTATTATCGCTTGTGAGTCTATAAGGATTTGTGCGCAATAGTATAGTTAACCCTCAGAATACCAAAAGGCCCGTATTTGTTTTACGGGCCTTTTTATTGTCAATAATACACGGGATTATGGAACACGGGGAATATTATATATATTTCGTTTCACTTATCATCATTTAACCATCAAGTCAAAACCACGGTTATGAAATCCCATGTCTATCTATTTCCGGGCGCAACCAACGGATGCCGGTTACGCCTGCTCTTACTATCTTTTTTTCTAGTGCTCGGGGCCAGCACGTCTTATGCCCAGCAAAATACTTATGAAGCCGAAAACGGCACTGTATCCAATGGTGGCCAGATCAGTAACTGTAGCAGTTGCTCTGGCGGAAAGTTAGTCGGTTACCTCGGTGGTAATACGAATGGTACGGTTACTATACCCGTACAGGTTACTACGGCAGGTAAGTATGTATTGAAGATATTTTATGCGGGAGGGGATCCCCGTACGATCGCTGTTAGTATCAATAATGCGAATACCCGGCTGATTGCCTGTGAAGCTTCCGGAGGGTGGGAGACTGTATCTGCCGCTGCGCTTACTGTACAACTTAATGCCGGTGTAAATAGTGTACGGTTGGATAATAATAGCGGATGGGCACCTAATATCGACAAAATAACGGTGACGCCTGTTCGTTCATGGTCTATCGCCTTTGGTGGTGCTAATCGTATCCTCTGTGATACTGCATCGGGGCTAATAGATGTGTATTATAACGATGATCGTATCATCGGCGATGCTTATGCTATTGGGTACAATAGTGGGGTTGCCTATAGCAGTCTCCAATATACCAGAAGAACGGTTGACAGCAATGCGATTCTTGATAGTTTAGGCGCTGGCCGGAAGTATATCATTAAACATACCGGGAACGGATTGCCGACGCTGCAGCAGATATTTTACGTGTATCCTCATCTGCCTTATTTCTTGACTGAGATCGTACTGGCTGGCACCGCTTTGAAGAGTAATAAAATGGTCCCTCTCATAGCCAGTTTTGTTAATTTGCCCGGTAGCGTAAACGTTTACAATCTGTTTGTACCGTTCGATAATGACACGTTTATCAGTTATAATGCCAAGTCGATGTCTACGGCGCAGGCCAATACCAGTGCGGAGGTAGGGGTAGTATACGATAATGTGACGCGTAAGGGATTATTTACCGGTTCAGTGGAACATGGTATATGGAAAACGGGTGTAAGGAGCAGCGGGCAAGGAAGCCAGCTATCTGAATGGACCATTTGGGGTGGCTATTCGGAAGAGCAGGTTACCCGGGACAAGAAGCCACACGGTACCATCAGTGCCAACAGTATACGCTCTCCGAAGGTAATGATAGGCTATGTCAGCGATTGGCGCCAGGGGCTGGAAGCTTTTGCCAATGTAACTCGCCAGACTACGCCCCGATATTTGCCTAATTGGACGGGTGGTACGCCCTTTGGGTGGAATAGCTGGGGAGAAATGAAAACCAACCTTACGCTGGCCCGGGCTAATGCTGTAGTAGATTTCTTTGCCACACAGCTGCCTGTTTTCCGTAGTGACAGCACCGCTTTTATTGATCTGGATTCTTACTGGGATAATCTTTCTTCGGGAGGTATTACGGGTGACTTCAGCCAGCTGACACAGTTTGCCAATTATTGCAAAAGCAAAGGTCTGCAGCCAGGCATTTACTGGGCGCCGTTTGTGGACTGGGGTAAGTTTGATCGCCAGTTGGAGGGTAGTAGTTTTAACTACCAGGATACGTGGCTAAAACAGAATGGACAGTATCATGACCTGGATGGGTGCCGGGCGATGGATCCGACGCATCCAGGTACCCGTCAGCGTCTTGCTTATCTTATTGGTAAATTCAAAGCCTGTGGGTTTAAGATGATCAAGATAGACTTCCTGGGGCATGCGGCTATAGAAGCTGACGCGTTTTATGACCCAACTGTTACCACTGGTATGCAGGCATATAGAAAAGGAATGGAATACCTGGTAGATCAGCTCGGTGGGCAGATGCTGGTATATGCGGCTATATCTCCCAGTATGGCTACTATGCCCTATGTACATATGCGACGTATTGCCTGTGATGCAGAAAGTAATATCGGAGCTTCCGCCTATACGCTCAACAGTACGAACTATGGCTGGTGGCAGTCGCTTATGTATAACTATATTGATGCGGATCATCTTGTTTTCAGGAATGAGACAGAAGGCACGAACAGGGCCAGGTTGGCATCTGGTATTGTGACTGGTACTTTGATCATGGGGGATGATTATTCTGTACCTAATGCTTCGCTGGTCGACAAGTCTCAACGCCTTTTACAGCGTACGGAATTGCTTGATATTGCCAAACGAGGTAATGGGAAAGCATTCCGGCCTGTGGACGGTAACACGGGCACTCAGCCAGGCGAGCTATATGTTCGCAGGGTAGGGGACGATTACTACTTGGCAGTGTTTAACTTTACGCAGGCTGCTAAGCAGTACAATATTTCTTTGGATCGGATCGGCTGGCCAGGTAGTTATGTGGCCAGGGAGCTTTTCCGGGATAGTTTATATACGGCAAAGGGTAGCCTGCAGGTGACCATACCGGGATCTGATGCAGGTATTTTCCGTTTTGAACTACCGGCTCATCGGGAAGACAGTGCCAATACTGCGAGGATGATAGCACCGTTGGAAAAGGGAGAAGTTGGCGGAACGATCCTTTATCCTAATCCAGCCAAAGACCGGATCATGATAAGGAACAGTACGAGGATCAACAGTATCCGTTGTGTAGATATGAAGGGCAATATTATGAAAGAGGTAAGACATATTAATGATATGCAGTACCAGTTGGATATTTCGGCTTACCAGCCTGCCATGTACTTTCTTTTGATCGACGATAGTACGGGAAAGCATAAGACCTATAAATTCATTAAGCAATAGTAAAACGGTGAAAAGAGGGTAGTGATTATGGTGGTCACTACCCTCTTTTTGTTGGGAAGAGAAAGTGAGAAAAGCATAGGTTATATGCTAAACGGCGGAATTTTTTAGCTGAGGTGGTAATTTTGAGGCCAAAATATGATACTATATTAACATTGCAAAGGCCACATTTATCAATAAATGACCGCAGTTTTGATGCAGAGAAAGGTATTATTATTGGGTTAGGAAAAAGAAAAAGAAGCACCATTTTTGGAGAGAAGAATGATCTACTTGTTGATTTATCCCTTTGCTGGCAGGCCCTTTGAAATAACCTGTGGCAACGTATAGTCAATAGGGATACGCATATGATCTATAATTGTTGTCACACATTAAAATATTATTAAACCGCCTGGTTGCAGGGAATGCAATTTGGTTATATCGGGTTTATTATTTTATTTTACCCCCAGATTAGAAATTGTACACGGAATGCGATGACTGATCTTTATAGGCACTGAAAGTACGAGATTTTTCCACCATATCTCTATATACCCCAGGCTGTCACTGTTTCCACAGTTTATTTATTATGACAATGCTGTTGTTTGCCTTTTAGAGATTTACGTGCAGGTAAGTTGATGGATATTGACTTAGAGAAAGGTATATTTGTACCTGCTATCACTTAATCCTAATCGCAAAGAACTGTATTATCATGTTAAAAAACAGTTGGGAGAGAACGATCATATAAAAACGCTATTTAATGATCTGAGATAATGAAAACGCTATTCGATAACCCAGAAAGTCCAATTAGCATTGAGTCAAGAATTCAGGTTTAACTGCCAATAATCAATTCCTCTTAGAGCTTATCGTCATCTTCAGGTACGCCAGCATTGGTGGAAATTTGCTACTACCAGACGGATGATGTGTGCTATAAATTGCTCATATCTGCAGTTGTGGGCAAAAAACGGTATTTTGCTAAAACGTGCGCAGCTCAAATTCCGTGATTGGCAAGCGGCGTTTTAGCTTAAATGCCATCCCGAAATCTTTATACTGATACATTATTATTTCACAGAAAACCAGGGGCAGAGACAATAAGTGAAACTTTGAATGTAGATCCACCCAAAGCGAACTGATAGAACTACCGTTGATGAAGAAACCCGTACATGTGATTGTATGTTCTATGCCATAGACCTGTTGCCAAAGAGAATATTTTGAATGTCACACAAACCGTTAAATAAATATATTACTTAACAGCGCACAATTTAAAAGCTATCAGTATTAACCCTGATAAAACTGTGCCAAAACAAATATCTATGATCTCCTCCCTGCAACGAATCAGTCACCTGATAGGTAACACTCCTGTAGTGCCCCTAGATTACCCCGGTATCTCCTTGTATGCAAAACTGGAGTACAAAAACTACAGTGGCAGTGTAAAGGATCGCGCAGCTCTCAGTATCCTTTCTAACGCCATCCATAACAATCGTATCGACAACGAAACACTGATCGTAGAATCCAGCTCTGGTAATTTCGCTATCGCCCTTTCGAGACTTTGTAAGGACCTCGGTCTCCGCTTTATCCCCGTTATTGACCCCAATATTAATGCTGAGAACGAGGCTATCATCAGGCTTTTCAATGAAGAAGTCGTAAAGGTAGATCAGGTAGATAGCACCGGCGGATATTTGCTGACCCGTATCGAAAAAGTAAAAGAGATATGTGCCCAAAACCCCAATAGCTTCTGGACTAATCAATACGAAAATCCGGATAACTATATGGGATATTACCATACGCTTGGTAAAGAAATATGTGATCGCTTTGAGCAGCTCGACTATCTCTTCATCGCGGTGAGCTCATGTGGAACCATTGCTGGCGTATCTAAAAGAGTAAAAGAAAAATTCCCCAATGTAACCATAGTAGGTGTTGATCTGGAAGGTTCCGTAATATTCGGTACTCCTCCTAAAAAACGCTACGTATCCGGACTCGGCGCTAGCAAAGTACCCGCTATACTCAAATATGCTACTATTGACGAAACGATGCATGTTAGCCACGAGCAACTCGTGAGCGGCTGCCATGAACTCGTAAGAGATCATAACATTTTCGCCGGTGCATCCACTGGCGCCGTATATAGCGCTATTGACAGCTATTTCAGCTCCCGCGCAATAGAAGGTAATCCAAACGTATTGTTCATCTGCGCTGATAAAGGTGATTCGTATATTAACAATGTATACAATGAGCAATGGGTCAACAATATGATGGAAAAACTAAAAGTCACCGTAAACGTATAAAATACTATGCACTACTTAAGTAAAGACGATTTGCTGAACATCGGCATCAAATGGAACGACGTTATCGACAGGATCAATGATGCTGTACTGACATTGAAAGATGGCGATTATGCGCAACCTATCAAACCTTACCTCCGGTTCCGTAACCTTACCAACCGTATCATCGCTATGCCGGCGTACGTTGGTGGTAACGTGTCTTTTGCAGGTATCAAATGGATTGCCAGCTTTCCTGACAACATCAACAAAAATCTTCCGCGCGCTAACTCTGTAACCATCCTCAATGATGCAGATACCGGTGTTCCCGTTTGTATCGTCAATACCAGCTTCATCAGTGCTGTTCGTACTGCTGCGGTAACCGGACTAGTAGTTCGTCAATACCTCGCCGCGAAAACAGTAGATGAAGTAAAAGTAGGCATGACTGGTTTTGGCCCTATTGGACAACTCCACCTCCAGATGATAGGCGATCTGCTGGGTGATAAACTCAAAGAGATCTGTATTTATGACCTTAGACCTGTAGATCAGGCATTGATACCAGACACCCTGAAAGATAAAGTACGTATTGTTAACTCCTGGGAGGAAGCGTTTGAAAATGCAGATATCTTCATGACCTGTACGGTATCAAAAGCTCCTTACATCAACAAAAAACCCAAACCAGGTTCCCTGCAGCTGAATGTTTCTCTCAGAGACTATGTAGCTGACTTCCTGGATTATACCCAGGTAATGATCGTAGATGATTGGGAGGAGATCTGCAGAGAAAATACGGATATCGAAGTGATGCACAAAACCAAAGGGTTGCAGGAAAAAGATACGCACTCCCTGGCAGATGTCGTTACTCAGGAGATACTCAAAAATGCAGGCGCTGATGATGTGATCATGTTCAATCCTATGGGAATGGCCGTGTTTGATATAGCAACAGCTGCCTACTATTACGATAAAGCGCAACAGTCCGGTATCGGTACTGTACTTGCAGACTAGTCACGTGGTAGGGCTCTTTCCACCGGAGCCCTACCTGTAAACCCTATATGCTACTGCGATAACTGTCACAATACTCATACGTACTTATCCATACGTAGGTAGAGGTTATTGCTTCACAATATTATTCCTTGTCTTTCCCGTTGGTCATGCTGCCCAAAGCAGCGTGGCCGTGTTCATGTTTTTTAAAAAATATCATCATGAATGAACGTAAATTATATCTGAAACCAAATGTTGTACTGGAACCGTTGTTCGACAGATGGTATGCCTGGAGTCATCTGATTTCTCCGGCAACTGCGGCTATGAACATTGTTGGTCGTCATCTGACCATCATGGATTCATTTATCAGCGCTCCTTCCATTCACGCTGAGGCCGTACTGAATCCGAAAATGAAAGGTGGTCCGTTCATGGATGTACCCGTAGATAGAGTAAATGATATCCAGGTTTTAAAAGACAAAACGGTAAAAAAACAGGAGAAACTGCTTGAGTTGGCAAAGTCCGTTAAAGAATTGGATAAACTCCTCCTCACGGAAGCCAAAGGGTTTGGTCTTGAAACGCTCTATAATAAGGTGCCGGATGCACTGAAAGGATTAGTGGAACTGCATTACGATAGAAATAATAACGCTGACTTCCGCTTTTTTGAATCACTTCTCTACAAAAGCGAATATTACGACAAATCCTCTCAAAGTATCGCACTTTGGATCACCGAAAATGATCAACGGCCTTTCTGTCTCAGTACTCCTAAACTGGATGAACCCAACGTGTTACACCTCGACATCCCATTCGATCATCCGGGTATAGACGAACTCGCCAGAATGCGCCGCACTGCACGTGACCTGAAGAGCATCAAAGAACTCATGGGTATTACTCCCGATCAGGAAGCGCTGTTCGAAACCTTCTTTACTGAAACACCGCCACCACCTTATCAGAAATATACCGGCGATAAGATCCGTATGCGCTACTTCGGTCATGCATGTATCCTGGTAGAAACTAAAGATGTCTCCATCCTCGTGGATCCCCTGATCAGCTACTATGGCTATCATTCTGATCTCGAACACTTCTCCGATGCCGATCTGCCAGAGGTGATCGACTATGTACTCATCACTCATAACCACCAGGATCACATTCTGTTCGAAACATTACTGCCACTGAGACATAAGATTAAAAACCTTATCGTACCCCGTACCAGCAGCGGTAAACTCGAAAATCCAGACCTCAAGCTGATGTTCGAATACATTGGTTTTGACAACGTTGTGGCTATCGATGAAATGGAAACTATTAAATTCACCGATACCACTATCACCGGTTTGCCTTTTACCGGTGAGCATAGCGATCTCAATATTCTTACTAAAGCCTGCTACCTGATTGAGATCAGCGGTTTCAAATTGCTGTTTCTGGCAGACTCCAGAATTGTAGAATCTGCGTTGTACAAACATATCCATAATGCTATCGGGGATGTTGATGTAATGTTCCTGGGTATGGAATGTGACGGAGCGCCGCTTACCTGGCTCTATGGCCCATTGCTCACCAAAAAGATCACGCGTGAACAGGATGGTAGCCGCAGGCTCGCTGGCTCTGACTGTGATAAAGGTATGGCCTTGGTTAACATTTTCAACCCTAAAGAAGTGTATGTGTACGCTATGGGAATGGAACCCTGGCTTGAATTTATAAGCAGTATCAAATATACAGACGAATCTAACCCCATTATCCAATCGAACAGACTGGTAGAACTGTGCAAACAACAGGGTATCGTAGCAGAAAGACTTTATGGTGAAAAAGAATTGTTGTACGAAAGAAAACAACAACCCGCCGAAGCCGCTGCTACGGTATAAATGCGATAGTCACACTATAAACCGCCCCTAAACACTTAAATACCTCATGGAAAATACATTGAAGCCGCAGACTTTAGCAGGGATGTTATCCCGGCTAAAAGATGTGCAGGATAAAGGGATCACTTTTATCCAGTCCGCTACACGGGAAGAGTTCCTTTCTTATCACCAACTGTATCAAAATGCACTTTCCTGGCTTGCATACCTCCAGGAAAAAGGACTGAAACCTGGTGATGAGCTGGTATTCCAGGTTGATGATAATAAAACTTTCATTCAGTTCTTCTGGGCTTGTATACTGGGCGGCGTTATTCCTGTGCCCGTATCTATCACACATTATACAGAAAATGCCCGCAAACTGATTAAGATTGTGCAGTTTCTTGAGCGTCCGTTCCTGCTCACCGGCAGAACCCACTACGAGAAATTGTGTCAACAGGAACTACCTGAAGAAAAAGGTAGCATGCAGGACTTCAAACATGTATTATTCCTTGACGAAATAAAACCCGAAGGTAAAGTCGGTCTGCTTCCGGAAATTAAACCGGAGCAGATCGCCTTTATTCAATTTTCTTCCGGCTCTACCGGTAATCCCAAAGGCGTTGTACTCGAGCACCGTAATCTAGTTGACAACGTGTACCCGGCTCTCAAAGCGTTTAAGCTGAAAGACCAGGACAGTTTTTTCAGCTGGATGCCACTGACCCACGATATGGGTCTCATCGCGTTCCACCTCAATCCTGTAGGCGGTGGCGTGAATCATTATCTTATGCCGACTGACCTCTTCGTCAGACATCCGCTTTTATGGATGCAGAAATCGTCAGATCATAGAGCCACTATTACCTGCTCGCCCAATTTCGGTTATCGCTACTACCTCAATCAGTTTTCGGATGATAAAGGTGAAAACCTGGACCTTTCCAGTATCCGTATCATCCTCAATGGTGCAGAACCTATTGCGGCACCGCTATTCCGTCAGTTCAATGAAAGGATGGCTGCATACGGATTAGATAAGCATGCGCTGAGAGCCGTATATGGCCTGGCAGAGGCTACTGTGGAAGTGAGCTTTCCCGGCTGTGGTACCGCATTCAAAACAGTGAATGTACAAAGAGATTCCCTGGTACTGGGTCAACCGATCGTAAAGACCAAAAAAGGAGCAAAGGATAGCCTTGAAGTAGCCTGTGTAGGAGCACCGATTGACCTCATGAACGTACAGATCAAAAATGAGAAAGGAGAGGAGCTTAGTGAAGGTCACATGGGCATCATCAGTATCAAAGGTAATAGTGTAATGTCCCGCTATTACAATAATGATACGGCTACTAAATCCGTATTCTTCAAAGATGGCTGGCTGAACACCGGAGATACCGGGTTTCTCATCAAGGGCGAGATATACGTTGTAGGCCGTGTGAAAGATATCATCTTCCTGAACGGTGCCAACGTATACCCCCACGATATTGAGCATACCCTTGAAACTATGGAGGGCATCGAAAGTGGTAAAGTAGTGGCCTGTGGCGTACCCGACGAAGAAACCGGCTCGGAATCCATTGTGGTGTTTGCCGTACATAAAACTTCTGTCGAGAAATTTATGCCTCTAGCGTCCGCTATCAAAAAATATGTGGCTACAAAAATGGGGCTCGAAGTAAGACAGGTAATCCCCATTCGTAAAGTAATTAAAACAACCAGCGGCAAAGTAAGACGACACTTCTTTACCGAAGAGTATATCAACGGTGCTTATGATGAAATAATACGTGAAATGGCGGCATTGACAGCAAATGCCGCTCCTGCAGCTGAAAAGAAGGCTGCCTCACCTGCAGCTGGCTATGATCACACACCGGTGCATAGTCCGGAAGTGATCCGCCAGTGGCTGCAGCACTGGCTCAAACAAAGAGTGCAGGCTACCACAGAAGAATTCGCTGCTGATAAAACATTCTCCGAATACGGCCTTACTTCCATGCAAACCGTACAGTTGGCCGCTGATCTCGAGATATTTATGCAGTCCCCTATAGACAATACTATTGTGTATAATTTCCCTACGATTCGCAGCTTGTCAACACACTTGTCAGGCAGCATAACCGTGGAGAATCAATCACCGTCTGTATCTGCACCAGTTGCAATACCGCTGAAAGATGATCAGCGTATCGCTGTTATTGGCGTAGGCTGCCGCCTTCCGGGCAATGTCAACTCACCCGCTTCCTTCTGGTCTTTTCTTACAGAAGGTCGCAATGCCATTGCAGAAGTACCGGCTGACAGATGGAATGCTGCTGCATACTACGACCAGGATGCGCAGGCTACCGGTAAGATGTATACCACTCGTGGTGGTTTCATCAACCATGCAGATCAGTTTGATCCATTGTTCTTTGGCATTTCACCGAGAGAAGCTGCCGCAATGGATCCACAACAGCGATTACTCCTTGAAGTGACCTGGGAAGCATTGGAAAATGCGGGCATTGCGCCTAGCAATCTGAGAGGAAGCGAAAGCGGTGTGTTCATTGGTATGGGAACTGACGACTATCAACTGCTTATTCAACAAACTAGAGGGCTGGAGCATTATGAAGATGTATTCAGCGGACTGGGTATAGAAAGAAGCGTGGCTGCCGGCCGTATCGCTTATCTGCTTGACTTTCATGGTCCGGTAGTACAGCTCGATACCGCTTGCTCTTCTTCTTTGCTCAGTGTACACCTGGCTGCACAAAGCCTGCTCAATGGCGAATGTACACTCGCTCTTGCGGGTGGTGTTAACCTGATGCTCTCTCCGGATACTACTGTGAAGCTTTGCCGCATGCAGGCCCTTTCACCAACCGGTCAATGCAAGACTTTTGACGACAAAGCGGATGGTTATGTAAGAGGAGAAGGTGCTGGCGTAGTAGTATTAAAACGTTATGCAGATGCATTAGCTGCCGGTGATAACATTCTCGCTGTGATCAGCGGTTCTGCCGTTAATCACGATGGACAAAGTAATGGTCTTGCTGCTCCTAACGGTGTAGCACAGCAACAACTGGTAGAGAAAGCATTGTCTGCTGCCGGTCTCAAAGGACAGGATATTCAGTATGTAGAAACACATGGTACGGGAACCCGTCTGGGAGATCCGGTAGAAGTACAGGCGCTGCATACTGTATATGGCAAAGGCCGGCACCAGGAACAGGCACTACTGGTCGGTGCGCTGAAAAGTAATATCGGTCACCTTGAAGCCGCTGCTGGTGTAGCTGGCCTGATAAAGACGATCCTGAGTTTGCAACATGGCCTTATCCCCGCCAGTCTTCACTTCGACGAGCCGAATAGATTCATTCCCTGGAAAGATATCAACATTAAAGTAGCCAGCAAACTTACTCCATGGCCAGCCTACAATGGTACTCGCCGTGCTGCTGTAAGTGCGTTCGGCTTAAGTGGTACTAACGTACACGTAATTTTAGAGGCTGCCCCTGCTAAAGAAAAAACGGGCAGCCAGCACAGCTGGCCTTCTTATCCATTCGTATTATCCGCCAAATCACCACAGGCCTTACAGGCACTGGTAGCACAATATATCCGCGTACTGGGAGAAGAATCTCCTTACCTACCTGATCTCGCATACAATGCGGCTGTAACAAGAGATGCTTTCCGTTATAGGTTAGCCTTCGAAGCAACAACTATCCCTGCCGTACATCAGATGTTACAGGCTTACGCAGGCGGTACTACGAAAAAAACGCTCCTTGAAGGAGTCATACAGGAGCAAAGAGGAGAACTCGTATGGTTGTTCACCGGTCAGGGTGCACAATACTGGCAGATGGGAAAGGAGCTGTACGAAAGCAGCAGCGTGTTCAAAGCTATAATAGACCGTTGCGACGCTTATCTCAAAACTAAGTGGCCATTCTCGCTGGTAGATTTACTGTACCGTCAGGAACAGGCAATTGCTAGTAAACAGCTTCGTGAAACTGGTTTTGCTCAGCCAGCACTTTTTGCAGTAGAATGTGCCCTGGCAGAGTTGTGGAAGTCATGGGGAGTTTCACCTAACATTGTTGCAGGCCACAGTGCAGGCGAATATGCTGCTGCATATGTAGCAGGCGTATTCACCTTAGAAGATGGCCTTGAACTGATCACTGAAAGAGCGCTACTCATGCAGGCGCTCAATGAGCCGGGTGCTATGTATGTAGTTTTTGCTGCTGAAGCGCTGGTACTCGAAATGATCCGCCCTTATGGCAAAGATGTTGCGATTGCTGCTATCAACGGTCCGGAGCTGACTGTAATATCCGGCAAACGTGATGCTCTTAGTGCAGTGACTGCCTCTCTCAAAGAAGCTGGCGTAGGTAGCCGTGAAATGGCGGTATCCCACGCATTCCATTCTTCCCTGATGGAGCCCATGATAAACGCTTTCCGCAAGATAGCGGAAGATATCAGCTTCCAGGCACCTAAACTCAAACTCATATCCAACGTAACCGGTGATGTGATCAACAACGAGATTGCCACACCAGAATATTGGCTCCGTCATATACTATCTCCTGTGCTCTTCTCCAAGAGTATTAAGAGCATCCGCGAACTAGGAGGACAGGTGCTTATGGAGCTAGGTCCACAGCCTAGCCTCCTATCTATGGCTCAATTGAGTGTGCCACATGAAGAAGAGCAACTGCTTGCCAGCATGCAACAAGGACAGTCTTCCTGGAGCACGATGTTGTACAGCCTGATGTCATTATATGTCAAAGGATTCCCGGTACAATGGCCTCAGTTCTTCGCACAAGGTGCCTATCACCGTATGCAACTGCCGGTATATCCCTTTCAGCGTCAACGCCACTGGATAGAGATACCCGAACCAACAGCGCATATAGTTACTACAGCTGCTGTTCCGGCCAATAACAACGTAGTAACAGCGCCGATAGCCGCTCCCGCCGGCCATCAGCTACAGGATATCATTGACTATCTGACCAACGTATTCGGTAGCCTTCTCAAAATGGAGCCGGCTGATATCAACATACATGCCCGCTTCTTCGAACTTGGTGCTGACTCACTCGTACTTGCCAGTGCAGTACGTCGTGTAGAAAAGCATTATGGATTGAACTTCTCGATCCGCATGCTGTTTGAAGAGCTGACATCATTGCACTTAATGGCCAGCTATATACTGGCACAGGCTGCGCCACCTGCTGTTGTAGCAATCGCTCAGCCACAACAACTGGGGACCGCAACAGCGCCGGTAGCAATGACGACTGTGGATGCATCAGGCATACAGGGGCATTTCCAGCTGTTACATCAGCAATTCAATGTCATGGCACAGCAGTTCCAGTGGTTATCCCAGCAAGTAGGAACCGGCCAGGCCCTGCCGCTTATGTCTATTCCGGCAATACCTGCCACTCAGGTAGCTATACCTTCTACCAATGGTATCCAATTGACGGCTGCTCCACAGAATGGTGCCAAACAGCATAAATCCATTTTCCCAAAAATGGAAACGAAGCCGGTACAAACAGGATATACTCCGGAACAGGAAAACTACCTTGCATCATTTATCCAACGTTATACACAGAAGACACGGTCATCCAAAGCACTTACACAGCAGTACCGTCCGGTGTTGGCTGACAACAGGGCTTCTGCTGGGTTCCGTTTCTCCACTAAAGAAATACTTTACCCGATCATTGGGGTATCTTCCAGTGGTTCCCGCATCATCGATGCTGATGGTAACTCTTACGTGGATATTGCAATGGGATTCGGTGTGAATTTGCTTGGTCACCGTCCGCCCGCTGTTACTGCGGCGCTGCAAAAACAGCTGGATACCGGGTATCAACTAGGCCCACAGACCAGCCAGGCAGGAGAGGTAGCGACCCTCATCGCCGAACTCACGGGTATGGAGCGTGTAAGCTTCCATAACTCCGGTACGGAGGCTGTAATGACTGCTATCCGTTTGGCTCGTACTGTTACCGGAAGAAATAAAGTGGCGATCTTCGCCGGCTCTTATCATGGTCACTTCGACGGTACGCTGGCAGTAGCAGAAGATATGGAAACCGGCCGCAGATCAGGTGTGCCGATGGCTCCCGGTATAGTGCCTAATATGGTAACAGACCTGATCGTATTTGATTATACCGATCCGGAGGTTGTCAGCAAAATTGGACAGCATGCTCATGAGTTAGCTGCCGTGCTGGTAGAACCCGTACAAAGCCGCAAGCCGGGCTATCAACCTAAAGCATTACTCCATGCACTACGCGAAATGACTACTGCAGCAGGTATTGCCCTCATCTTCGATGAGATGATCACCGGCTTCCGTATTCATCCGGGAGGTGCTCAGGCTCATTTCGGCGTTCGCGCAGATATCGCTACCTATGGTAAGATCATCGGTGGTGGATTACCCATTGGTGTCATCGCCGGCAGCGCTGCTTTCATGAATGCTCTTGATGGTGGTAACTGGCAGTATGGCGATAATTCCTATCCAGCGACAGACACTACCTTCTTTGCTGGTACATTCTGTAAACATCCGCTTAGTCTCACCTCTGCACTGGCGCTGCTAAAAGAACTCAAACAACAGGGGCCGGCATTACAGGAACGCCTGAATGCACGCACCGCCGCTTTCATAAATGATATCAGCACCTTCTTCACTCAGGAAGAAGTGCCCATGCAGGTACATCACTTCGGCTCGCTATTCTACTTCGCGATCAACACGAACATGGACTTGTTCTTCTACCACCTCCTCGAAAAAGGGGTATACGTATGGGAGGGAAGAACGTGCTTCCTTTCCACCGCCCACTCCGACGAAGATGTTGCCTTCATCGCTAGCACCATCAAAGACAGCATCAAAACACTGCAACGCGAAGGCTTCCTGCCGCTGCCCAATAAGAGTGGTAAGAAAAATACAACCGTAGTAGTAGAAAAACTGTCCGCATTACCGGTAGCAGTAGAAAGACCGGCACACATTCCTTTGTCATTCGGCCAGGAACGCCTCTGGTTCATCGATCAGCTGAAAGGTAGCGTACAATACCACGTACCGCATATCCTCCGCCTGAAAGGCGTTCCCGACATCAATGCACTGGGCTATGCCTTCCGCATGATCGTAAACCGCCACGAAGTACTCCGTACCGTAATAGAACAGGATGGTGGACATCCATATCAGCACATCCTCGGTACCGATGGCTGGGAAATCAATGTAGTTGATAGTGCAGCATACGCCAACGACCCCGTTGCTTTGCAGGCACATCTCATGGAACTGATCCGCCAGCCTTTCAACATGGCGACAGAACACCTGTTCCGTGCCTATCTGGTACGTATATCTGATCAGGAATCCGTACTCCTCCTCTTACTCCACCACATCGTAGCCGATGGTTGGTCCCTGCAGGTAGTAGTACAGGAGCTGATGGCTTTCTATAACGCTCACCTCACCGGTAGTACCCCTCAGCTGAAACCACTGGCAGTACAATACGCCGACTACGCCATCTGGCAAAGAGCTCACCTCGACGCCGGTACCTGGGATCGCGGCCTAGCATACTGGGAGGAGAAAATGAACGGCCTTGCCCCGCTCAATCTGCCTACTGACTATGCGCGCCCGGTAGTACAAAGCACCAGAGGTGCCATGCACTGGTTCCGCCTCGATAAACAACTGCATAAACAACTGCAGCAACTCGCAGGTCAACAGGGCGCTTCCTTGTTCATGACCATGCTCGCCGCGTTTAAAGTATTACTCTACCGCTACAGTGGCCAGGATGATATCTGCGTAGGTACCTCTATAGCCGGCCGTATGAGCGAAGAAGTAGAAGAGCTGATCGGCTTCTTCGTCAACACCCTGGCCCTACGAAGTGACCTGAGCGATAATCCTACATTCGCCGGATTACTCAAACAGGTAAAACAAAATACCCTAGACGCTTACGATCATCAGGATGTACCGTTTGAAAGAATAGTAGAAGCAGTAGAGAAAGAGCGTGATATGAGCCGTACTTCGTTCTTCCAGGTGATGTTCGAATTGTTCAACACCCCGGACGTACCGGAACTGAAATTGGGTAACCTCAGTCTCACAGAAGAAAAAGTAGAACACACCACTTCCTTGTTCGACCTCAGCTTCTGCCTGCAGGAAGACAACGATGGCCTGCTGGGCTATGTGGAATACTGCATCGACCTCTTCAGCGAAGCCACCATCATAAGAATGGTAGGACACTTCGAACACCTCCTGCGTTGTATCATCGAGCAACCTGAGGGCAACATCGCTTCCCTCTCCATCTTGAGAGAAGAAGAAAAACACCAGATACTGGTAGATTTCAATAATAACCTGCAACCATACCCTGATCAGTACACTTTCATCGACCTGATCAGCATACAGGCAAGCCGCACACCAGATGCAACGGCCATCGTATTCGACGATATAAAGCTGACATACCGCCAGCTGGAAGAACGTTCCAACCAGATCGCACATCACCTGCGCAACCTGGGCGTTACATCGGAAACTCTTGTGCCCATCTGTATCGAACGCTCCCTTAACATGATCGCCGGTATCCTCGGTATTATGAAGGCGGGTGGCGTATACATCCCCATCGATCCGGAATATCCTGCAGATCGTATTAGCTACATGCTGGATGATAGTGATGCCAAATGGCTAGTAACCAGCAGCGTTGCCCGTCAGAAAACGGGCGTACTGGATAACGTAACTTCCGTACTCCTCGATACCAACGAAGCGATCGCTTCACAACCTACCACCGCATTGCCGGAATTGCCTAAGCCGGCCAACCTGGCATACGTAATCTATACCTCCGGCTCTACCGGCAAACCTAAAGGTGCCATGGTAGAACACGCAGGTATGCTCAATCACCTGTATGCCAAGATCCGCGATCTCAAAATGGATGGCACTACTATCCAGGCATACACCGCAGCATATACCTTTGATATCTCTGTATGGCAAATGTTTGCTGCACTGCTACACGGTGGTCGCACGGTCATCTATGCAGAACATCTCATATTCGATCCGGTAACCCTGATCAATAACATTGACCGAGATAAAGTAACCATCCTTGAACTGGTACCGTCATACCTGGCGTCCTTACTACAGGAAGAAACAGGCGTAAAACTAAACCACCTCCGCTACCTCCTTGTAACAGGAGAGGCCGTAAGCCAGCGCGTATTGGTTCAGTGGTTCAATCACCGCGACTATAGCGCTATCCCGGTAGTCAACGCTTATGGCCCTACCGAAGCCTCCGATGATATCACCCACTACTTCATGTATGATGCACCGGCAAGAAAGAACGTGCCTTTAGGGAAACCCATCCAGAACCTTCGCATCTACATCCTCGATCAATCCACCCAACTTTGCCCCGTGGGCGTAGCTGGTGAGATTTGCGTATCAGGGGTAGGCGTAGGCCGCGGTTACCTCAAACGCCCCGCCCTCACCGCCGAAAGATTCCTGATAGATCCATTCCAGGAAGGCAACGTACGCCTGTATCGCACCGGTGACCTCGGTCGATGGCTCCCCGATGGTACCATTGAGTGTCTTGGCCGTATAGACGATCAGGTGAAAGTAAGAGGATACCGTATAGAACTGGGTGAGATCGAAAGCGTACTCCAACAGAGTGAACTAGTAAACCAGGCTGTAGTACTCGCCAAAGAAGATAACGGCGATACCAAACGCCTCGTAAGCTTCTATGTACCCGATCAGCAAACCGTAAGAAGAAAAGAAGAAGAATTATATAACCAACAGCGCGAAAACTGGCACGAACTCTGGGAAACCGAGTACGCCAGAACGCAGGAAGAAGCCGCATCCGAAAAAGAATTCAATCTCACCGGTTGGAATGATAGCTTCACCGGCAAAGCCTTCCCGCAAGAACACATGCGCATCTGGTTAGATGAATCTGTAAAAGCAATATTGGCAGAAAAACCAACACAACTGCTCGAACTGGGTTGTGGTGCAGGGCTGCTATACTACCGCCTTGCAGATCATCTCCAGAAATATGTAGGGATGGACTTCTCCTCCGTATCAGTAGGAGAGATCCGTAAGAAAATAGCATCTGGCGATCGCCAGTATCCGAAGACCGTCCTCAAAGTAGGAGGGGCACACGAAATAGAACAGGTAGCCGACGAAGAGATCGACATGGTAGTCATCAACTCGGTAGCACAATACTTCCCGGGTGAAAAATACCTGTCCGACATCTTCTCTAAAACTATCCCCATGCTCAGCAAGGGAGGTAAATTCCTCTTGGGAGATATCCGCGATCAACGACTCCTCAAATTATTCAAGAGCCGTATCCAACTGACCAAATTCCAGGATCGCGCCAGCATAAAAGAATTCACTTGGGGCGTAGACCAGGAGATCCTTAAAGAAGAAGAACTGCTGTTTACACCGGCTTACTTCTATCACCTCAGAGACCTCTATCCCGACGTAACACATATAGACATCCAACTCAAAAAGGGGGATTACATCAACGAGCTCACCCTCTACCGCTACACCGTGGTGATCTACGTGAATGTACACAAACCCGTACTCCGCCCCGAATGGCAGTACTGGGATCAGATCACAGATCGCAACCAGCTGCTCGATCAGGTAGCTCATCGTAAGGCAACCATCGCGTTGAAAGATGTGCCTAATCCTCGCATCTGGAGAGAACGACTGCTCGAAAAAGGACTGAGAGAACCTTCCCTCATCGTAGTAGGCGATCTCGCTGAATATATCACCCACCAGGACGAAGACACCATCGCAGTACAACAACTGCTGGATGCCGCCGAGGCAAATGGATACCACATCCGCTGCCTCGTAGACGAAGATGCACTCAAAATCAACCTGCTCCTCGAACAGGTACCTTTTGATGGCTTTATAGAAGATGTCTTCTCAGAACAGGGCATCGTAAGTCCCGTAACGTCTAATATCCCGCTCTTCGGCGATATCGCCGAACTCCTGCAGCAGGATATCCGTCGCTACCTGCAAGGCGTACTACCGGAATATATGATCCCGGCAGACTTCACCGCCCTGCAGCATCTGCCGCTCACTGTCAATGGTAAAGTAGACCGTAAGTTCCTCTTACAGCGTGAAGACATGCAACGAAAGAGCTTGCTCAACTACCAGTTGCCTGTTACTGTGATGGAACAACAGTTGGCCAATATCTGGCAAAACTTACTGGGGGCAGATCGTATAGGTGTACGCGATAACTTCTTCGAAATAGGCGGTCACTCGCTGCTCGCTATCCGTGTTGTATCTGCAATACGTAAGGAACTGGGCGTGGAACTGACTGTGAAGGATTTCTTCCTCTATCCGACGATAGGGCGCCTCGCCTTGTACTTACAGGTACAGGACAAGAGCCTGCTGATGCCTGCCATCGAGGCCGGCCCACGCCCGTCCCGTATTCCGCTATCTTTTAGCCAGGAACGCCTCTGGTTCATTGATCAGCTGGAAGGTAGTGTACAATACCATGTACCGGCACCGCTCCGTCTCAAAGGTAAACTGGATGAAACCGGCCTCGCATACGCTATCCAAACTATTGTGAACCGCCACGAAGTATTAAGGAGTGTTATGGAGCAGGAAGATGGACCGGTATTCCAACGCATATTGGAAAAAGATACCTGGGAGATGATCACAGTAGATGGGACTGCATATGCCGAGCCGGATGCTCTCGAAGCCTTCCTGTCTGAACTGATCCACACACCATTTGATCTTTCTAAAGATCATATGATACGTGCTTACCTCATACGTCTGTCGGAAGAGGAACACATGCTCCTCCTGATGATGCACCACATCGTTTCCGATGGTTGGTCATTATCCGTACTCGTTAGAGAACTGATAGAACTATATAGTGCATATGTAGGCAACAGAGAAGCTGTGCTCGAACCACTGCCCATTCAATACGCCGATTTTTCCATCTGGCAACGCAAATACTTATCCGGTGCGTTGCTCGACAAGAAGCTGGCTTACTGGAAAAAACAACTAGAGGGAACTACTTTACTGGAACTACCTACTGACTTCGAACGCCCGCTTGTGAAGAGCACCCGCGGCGCGCTGCTCACCTTTACCATAGATCAGGAATTGGCAACTGAATTGCAGCAGCTGTCGCAGCAACAGGGTGCTACCTTGTTTATGACCTTGCTGTCAGTATTCAAAATACTGTTGTACCGCTATACCGGCCAGGAAGATATCTGTGTAGGTGGCGCCATCGCGGGAAGGATGCAAGTAGAGGTAGAGTCCCTGGTAGGGTTCTTCGTAAATGCGCTGGTACTGCGCAGTGATCTTAGCGGACATCCATCCTTCCTGTCCTTATTGCAACAAGTGCGTAATAATACCCTTGATGCGTACGAGCACCAGGAAGTGCCATTCGAAAAAGTGGTAGAAGCAGTAATGGGAGAACGGGATGTCAGCAAGAACCCTTTGTTCCAGATAATGTTCGCATTGCAGAACACACCGCCTATTCCTGAACTGCGTATCGGTGATGTCGTAATGGTGCACGAACCGGTGAAACACACTACCAGCCTCTTTGACCTCTTCTGGTCTATCAGGGAACGTCCTGATCATATTGAGGTGGAGATTGAATACTGTCTGGATCTCTTCAAGGCAGAAAGCATCACCCGCATGTTCGAACACTTTGTAGCATTGCTGAAATCAGTCGTAAAAGAACCGGCATTATCAGTAGGCTCATTGCATATGTTAAGCAGTGCAGAAGAACAACAACTGAAACTATCCTTCAATAATACATCCCTGCCTTATCCGGCAGACAAAAACATCGTGACCTTGTTCGAAGAACAGGTGGCGAGCAGACCAGACACTCCGGCGCTGATCTTCGGCAGCGAGCAGCTGACTTACAGGCAGCTGAATGAAAAAGCCAACCAGCTGGGACACTACCTCCGCGCCAAAGGTGTGAAGGAAGAAGTACTGGTACCCATGTGCGTAGATCGCTCCACCGACCTGATGGTAAGCATCCTGGGTATCCTCAAAGCGGGCGGTGCTTACGTTCCTGTAGATCCGAGATATCCTAAAGATCGTATTGCATATATGCTTCAGGATATTGGTGGCGATGTGGCCGTGATACACCAGGAACATGCAGACATTCTGAAAGATGCTAGACCGGAAGTAGAACTGATCTGCATTGATCGGGACAACTGGCAGAATGGTCAGCCGTCAACAGCATTGGCTACATCTACCACCCCTGAATCGTTGGCGTATGTCATCTATACATCCGGTTCCACCGGCCGGCCTAAAGGAACGTTGGTGACACACCGCAACGTAACCAGCCTTGCTACCGGTGGTAATTTCGTACCGTTAAGCGCCGAAGATGTATTACTTTCTACCGGATCTCCGTCTTTTGATGCGACGACCATCGAATATTGGGGTATGTTGCTCAACGGAGGCCAGCTGGTGCTGTTTCCTGAAAAGCAACTGCTTGACCAGGTGCTCCTCAAGCAGGAGATCCGCCTGCGCGGTGTAACCAAAATGTGGTTTACTGCCAGTTGGTTCAATCAGTTGATCGACGATGATATTTCCATCTTTGACGGTCTACAGGCGGTAATGGCAGGTGGTGAGAAACTATCTGAGACGCATATTCTGAAATTCCAGGCGGCTCATCCGGACATAGACGTAATCAATGGTTATGGTCCTACGGAGAACACTACCTTCTCCCTCACACATAATATCCGTAATCTCCGTGAAGGAGAGCGTATCCCGATCGGTCGTCCGCTGGGTAACCGTACTGCTTATGTATTGAATACGGATCTCCAGCTTATGCCCGTAGGTGTGCCGGGAGAACTATATGTGGGTGGCGCTGGTGTATCCAGAGGTTACCTTCATCAGGATGCTCTCACCGCTGAACGCTTCATCGTTGATCCTTTCAGCGAGATTCCAGGAGCCCGCCTTTATAAAACAGGCGACCGCGCCCGTTGGCTGCCTGATGGTACCGTGGAATACCTCGGCCGTATAGATGATCAGGTGAAGATCCGCGGATTCCGTATCGAGCCGGGAGAAATAGAACGCGTACTCAACAATCTTGACGAAGTAGCCAGCAACTGTGTAGTAGTAAAAGAGGCGGGCACCGGCAAACGCCTGGTAGGCTACTTCATCCCTGAGCATACCATTGTTCGCCAGAAAGAAACAGAATTATACCTTCAGCAGGTAGAGACCTGGAATGAACTATATGAGACTGCCTACAGCAAAGCAGAAGAAGTAAAAGATCTGGATCAGGAATTCAATATCACCGGTTGGAATGATAGCTTCACTGGCGGTGCCAGCGCTATCCCTGCCGAACAGATGAGAGAATGGCTTGATGATATCAGCCAGCTGATTCTATCCGGCAATCCGCAGCGGGTACTAGAGATCGGTAGCGGTACGGGTTTGATTTACTTTCAGCTGGCAGAGCATATACAGAAATACATAGGTACTGACTTCTCCAGAGTATCAATGGGGCAGTTACAACAATATATCAACAAAGGCAGCCGAAAATACCCTGATACGGACCTTAAACTGTGCGCCGCGCATGAGGTGGTACTGGATGAACATGAATCTATTGATCACATCGTACTGAACTCTATCGTTCAATATTTCCCGGGCGAACAATACCTTACCGCTGTAGTTGAAAAGTGTATCAGCTTGCTTAAAGGTAAAGGTCGTATCATAATGGGTGATATCAGGGACCTGCGCCTGCTGCCTTCCTTCAAAGGTCGCCTGCAACTGGCTAAACTACAGGACCGCACCCGCCTCAAAGAGTTCGAATGGAATGTAGACCAGGAGGTGACTAAAGAGGAGGAGTTATGTATCTCTCCAGCTTTCTTCTATGCACTGCAGGAACGTTTCCCTGAGATCACACATATTGATATTCAGTGGAAACAGGGAGATGCTATCAATGAACTTACTTTGTACCGTTACACTGCCGTTATTTATGTGGGCACTGAACAATCCGTACTGCATCCGGCCTGGCACCTGTGGGATGATATCGCTGACAAGAACGGCATCATCTCTCAATTAGGCAAAGGTCATGATCGTATCGCTCTGAAAGATGTACCTAACCCACGTCTCTGGAGAGAAAGGCTTCTGGCAGAAGTACTGGAAACCAAACCAGTTGCTGTCAATACTGTGGGCGATCTCACTGATTACCTCGTAACGCCGGATCATGGCACCCGTGCAGTAAATGAACTCCTCGCAGAGGCCAAAGCTGCCGGTTATAAATATCGTTTCTTACTGGATGAGGATCCCATGAAGATCAACCTGCTCCTCGAGCGTACACCGTTCACCGGATTTGTTGAACAGGTATATTACAGCGGTGCCGAACGTCCGACCGGCAATAAAACTAACATCCCGCTGTTTCCGGATATTTGCGCTAATCTGCAGAAAGACCTCCGTCTCAAACTCCTGGATCGTCTGCCCGAATACATGGTGCCGTCAGAACTTGTAGCACTCCAATACATTCCGCTTACCAGCAACGGTAAAGTTGATCGCAAATTCCTCAGTGATTGGGAAGATATTGAACGTAAGCGTCTTATCAACTATGAAGCGCCTGCTACCCCTACGGAGATCAAATTAGCAGATATCTGGCAACGTCTCCTAAGTGTGGAAAGGGTAGGATTGCACGACAACTTCTTCGAACTGGGTGGTCACTCCCTTCTTGCCACACGTGTTGTATCTGCCGTGCGTAAAGATCTCGAAGTGGAACTGAGTGTGAAAGACTTCTTCATTTATCCGACGGTAGGCAAACTGGCAGCATATCTTGCCGACCAGAAAAAAGGTCTCGTACTCCCTGCCATCGTAGCAGAAGAACGTCCTGACAGAACACCGTTGTCCTACAGCCAGGAACGACTCTGGTTTATCGATCAGCTGGAAGGTAGCGTACAATATCACATGCCGGCCGTATTTCGACTGAAAGGTCAGCTGGATATATCGGCTCTGGATTACGCATTGCACAGCATTGTACAACGTCATGAAGTGCTTCGCACTTTGTTGGAACACCAACAGGGAGCCGCCTATCAGCGTGTACTTACTGAGAATGCCTGGAAGATGACTGTTACAGAAAACGAACACTACAGCCAGGATCCGTTTGCGTTACAATCTCATATTACCTCACTAACACATGCACCGTTCGATCTCGCCAATGATTATATGATGCGCGCTGATCTGATACGTTTGTCCGCAGACGAATACATACTTGTACTGGTAATGCATCACATTGCATCCGATGGGTGGTCTGTATCAGTGGTTGTTAAAGAACTGATGGAAGGATACCGTGCCCGTACTAGCGGCCGCGAACCTGTATTGGAGCAACTGCCGGTGCAATATGCGGACTATGCCATCTGGCAACGGCGCTGGCTTGCAGGCGACATACTGGATAAACAACTGGAATATTGGAAAGAGCAGCTGGGAGGTACTGAAGTACTGAATCTGCCGACAGACTATCAACGTCCGCCAGTGCAAAGCACGAAAGGCGCTATGAAATGGTTCTCTATAGACAATGAATTGCTCCGCCAGGTACAACAACTGGCACAACAACAGGGCACTACATTGTTTATGACCCTCCTCGCTACTTTCAAAGTATTGTTACATAGATATTCCGGGCAGGCAGATATCTGCGTAGGTACCTCTATAGCCGGTAGAACACGCGAGGAACTAGAGGGGCTGATCGGTTTCTTTGTCAACACACTCGCACTGCGTAGCAACGTAGACCGCGAACAGTCCTTTATTTCGCTTCTTCAACAGGTAAAACGTACTACTCTTGGAGCTTATGAACACCAGGAAGTACCATTTGAAAAAGTAGTAGAAGCAGTAGTGAAAGATCGGGACCTGGGTAGAAATCCGCTGTTCCAGGTAATGTTCGAATTGCAGAATACACCAGAAGTACCGGTGATAGACCTTGGAGAAGTACTACTGCTGCAGGAGGAAATGGTGCATACTACTACGCAGTTCGATTTGACCATTTCCATGGAAGAAAGTCCTGAAGGCCTTAAATGGTATGCAGAGTATAGCATTGACTTGTTCAGTGAAGAGACCATCAATCGTATGATGTCTCACTTCGAATACCTGCTTCGTGCGGTGGTGAAATCACCGGCTATCCCTATAGGTGTATTGCCAATGCTGAGTCCTGTCGAAAAACATGAACTGCTCATTGACTTTAACGACACGGAAACAGCATATCCAAGCAAGAGCACTTTCGTTGACCTCTTCGAAGCGCAAGCTGCCCGTACGCCTGCTGCAATAGCACTGGTATTGGATGACACATTCCTTACTTACAAAGAACTAGATGAGCGTGCCAACCAATTGGCATACCATCTCAGCATTCAAGGTGTGAGCGCTGATATGCTGGTGCCTGTTTGTATAGAACGCTCACTAGACATGATTGTGGCCATCATGGGAATTCTTAAGGCCGGTGGTGCTTACGTACCTGTCGATCCTGAATACCCGGTTGAACGCCTCCGCTATATACTGGAAGACACTGATGCCGCTCTCGTAATAGGTAGCAGCTATGGTAAACAGAAGATTGATGCGACAGGCGCCGGCATCACATTCGTGGCACTTGATGAAGATGCTGAATTGCTGGCCGGACTACCCGTACAATCGCCTGCTATGCCGCCGACACCACATCAATTGGCATATGTGATCTATACTTCCGGCTCCACCGGTCGTCCTAAGGGCGTAATGGTCGAACACAGAGGTATGCTTAACCACCTGTACTGTAAGATCAACGACCTGAAGATGAACGAGGAAACAGTACTGGCCTACACTGCTACCTATACATTCGATATCTCCGTATGGCAGATGTTTGCTGCACTGCTCACCGGTGGTCGCACAATAGTGTACACGGAGGAACATATCTATCGCCCGGTAGAACTCCTTCGCTCGGTAGCACAACATAAAGTATCCATACTTGAGCTGGTACCGTCTTATTTATCTTCATTACTGCAGGAAGATGTACACATCGCAGTACCCCAACTACAATTCCTGCTGGTAACCGGAGAAGCCGTAACACAACAGCTGCTTGCACAATGGTTTAGTCACGCCAGCTTTGGTACCATACCCGTAGTAAATGCATACGGTCCTACAGAGGCGTCCGATGATATTACCCACTATATCATGCACAATACGCCTTCCCGTAGTAATGTTCCCTTGGGTAAACCCATCCAGAACATGAGAATATATATTCTCGACCCGTCTGGTGAGTTATGTCCTATAGGCGTACCTGGTGAGATCTGCGTAGCGGGTGTGGGTGTATCCCGTGGTTACCTCAATAACCCAGCACTGAGTGCACAGAAATTTATCCGTGATCAGTTTAGTACTGACAGTGCTCATAGAACCTACCGCACCGGTGACCTCGGTCGTTGGTTACCCGATGGCAACATTGAGTACCTGGGTCGTATAGATGAACAAGTGAAGATCCGTGGCTACCGTATCGAGTTGGGCGAGATTGAAAATGTACTCCTCCAATCTGAGCAGGTGAAAGAAGCAGTGGTAATGGCGCGCGCGCTGCATACAGAGAGCGTAGCCAACGCACCTAAACACCTCGTAGGGTATATCGTACCGGAAGGGGACTTCGATAAAGGGGCCATCATCGCCTATGCGAAAGAAAAATTACCGGAATACATGGTGCCTGATGTTTTTATCGAACTGGAAAGCCTCCCGCTGTCTGCTAACGGTAAAGTAGATCGTAAAGCATTACCCAGCCCAGAACATCACGCTGCTATGGCTGCTACATACGTACCGCCTGGTAATGAGATAGAACAAAAACTGGCCGATATCTGTTGCCGCTTGCTCGAACTAGAAAAGGTCGGGGTACAGGATCACCTGTTCGAACTGGGGATGCACTCCTTACTACTCATGCGCCTTGTGGCTGCCGTACAGGAGGAATTCGGTATCAAAATCCCGGTAAAGACGTTCTTCAAATTCACGACGATAGAGGCACTCGCACGGTATATAAAAGTAAGTGATCACAGCTTCGTCCCCGACGCGGACGCAGCACAGACCATTAGACTGTAAAGCCCTGTTAATTTTTATTATACTAAAAATGCTATCCATATGTCTGGTTTCAATTTAGAGGAAGTAGTAGGTTTGCTTGAGAAGGCACAGGACTTCGGTATTCGCATCTCCTATGATGACGATGGCCTGATCGTGCAGTCACAAAGCACCAAAGAGATTGACAGATTGTTCCTGCATGAACTTAAAAATAGTAAGCAACACCTCATCGCCTATTTCAAAGAACAGGCGCGCATTGTTGCTGGAAACGAAAAAATACCGGTATTCCCCAGGGATAAAAATTCCCGCCTTCCACTATCATACAGCCAGGAAAGACTCTGGTTCGTAGACCAGCTGGAAGGTAGCGTACAATACCATGTGCCGGCCGCTATACGCCTCAAAGGAGCCCTCAATATACCAGCTCTTGAACAGGCACTCAGCGCCATCGTAGATCGTCACGAAGTATTACGATCCGTCATTCGCGAAGATAGCGGCCAAGCATACCAGTACATCCTCGACAAAGGAAGCTGGCAATTGCAACACCTCGATGGATCCCGCTACCAAAACGATGAAAATGGCCTCAAAGTATATATAGCAGACCTGCTGCATACCCCCTTTAATCTAGCACAGGATCACATGCTAAGGGCATTCCTTATCGCACTTGGAAATGATGAACATGTGTTGGTAATGGCCATGCACCACATTGCATCTGATGGCTGGTCCATCTCTGTACTCGTGAAGGAGTTCGTAGCATTCTATGGAGCCTTCAGCGAAGGAGGGGATCATGGGCTGGCAGATTTGGAAGTACAGTTTGCTGATTATGCTATATGGCAACGTAAATTCCTTGAAGAGGATGGCGTTATGGAGCAACAACTGAACTACTGGAGGAAACAACTGGAAGGAGTAACTCCGCTTCAATTGCCCACTGACTTCGAACGTCCCTTCGGTAAAAGTACACGTGGCGCGCTTGCCTCTTTCCTCATAGAGAAGCGATTGAGTGATGCCCTCAATCGACTCTCGAAACAACAGGAGGCTACCCTTTACATGACCCTGCTAGCTGCATTCAAAGTCTTGCTGTACCGTTACAGCGGCCAGGAAGATATCTGCGTAGGTGGCGCTATTGCAGGCAGGATGAAAGTAGAGCTGGAAGAACTCATTGGCTTCTTTGTCAATTCCATTGTAATAAGAAGTAACCTGGGCGGGAAACCAACCTTCAATCAGCTGCTCCAGCAGGTAAGAACTACTACCCTCGATGCCTACGAGCATCAGGATGTGCCATTCGAAAAAGTAGTGGAGGCCGTACTGAAAGAAAGAGATACCAGTAAGAACCCCTTGTTCCAGGTTATTTTCGTATTGCAGAACGGTGAAAAAGTTCCCGAACTGCGTATGGGTGACCTGGTAATGCAGGATGAACCCATCACTCGTGAAACCAGTCAGTTCGATCAGAACTGGTCTATTGAAGAAAGACCTGATGGTATAGCAATCGACATAGAATACAGTATCGATGTATTCAAGAGCTCTACCATAGAGCGTATATTCCGACATTATGTATCTCTGCTGGAAGCGATAGTGAAAAATGCCGATCAGTCAATAGATACACTGCCACTGATCGACGATAACGAAAAGATACAGCTACTGCAGGTCTTTAATGATACAGCAACGCTATATCCCGAGGAGAAGACGGTTACAGCCCTGTTTGCAGACCAGGTAAAACGTACCCCCGACCACATCGCGGTAGCTTTCGAACAGCAACATCTGACCTATCTCGAACTTGACCTGCGTGCTAATCAGGTAGCACATTATCTTATTGCCAATGGCATAAAACCTGGCGATAAAGTAGGATTGCTGTCCTATCGTGGCTTGGATATGATCAGCGGTATGCTTGGGATCCTTAAGAGTGGAGCCGCCTATGTTCCTTTCCATATCGATTACCCGGGGGAACGCCTAAAGGTAATGATAGAGGATGCCGGTATTACGCACCTATTGTATACAGATGGTGTGCTATATGCTGACCGTGACCTTGCCGATGTAGTAGAAGGACTGCCTATTGAAGATGCCTGGATGCATAGTATAGCTACTATTGACCTGCAGTCTGGTAATGATTCCTGTGTATATATTATGTATACCTCCGGAACTACTGGTCGCCCTAAAGGTATCGCAGTGTCTCATAAGAATATTACCAAGTTGGTGTTTGATAGCGGCCCCATCGCTGTACGCGCTGACGATACCGTGTTGCAATGGTCTAACTACGCCTTCGATGGCTCCACTTACGATATCTACAGCGCATTCCTGAAAGGAGCTAAATTGTACCTGATCCAGGATAAGCAAGCATCCGATGCTTTCGAACTGGCGCGTATCATCGAAAGTGAAAATATCACCGTGTGGTTTGTTACTACCGCCTTGTTCAATAATATCGTCGACAGTGCCATCGACAGCCTGACACACCTGCGCAAGCTGCTCTTTGGTGGTGAAAAAGTATCGCTACCCCACGTAAGCCGAGCCCTGGCAGTCATGGGGGCCGGCAAACTCACCCATGTATATGGCCCTACAGAGACCACGACTTATGCTACTTCATATGCGATAGATAGCACCGATGCCTCCGGTACTGTGCCTATCGGCCGGCCTTTGTCCAACTCACAGGGGCTCATCCTGGATACCAACGGACAACTTGTGCCGATTGGGGTGAGTGGTGAATTATACATTGGAGGCGACGGTGTGGCAATAGGATATGTGAACAATGAAGCGATGACGGCTGATAAGTTTGTAACGCTTCCATATGCCCCTGGCCGCTGGTATCGCACTGGTGACCGCACCCGTTGGCTCGATAATGGTGTAATAGAATATGTAGGTAGGGTAGACGACCAGGTAAAGATCCGTGGATACCGCATCGAACCGGGAGAAATAGCCACCGTACTACGCCAAAGCGACTATGTACAGGATGCCATCGTAATTGTAGATGCCCCGCAGGAAGGAGAAAAACGCTTGCTGGGATACATTGTGCCCGCCGGCGATTATGAACAGGAAGCCATTTTGGAATACCTCCAGGAACGTCTGCCGGCCTACATGATCCCAGCACATCTCATACCACTGGAAGCATTCCCGCTCAACGTAAATGGTAAGATAGATAAACGTGCATTACCCATGCCCGTTATCAGCAGCGAAGAAGAATATGTAGCTCCTCGCAACTCCCGAGAACAGGCGCTGTCAGATATCTGGTCAGAATTGCTCGGCGTAGAACAGGTGAGTATACATACCAATTTCTTCGAAGCAGGTGGTCACTCCTTGCTGGCAATCCGCCTCATCTCTGCCATCAGGAAAGCACTCGAAATCGAAATACCTATCTCTTACGTATTCGACTATCCAACCATAGCACTCTTTATAGATAAGCTGGGACCGCTGAAAGAAACAGCACGCATCCCCGATATCGTAAAAGAAGAAAGACCCGCACAGATACCGCTGTCCTTCAACCAGGAACGCCTCTGGTTCATCGATCAGCTGGAGGGTAGCGTTCAATACCACGTACCGGAAACATTCCGCCTCAAAGGTAAACTGAATCGCTCCGCGCTGGCCGCCGCCCTCAATGGCATCGTTAACCGCCATGAATCCCTCCGCACTATCATCAAAGCGATTGGTGGCGTACCTCATCAGCTGATGCTTCCCGAAAATAGCTGGCAGCTCGAAGTGATCGATCAGCCAATATATCGGGAAAACGCAACTGCATTGAGTGAACAGATACAAGCGTTCATGGTCAAACCTTTCGACCTGGCTGCTGATCACATGCTCAGAGCACACCTGGTAGTACTGGGAGAAGAAGAACATATACTGGTCATCAATATTCACCACATTGTATCCGATGGCTGGTCCATCGGCGTGCTGGTACAGGAACTGGTAGAACTTTACAAAGCAGCAGAAGCTGGATCTCCGTCCACCCTTGCACCGTTAGAACTGCAATATGCAGACTTCTCCATCTGGCAACGCAAATACTTGTCCGGCGACAACCTGGGCAAACAACTGGACTACTGGAATAAACAACTGTCTGGTGTTCCCGTGCTCCAACTGCCTACAGACCACGCGAGACCGGCCATTCAAAGCTCACGTGGTGGTGTATCTGACTACGAAATAGATCCGGCGCTGACGGCAGCATTGAATGCGCTTGCACAGCAACAGGGTACCACTTTGTTCATGACATTGCTGAGCGCCTTCAATGTACTCTTATATCGTTACAGCGGGCAGGATGATATCTGCGTTGGTACTTCCATTGCCGGCAGAACCCGCAAAGAACTGGAAGGGCTCATAGGATTCTTCGTAAATACGCTGGCGCTCCGTAATGACCTCAGTGGTAACCCTACCTTCGCACAACTGCTCCAGGGCGTGAAAAGATCTACGCTGGATGCATATGCCCATCAAGAGACACCATTCGAAAAAGTAGTGGAAACAGTCGTGAAAGATCGCGACCTCAGCAGGAACCCACTCTTCCAGGTGATGTTCGAATTACAAAATACGCCGGAGGTACCAGACCTGCGTCTTGGCCAGGTGCAACTCCTCAAGGAAGAGGTAGAACACACCACTGCACAGTTCGATCTGATTGTTTCTATGGAAGAGGCTGCCGGTCGCCTCACCTGGTACGCAGAATACAGCGCCGACTTGTTCGAACCTACTACCATAGACAGAATGATGGCCCACTTCGAACAACTCCTCCGATCCATCGTCGCACAACCGCAAACGAAGATCAACGACCTGAAAATGCTGGGTGACGAAGAAGAACAGGAACTCCTTTACACCTTCAATAACACAGCTACATCATACCCACAAGAAAGCAACGCCATAGCTATTTTCGAAGCTGTCGCTGCCGCCACGCCCGATGCGATAGCACTGGTGTTCGGTAATCAGCAGATCAGCTACGGATCACTCAACACACGTAGTAGTCAATTAGCACATTATCTCAGACAACTGGGGGTTACAACAGATACATTAGTGCCATTGTGCGTTGGCCGGTCAGTAGACATGATAGTAGCAATACTGGCTATCTGGAAAGCAGGCGGTGCCTATATTCCCGTAGACCCTACTTTCCCGGCCGACCGCATACACTACATGATCCAAGATAGCGATGCCCGTGTTGTAGTAACAGAAGATGCTCTTCGCAATCAACTTGAGCTCTCAGGTATACAAGTAATAGCACTCGACGCAGATAACGAACTGATCGCACAACAACCTGCAAATACACAGTTTCCGCCCATCCTAGCAGGCCAGCTGGCATATATGATCTATACCTCCGGCTCCACTGGTACGCCGAAAGGAGTATTGATAGAACATGCTGGTATGCTCAACCACCTATATGCCAAGATCAACGAACTGGAACTGGACAATAGAACTGTAGTAGCCTTCACCGCTTCCTACACATTTGATATCTCCGTTTGGCAAATGTTCACCGCATTACTCTGCGGCGGTCGTACCGTAGTATATAGTACCGAACTCATATTCCAACCTTCCGCATTGTTACAGTCAGTAGCCGATGAGAAAGTGACCGTCCTCGAACTAGTGCCTTCATACCTCTCCTCCTTACTTCAACTGAAAGCACCGGTAGCACTTAGTGACCTGAAATACCTCCTGGTAACAGGCGAAACAGTAAGTCAGGCAGTACTGGCACAATGGTTCTCGCATCCTGCCTATGGTAACATCCCCGTAGTAAATGCTTACGGGCCTACTGAAGCTTCCGACGATATCACGCATCACTTCATGTATGAGGCGCCGGTACATCCTAATGTACCACTGGGTAAAACAATACAGAATCTCAGTATCTATGTACGCGATATCGCTGGTCAGCTATCACCGGTAGGTGTACCGGGTGAGATCTGCGTATCTGGTATCGGTGTAGGTAGAGGATATTTCAAACGCCCCGAACTTACCGCAGAAAGATTCATACAGGATCCTTTCCGCAACGATAACACCCGCATGTATCGTACCGGCGACCTGGGTCGCTGGCTGCACGATGGCACCCTCGAACACCTTGGCCGTATGGATGACCAGGTGAAAGTACGGGGATACCGTATTGAACTGGGCGAAGTCGAAGCAGCTATCACACAAAGCTCACTCGTAACACAGGCTGCCGTACTGGTCAAAAAAGATGAACGCGATCATGCATTCCTGGCTGCGTACATCGTACCGGCAGAACAATACGATAAAGAGACCCTCACCGCGTATCTGAAAGATACGCTGCCGGAATACATGGTGCCCGCAATCGTAGTGCCCCTGGACGAAATGCCGCTTACCCGTAACGGAAAAATAGATAAACAAAAACTGAACGAAATCGAAACAGTCCTCTCGGCAAAAGTTGCATACGTAGCCCCGCAAAATGAAACAGAAGAAAAACTGGAAAATATTTGCACCAAACTACTGGGAGTAACACAAATAGGCGTCTACGACGACCTCTTTGAACTAGGCATGCACTCGCTGCTGGTTATGCGCCTGGCCGCCGCCGTAGAAGATGCTTTCAGCCTTCAGGTATCCGTACGCACATTCTTCCAGCTGACCAATATAAGTGCCCTGGCAAAATATATCGCCGTTCAGCAATTTACTCCGGCCACCGCCTCCGGCAACCGGAAAACGAAAACCATTGAACTCTAATCCTATACGTAAATCCATCATACATGAGTGGTTTTAATCTGGCCGACATCTTAGATTTGTTGAAAGAAGCGAATGAGAGTGGTATCAACTTCACATTGGAAGAAGAAAGGTTATATGTACAAACACCGGAAGACAGAGAAATAGATACCCTCTTCCTGACCAGGCTGAAAGACAATAAGCATCACCTGATTACTTATTTCAAACAGCACTTGCCCAAAGAACAGTCCTCCGCATTAGCTGGTAAAATACCCGCCGTGCCCAGGGCAGAGGACATGCGCATCCCCCTATCCTTCAGCCAGGAACGACTCTGGTTTGTCGACCAGCTCGAAGGTACCGTCTCCTATCACATGCCGGCAGCATTACGGCTTACCGGGACGCTCGATGTTGAAGCACTGGCGAAACACATCCGTACCATCGTCAACAGGCATGAAGTGCTCCGCACAGTGATTGAAGAAGAAGAAGGAACTGCTTATCAGCGCATTCTTGCTAAAGACCTGTGGCAACTACAACATGTAGATGGAACAAACGTAAAGGATGAAGCTTCATTACAACAGCTGCTCTCCTCACTTGTAGATAAACCTTTCGATCTGTCCCGTGACCACATGTTACGGGCAGATCTAGTAAAAATATCCGACCAGGAACACATACTTGCCCTGGTTATGCATCACATCGCTTCAGATGGTTGGTCTGTTGGCATTCTTGTGGGAGAACTGACAGAGCTCTATCGCGCAGATGCGACAAATACCCCGGCCGAATTACCGGAGCTCGATATTCAGTACGCCGATTTCGCCATCTGGCAGCGTAACCAGCTCACAGAAGAAGTACTCGATGCTCAATTGGCTTACTGGAAACGCCAGCTCAACGCCACCACACCACTCGAACTTCCTACCGACTTCGAACGCCCCCTCACACCGGGTAACAAAGGTGAAACCCTCACCTTTGATATCAATAGCGATCTGCTGACACAATTACAGCAACTGTCACAAGAACATGACTGCACATTGTTTATGACACTGATGGCCACCTTCCAGGTAATGTTATACCGTTACTCTGGCCAGGATGATATCTGTGTAGGTACACCAGCAGCAGGTAGAGTAAAAAGCGCACTGGAGCCACTCATCGGATTTTTTGTAAATACACTAGCGATCAGAAGTCGCATCGCGGGGCAACCAGCTTTCGTGGATTTCCTTCGCCAGGTACGCACCACCACTCTCGATGCTTACGAACATCAGGACGTACCATTCGAAAAAGTAGTGGAAACAGTTGTGAAAGAAAGGAATACGGGCAGAACGCCATTATTCCAGGTTATGTTCGCTCTTCAGAACGTGCCGGCTTCTCCTGAACTCGAAATGGGCAGCCTTCAGATGCAGGACGAACCCCTCGTACGCAGCACGAGTCTCTTCGATCTTCTCTGGTCAATGGAAGAACACGTTACTGGCCTGCGTCTCACCGTGCAGTTCAGCACGGAACTCTTCTCTGGCAACACCATTCACCGGATGTTCGATCACTTCACTTACTTGCTTAAAGCAGTAGTTAATGATCCGCAAAGAACTATCAGCTCTCTCCGGATGCTAACTGACACAGAAGAAAAAGAACTGGTATCCTTCAACGATAATACACTTCCATATCCCGAAAAGGATGCTATTACAACATTGTTCGAAAAGCAGGTAGCCACTACCCCAACAGCAACTGCTGTAGTTTTCGGCGACGAAAAATTGACTTACCAACAGCTGAATGAGCAAGCGGACCAACTGGCGGTATACCTTCGCGCCAATGGTGTGCAGGAAGAAGTATTGGTGCCCATGTGCATCGATCGCTCCCTTAACCTTATGGTGGGAATATTGGGTATACTTAAGGCAGGTGGGGCATATGTACCTATCGATCCTGCTTACCCCCAAGAGCGTATTGCTTACATGATCCGGGATACTAATGGAAAAGTAGCACTGATAGATAGTGCCTATACCGCGCTGCTAAAGGGAGTAAATCCGGAAATGACCACCGTACTGATTGACCAGGATGACTGGCGTCAGCAGGTGGTAGCGCCTTTCACTGCCCGAAATACACCTGATACTTTAGCCTATGTTATCTATACTTCCGGCTCTACCGGCCGTCCTAAAGGCACCTTGGTAACCCATAAGAACGTAACTAGCCTGGCCACCGGCGGCGGTTTTGTAAGTCTCACCGCACAGGACGTCCTGCTTTCCACCGGTTCTCCGTCTTTCGATGCTACTACTATCGAATACTGGGGCATGCTCCTCAATGGCGGACAACTGATACTCATGTCAGAAAAACAACTGCTGGAGCAAACACTGCTGAAACAGGAAATAAAGAAAAGGGGGATAACCCTGATGTGGTTCACGGCCAGCTGGTTTAACCAGCTTATCGACGAAGATATCACCATCTTCGAAGGTCTGAAGACCGTAATGACAGGTGGTGAAAAACTTTCAGAAACGCATATCCGTAAATTCCAGGCAGCTCACCCGCATATCGTGGTAATGAACGGATACGGTCCTACGGAAAATACTACCTTCTCCCTCACGCACGATATCCCACATCTCGAAGAAGGACATCGAATTCCCATCGGTAAACCCCTGGCTAACCGTACCGCCTACGTGTTGAGCAACGACCTGCAATTATTACCGGTAGGGGTGCCGGGCGAACTATACCTAGGTGGGGTAGGGGTATCCCGTGGATATCTCCATCAGGAAAATCTTACAGCCGAAAGGTTCATCAACGATCCGTTTAGCGATGTGCCGGGAGCAAAACTTTATAAGACCGGAGACAGGGCTCGCTGGCTCGCTAATGGCACCGTAGAATTCATGGGCCGTATAGATGAACAGGTGAAGATCCGCGGTTTCCGTATAGAGCCTGGTGAAATCGATGCTGTATTACGGCAATGCCCGGGTGTAAAAGATGCCGTAGTCACCGTAGATACTTCCCGTAATGGCGAAAAACGACTGGTAGGATATGTAGTCCCCGTTGCCGAATACGATCACGAGCAGATATTCGACTACTTACGCGATCGCCTGCCGGCCTATATGGTGCCTGCATTCCTGATCCGAATGGAAATACTCCCGCTCACCGCGAATGGTAAGGTGGACAAACGCGCATTACCTGCTCCCGACGATAATGCGTTATTCAATACAACACCTTATACAGCCCCCCGTGACGAAAAAGAAACAGCAATCATCGCTATTTGGGAACGCCTGCTGGGAGTAGCTCAGGTAGGTATTCACAACAACTTTTTCGAACTGGGTGGACACTCCTTGCTAGCTACACGCGTCGTATCCGCCATACGTAAGGAACTCGAAACTGCATTAGTGGTAAAAGACCTCTTTACACATCCTACGGTAGCACAACTGGCAGCATACCTGCAAACACAGCAGGGAGGCATAGACAACATCGTAGCTACCATAAGACCGGATAAAGTACCGCTGTCTTTCAATCAGGAAAGGCTCTGGTTCATCGATCAGCTCGAAGGAACAACGCAATATCATCTGCCAGTTATCCTGCGGCTAAGAGGTACATTGCAATCTAACGCCCTGCAGGAAGCACTCAGCAACATCGTACAACGCCACGAATCCCTCCGTACAGTAATACGCCAGGCTGATGGACAACCTTATCAACATGTATTGCCGGCAAATAGTTGGCAGCTGCAGATAGTAAATGATCCATTGTATGTAAACGACCTTGCTGCCAGACAACAATACCTGGAAAGTGTAATATACGCGCCTTTCGATCTGGCCAGTGAGCATATGTTACGCGCTCATCTCATTGTATTGAGTAAGCATGAACATCTCCTGGTATTAAACATGCACCATATCGCTACCGACGGATGGTCCATGAGTATTCTCGTAAATGAGGTGATCGACCTGTATCGCGCATTCACTACCAACTATACTTCTCCACTGGCACCACTGCCTGTACAATATGCAGACTATGCCATCTGGCAACGTAATTCGGCACAGGCAGAACAACTTAGTAAGCAACTGGTATATTGGAAAGAACAATTGACTGGTGTTACCCCCCTCGATCTGCCAACGGACTATAACCGTCCTGCTACACAGACCGTAAACGGTACCTCCTGGCATTTTAATCTCGATAACAACCTTCTGATACAACTCAAGCAGCTGTCACAGCAACAGGGTGCTACCTTGTTCATGACATTACTCGCCGCATTTAAGGTATTATTGCATCGCTATAGCAGACAGGAAGATATCACGGTAGGTAGCCCGGTATCCGGCAGAACCCGCCAGGAAACTGAAGCGCTAATTGGGTTCTTTGTAAATACCCTCACTTTACGTACTCAATTATCAGCAGGGAAATCATTCCTGTCTTTGTTGCAAGACGTGAAAAAAACTGCATTGGATGCTTTCGCTAATCAGGACGTGCCGTTCGAAAGAGTAGTAGAAGCAGTCGTAAAAGACAGGGACCTGACACGCAGCCCCCTCTTCCAGGCAATGTTCATTCTTCAGAATACGCCACACACACCAGACCTGCAACTGGGTGAGTTGGATCTTTCCTACGAAACGGTAGCGCAACGCACCAGTCAGTTTGAACTGACGTTCTCCCTGGAAGAAACAACAAATGGATTGGAAGGTCATGTCGAATATAACACTGACCTCTTTAGTGAGACCACCATCAGCGCAATGGCAAGACATTTCAGCCATTTGCTGCGGGAGGTGGTTGCTAATCCGGCACGGGCGTTGTCCGATTTCGGCATGCTGGATCAGGCAGAACAATACCACCTCGTACATACCCTCAACCAGACAGTTGTTAACTACCCGGATATTGCTACGCAGACGTTGATAAGTCTTTTCCGCCAACAGGTGCAAAAAACACCGGAAGCTACCGCAATAGTGTTCGAAGGAAATACCTTAACCTACGCACAACTGGACACCGCCTCCAACCGCTTGGCCAACTACCTGCTGGCCAATGGTGCCGATAACACAAAACCAGTGGCACTCTGTGTAGAACGGTCCCTCGAAATGATCGTCGGTATATGGGGTATCCTCAAAGCCGGCGCCGCTTACATGCCGGTAGATCCGGCTTACCCGGCTAACCGTATTGGCTACATGCTCGAAGATGCCGGTGCCCTGATCCTCACCCAGGAGAAATTCGCCAACGAAATACAGACCATCGCAGCTGCCACCACATTACTGCTGCTCGATAAAGACCAGGATAAGATCAACAAGGCCGCAGATAAAACACCTGACGTAAACATCACCCCGCAGCACGCGGCTTATGTGATCTACACCTCCGGCTCTACCGGCCGCCCCAAAGGTGTAGTCAACGAACACGGCGGTATCGTCAACCGCTTATTGTGGAAACAGTCCTATTTCAACATAGATAGCAACGACGCTATCCTCCAAAAGACCACTTTCTGCTTCGACGTTTCTGTATGGGAACTCATATGGCCTTCTCTGAACGGCGCCCGTATGGTATTGGCTCATCCAGAAGGACATAAAGATCCTTCTTACCTCCAACAGGTAATAGAAGACCAGCATATCACGACGATCCATTTTGTACCGTCCATGTTGAGTGTATTCCTGGATCAGCTACCTGCCGGTAGTTGCAGTTCTCTGCGCCGTGTTATCTGTAGTGGTGAAGCTCTGAAGCCGGCCCAGGTGAGAGCCTTACATACCCAACTGCCTGCAGCAGAATTGTATAACTTATACGGTCCAACGGAAGCTGCTATCGATGTCACCTATTGGCATGCTCCGAGAGAAGAAAAGATCAGCATAGTACCGATAGGGCGGCCCGTATCAAATACTGCATTATATATATTGGATGCCACCGGTAATCTGCAACCGCAAGGTGTTTGGGGTGAACTTTATATTAGTGGTGTACAGGTAGCAAGAGAATATCTCAATCTTCCTGATCTCACCGCAGAACGTTTTATCGCTGATCCTTTTGCCGCTGTTCCGGGTACCAGGATGTATAAAACAGGGGATCTGTGTCGCTGGATGCCTGATGGTAACATCGAGTACCAGGGTAGGATAGATAATCAGGTAAAAGTGCGTGGATTCCGTATAGAGCTGGGTGAAATTGAAGGTGTGTTGCAGGAATCTGACTTGGTGAAAGATGCGGTAGTGACCGCCTTTACTGGTGTAGATGGTAACTACCAGTTAGCGGCTTATATTGTTCCAGCAGGAGATTTCGACAAAGAAGGTATCTATCAGGCTATCCGTCAGCAATTGCCGGACTATATGGTCCCCGCAATACTTATACCACTGGATCGTATCCCTCTGAGCAGCAATGGTAAGGCAGATAAGAAAGCCTTGCCCGCACCTACCACTGTAGACGGACTGGCTACCCGTGAGTATGTAGCACCACGTACTGAAACAGAACAAATAGTGGCGCATATATGGCAGGAACTGCTGGCGGTAGAAAAAGTGGGTGTTCATGACAATTTCTTTGAACTGGGTGGACACTCCCTGTTGTCCATGCGACTGATAGCAGCTGTCCGGAAACGTCTGGGTGTAGAGCTGCCCGTAAAGGCATTATTCGTACATACCACCATTGCCACTCTGGCAGAGCATGTCCTGCAACAAAAGGGACAACAGGCGTTGTTGCCAACGATCACACCTGCTGTACGTCCGGAACGTATACCGCTTTCATTCAGCCAGGAGAGACTATGGTTCATCGATCAGCTAGAAGGGTCTGTACAGTATCATATGCCTGCAGCATTACGTCTTTCCGGTATACTGGATAAAACCGCCCTCAGCTTCGCCCTCACACAAATCGTACATCGCCACGAATCATTACGCACAGTTATCAAAGAAGACGATGGTCGCGCCTACCAGACAGTACTGCCCAATGGTAAATGGAAAATGGGCGTTATCGATAAACCGCTCTACAAAAAAGATCCCGCCGCTCTGCAGGCACTAATACAGGAAATCACAGAGCAACCCTTTAACCTGGCTAAAGATCATATGCTGCGCGTACAGCTGATATCGCTGGGTAAAGAAACACATATTCTGGTACTGGTAATGCACCACATCGCCTCCGATGGTTGGTCCGTAAACCTCCTGGTGAAAGAACTGGTCGCCTTATACCATGCCTACAGCAGCGGACACACACCACCGTTATTAACGCCGCTGCCACTCCAGTACGCAGACTACGCCATCTGGCAACGTACCTACCTCACCGGCGCTATACTCGATAATAAACTGGCATACTGGCAACACCAACTCTCAGGTGTCACCCCCCTGGAACTGCCCCTTGACTATAGCAGACCTGCCGCACAAAGCATCAATGGTGCCATGAAGCAGTTCCGCTTCGATAAATCGTTGTATGCCGGTTTACAACAACTGGCACACCAAACGGGCGCGACACTCTACATGACCGTATTGGCAGCATTCAAAGTATTACTGTACCGATACAGCCGCCAGGAGGATATCTGCATAGGCACGCCCGTAGACGGCCGCATGCAACAGGAAACAGAAGAACTAATCGGCTATTTTGTCAACACACTGGCTCTTAGATCAGACCTCAGCGGAAAACCGTCCTTCCGTAAACTGCTGCAACAGGTAAAACGAACCACATTAGACGCTTTCGAACACCAAGAAGTGCCTTTCGAAAAGATAGTAGACACCGTAGTAAAAGAACGTGACCTCAGCAGAAGTCCCATTTTCCAGGTGCTCTTCGGCTGGCAGAAAATCGCAGACAACACAAGCCTCTCCTTCGGTACACTGGCCTTTGAAGAAGAGAAATACGAACACACCACTTCCAAATTTGAAATGTCCTTCCTTATGGAAGAACAGGAAGAGGGAATAGGAGGTAGTGTAGTGTATTGTACAGACCTGTTCAATGCGGCCACTGTTGATCGTATGGTGTCGCACTTCGAACAACTGCTGAAAGGTATCGTAGCGCAACCTGATGAGGCGATAGATAGCTTTGCCTTACTTACAGCAACGGAACAGACACAACTGAAAGAATTCTTCCAACGCGCACCTGTATCCTACAAAGCGAAACATGTATTCACTGTTACAGAACTTTTTGAACATAAAGCAGCTTTATATCCTTCTGCAAATGCGGTAGTATTCGAAGATACTTCGCTGACCTACCAGCAACTTAACGACAGAGCCAACCAGCTTGCCCGTTACCTCAATAGTAACGGCGTAAAAAAGGGTAGCCTGGTACCGCTCTATATTGAACGGTCTGTGGACATGATAGTGGGTATCCTGGGTATTATCAAAGCAGGAGCAGCATATGTACCAATTGATCCTGAACATCCTACCGAACGTATTGCCTGGGTACTGGAGGATACAGCAGCGTCTATCGCAATAACCTGTGAGTCCTGCTTGTCAAAATTCCCATCCACATCTGCACAACTGCTCGCCCTTGATAGTGACTGGGATAAGATAAACTGGTATCCGGCTACCAACATTCCATTACAGGTGAATGGTGATGATCCCGTTTACGTGATCTACACTTCGGGAAGTACTGGCCGCCCCAAGGGGGTGATCATTGCACATCGTCATTTGGCCGACTATTTCTACGGATTAAGAGCAGCGACCCCGATCGCCGATAGCGATTCCTTCGGCTTACTTTCCAGTATTGCCACAGATCTTGGTAATACCGTGTTATTCGGTTCGCTATTGGGCGGAGGTACTTTACACCTTTTCTCCAAAACAACCATTAACGATATTGATATACTTGCTACCTATTTCCAGGAGAAGCAGATAGATTGTATCAAAATAGTGCCATCTCACTGGAAAGCATTATCAACACCAGGCCGTTTGCTGCTGCCTCAGAAATTGCTCGTATTCGGTGGTGAAGTGCTCGAAACATCCGTAATAGCAGATATCCGCGCCGCAGGAGCTTCCTGCGTAGTTGTGAACCACTATGGTCCTACCGAAACCACTATAGGTAAACTCCTCCATATCGTGGGCGATGTCAGCGAATATGGTAAAGTAATCCCCATAGGAAAACCATTCTCCAATACACAGGTGTATATCCTCGGCCCCGGAAAGCAACTATGCCCCGTAGGCGTTCCCGGCGAATTATATATCGGAGGTGATGGCGTGGCCACAGGTTACCTCAACAATAAAACACTCACCGCAGAAAAATTCATTACCGACCCCGTAAACCCCGCCAATGGAAAGGTATACTGCACCGGAGATGTTGTGAAATACCTCCCCAATGGCAATATCATATTCCAGGGACGTGCCGATGATCAGGTCAAGATCCGCGGATACCGTATTGAACTGGGTGAGATCGAAAGAGTACTTAACCAACATGAACATATCAGTCAGGCTGTTGTGCTTGCAAAAGCAGATACACAGGGCAATAAGCGCCTGGTCGCTTATGTAGTCGCTGATGCGTCAGTAGACAAAAATGCGATCAATACTTACCTTAAAGTGCAGTTGCCTGACTATATGGTACCCGCGCAAATACAGGTACTGGATCAATTCCCCATGTTAGCCAATGGTAAGATCGACAAACGTTCATTGCCTGAAGCGGAGATCACACCCGCTATTGATGCCTATATACCCGCTCGTAACGAAACAGAACAGGTACTGGTACAGATATGGGAAGAGGTATTGGGAGCACAAAGAATAGGCGTCACTGACAATTTCTTCGAACTGGGAGGTGACTCTATTATCACGATTCAGGTAGTTAGCAGGGCTCGTCGTCATCACCTCAGCCTTCAGGTAGCAGATATCTTTAATCACCAAACTATTGCTGCACTGTCTGCTTTGTTGGCTACACGTACCGGTGGTGTAAAAGCCATCAATGCTGAACAAGGTCTCCTTACTGGAGCCGCCGGCCTGCTGCCAATACAACAGTGGTACTTCGAGAAAGAACAGGGCGTCGATACCCACTACAACCAGAGCATCCTCCTCGAAGTAGATAAAAATATCAGCCAGGAAGTATGGAACGCCGCTATTCGCCTGCTGACACAACAACACGATAGCTTAAGATTTACTTACCACCACACCGATGGTCAGTGGATACAGCAATATAGCGAACTCGAAACACTGCTGTCCGTAAAAGACCTCCGGAAAACAAAACCGGATGCACTCACCGCAGCCATCGCCAAAGCAGGAGAGGAGGGCCAACGCCGCGTCAACCTGTCTAATGGCACACTACTGAGCGCTACACTGATACTTACTCACAAAGACGTAAAACAAAACCGCCTCCTGCTGGCCATACATCACCTGGCAGTAGATGGTATCTCCTGGCGCGTAATACTCGAAGACCTCGAAATATTACTCGAAGCCTTACAACAGGGTACCGCCGTTTCCCTTGGAGAAAAAACAAGCTCGTACAGAGAATGGTATCAGGCTCTCAGCGAATACGCACAACGTCCTGCAGTACAAACGCAGGCCGACTACTGGGAAACAGCTACCGCACAATATAGACCTGCACCGGTAGATCACTCCTACAATGGCCCGCTGCATCGCAAAGACATAGCTACCTACCAGGTAAAATTGGATGCAGCCCTTACCCGCCAGCTCCTCCAGGAAGTAGCCCCTGCCTACCGCACAGATATCAACGACCTGCTGCTTAGCGCCATGGCCCGAGTGCTCAATAATTGGGCTGGCCGACCTGTAACCATTGGCCTCGAAGGGCACGGTAGAGAAGATATCTCTACAAAAGTAGATATCAGCCGTACTGTTGGATGGTTCACCAGCCAGTACCCACTCACGCTCGATACTACAGGTATCACCGACAATGGTCTGCTAATCCGTCATACCAAAGAAATACTACGCCAGATTCCAGACAAAGGTCTTGGATATGGTGTACTGAAATATCTGGCTGGCCACACGGCATTGCAGGGAGAAACCCCTTGGGATATCACATTTAATTATCTTGGACAGCTAGACTCCCTGGGTGGGAAAAACAGCAAGTGGATAACGCCTGCAGAAGAAGCAGCTGGTAGTACAATGGGAGAAGCATACGTCATCCGCCGCCGCATATCCGTAAATGGTATGGTGGCCGAGGGCACATTACTGTTCGACTGGGACTATAGCACCAAACACTATAACCCTGATACCATCCATCAGCTGGCCGAACAATACGTACAGGCTCTTACCGCATTGATCAGTCACGCAGCTATCCAGGTGAAAAAACAACAATGGCTCACCCCATCCGACCTCGGACTGGGGGGCCTCGTACAGGCTGCTGAGCTGGATAACTTCCTCTATACCCCGCTACCAGATGGATCCACCCGCAATGAGCAGATCAGCAGCATATATCGCCTCAGTGGTCTGCAGGAAGGGATGCTGTTCCACGGGCTCTACGACGGCAACGAAGAAGATGCCTACACCGAACAGTTCACCTGGCACCTGAAAAACCTGAATCGCGATATATTCGTACAGAGCTGGGAATATCTCCTTCAAAAACATAGTATACTTCGTAGCGCCTTTATATACGACGTCTTCCGCATACCTGTACAGTGTGTATATCGCAACGTAACATTACCGCTGGAAGAACTTGACTTCCGTCACCTGAAGGAAGAATTGCTGGAACAGGCTTGTAAAGAATACGAGCACAAGAACAAAAGCAAAGGTTTCGACTTTGCCGCAGCGCCGCTCATGAGAGTAGGATTGATCCGGGTAGCAGATGATAAATACCGAATGATATGGACCTGTCACCATCTACTCATAGATGGTTGGTCCATGCCTATCCTCATCGAAGAACTTTCGCAGGCATACGAAGCATTGGTCAATGGTGCTACACCTTCACTTGGTGAAGAAGATCGTTATGAAGACTATATTCGCTTCCTTGAAAGCAGAGATAAAGGTGCGGAGAACGAACATTGGAAAAATTACCTGGGCAACGTCAGCACCAATACATTACTGCCTTTTGTCAACGCTACCGCTGAAAGAACTAAAGGAAAAGGTACTTATCTGATCGAACAACTGCACCTCGACGAAGAACGCACCCGTTCCATTAATACGTTCGCACAACAAAAACGACTCACCGTCAATACCCTCATGCAGGGCGCATGGGCATATCTGCTATATAAATACACGGGTAGTAACGATGTATCCTATGGTATCATCGTATCCGGCCGGCCGGATGAACTGCCGGGTATTGAGAAGAGAGTAGGGATGTATATAAATACCCTGCCTTTCCATACCGCCATCTCCGGAGAACAACGGGTGATCGACTGGTTACTTCAGATCCAGCAGGAGCAGGTAAAATGTCGCCAGTATCAATATACCCCAATACAGGAAGCGCAACGCTGGACTGGTATTCCCGGCGATCTGTTCGATACGCTGATGGTATATGAAAATTATCCTGTAGATCGTAAAGTTACCAGCGTAACTGGTGGTCTCCAAGGAGAGCAGGAGCCGGTAGAAGAACATACCAACTATCCGTTGAGTATTGCGATTGGTGCAGAAAAGGAAATAGCTATCTTGTTTCAGTACAATTCTGCCCTCTTGGATGTGGCATACATCCATCAGCTAAAGACGCACTTCGACCTTGTATTGTCACAATTGGTGTCAATGGCAGATGCACCTATCACTGCGTTATCTTTAATGGCTGAAGCTGATAAACAGGTCCTCGATAAACAATTCAATAACACAGCGGCGCCGTACCCTGATAACGAGACTATCACTAATTTGTTTGCTGTACAGGTAAGAAACAAGCCTCAACATACTGCCATTGTTTTCGGAGATGACCGTATTACCTACGAAGAGTTCGATGCCCGATCCAACCAGGTAGCACATTTCCTGGCTGCCAGTGGTATCCCGGCAGGTAGCATGGTAGGGTTGCTTGCCTACAGAGGTTTCGACATGATGGTCGCTATGATGGGTATACTGAAAAGCGGCTGCGCCTATGTGCCTTTCCACATAGAATACCCGGCCGAAAGATACCAGATGATGATCGAAGATGCGGGTATACAACACGTGCTTTACACCGATCAGGAACTTTTCGAGAGTGCCGGTATAGACGCTAACATTGGTTTACATATCAGCGGCTCACAGGTATACAGTAAAGGACATTTCAATATCCGTATCACACCCGAAACGGCAGCCTACGTGATGTATACGTCAGGTACTACTGGTCGCCCCAAGGGTATTGCTGTTGATCACCGTAATATCCTGAAACTGGTATATGATGATGGCCCTATAGCTATCAATGGCGACGACATATTGATGCAATGGTCTAATTATGCATTTGATGGCTCCACTTACGATATCTTCAGTGCATTCCTGATGGGGGCTACGTTGGTCCTTATCCGCGATGAACAGGCCTCCGATATATATGCATTGACAGCCATCCTCGCTAAAGAAAAAGTTAATGTATCCTTCATGACCACCGCCTTGTTCAACAGTTTTGTAGATACGGCTGTAGAACATCTGTTACCACTCCGTATGGTATTATTCGGTGGTGAAATGGTGTCATTGACACATGTTAAGAAAGCATTTGCAGTATTGGGACCTGGTAAGATGGTACACGTATATGGTCCAACAGAAACGACTACTTACGCTACTTATTATGCAATAAACGAACTCGCACCACATGGACATATCCCGATCGGGCGTCCGCTGGCAAATACCCGTATTCTGCTGCTCGATACCAATGGACAGGTAGTACCGCCGGGTGTGAATGGTGAATTATATATCGGTGGTGATGGCGTAGCGATCGGATATGTAAACAACGAAAAACAGACATCCGAACGTTTCATTACCGTCCCTGGACAAGACGGGCGCTGGTATAGATCCGGGGACCTTGGCCGCTGGTTGCCGGATGGTAACATTGTCTACACCGGTCGCGCTGACAACCAGGTGAAGATCCGCGGTTACCGTATCGAGCCAGGTGAGATCGAAACAGTTCTCCTGCAATGTCCGCAGGTAAGCGAAGCCATCGTAACTGTCCATACCGATGCCAACGGCACCAAAAAGCTACTGGGATATGTAATACCAGAGGGTGAATTCGATAAATCGGCCATCGTAACATTCCTCAAAGGACGTCTGCCTGATTACATGGTACCGTCCATGCTTATCGGCATGGAAAAATGGCCACTCACTGTAAATGGTAAGATCGATAAGAAAGGACTGCCGGCTCCGTCAGATGCAGATGTGCTCCTAACCAATAGTTACGTAGCACCACATAATGAAATAGAGAAACAACTGGCAGGAATATGGCAGGAGTTGCTGAACCGCCGCCAAGTAGGTCGCAATGACAACTTCTTCGAACTGGGCGGCGATTCTATCATTACTATCCAGGTAGTAAGTCGCGCCAAACGTTTTGGATATACGCTGCAGCCAAGGGATCTATTCGTACATCAGACAGTAGGCGCATTGGCCAACTTGCTGGCCTCCAGGCAGACACAGGCAGTGTCCGCGGAGCAGGGAGTACTTACTGGCCAAAGCGGATTGCTGCCAATACAACAGTGGTATTTCGAGTCAGAGAGCACAACACTCTCTCACTTCAACCAGAGTATGTTACTGGCGGTAGACAAGAAACTGAATACAGCTATCCTCTCCACTGTCATCACACAATTAGTCGCCTATCACGATAGCTTACGTTTTGTATACGATAAGGCTTCTACCGGCTGGACACAAACATATGGTACCGCTACTGGCGCCCTGGAGATTGCAGATGTGACCACTGCCGAAGGTGACTCACTGGAAGAACAGCTCTATATGCTGGGCGATCAGTATGCCCGCAGCCTTGATATTAACAATGGCATACTGTTTCGTGCTGTACTCATACAAATGCCGGAACAGGAAGAATGTCACCGTCTTTTGTTTGTCGTACATCACCTGGCAGTAGATGGCGTCTCCTGGCGTATACTCCTGGGGGATATCGAAAGATTACTTGAAGCAGCTACCAGCGGAGCCGAACTTTCCCTGGGCCTTAAAGGAAGCTCTTACCGCGAATGGTATAATGCACTAAATACATACAGCCGGCAACCTCGCCTGCAACGTCAGCGTGATCAATGGCTGCGTGTAGTGCAAAACTATCACCCGGTACCTGTAGATATGCCTTTCGATGGCGTACTAAGAGGTGACGACATGGGCCTGTGCTCACTCCGCTTGTCACCGGAACTGACCAGACAACTGTTGCAGGAAGTGCCCCGTGCTTACCATACAGAGATCAACGATGTACTGCTGAGTGCTTTATCGGCAGTACTGTACGACTGGGCGGGTGCTAATATCTCTATCGGCCTCGAAGGCCATGGTAGAGAAGATATCTCTGCCGATATCGACATCAGTCAGACCGTAGGTTGGTTCACCACCATGTATCCTATACAACCAGATGCCTCTACAAGAACTGACAGGGGCCGCCTGTTGAGAGAAGTAAAAGAATACCTCAGACAGGTACCTGACAAGGGGCTTGGGTATGGCGTATTCAAGTACATCCTGAACGACGAAGCCTTCCATGGCAACGAACCTTGGGATATCACATTCAACTACCTTGGTCAGTTCGATAGCGTGTTGCAGCAGAACAAATGGTTCCGGACTGCTACGGAAAGCGCTGGCTCAGATGTAGGAGATGACTACCGCATCCGACATAAATTCTCCGTAAGTAGCATCGTCGAAAAAGGAGAATTACTGGTATACATCAGCTACAGCCAACGCCACTACAAAGAGGAAACTATACAACAGCTGACAGAAAAATATGTACAGGAGCTCGAACAGCTGATCCTGCATGCACTCCGCCAGCTGGAACAACATCCCATAGCGACACCTTCAGATTTCGGTCTCACTGGTCTCGCCACTAATGCGGAATTGGATAGCTTCATCTATCATCGCCTTACCACAGAGCAGTTCTCTTCTGTATACAGATTGAGTAGCCTCCAGGAAGGAATGTTCTTCCACAGCTTATATGATTCTTCCGCAGGTCACTATACCATCCAGTTCACCGGCTTGATCTATCATCTCAACGTACCGATGTTCATCCAAAGCTGGCAATACCTGCTGCAACAGCATACGATATTGCGTAGTGCATTCTTCCACGACGCCTTCCAGGTGCCTGTACAGTCCGTATTCCGCAATGTAACCATGCCAGTAACACAACTGGACTTCACCGGCATGACCGAAGAAGATAGAAAAATAGCGATAGATCGTATCGAAGAAGAAGAACGTAGCAAACCATTCGATCTCGATACTCCGCCACTGATGAGACTGATATTGGTCCGCCTACAGGATGATCACTATCGCATGGTCTGGACGTTCAGCCACCTGCTGGTAGATGGATGGTCACTCCCTATCCTTATTTCCGGGCTGTTACAGAACTATGAAGACCTGATGAATGGCCAGCAGCCTTTGGTACAGGAAGATCGCTACGAAGACTATATTCGCCATATCGAGCGTAAAGACAAGTATGGAGCAGAAACATTCTGGCGTAAATACCTGGCTGAAGCAGGTAACGGTACCCTGCTGCCTTTCGTGCCGCAAACTGCCGAAAGGACGAAAGGTAAAGGCGACTACCAGGTGGAAGAAATGATACTGGATGCCGGCCGTACCGCCACTATATTGGCTTACGCTCAGCAGCAGCGTGTTACCGTTAATACGGTTATACAGGCAGTATGGGCATATCTGTTATCTTCCTACACCGGCCAGCAACGTGTTACCTACGGGGTAACAGTGTCAGGTCGTCCGGACGATCTCGCAGGTGTAGAACAACGCGTCGGATTATATATCAATACCCTGCCACTATGTACTGCCGTAGATCCCGAACAGGAAGTGACCGCATGGCTCCAGCAGATCCAGCAGGAACAAGTACAAAGCCGTGAGTACCAGTATACATCACTCAATGATATACAACGTTGGCTCGAAGTATCCGGTGAACTGTTTGACAGCTTCCTCGCATTCGAAAACTTCCCTGTAGATGACCTGCTTTCCGTACAGGAATGGCAACTCCAGCTGGACGAAACCTTCATGCAGGACCACGCGAACTACCCCTTAGGCATCTCCGCTACAGTATCAAAAGACATCCGCCTCGCACTCAAATACAACCGTGCGCTGCTCGATACTCCATATGCCCTGCTGATACTGGAAGGATTCGATCATATCCTCCGTCAGCTTTGCGATCGCCCGCAGGTGAAAGTGAAAGAACTGTCCCTGCTCACTGCAGCGGCTACCAGACAACTGCTGGTAGACTTCAATAAAGGTGATTTTGAACTCAATATACCAAAGGGTACTACCGTCCTTGATCTGTTCGATGAACAGGTGAAAGTACGCCCTGATGCCACCGCCCTGGTATTTGATAATGACTTCCTGACGTACGCAGAACTCGATGAAAGAGCTAACCAGCTCGCTCACTATCTACGCAACAAAGGAGTAAAAGAAGAAATGTTGGTGCCGGTGTGTATACTCCGCTCACTCGATATGGTAGTGGCACTTTTTGGTATCCTCAAGGCGGGCGCTACCTATCTGCCGATAGATTCTTCTTATCCGATGGATCGTATCACTTACATGATAGAAGACAGCCGCGCCACTGTAATGATCACTTCCTCAGACCTCGCAGAACAACTACAGCTGCCTGCCGGTCCGGAGATGATTTACCTGGATACCGATGATACGCTGATCCGTAGCATGTCTGTTAAGGCTCCGCAGACCGCATTAACGGCGGAGAATATGGCCTATGTGATCTATACATCCGGTAGTACCGGTCGCCCTAAAGGTGTGATGATCGAACATCGTGGCGTTGTCAACCTCGCCATGAGCCAGGCCATATCCCTGCGTCTCGAACCTGGTATGAGAACATTACAATTCGCAGCATTCGGATTCGACGCATCCTGCTACGAAATATTTAACACCCTCCTGAGCGGCGGATGCCTCGTAATACCCCGCCAGGAAGACCTTATGTCTGCCGCACAATTTGGTGCGCTCGTTCGCAGCCAACAAGTGGACCTGGTAACATTACCGCCGTCCTATCAACATACTATTCGTGAAGAATTAGGCAGCATCCGCACGATCGTTTCCGCTGGCGAACCGCTCAACAGGGAAGATGGAACATACTTTCAGTCTAAAGGTATCCGCCTCGTAAACGCATATGGCCCCACAGAAAATACAGTATGTACCAGTCTTACCGATAATCCGATCCTGCCTACTGCTATCGTGATCGGTAAACCGGTCGCCAATGTGCAGATCTATGTCCTGCGTCCTGATCGCTCTCTGGCACCGGTTGGCGTAAGCGGAGAAATTTGTGTAGGTGGTGCCAACTTGGCAAGAGGATACCTCCACAGACCCGAACTGACAGCGGAAAAATTTATCCCACATCCGTTCAGTAACATACCTGGCGACAGGATATATAAAACGGGCGACCTCGGTCGTTGGCTACCTGATGGTAACATAGAATACCAGGGTAGAATAGATGAGCAGGTGAAGATCCGTGGCTACCGTATCGAACCGGGTGAAATAGAACATGCGCTCGAACAATCCGGCCACGTCAGCCAGGCCATTGTCCTCGCTAAAGGCGAAGGAGACAGCCGCGGACTTGTTGCGTACATAATTCCTGAACAAGGATTTGATCGTAACGAAGTGATGACTTACCTTGCCGGTCGATTGCCGGAGTACATGGTGCCCGCGCAGTTCGTTTCAGTAGAAAGCTTCCCCATTACTGCCAACGGTAAGATCGATAAGAAAGCTCTGCTGTCCATGGAAACCATCGTAACCACCGCTACAGGATACAGCGCAGCCCGCAATGCCCTGGAAGCACAGCTGGTAAGCATGTGGGAAGAACTGCTCGAAATTGACCATATAGGTATCAACGACGATTTCTTTGAATTAGGTGGACATTCGCTGCTTTCTATTAGGTTGGTGTCAGCGATCAAAAAAGAAATGGGAATAGACGTGTCCCTCAGCCAGGTATTTGAAGTGCCGACAGTAGCCGGACTGGCCGCCGTACTTGATAGGATCGCCGCCGCCTCCGCTATAACAACAGATACGACCGCAGCAAAGACCCCGGAGAAAGACCCCGACGTCCTTCTGCTCAACAAAGGCGATAAAACCCGACCCATATTCCTCATCCCCGGACAGGATGGCCTGGCAAATGGTTATGATGCCGTTGCCGCCGGTCTCACAACAGCTGGCCTGGTATATGGTCTCCAAATGCCGGGTGTAAACGAAGGGGATACCCCGCTAGATAGCATGGCCGCCATTGCGACGACCTATCGCGAACGTATCCTGTCATTGCAGCCACAAGGTCCATATACCCTCGTTGCCCACTCTTTTGGTAGCTACGTAGCCTGGGAACTTACGCAACAGCTTGAAGCAATGGGTAAAGAAGTGTCCATACTCATATTGCTGGATGCAGCGGCACACCCTGTACCTCTGAAGCTGGAAGACGAAGGAAAAGGAGAGGACCTCCCTGCCGTCCTGAGAAATGAAGCTTTCGCACTGATAGTAGAACATCGTATGGAAGACAAATTGCCGGCCGACGCAGAGCAGGTACTGACCGCTCAGATCGCAACATTATCGCCCAAAGAGATCATCCCGGCGGTGATAAAGTATCTGAGATCACATCTCAGCGGAGAAAAACTGGATAGCCTCTGCCTGGCATTAAGAGTGCTGAATATGAAGGTGAATAACGTAGCAGTGTTGAATACGCATACCGTAGGCGGTAGCGTAAATACACCTGTAGTCGTTGTCAAGGCAGAACAGGAAGCCTGGCCGGGATTACAAGCCGACCTTGGATGGGCCGCACATGCCGCCGTACAGTCACACGTATCCCCAGGGAATCACTTCTCCATGCTCAAGAACGATAACGCCACCGCCTTGTCCGCATTGATTTTAAAACAAGTTAAACCGAGGTCATAAACAAACACTAATTATCTAATCTCTTGAATCCAATAGTATGAACTTGCTAAGTTTGTTGCAGAGAAAATCCAAATTGTTTTATGTCCTGCTTCTGCTCCTGGGACTGGTCAACAGTATCTGGTCCAGTGCTTTGCTGTTGCTCATCAATAGCAAAGTATCAGGTACACCACTGCCCTTTGTAAATGGATATGACTGGCAGATCTATGTAGGCCTCATAATTGCCTCATTCATCACATCTGTATATTTCCAGTCCTATACCATTAAATTGACCTATGAGCTGGGTAATGACCTCGGTCTCTCCATATTTGAAAAACTACGTTTCACCAACTATGAAGAGTATGTAAGTCTGGGCGAAGATAAAGTACGTACCGCCACCGCAGACGTAACCACTTTACAACGTTTCCCACAGATATTCATCGAAGCCTTCAATGCTGGGGTGATGATACTGGTAGGGGTCACCTACCTCTTATTTGTCAATTTGCTGGGGGCACTCGTGATCTCAGGGGTGTTGATACTGCTGGGTGCTTTGTACTATATCCGCAATATCGCTATACAACGCGACCTTAACACGGTGAGAGACCTGGCTAACGTATATCAGCAAAGTGTGAATGACTTCCTTAAAGGTTTCAAAGAAGTAAAAATGAGCATCCGCAAAAGCGACTCCCTCTATTATGATCATATCACCACCAACCGCGATCGCGTAAGACACCTGACGGTAAAGACCATGATCAGTTATATGGGTAATGAATTGATGGGTAACTACGTGTTCTATATGCTGATAGGTGCCATCATCTTTTTACTGCCCTTATTATTAGGTACCGGTGCCGTAGTAAGCAGCAGCTTCATCGTAACATTGCTCTACCTCATGGGACCTATCGGTATCGCTGTCGGACAGATCCGCGAATTCACCTTGATGCAGATCGCTGTAGAACGCCTGCAGGAATTCCACCAGCGCATTAATGCCTCTAAAGCAATCGAAATAGGCCATGGCGATGTGAAAACTATGAGCGGTGAATTCGAAAGCATCCGCTTCGAAAGTGTAACCTACGAATACTACGATACCAAACGCGCGCAGACTTTCCGCCTCAAACCACTGAGCATAGAAATAAAAAAAGGAGAAAGCATCTTCATTACAGGTGGTAACGGTAGCGGTAAAAGTACCTTCGTCAATCTTCTCACAGGATTATACATCCCACACAGCGGCTCCATTTATCTCAACGAAAACCCGGTAGGAGAGAATACCTACCCCGGATATCGTGATCGCATCGCTGCTATATTTACGGATAACTGCCTCTTCGCAGAAAACTATAGCAACCTCGATCTCGATCCCAACAACGAACGACTCATGTACCTGATCCGCAAAATGGAATTGCAAGACGTAATATCCTTCGATGCAGAACGCAAATCTATCAGGGCAGACCTCTCCAAAGGACAACAAAAACGCCTGGCGCTCATATACGCCTTGCTGGAAGATAAAGATGTCATGGTAATGGATGAATGGGCGGCAGAACAAGACCCCGTGTTCCGTGCCTTCTTCTACAAAAAGATTATCCCCGAACTAAAGGAAATGGGAAAGACGGTGATCGTTGTGACGCATGACGATGCCTACTTCGATTGCGGTGAACGCCTGATCAAATTTGATTACGGCCAGATCGTCAGTGATACGCATGCTAAGCCTGCCGTACAGAACGCCATTTCAATGAACCACAACTAATAATAGTATCCGTTAATCACCTGAAGGGTACACAGGAGTGCCCCGAGCTTATCAAAAGAATCCAACTGATGAAAACAACATTCATTTGTGCAATGCTGCTGTTTCTGAGCATCTGTACAACTTATGCGCAAACACAGACAGGACAGATCACCGGTCAGGTGCAGGACGCTTCCCGGCAACCCGTCGTAGCCGCCACCGTACTGCTAAAACGGACTACGGACTCTGCTATCGTAAAGGCAGCGCTCTCCGATGATAAAGGTGCCTTCAGCTTCGAACAGATCGCCTATGGCAACTATTTCGTCAGCCTTACCTATATTGGGTATAAAGATACCTACCTCCCCGAATTTACTTTACAATCCCCAACATATACCTTACAGCCTGCCACATTACAGGCAGGCGAACAAAACCTCAAAGGAGTAACAGTGGCAGCTAAACGCCCGCTGATAGAACAATACGTAGACCGCACGGTTGTGAACGTAGAGGCGGATATCATGTCCGCCGGCGGCTCCGCCATGGATGTCCTCGAGAAAGCTCCGGGCATATTGGTCGATAACCAGGGAAATATATCCATCAAAGGAAAACCTGGCATCAAAATATTCATCGATGGTCGTGCTACCTTTCTTAGTGGAAACGACCTGGCTGCTATGCTACGCAACATGCAGGCCAGTCAGCTCGATCAACTCGAGATCATCTCAAACCCTTCCGCTAAATATGATGCAGCTGGTAACGGTGTGATCAACATCCGCACTAAAAAAACTAATACCAGCGGCTTCAGAGGCGTAGTGTCAGCAACCTTCCAGCAGGGACGCTATCCGGGCACTAACGAAAACTTTAACTTCAACTACCGCAGCAACAAAATTAATCTCTTCGGTGACCTCGGATATAGCCTGAAAAAAGGATTCGAAGACATGTATATCCGCCGCAACTTCCGCTCCGATGATGGTAAAAACATCGTGTCCATCTACGACCAGAATTCTTATTCCCCTAATAAGAACCAGAGCTATACTGGCAAACTAGGACTGGACTTCTACGCCAGCGAACGTACTACCCTCGGTGTGGCAGTAAGCGGATTCCATAACCCCTCCGAATCTACTACCGATAATAATACATTGCTCAAAAATCCCGATGGCTCCGTACAGACAAAAGTAGTAGCGCCAGCTACCACAAAAGGTAAATGGGATAACAAAGAAGTAAATGTTTCCCTTACACATCGCTTCGACTCTACAGATCATTCCCTGCAGCTAGATGCAACTTACCTGGATTACAATACCACCAATCTCCAGCAGTTTAACAACTACTACTTTGATGGTAATGGTAACCCTTCCGAAGATGCCAAATTGTTCAGAACAGATATGCCGGGTGTTATCAAAATATATACGGTAAAAGCGGACTACACCAGACCCCTGGGCGTAGGCGGTGCACTCGAACTGGGTGCAAAATATAGCCACGTAAACACCGACAACAACGCTCAATACTTCGACCTTAAAGGCAATTCCTGGATTAGGAACGATGTATTGGGTAACCACTTCTTCTATAAAGAATACGTATACGCCGGCTACCTGAACTATAAGAAAACCATGGAACAGTGGGAATTGCAGGCAGGTCTGCGTGCAGAACAAATGCAGATGAAAGGCAACCAGGTAAATGGTAATCAATCCTTCGATCGCAAATACTTACAGTGGTTCCCATCCGCTTTCATCGGATACAACATGGATGCCGAAAATAAAGTAGTGTTAAGCTATAGCCGCCGTATCGAGCGCCCCGACTATCGCAGCCTCAACCCATTCCGGCTGTTCGTGGACCAATATACCTACGAAGAAGGTAACCCTTACCTGAAACCCCAGTATAGCAACAACATCGAACTAAGTCACATGTACGCAGAAGGAGCACTCACCACCACCTTGCTGTATAGCAAAACCACTGATGTGATCCAGGAAGTAGTACAACAGAACACCGATACCAAAGAATCATATGTACGTCCGGAAAACCTAAGCACCCGCCGTATACTGGGTGTCAATGTCAATGCACAGATACCGTTGAGCGAAAACCTGGTAACCGTTGCGTATTTAGAATTCAATAACAGAAAATTCGATGGCACGATTAATAAATTGCCTTACTCCCTCAGTCAGAACACGTTCAATGGTATCCTCCGTCAGCAGGTTAAATTTCCGGCAGACTGGAAAGCAGAAGTGGCAGCCATCTATACCTCTCGCAATATCGATGGTACCTTCGTGCAGGAACCTACCGGTGCTATCAGCGTAGGCGTGTCAAAAGACTTCATGAAGAGAAAGGCAACTATCCGTCTCTATGGTGCCGATATCTTCCGCTTCTACAAATATGAAGCTACCAGCCGGTATCATAACGTAGACGTGTATATTAACAACAGATGGCAGACACAGTCTGTAAGAGTAACCTTTACCTATCGCTTCAATAGCGGCCTGAAATTGTCCGAGCCCGAAAAGAAAGAAGATTCAGCCGAAAAGACACGCGTGAAAATGAAAGACAAGGATAAATAAAAGCCTTACCTGTAGCTGTTAACAGCGCAACAGTAAATAAATAAAAATGGATGCTGCTCATATTTTGTACAGCATCCATTTTTTATTCCCCAATATTGTACTATCTTGGATACTGCAATTATCGTTGATCCACCATAACGATAATCATATTTCAACATGCAGTATTTTATCAGCGATCTATTACCTGTAGCGCTGACCTGACCTTAAAAGCCTTTGGTAGCCTGCAGCATACAAGGGCCATCTTTTAACCATATAACCCCGGTCCGCAAAGTGTGTCAACTATCCGTATGTTTTAACCTGAACCTGATGATCGTTTAATTTGTCCGCTTTTCTGCGTATACCGGGAATACTTTACCGGGTTATCCTTCATCAAGCGCATCGTGATGTCACAGCACAATAGTGCGGTCAATATGCATTATCGTGCAGTCCCCGGCCTGATAAAATATCGGCTTGTTGCGCTTCTTTCCAATCTATTGGAGCATGTATGGCCGGAGCACTGGTGGCTCCGGCCCGTCTCCTGAATTACTTCACGTCACCTTTTCCGCAAATCACAAATGAGCAATATCCCTGCTATGCCACTATACAACTGATCAGGAAAAAGAGCACTTTTCTTCATCCCCTAAACACTACACATGAACACCAGATTACTGTATTCCGGGTTATTCCTTCTCGCATTGGCTGCGTGCCGTAAGGACCAATCCGCTATCACCTCCAATCGCCCTGGCACTGAACAACCTGGTACCGTCATTCCTAAAGACCAGATCAATGCCTTCATCCGCCAAAGCCTGTCTTCCACCGGCCATTTTAAATGGGCCAATGCCAGCGATGAAATGGTATGGAGCGCACTCGTACAAGGCGATAGCGTATTGTCCGTTGGATATCAACCGGCCACTTACGAAAACCTCGCCCGCACTATCCATCAGATAGATCTGAACAACGATAGCTGGAAACAAGCTCACCAGGAAGTACTCGACATCGTACTCACCAATGAAGGCAAAGTCGCCGGTCAACGCCTCCAGTCACCAGTGCTCTATGATCGTAAAACGTTACCCATTGTAGATGTCAAAGTTGGTAGCCTGGCTACCCTCAAAGCCCTCAGAGCATCTAAACTGGTACGCTATGCAGAGCCGATCGGATACGGCCAGTATATGGAAGAACAATCCTCCGACAACAGCCGGGCTGCCTCTTCCTTACTCAACTTCGGATGTGGTAGCAACGATCCTTTCAACGGCCTTGTCGCTGGTTCAGATTATACTACCATCACGCCAGCTGCCAAACAATCCTGGAACTATACCTATCATAACATCCCACAGGCATGGAACCGATCTACCGGCGCCGGCATTAAGGTGATGATCATCGATACCGGAGTTAGTCCGAATCAGAATGCCTTCGGCACTGGCTTCAACCAGGGTGCTTCCAGTGGCCGTACCATTCAGAAATTGGTGACCTTCGCAGGTGGTACTCCTGACGACCTCTGTGGACATGGCACCAGCATGGCAGGTGCTTTGGCTGCCCCCCGCGGTACCAGTGGCAACACCGCCGGCATCGCCTACAACAGCAACCTCGTAATGGTTCACGCCGCCGAAAACGTAGTCCTGCTGTCAGATGAATCTGTGAATGGTGTAGCCGATGCATATGTACTGGCCGGAAACGATCCTGCATTAAAGATCGTCAGCATGAGCCTGGGTACTATCTTCGACTTTAGCGCTATCGAAGATGGTATCCGCTATGCATATAACAAGGGTAAACTCATCTTCTGCGCTGCCGGTACCTCCAGCAAATTCTTCGGTAGCTTTGTAGGCGTAATATTCCCCGCCACCATGAGTGAAGTATACGCCGTTACCGGTGTGAAAGACAACCTCACCGAACGTTGCGGCAACTGTCACGTAGGCCCCGAAGTAGCCTTCACCGTAGTAATGGAAAAAACATCTACCGGTAGAAACCCCCTGTCCACTGCCATGAGCGGCGATGTGCCTTCCACCGTAGGAGGATCTTCCGTAGCTACCGCCAGCTGCGCAGGTATTGCCGCCCTCGTATGGAGCAAAAATCCTACCTATCCAAGAGACAGCATCGTAGCCCGCATGCGCCGCGCCGCCTCTTTCGGTCAGAACAGACATAACAAATTCGGCTGGGGCAACGTAAATGCCGACCTCGCCGTAGGACAGTAAATAATCATTTCCATTGATCAGTAAAAAGGGGCATGCAGGGATATCGCATGCCCCTCACTATTTATCCGAAGTTTCCTAAATTGTAAGTAACATATTTATCAACCTTAAAACCCAATCCCTTTATGAAAAAGAAAACCACAGCCAAACTATCCCTGAAGAAGATCAAGATCGCTCGCCTGAACCAATCCGCATTCTCCGGCCCGGGACCAATCACAGATAGCATCGCCATCTGTACCACCGTTTGCTCCCATCATGAAAATTGTACCTCCCTGCAACCACAAGGCCCGGAGATAATGTAAAAAACAAAAGTATTTAACAACCTAACGCCCGGCCCCCGTCGGGCGTTACTATCCCAGATTATTCCCATACATTCGTATCGCCGGCAGGTACGGCAATATATCATGCACCGCGCTTCATCCTTTAATAACAGTATCACTCCGGCCTCATGCATATAGACAGCACATACCCGGATAACTGGTATCAACTGAAAGACTGGCGCCTGGATAAACAAGTACAGACCTCCCCGTCAAAAGCATACAATGACTGCTTCTGCTTCGTACTGGTACATAGCGGTAGGGTAGCCTGGCAACTCGGTCATCGTCACTACGAACTGCATAGTGGCCAGCTGATCGTAGATAAGCCGGACTACGAATACACCTTGCTGCCCGGCACAGCCCATTGCACTGTCTTCAACTTCAGTAAGGAATGGTATGCGTCCTTGCAGGAAACCTGTGACCTGCGCGACATCCCTTTTTTTAAGCAGCATAACATACTGGCAGATAAAATACCGGCTACCGCAGCCATCGAATACCTGCACACACAGATACAACAGGGTGGGGAAGGAGAACAGTTGAAAAAAGATACCCTGGTGCTCGAACTGCTCCGCCTCGTCATCACAGGATTGCAGCCGGCAAATGAAGACATCATCCCGCATATCGGTAAAGATGCACACCTCTATGCAATAGAAAGAGCCAAACAATATCTGCTGAACCATTTCACCGAGGATATCTCGCTGGCCCAGTTGGCCCGCCATGCCTATGTAAGCCCATTTTACCTGAGCCGCCTGTTCAAAACCATGACAGGACTGCCACCACACCAGTACCTCCGGGAAATACGATTCAAACATGCGGCAATGCTGATCAGTAATACCCACCTGCCCATTGCAGATATCGCATATGCAGCAGGATTCGGAAATACCGACTATTTCACAGCCGCTTTCACCCGGCGATTTAAAGTGCCACCCACCCGCTACCACCAACGCTATCACTAAAACACAAGATTTTGGCAAGAAATCTAAACTCCTTGCCTGCAACTCCACCTAAATTGTCTGCATGATACGTTATCGGAACCATGCTTATAGGTGCTTATGCCTGGCTGCGGTTATATTGGCAGCCTGCACAGATGCCCGGCCGGAAAAGAGCGCTGCTGCCACCAATGCAGTGCTCTTTGAACCGGCCCTCTTTGAACCGGGTGTCATTAGTACCGGCGACTACGATACCCACCCCGCTTTTTCTCCTTCCGGAGATACGCTATACTTCCTCAAATGCACACCAGATATCAACGCCTGCACCATCTGCGTCTCCTATAAAAAAGCAGGAAGATGGACCGCCCCTGTCATCGCCTCCTTCTCCGGCAGATATACCGATGTAGATCCCTTCGTCACCAAAGATGGTAACACTTTATACTTCGCCTCCGACAGACCTATACACCCGGGAGAAAGCATCCGCACAGATTGGGACATCTGGAAGACCGAACGTACATCCGCAGGCTGGTCAGCGCCCGTACACCTCGATACGGTCATCAACAGCCCGGAAAGCGAATACTATCCCACCCAGACCGACGATGGCACCTTGTACTTCAGCTCCGGCAGAAAAGGAGGCCTGGGGGGCGCAGATATCTATTGCTGCCGTCTGGTGAATGGAAAATACACTGTCCGTGAACACCTCAGTAGCGCCGTTAACACCGCCTGCAACGAATACGAACCCTTCATCGCTCCCGATGAAAGCTACCTGCTGTTTATGGCGACCATTCCCAACGGACTGGGAAACGGAGATATCTATATCAGCTGCCGCCAGAACGGACAATGGTCCCCTGCACGCAAACTACCACCGCCTATCAATACCTCTGCCTCCGAATGGTCCCCCAAAGTCACCCGCGATGGAAAATATCTGTTCTTCGGCAGCGCCCGCAGTATCCCGGCATCCGTCCCATCAGCACCTGTGCCGCTCCGGGTGTACAAACAAACACAGTTATATCGCCCGGGCAACGGCCTCGGTGATATCTATTATATGAACTTTTCTGCCTTCTAAAGACAACAACGATTATATAAAAGGAGTTAATATTGATACAAGAAATGATTGTATTATTTTTCTTTTTCGTACCTTTATGAAGAGAGAAACTGAACGGTCTCTCTCCCTTTTAGTTTTGTGTCTGTTAATGGCTGCTGACGCAGGTTATCTGTCAGCAGCCATTTTTATACAAAAAAAAGCCCGCTCCATAACGGAACGGGCCGATCAGACAGATGATCGTATATGAACGACAAGTGATGACAGTACAGGGGATAATATACACTCTCCCCATCCAACCTGTACTAGCCCTTCGTCATAAACTCAAAAGCGAAGCATAGACTAGCGGATCTTACGCAATACCAGGTTATCGTAGTAGATATAGCTGTCTACAGGAGACTGCCAGTAAGTCTGGCTGCCACCACGGAACGTATGGAACGTCATGTTTTTGATCAAACGCTGTGCATCATTGGTAGTCCAGCGGATCGCTGTATCAAGCACCGTAGTACCATTGATGATGATCTGAGCGCGACCATCCCTGTTACTACCGGTATTACTTTTAATATATACATGTACGTGATAGGTAGTACCTTTGGTAATACTGCCCGAAGAGGGATAAGACTTGCCAAAAGTATCACCATACTGTCCGGGTTGATCCTTATGATAAATGTAAGGTTGGAAGAACACGCGGCCGGCATCGGTCTGGTACCACATCATACGCAGTGTACCGCCATTACCATCCCATCCGGGATCACCGCCGGTATTACCTTCTCCTATGGAGAAACCAAAACCTACCTTACCACCACGACTCCAGTCAAACTGGCTGTGGAAACGCACGTCGTAATCCAGCTCATACTCCGTACCGTCTGATACGTCGATATTCGAGATCAGACCGCCCGCGCCGGAAAGCGCATTTTTTAACAGGGTTACCCGCAGCGTACCGTCGGAAATATAAGAACGGGACTGATTCCAGCCTCCGGCATTACCGAAATCACTGGCCGCATTACCACTGCTGTAAGCACCTGTAGCATAATTGTTCCAGTTAATAGACAGACTGCTGGGGATCGCTTCTGTATTGGGGCTTCTATCGGTACCTGTCTCTGTGTTGGCTATGGGGTCTGCAGCGTTCTCCTTCTGACAGGATGTGCCCAGGGTACCGAGTGTAACCAGCATCCAGCTGGCGTGAACGAGGAATCTTGATGTTGACTTCATGATGTTTTTCATTAACGGTGATGAAATGTTTGGGAGAGCAATATGTAAGTGGAGATATTTGCGTTAGGGCAATACAATACCAGCACATCCCCGCAGGGACACGCACAATATTGAAGGGACATAAAAGATACCGGAATTACTCCCTGAGCAGAGGTAACAATAGCGTTTTCATATGTTTGTCATTTACGGTGAACGATTGACTGGCTGATAATTACTTGTTAGCGTTTCGATTTCGGGCGGTTGATAGAAGCTGTTAAAGCCGGGCTGCTATTCTTTTTCTAATCTGGAATAATAGGTCTTCCAATCTGGTGCGAACGTTTGCATAAATGGGTCATAAAATACCCGGCAGATGTAAGCACCGCCGGGCAGCGGCTCGTCATACAATCAACTAAATATATTGTAAAACGACCCCGGTATATAACCAAGTTAAACGGTAGATCTAAATGGAAACAATTTATTCATAAATGTGGCCGTGGAATTTGTGACTATCTAATTACATTCGATTGCAATTGTATCTAAAATAGACTAAGTTGTTTAGAAAACAAAATATTTCGGGGGGAATTTTTTACGCAATACCGTATCTAAACTTAACAATAGCCTCATTGGCACAAACTTGCACCGAAAAAAAAAGCTGTATATTAGTGCGCAGAACCGTTGTTGATATTATAGGGATATTTAATGCCAACGTCCTAACCAGCCGGCAAAACACGAATCAGTCAAACCCAAACTATATAAGATTATGATCAAAGCATCCTATGATGATAAAAAACGAATCGTTGATATCCTCCGGCAATCCTTTGACACCAACAAAAGCGTAAACTATATCATTCCGCAAGACAGCAAACGGGAAAAGCGCATTGCAGCACTCATGGACTATTCCTTCGAATTATGCTATCAATTCGGAGAAGTATACCTCTCCGACGATAAAAATGCCTGCGCGCTCATCATGCTGCCAGAACAAAAAAAGACAAATCTTAAAGCCATCCTCCTCGATGCTAAGATGGTTTTCTCCTGCACAGGCCTCGGTAACGTCAAAAAAGCACTGGACCGCGAAGCCAAAGTCAAAGCATTGCTGCCGCAGGAGGCCATCTATTACCTCTGGTTCATCGGAGTAGATCCCGCCCACGCCCACCAGGGCATTGGCAGCCATCTCCTCAATGAAGTCATCGCCGTAGGCAACGCAATGGGAAGACCCATATGCCTGGAGACCTCCACAGAACGAAACATTCCCTGGTACCAACGCCACGGATTCCACATCTATAACGAATTGACCTTAAGCTACAAATTGAGCTTTTTGAGAAGAGAACCAAGCAAATAAGAATATTGTATGTTATTTCCGGGGACAGAAATGCATCTTATCACATTCTTCTTTGTGGTAATTGAAATGGTGATGTTCTTATATCAAATGATATATTACCTTTCAAGACCACGGGATAAAAGTAGACTGTGGTACCTCATTTTATTGGTATTGTTACTGGGGTACAATATCACAGGCGGGCTCTTTCCCGATCCTGCCATTCCAATTCCCATCGTCGTACAGAATATTATCGCTTACGGAACAGGCTTCACCATGGCCTCCTTCTTCCCGTATTACTTCTACAAAGCATTTAACCTCAAAAGACTGAGGTTCCATGCTCTCTACGGTATATTCCTGTTCCTCATCCTCCCTTTTTTCCTGTTCTTCGTCATCGGATACTCCATCAATAAAGACCTGGGTTGGACCCGCCGGTATGGCGTCATCATCCCATTCCTGTACAGCATATCCCTCGTATGGGCGCTGACAAAGGCCGTCCTGATCAAGTACCGCGAAGATAAAAGCAAAGCCGAACTGAAAGAAATATTCGCCGTATACCTCGCCGTTATCCCTTGGGCCTCCATGACCCTCTTGTCATACTTTAATGCCAGCCAGGCCCTCGAAGTATCCATCACCAACGGTGGATTCCTAGTTATCACCGTCCTGTTCATCCGGCGCACCGTCCGCGAATCCCGACAGGAATACGATGAACTTCAGGAACTCAATAGCACCCTCACCGAAAAAGTGAAGGAACGTACCCGCAAACTCGAAGAACTGAACGAACAAAAAACACATACGTTCGTCAACCTCGCCCACGAAACAAAAACACCGCTTACGCTCATCAGCAACTACCTCGAAGAGTATATCGATAAATATGGAGAAACAACAGAACTAACCGTCATCCGTAAAAACATCGACAAACTCACCAAAGATATCAGCAACTTCTTCGACCTCGAACGCTATTCCAAAGGCTTCGATGTCTATAATCATGACCAGGTCACCGACTTCAGCGAATTGCTCAATGACAACCTGGTCCTATTCCGGCACTATGCCAGCCATCGCCAGGTCAGCATATCCTCCGATATCACCCCCGACCTGCATGTCAAAGCCGACCCCGATGCCATCAACCGCATCGTTAATAACCTCGTCGAAAACGCCATTCGCTATTCCCGCGAAAATAGCCGCATTCACGTATCCCTCCGGGTAGGAGAGGAGGACCTGCTGCACTTCTCCGTACAAGATGAAGGAATGGGCATCCCCAGGAATATGCAGCAGAAAATATTCGAACCCTACTTCCAGATATATACCGCGAAAAAAAGTAGCCAGGGCATGGGACTGGGACTCCCCATCGTACGCCAGATCGTCGATGGCCTCGCCGGCAAAATAACCGTCGAAAGTAACCCGGACAAAAAAACCGGTACCACCATGAAAGTCTCCCTGCCCATATACCAGGCCGGCATCAATGAAGAGGCCGCCATCTATGCCGTACACCAACATACCCGTCTCTACCCCGAGACCTTCCAGGTAGAAGACTCCCCCTTCGACGAACAACACCAGACACTCATGATCGTCGAAGACAACCTCGCCATGCTCCAATACCTCACCCGTAAACTCAGCACACAATATAATATTATCGTCGCCCTCAACGGACAGGAAGCCCTCAAAAAGATCCGGGAAGCCACCATACTACCGCACCTCATCATCTCCGACGTCATGATGGATAAGGTAGATGGCTATAAGTTTGCTTCCATCCTCTCCGAAGATGCCAGGTACAACCACATCCCCTTTATCTTCCTCTCCGCTAAATATACCAGCGACGACCGGCTCCAGGGCCTCCAACTGGGGGCCATCGACTTTATCCGCAAACCATTCCGCATCCCGGAACTTAGCCAGAAGATCGCATCCATCCTGGAAAATGCCGAACGCCAACGGAAAGTGCTACTCAACTCCGCCTTCAGTGCCCTCAAAAATCTCGGACAAATACCGCCACCACCCTCCACACCAGTAGATCCTGTACCTGAAAATGTGCCCGCACCAGCCGCACGTGTCGGCAGCCGCTTCGAACAGAATTGCCAGCGATACCACCTTACCTCAAGGGAAATAGACATCGCCCGGCTCATCTGTGAAGGACATAAATACAAAGACATCGGTACCACCCTATTCATCTCGGAAAAAACAGTTACCAAACACGTACAAAACATCTTCGAAAAAGTTGCCATCCGTAATAAGGTGCAACTCATCAATAAACTTGAAGCTGGGGACGATTAACCCCAGCCTCCAACCAATCATTTCCTATACCTCCCGTCCACCTTTCCCATAGTTAGGGTATATCATTCCTATAGCTCCGATTTACTCACCGGTCTCCGCCGTTTTTCCGTTTTTTTGATAACTACGGGCAAAGTAGTAGTAGACTACGTTGTTTTATAAATAATTGATTTTTAATTAATTGTAAATAGTAGTACGTATTTTTACGTAGGAAAATTACTATGATCTACTTATTTTCTTTTTAACCCGAATGGCGCACTTTTGTGCCATAGACCCTAGGATATGAGCAACCCTATTGTCCGCAAAAAAGTAAATAAGAACGCTTTGTTATAACCTGTAACGCCATGTTCTATTTGTCCCTATACTTAGCTGAGGGGCCCTCAATCATGACTATAAATACTGTGATATGCTGGACTTTGAGTACAATATTGAGAAACTAAAGAAGCAAAAAGTATTGGATAGAACTGAAGAACTTCGGCACGAACTGATCACAACATGGGAATTTGTCAGAGAATGGAACCATGAAATAGGTAGGGACGTGGATGGACTACAGGGTATTATGCAACTTTTAGAGGAGAGCAATGGCCAACTGTCACCAGGGCAATCAGCTGCCTTACAGAAAGGTATTAGTTACCTCATCGCTGAATTGGTGCAAAAGACCGGCAATATCCGTCGCCTTACCCAATCCGGCAGGATCGCAGTAGACGATATCGCGAGAGAAGAAATAGATCTCCAGCACTTATTCGAAGAGATCCTCGCTATCTATAGCATAGGGCGTAAAGATGTACAAGTCGATTTGCAATTGTCACCCGATATGCCCCCCTTTATCATAGAGGACAGGTACAAACTGCAACAGATCATTCAAAACCTCCTGACAAATGCCGTTAAATTCTCCCCAAAGGGTAAAATCGTACGGATATCCCTGTCTCGCAGGTACCCTTACTGGACAATGCAGATCAGTGACGAAGGAGAGGGGATCGCCGCAGAAAACCTGGAAAAGATCTTTCAGCCATTTAGCCGCCTCAATAAAAAAGTGCCGGGCACAGGTATCGGCCTTTCTATTACCAAAAAACTGGTAGGCGTACTGCAGGGAAAGATCAGTGTAGACAGCAGCCCGGGAGCCGGTAGCACCTTTACCGTACTACTGCCTCTGCACGAAAGGAACGTCGATACCAGATTATTGTAAACGCTTATAATTGTCAGATTTTATCCCTATGCACACTGAGCAACTGTTCCCTATAAATGCGACTAACCGTTAATGAGCTAAACGGTAGTCAAACAAACAACACGGTAATGTTTTTTTCCCCGACTGTATCGACAGTACAAGGAAAAAGACTCATGAACGGGCAGGTATTTACCTGCCTCAGTTTTTTTATATACCCCCCAAAATATAAACCAACAAATTAACGAAGCCTTATCCCATTATTAACCTGCGTTTAATATATCAGGTTTACCTTCATCCCATTGTTACACCTCTAAACACCCAAAAAATGAAGAAAATCCTTTCTTTTTCTATCGTATTTTTATTATTATCGTTGTGCCAGATAGCTTGCCGGAAAGATATTTCCTCGCAAGTAACAAAGGACAATTCCACTGTAGCGGCTACAACTGAGCAAACATCCGCCAAAGCAACCACCAGCATACCGCCGGAAGCATGGTCCACATTGGCAACTATCGACAAAACCGGCCAACCTCCCGCCGGATTCAAAGGAGGTACCGTATTTCAGAACCGCGAAGGTTTGTTGCCTAAAAACGTGAGCTATAAAGAATGGGATATCACCAAATACCAGCCTGGCGTTAACAGAGGCCCCAGAAGACTGGTCACAGGAAACAACGGCAGCGCCTACTATACAGCAGATCATTATGCTTCATTTATAAAAATGCGATGACAAACCAAACTACAACTTTCCTGCTCATTACCCCCGACAGCCCCATGCCGCTGGAAGCATGTACTTTCATCGCCGTGCTGGATGGCCGTAATGCCCGTACACTGTCAGATTTTTACAAGGAGATCGCCCGCATCCTGACATTCCCAGACTATTTCCACCACAACCTGGATAGCCTGGAAGAAATGATCAGAGACCTCTCCTGGATTGCAGCCTCCAGGATCATGCTATACATCCGGTATACCGCCTCCTTCCTCGCAGAAGAACAGGATAAACGGCCCGTCGTATTCAGCATCTTCCATGATACACTCGAAGAATGGCAATACGGAGAACCAGACGACCCGTTCAGAAAAGAAGCAGAATTCTATATCTGCCTCGATGATGACGATGTCAGCCGCGAACTCCTCGCCGTCGGTGGATACGCATACGAATCTTATGCCTGATCACCGCCTTCCTCGTTCTATCTGACAACAATAATACTCCTGGTGACGCCGCTGGTAACGCCCGTAACTTCCGGTATATACCGGCAGATAACAACAGCATGCCCCACAGCAGCGTCACCACCAATTACTGTTACACTACCTCATTACATAATCCCCACATAGCACATCACCTGCTGGCATCATAACCTCATGATTTCCCTGTTATCATACATATAACATATATTGGGAGGAAAGGTCGCGTACACATTGATTACCCGCTTTTCAAGTTGATCCTACATTTTGATTGCTGATCCAAAACTATTCGTGCAAATGAATTATTACGTGTATTTTTTTCCCTTTAACGAAATCGCTCAGGCCCTGCATACCACCCCCTTCCGGGTCGGCCTCCAGGACCTCCGACAGGTACACTCCTTCCTTAACTCCAACATCTTTACCGTCAAAAAGTACCAGTACCTGTTCGTCACCGACGAAGATGCCAACCTCGTCCAATCCGCTTCCATGTCTGACCAAACACTCATCTCCATCCTCGTCGATGCCTCCGTCACCGCCGGTATCATCTCCGTAGGAGGCCATTTCCGGGTCATATCCACCACGGCCAACAGGATAGGATACCTCAGCCAGCTACTCGATAGCTGACCCCCTCCAATACCACCGTCAGGACGCCACTCCACGGCAACCGTCCTGACGGTCCCTTATCAATCTCCATTTTTCATCACAGACTATTTTATTTCCCCCACTTTTTTACTACTTTCACAGTAACACGTTATCTCGTATTGCGCTCGTCGCAAATTACGCACATGATCCACCCAAACCCCGCCAGGTTTATCTACCCAAATCATGATACCAACAGATACACCGGAGCCGCAGCAATGCAACGCCCCCGGTAAATATCTCCCGTATGATCCCACCGGTCTCCAACCGGCGATCCCGTGCAAAAGGTAAGTCCCCCGGATGTCTGATAAGACACTCCCTCAGCGGAGCAGGAATACCCGTGCCCGCTACAACCCGTCCGCCGGCAATAAAACAACATATACCGGAAAAAAAGGGATCGCTGAAAACCTTTAGAAAAGAGTAAGCACCATCACTCATGTTTAATTTGTATTCCAATGAAAAAGAATCATTTTTTCCAACAAACCAAATCCTTGTCCCGCGAAGCACTTGGCCAAATCAACGGCGGTGGTAAAAATACCCGCGCCATCCTCTGCGTAGATATGGCCTGCGGCTCCGATGATACCTGCCGCAATGCCGGCGGCGGCGCATACTGTACCTGCATCATCTCCATCGCTCGCTGCTGGTCACGCTAACGTATCCTCACACACGCATTGCTGCCCATCCGCAGTAATCCCCCTTCCGCCCGAAGGGCCCGCCAGTCCTGCCTTCTGCAAGGATAGGACTGGCATTCTCTTGTAGTGCCATACACCAAACTTTAACAATTGGGATAGGGAATTTTACGTATCTTCATAAAGGATACAATAGCATCAATTACGAGAATTAGCCAAAAAATAAAATGTAAACCCTGTTTTATCTGATAAGCGCCCGGAAATGCATTCACCTTTAAATCATCACTATCGGAGCCAGCAAAACCCATTATTTGTAACCGCACCTTACTACTTTATCATTTTTTAAGAAAATTGAAATTTTACGAGTATTGCGTGATCATTAACCATACAAGGATCCCTTTAAGGGAATTTTATATAGCAGCCTTGTCGCTCAAATTGTTTTAAAAACAAATGAAATACTGACAGACCACACTGTCTGATAAACCCCGTCCTATCCTGAAAACATCGCCTGTTCCGGCATATATGCGTGTGTACAAGTTGCTTATCGTAATATCCCCCGTAAAGACAGATCAGACAACAGCCGGCAGTTACCATACATCACCGTTGTAGGCTGTTATGGCCGTGCCGTGTGCATTTATTGTACCCTTAAAATAACCTAATCATGAACCCTACAAATGGCCATTCCCTGTGGAAAGACGACCGCAGACGTGTGCGTGTACTCAATCACCTGCATCACCCCGTCTCCTTCAAAGTAAGATCTGAAACACCCCAACTACTGGCACAGGCTTATATCATGGAAATAGCTGGCTTATACGAAATACGCCCCGCCCAACTATATGGATTACCCTTCTCCGCCTCCAACCGCCTCGTAGTAGAACAAGCATCCTTTCGCTTCGAACGCGAAGAAATAAAGGATAATAATGTCATCATTACTTACGCCCAAACCTACTTCGGCGTCCCCGTCTGGGCCGCCGGCCTCGAAGTCAACATGCACACCAATCCCCTGCAGGTCATCAGCTCCAGCTCCACCGCTTACGCTAACCTCTCCGTGCAACTGCCTTCCCCAGCTGCTGCCAGCCGCGTCTATCACTACAGCAACGCCGACCTCCAACATGCCGTCCAGCCTCCCGAAGCCCGCGAACGCGATGAAGGGGGGGAGGGGGGACATCGGCTACATTGGACACGCCTGCGCATCTACCGCTATAGCGAAAGCCGACGCCTCCCCCGCCATGCCTCCGCTTCCCTGGCCTCCCTCCGGCAACTCCGGCTCCCTCCCGTATCGCCTTACGTACAACCCGGACGGTTCTACGTCGTACAGGAAGTAGCCTGCTCATTGTCACTGCCCCATGGCCACACCTGGCATTGCCTCGCCCTCATAGAAGTCGAAAGCAATACCATACTCTATATCAGGTCCCTCGATCCACTCAGCATAGACCTGCAACCACAACAATCGCAGGACTTCGAGATATCTGGCTCCTGATCCGTCCTTCGCCTTTCTTCCATACACCCCCCCCAAAAAAAAGCAGCGGTCACCGTGGCCGCTGCTTCCTGCTTAATACCACCCCCGTCGCTCATGGAGCAGCATCAGCATAAGTCGAACCTATACGCAATCTGTCTACGTAATTCGTAATAGCACTGGCATCCGCACCGTATACCCCCCACTTCGGATCGCAATAGTCCGCATCCAGCGTCCGCGCATAATACCGCTGACCGCCCGTCTTCAACGATTGCGCCTGACCATTATACCAAAACTCAATAAAACCAACCGACGCATCCCGCGATACCTTGATCCGTAATACATACGATTGCCACACATCCGCCGCCACCGGCACACTCCACAACTCCGTACCGATCTTTCCGGGAGCAAAATGAAACAACCGCAACTGCCCTCCTGTAGTCTTGATCACAATCGGAAAATTCTGCTGCATATCACCTCCGTATGCCTTCCATTGAAACAACGCATTCGTCACCTCATTGACAGACATCACCAACTTCGATCGCCACCCGATATAAATGTCAGACCCCTCCGCCGCCTGGTAACCCTTCGCCCCGTGCCCCTCCGTACGATGACTACCCACCGGCTTGTCAAATCGCCAGATCTTACCGTTAACACCGTCATGCACCGCCGTAATCGTACCCTGACCTTCTATATTCTGCACCTTCCACACCGCCGCCGCACCACGGGACGCATCCCCGTCCCAAAACACCGTCCGCAAAGACCCCGCCGCTTCCGTAACAACCGGCGAAGAAGATAATGGACCCGGCAAGTCCTGCTGCCGGCTGCAACTGTGCAACGATAAAATACATAAACTGAAACAGGTAACTAGTTGTAAACAGGTTTTCATAACTGTGGGTTTTATCTAAAACTAATACATCCACCTCCCATAAGCATATAGGAAATTCCCCTTTGCTGACTGCAATTTGCTCAATGCAAACGTTTGAAGGAAATTGCAGGTCCGCATTTCATTAATAGAAAAAAACCGTTTAATTTAACGGCAGGAAGCTATTGATTGGTTATTGTACCTTCATCACCTTGACCTTAATTATTTAGATCTTATGAAAAGAATAAGCGCACAGCTACTGTCGATCGCACTCGTGGCGAGCTGTTTTTCCCCTTCGTTCGCCAGCCCCGCAGGCCCGGGTGATCCGGAAAATACCAATAAGGTAAAACCAGATGCCGACAATGCCGGCCTCAAACTACCTAAAGGGTTCGGCGCCCTCAAAGTAGCAGAAAACCTGGGCCGCACCAGGCACATCGCCGTTACCCCACAGGGCGGTATCTACGTAAAACTGGAACGCCTCAAACAGGGTACAGGCATCCTGTTCCTCCAGGATACCAACGGAGATGGCAAAACAGATAAGCAATCCGGCTTCGGCAACTACGGAGGCACCGGCATCTACGTAAAAGATGGCTACCTCTACGCCTCCTCCAACACAGAAGTATTCCGCTACAAACTCGATAACAAAGGGGCCGTAGCCGATACCAGCAATGTCGAAAAACTGGTAACAGGCCTCATCGACCGCCGCCAGCACGAATCCAAATCACTCGTACTCGATAATAACGGCAATATCTATGTCAACATCGGCGCCTACTCCAATGCCTGCCAGGAAAAAGACCGTACCAAAGGCTCCCCGGGCATGCGCCCTTGCCCCGTACTCGACTCCGCAGGTGGCATCTGGCAATTCAAAGCCGATAAACAAAACCAGCAAATAGGCGATGGCGTCCACTACGCCACCGGCTTGCGCAACGTAGTCGGCCTCGACTGGAACCAACAGACCAACAACTTGTTCGTTATGCAACATGGCCGCGATCAACTCCATGACCTCTTCCCAGACCTCTACAACGAACAGGCTTCCGCCACCTTGCCGGCAGAAGCCATGTACAGCCTGAAAAAAGGCGATAACGCCGGATGGCCATATATATACTATGACCAACTGCAAAAGAAAAAAATACTGGCCCCCGAATTTGGCGGCGATGGCAAAAAAACAGCGGGCGAAGATGCAATAGATCCTACCGTTGCATTCCCCGGACACCTCGCACCCAACGGCCTCCTGTTCTATACCGGCAACATGTTCCCGGAAAAATACCGCAACGGCGCCTTCATCGCCTTCCATGGCTCCTGGAACCGTGCGCCCGAAAAACAAGCAGGCTACTTCGTAGCATTTGTACCGTTTAAGAATGGCCAACCGGCAGGAGAGTGGGAGATCTTCGCCGACAACTTCGCCGGCGTTAAAGAGGTAACCACCCCCAACCAGGCCCAACACCGCCCCTGCGGCCTCGCACAGGGCCCCGATGGCTCCCTCTACGTCACCGACGACGTCAAAGGCACCGTATACAGAATCGTTTATAATAAATAGTGCGTATGAAAAAATTAGTGCTGGCGCTCACCATCCTGCTGGGTACCCACCTCGCAATGGCCCAGACAAAAAAGCCTGCTACGACCAAACCAACCGCAGCCAAACCCGCAGCTACCGCCAACCTGGCTGCCAGCATCGCCCGCGGTAAAGTAGTGTACCAGAAAAGCTGCATCGCCTGCCACCAGGTAGATGGCAGCGGAGTGCCCCGGCTCAATCCGCCACTCATCAAAACACAATACGTGCTGGGCGAGCCAAACCGACTCATCAAAATCATCCTCAACGGTCTCAACGAAGATGTAGAAATCGATGGCGAATACTACTCCAATCCAATGCCGCCTCAACCGGCCCTCAACGATCAGGAAGTAGCCGACGTACTCACCTACATCCGCAACAGCTTCACCAACAAAGCACCGGCCATCACGCCAGCCCAGGTAAGCACTGCCCGTAAAACAAAATAATAGGAGGCCACAGCAACTGCCCCTCCTGGCATGATCTTCAAGGCTGAACAGTCGCGTAAAACATAATGACGGCCACGAACACTGCCTTGCCTCGACATGATCTTCGATGCTGATCCGCCCAAATAAAAAGGCGATCCGGATACACTCCGGATCGCCTTTTTTAATAATCATATAAATAGTTGCTTTAGTCAAATAATTTACTTGCTTTAGTCAACTATCTGTGATATTTTCGCTGTAAATAAAGGACGATGACCACGCAATTAAGCACCGTAGCCGCCGTAAGAGAATTTAACAGGTACTATACCGGCGTCATCGGCTTGCTGAACCAACATATCCTCGACAGCGACCTCTCCCTCTCAGAAGTACGCGTCCTCTACGAAATAGGAGAACGCACAGACTGCACCGCCGGCCAACTCACCACCGTATTAGGCATCGATGGCGGATACCTCAGCCGCGTCCTAAAAGCCTTCGAAAAGAAAGGCTGGATCACCAGAAAACGCTGCGCAGACGATGGCAGGACCTGGCACCTCCTCCTCTCCGATAAAGGTAGAGAACTGATCTCCCTGCTCAACGATCGCTCCAATACACAGATCAGTAACCTCCTGCAACCACTGCCGCCAGCCAGCCAACAGGCCGTCGCCAATGCCATGAAAAACATCCGCGATATCCTGTCCGCCGACAACACATCCGCGCCAAATACCTCACAAATAACATTTCGGCATGAACTCCTGCCGGGCGATGTAGGATACCTCATCTACCTCCATGGCCATCTCTATGCCCGCGATACCGGCTATAACCTCGAATTCGAACAGTACGTCTGCGGCACCTTCCAGGACTTCCTTCGTACCTACAACCCCTCAAAAGACCGCGTATTCATGGCCATCCATGAAGCACACATCATCGGCGCCGTAGCCATACTCGGACATTCCAAAACCACCGCACAACTGCGCTGGTTCCTCCTCGATCCGGCATTCCGCGGCCTGGGCCTGGGCAAAAAACTACTACAGGATGCCCTCAGCTTCTGCAAAGAAAAAAAATATGAAAAAGTCTACCTGCTCACCACCAGCCTGCAAACCACCGCTATAGAGCTATACAAAAAAGCAGGATTCCGTAAGACAGGGGAGAAGCACCTCCACCAATGGGGAAAGGAATTGTTCGAAGAAAGATATGATATGGACCTCAGCTACTGAGCCACCTCACTGTACTTATGTAATAACACGATCTGACCCAGATGATAGGCCGCGTGTTCGATCACTCCCTGCAAATAATAGATCACCGCCTGTTCCGTACCGGGAACCGCCTCATACAACCGCTCCTCCGGATAATCCCGGATCACCGCAAGCATCTCCTCACACGAATGCTTGAACCGGTGCAACGATGCCTGCCAGTTCTCCTCACCATGATTCTCCGGCAAATAAAAATCCGGCAGATCACCGTCCTGCTGCAACCGCTCGTTGTTTAGATAACGCATCACCTCCTGGTGCCAGTAGATCAGATGATTGATCAGCTCCCACACACAATGGGAATCCCCCAACCGTTTCGTAGCCTGCGTAGCATTCATACGGCTCAGATGATCGTGGAAATTCACAGAGATCCAGGGATCCCCGTTATATAACTGCTGTAGCGAATCCGCCAGGGTCTTGCTATGTAATGACATCGGGAAAGGTTTATCGCATGAACTATGAACACCTACTAAATTTACAACTTACTTTTTAATTCATTTTCTACGGAACCGCTCTCCCCACGGATATTGTATAAATAACAGCCGCCTGGCCTCGAGATTGTTCAGTAACAACAACGCGTTTATCCGTACAGGTTTACGACAGGCTCGGCCGTCCGTCTTTGTATCTGTATTTTAACTTAACTTCCGTACTCAAATTTTAAAACCATTACACGTTTATGGAGCAGCAGCAACTGGAGATCAACAAGAATGAAGATGCCATGCGGATGGCCATTAGTACGGTAAAACAACGACTGGCAGTAATAGAACAGGGCGGTGGTAAAAAGAACCTCGAAAAGGTAAAGGAAAAAGGTAAGCTCAACGCCAGGGAACGTATCGCCTACCTGCTGGACAAAGACAGCTCCTTCGTCGAACTAGGCGCATTCGCCGGATATGAAATGTATGCCGAACATGGTGGCTGTCCCGCCGCAGGCACCGTCGGTGGCATAGGATACGTGAGTGGCCGCCAATGTATGATCGTCGCCAACGACATGACCGTGAAAGCAGGTGCCTGGTTCCCCATAACCGGCAAAAAACAACTCCGGCTCCAGGAAATAGCCATGGAAAACCACCTGCCCATTATATACCTCGTCGACAGCGCAGGCGTTTATCTGCCCATGCAAGACGAAATATTCCCCGATAAAGAACACTTCGGCCGCATCTTCCGCAACAACGCCAGGATGAGCGCCATGGGCATCACACAGATCGCCGCCGTAATGGGTAGCTGCGTCGCCGGCGGAGCCTACCTGCCCATCATGAGCGATGAAGTGCTCATGGTGGAAGGCAACGGCTTCATCTTCCTCGCAGGACCATACCTCGTAAAAGCCGCCATCGGCGAAAATATCGACGCCGAAACACTGGGCGGCGCCGTTACCCACACCGAAATATCCGGCATCGCCGACTATAAATTCAAAACCGACCAGGAATGCCTCGATCATATCAAAAAAATGATGAGCAAACTGGGCGCCCCCGCTAACGCCGGCTTCGATAGGGCAAAACCAGAAGCACCCCTGCACGATCCCAAAGAAATATATGGCATCATCCCCGCAGATAGCACCCGCCCTTACGATATGATCGATGTCATCCAGCGCCTCGTCGATCGCTCCGAATTCGATCAGTACAAAGAAGACTATGGCAAAAGCATCCTCTGCGGATACGCCCGCATCGACGGTTGGGCCGTAGGCATCGTCGCCAACCAACGCAAAATCGTAAAAAGCAAAAAAGGAGAGATGCAGATGGGCGGCGTCATCTATAACGATAGCGCCGACAAAGCAGCCCGCTTCATCATGAACTGCAACCAGAAAAAGATCCCGCTCATATTCCTCCAGGATGTCACCGGGTTCATGGTAGGCAGCCGCAGCGAACATGCCGGCATCATCAAAGATGGCGCAAAACTCGTCAACGCCGTATCCAATTCCGTCGTACCTAAAATCACCATCATCGTAGGTAACTCCTACGGCGCCGGCAACTACGCCATGTGCGGCAAAGCATACGACCCCCGCTTCATATATGCCTGGCCTACCGCCAAGATCGCAGTAATGGGCGGCGGACAAGCAGCCGGAACACTCCTGCAGATACAGGTCGCTTCCCTAAAAGCCAAAGGCAAAGAGATCACCCCCGAAGAAGAAGCAAAACTACTCTCCGATATCACCGAACGATTCAACAGCCAAACCACACCATACTACGCCGCCGCTCGCCTCTGGGTAGATGATATCATCGACCCCGCAGACACCCGCCGCGTAATATCAGAAGGCCTCACCGCCGCCAACCAGGCCCCGGTAGATAATCCCTTCCAGCTGGGAGTATTCCAGGTATAATCATTCCCCACTCTCATCATAGTAAACAGTCGTAACCGCGTATCATCGTCATAAACGATCGCCGTTACGACTGTTTGTGTATATTTGCGCCTCTTAATATGGCAGATCTCATCATCTATACAGACGGCTCCTCCCGTGGCAATCCCGGCCCCGGCGGTTATGGCGTAATCCTCATGTGGGGACAGGTACGTAAAGAAATATCCCAGGGATATCGCCGTACCACCAACAACCGCATGGAACTACTGGCCGTCATCGTCGCTCTCGAAGCACTCAAAAAACCAGGCCTCGTCGCCAACATATTCACCGATAGCGAATACGTCGTCAACGCCGTCACCAAAGGCTGGCTGTGGAATTGGGTCAAGATCGGCTTCAAGGATAAAAAAAATGCCGACCTCTGGAAACGCTTCATCCCCCTCTTCCGCCAACACCAAGTAAAACTGAACTGGGTAAAAGGACACGCCAGCAACCCATTCAATAACCGCTGCGACGAACTCGCCACTTCCGCAGCCGATAGCGGCAACTGGCTCATCGATGAAGGCTTCGAACAGGCCGAAAAAGGCTTGTAGCGCCCTGGCCTGAAAATGCGCCTCCTCCATTTTATACGCTTTTAATCTTGAGAATTTACTACCTTACAGTCAACCTTATATTCTTAAAAATCGGCTGTATGTAGTATACCCCTTTTTGTACCCCTTAAACCCCTATTTAATGAAAAAGCCCAAAAATCTTGGAAGTGCCTCCATGGCCCTAATAAACTGTAGAGTACTTACTATTTATTTATTAATAGTCGTCTCCTTCCTCGCCTGCCGTAAAGAACCCACTGCACAATATGCATGCGATCCTGCAACACAGGCTTGGGTAGTGAAAAACCTCGATCACCTTTAAAATTTAAGCAGAGATAGTATACTGAAATATAGTTTTAACTATCAAATGGCAATCTTCAGAGCACTAACGCCTGAAAAAAAAGTAAAACTATGGCAGGAGAAAATTAATATCGTTTTAGCCGGCAATCAATTAAGCGAAAGTGATAAAACACATTTGCGAAAATTGATCAATTACCTCCAGCCTTATCACTATGAATCAACGAAGGGAAGAAGTGATTTTGCTGTCTATGCTAAACGATGGGAAGAAGATGCCAAAAAAATGGGATGGGATAGCGCCAAAGTTTTCTTTAATACCAATACCTGGTTAACTGAAACTGAATTCAAAGCCTTAAGAACAAAAGTGATGGAAGAAGAGAAATTAAATACGCAAAATAATAGAGCCACCGGACCTTCCTGTTCATGCAGTTATGATATCTACTGCGGTAGCTCTTTTTATGGAAAACATACAGCCGATTTATTGATTGTCTTTGAGAGAGGTCGAGTTCCCTATCGAACCTCTTAGGATGCCCCCCAAATATTTTTTTAACATTTTTTTTGTCAATTTATATTATAACTATAGCTTTGCACCCTACTTAGCCTACCAAAATGGTAGAATAATTGTAAAAAACGGGGATATGTACCAGCCATTAGAGGCGTTGCTATATGCTTATTAATTTTTAATGGAGAAAATAATGGAAATCAGTCTAATTAAAACCAACTGCACTATACTCACCCGCCAACATAGCTGCTGTTGCTGTACATACATGGCAGCATAATCCATCATATTTTACTGATCGCATATCGTCCGTAATATATCCTGCCAGATATAGACGGGAGAGGACTGTCATGTAATAACTGCCAACCATTTGCGGGTAGGATATCTCATATCTATATCCCCCGACACAAAAAGACAAGACACAAGCACCAACACATTTAAAAAACATAAGAATCCATGAATTTTATGTACAAACGTATTCTTTTATTGCTGGCATTACTGCTGCCGTTTGCGTTGTATGCGCAGACGAAAGAAATAAGCGGTACCATCCTGTCTGCACAGGACAATATACCACTACCAGGCGCTTCCGTAAAAGTAAAAGGAACCGCTAAAGGTACCGTTACTAACACAGATGGGCAGTTCAAATTCGACGTGGACGCCACCGCCACCACATTAGTGATAACTTATGTGGGAATGCAACAACAGGAGGTGGCCATCACAAATACATCATTGAAAGTATTCTTAAGACCTGCCAGTAGGGATATTGATGAATATGTTGTTGTCGCTTATGGCGCCGCGAAAAAGTCTAGTTATACCGGCGCAGTATCCCAGATTAAAAAAGATCAGATCGAACGTTTACAGGTATCCAGTATTTCGAAGGCATTGCAAGGACTCGCACCTGGCCTGCAATCAGTATCTGCTAGCGGTCAGCCGGGAACAGAGGCCACTATCCGCATCCGTGGTATTGGCTCCATAAATGCTTCCAGCGATCCGCTATATGTAGTGGATGGCGCACCTTACTCCGGACCTATTAACGCCATCAATCCTTTTGATATCGAATCCATCAGCATACTGAAAGATGCCGCTTCAAGCGCATTATACGGATCCAGAGGAGCCAACGGTGTTATCATCATTACGACGAAGCAAGGTAAAAATACCGCCAAAGGGGCAACTGTCAACGCCAGAGTAAGCCGTGGTATCAGCAATAGAGCCGTAAAAGACTATACACAGCTTGGTGGCGATCAATATTTTGAACTAACCTGGGAAGCACTGCGAAACGCTGCATTAGCCAATGGTACACCAGCAGCCTTGGCGGCAGAACAAGCCAGCAACCGACTGGTCGAAAGACTGGGCATCAACCCGTATGGACCGCAATTCCCTCGCCCCGTAGGCACAGATGGTAAATTAGCCCCTGGTGCCCGCCTCCTTTGGAATGATAACTGGCAGAAAGCAACCCAGCAACAAGGTAATCGTACAGAAGCCAACCTGAACATCAGCGGCGCCGGCGAAAATGTCCGTTACTTTATTTCCGGTGGATACCTCGATGACCAGGGAATCGCGCTGGCATCCGGATTTAAAAGATATTCAGTAAGGACCAATCTGGAGATAAATGCCAAAGAATGGCTGAAAATTGGCCTTAACATGAATGCTGCCCACTCACTGCAAAATAGCCCTCCCTCTGAAGATAGTCGTACCGATAACTCTATTAACTACGGACGATTAATGGCTCCGATCTATCCCATCTATCAACGCACACCCGACGGGCAGTTCGTGCTTGATGCAGCAGGCAACCAGATACTGGATTATGGAGCTTATCGCCCTAGTGCCGCCAACGCTAACACTAACCTTATAGGTACCGCCGGCCTGGACAAACATGACAGTATCCGGGATAACGTCTCTGCCCGCCTTTTTGCAGAAATCGCTATCTTAAAGGAACTGAAATTTAAAACCAGTTTTAATATCGACTATACCAATCGTACCGCAAGTGATTACACCAATCCGGAATTTGGATGGGATGCACCAATAAAAGGTACCGTCTCCAGGTATAACAGCCGCACATTAAGCTGGACATTGAGTAACATATTTACCTACGAGAAGACGTTTAACCGCAACCACCATATTAATTTGTTGGCAGGACAAGAAGCTTATAGCTACAACTGGCGATATATTAATGGTGAACGCCAGAATTTTGCATTGCCTGGTCTGCAGGAACCAACAGCAGCTTCTCAGCTGAAAGGATTTGGCGGCTATAGCATCGACTACAGCCTCGCCAGTTATCTTGGCCGCGCAGAATACGACTATCAGGGTAAATATTACCTCTCCGGATCCCTCCGCACAGATGGTACTTCCCGGTTCTCTCCCAATCGTCGTTGGGGTACATTCTGGTCATTGGGTGCCTCCTGGCTGCTACACCGTGAAGAATTCCTGAAAAATCAATCCTGGATCAATAGCCTGAGCCTGAAAGCCAGCTATGGTGGACAAGGAAATGATAACATTGGTAACTATTTCGCCTACCAGGGCCTATACACCTTGTACAGCAACCTGGGAGAAGGAGGAACATATAAAAGCCGGCTGGGTACACCCAATTTGCAATGGGAAACAAACCTTAACCTGAATATAGGTGTAGACTTCTCCCTGTTCCAAAACCGCCTTAGTGGTACCATCGAATACTTCCAACGTAAATCACAAAAACTTTTATACGCCAGACCAATGGCACCTTCTACCGGCTTCAGTTCCGTAGATGAAAATATAGGTGCGCTCAAAAATACAGGTATAGATGTACAACTGCGCGGTATTCCTGTACAAACTAAAGACTTTAGCTGGGCAGTAGATCTCAATGTTTCTCACTACAAAAACAGGATCACCTCGCTGCCACAACAAGAGATCATCAGCGGTACCAAGAAATTAATGGTAGGTAAATCCATCTATGATTTCTTCATCCGCGAATGGGCCGGCGTAAACCCGGATAATGGTAACCCCGAATGGTATAAAGTAGATGCAAGCGGCAAGAAAACACGTACTTCCGTGTACGCAGATGCTACACAGGTATATGCCGGCTCCGCTTTGCCTGACTTCTTTGGTGGTCTAAACAATACCTTTACTTATAAGGGAATATCCCTCTCCGTATTATTGACTTATAGCGTAGGTGGTAAAGTACTGGATGGCGACGTTCCCCTGTTGTATCATAATGGCTCCTCCCCGGGAAGGGCCTGGCATGCAGACATGATCAACCGCTGGACCCCGGAAAACAGGAATACAGATATCCCGAAATTATCCACCGTCAATAACAACTGGACCTCTACCTCCACCCGCTTCCTATACGATGCTTCTTATGCAAGGCTGAAAAATGTAACGCTGACTTATGCCTTACCGCATTCGCTACTCCAATATATACACCTCAGCGGCCTTAGTATATATGTGCAAGGTGACAATCTTCTCACTTGGTTCGGACACAAAGGAATGGACCCGGAACAGACAGTGGGGGGGACTACTTACTTCCGCTATCCGGCTATCAAAAGTTTTTCAGCAGGTATCAACCTGAGCTTCTAGAAGTCTCGCATAGTGATCATTAAAAATGAGAAACATGAAAAAAAATAAACTATATATAGGCATCGCATTGATCAGTAGTGTACTAGCTGGCAGTTGCAGCAAAGATTTCCTCGACCAATCACCTACTAATGCCGTACCGGAGGAAGTGGTATTCAACAGCGTAGCAAATGCAGAAACCGTCATCAACGGCACATGGGGCTACCTGATGGAAACGTTTAACTCATTTGCTAACCCCGGATACAGCGCTATCCTGCGTACCAGTGATGCTATGGGGAGCGATGTGGCTATCCTGACAAGTAAATATGGTTATCCGGCCTCTTACCAGTTTGTAGATGCTTCCGACCGCACCACCGGCAGGGTATCAGGCTTCTGGAACCTGCTGTACAAAGTGATCGATAATACAAATAACATTATCGCTCGTATCGACAATGTACCGGGAGATGATAACAAACGCCGTTACATCAAAGGCCAGGCACTGGTACTAAGAAGCTACTGCTACCTCACACTAGCAAGCTTTTATCAACTCAACGTACAAACAAATCCAAACGCTAAAACAGTACCGCTTTATACGGAGCCAACGACTCTCAGTACAGTTGGTAAACCCAGAGTGACCAACACTCGGCTGTATGAACAAATATTCAGCGACCTGGACAATGGCCGTAAACTGCTGGCAGGTTATGTCCGTGGCAATACCAGCCGGTATAAAATAGATACTTCCGTTGCCAACGGACTGCTGGCAAGAGCTAGCCTCAATGCAGGCAGATGGAACGATGCCGCCAATTACGCAGCAAATGCACGCAAAGGTTACACACTCATGCCTGCTGCCGACTACTATGGGGGCTTTAATAACTCGCAGAATGTAGAATGGATATGGGGACATGGTCAGCGTCCCGACCAGAGTAACGCCAGCTACAACTTTCACTTCCTCGATGTGTCTTCCGCAGGATCTTACTACTATAGCTTCCGCCCGGACCCATTCTTCATGGAACGTTTCGATAAAGACGATATCCGTAGCAAACTCTTCTCCTGGGATACCCTCCCCGGACGTGAAGGACTGTTGCGCTATGATAAATTCCGCTTTAAAGACGATCAGACCGGTGATATCGTACTGATGCGCGCTTCAGAAATGATACTGATAGAAGCAGAAGCAGCAGCGCGTAATAACGACCTGACCACCGCTGCCTCCCGACTGAACGAATTGCGAAGCGTACGTAATGCTAAACCTCTTGATATTACTGGTAAATCCCAGCAGGAAGTGATCAGTGAAGTTTTAATAGAACGTAGAAAAGAACTATGGGGCGAAGGGTTTTCCCTTTCTGATATCCTGCGTACAGGTGGTACAGTAGTGCGTAAAGAATATTTAGATGCTAATAATAAAGATATTACCATCAATGTACCAAGGGCCGACGGCACCGTTAAAAAAGTAATTGCTAAAGGACATACTGTTTTACGATTCCCGAACGGGACCCCCTTTGTCGCCAATAGCCCATATTATATTTTCGCCATACCAGATGCAGAATACCGCAACAACCCCAACCTCGATAACTAATCGTTGCTGATGATAATGAAAAAGCCCTTGTCGTTGCAGACAAGGGCTTTTCTTTTGTCAATCTGGCACCCGCCAGGAAAGGCATATATTTTGCACCTGTTCCGTAAAGGAGAATAACCGTATGGACAATCTACAAACCATCATACAATCCGACACCCCCGTGTTGATCGATTGCTTCGCTACCTGGTGCGGCCCGTGCAAAATGATGCCGCCAATTTTAAAGGAAGTGAAAGACAAACTGGGAGATAAGATCCGCATCATTAAAATCGATGTAGATAAAAACCAGGCCCTTGCCGCCCAATGGCAGATCAGTGGCGTACCCACCTTATTACTCTTTCATAAAGGACAGCTGCGCTGGCGCCAGAGTGGGGTAGTACCCGCACACGAACTGCTTAAACTACTGCCCCAGTACATGAACTAAAATATCCTCTCATAATTTAAATAGCTCCCATAAACGAACCGGGACCTGGTAGTACAGCCGCGCCGTACCGCCAGATCCCGGTATCTGTTTTTTAGTCGTGTTATTTTGCAATAAATCGGGCTACCACTACATCCCCTTTCAGTAGTAATAAGGTGTTATCAGTAGTCGTTACACTGAATTTATTCACCTGCTCCAACGTCTTCATATAATTGCCCTCCAGCTCCATGTCCGCACACGCCATCAATGTACTAACCAATTTGGAAAACGCGATATTGTCCATTCCGCTGATCTCAAAACTACCCATCATCCGGTTACAACCGGCATTCCCCGACACCCGCTGGTTTTTCTTGTCAAACACTAATGTGGGAATACTCCTATGTTGGATCGTATCAATAGCATTGCCATTCAAGGTAGTCAGTTTCCACTCCTTATTGTAAATGTAGGATTCCTCCCCGGCTACCATACGCCTGGCAGAATTGCAGGCCGTTGCTGCTATTACAACAACTATAGCAGCGAATAATATCTTTTTCATGTATTGTTGCTTTTTTACGCGCTAGTATCTGTTATAAAAGTATTGCAATTCATGGGCCAGTCGCTCAAAGACCGGCTGCGCAAACGCCTTGAAAAGCTCCTGCGCCGGCGGTGGAAAACCATCAACACCACCCAGCAGCTTCCGGTCTTCATCACTCAGCGCCCGCTCATCTCCCCGGAAAGTACCGATCTGGTTCACCCAGGTGTAATTACCGGGAATACGATCCTGTATCAACACCGTCTTGCTGGCAGCATCCAGCACCCGGAAATCCAGGTACCCACCCGTTACCACCGTCTTTTTAGTGATATAGATCGTACCCTTCACCACCTCATACCGCCGGATGACCTTTCCTGTCGTGTCCGTCTTCGAGCTTACCTCGATCTGCCGCGATACTTCCCGCTCATAACGATCCACAAAAGTCTGTCCTACCGCAAAATCATAGATACGCAGATCCAGGTACTGATCCGGCCGCAACTGACTATTGTTCCTGGCCAGCCACTCGTTCGTAAACTCCACAAAACGATTGCCTACCTTCTGCTGCAAAGTGCGCGTCAGATCATCCCGCATCCAGTCAGCGCTGAACTTATAGGTCGTATTCAACATATCCACCTCACTCACCACTACATTGAATACCGCCAGCTGATAGGCCTCATCCCGCCGTTGCTTCGCATCCCGGTAGTTCGGCACCAGCTTCAGCGTCGCCGCAAATTCATCGTAAGCCTGCCGGGCTGCCGGTTTGTCTCCTTGTGATAACAAATACATCCCGCGATCATAACGGGCCTGCGCAGCATTCTCCTGTGCCCCCGTGATCGCATTACGGTAGTCCTTTGGCTGTACTAGCTCCTTAGCTGCCGGCGATCGCTGAAACGCGTCATACAACCGCTGCAACGAACGATACTCCTTACGGGCAGCTTCCCATTTTAAATCATTGTCCGTACGTAACGACGAATTGATACGCTCCTCATGCACCTGCTGCGCCTGCGCATAGGCCTTCGGCAACATATCCCGCGATACCGCATCCTGCGGCCGCTGCCGCAGTTTCTTAGTAAAGGCGATCACCGCCTCGTCATAACGACCGGATTGATACAATTGTTCGCCCGATTTACAGGCAGAAAAGAAAATACTCAGTGTGGTGCAGATAAGTAATAAACGTCCGTAACGCATATATGAAAGATAATGATCCACGGGAAGGATGTACAAAAGAAACACTATTCCATAAACACTATAATATAATTAACATATTGCTAACGTTTAAGGAAGTACAAAATAATAGGTACGCTTACAGACAGTCATTTCGCAGATCATAGAAAGATAGAGTAGGGGAGACTATTTGAGATATCGCCTGATCTCACGGTCCGTCTCTCGCTGTTTGATAGACTCCCGTTTATCATGCAGCTTCTTACCCTTACCAAGACCAATCTCTATCTTGGCATATCCTTTTTCAGATATGAATACACGCAATGGAACGATCGTATAGCCCCGTTCCTTCATCTTGTTATCCAACTTGCGCAACTCCTTCTTTGTCAACAACAACTTCCGCTCCCGCAAAGGATCGTGATTCGAATAAGTACCGTGAGAATACTCAGCAATGTGCAAGCTCTTCACATACAACTCCCCCTTCGAAAAATAGCAGAACGAGTCGTTAAAACTAACCCTGTTGGCACGGATAGACTTGATCTCCGTTCCTGTCAATACCATACCTGCAATGAACTTGTCTTCTATTGCATACTCAAAATAAGCCGATCTGTTCTTTAATTCTGCCATGAATGAAATGGGGAAATAACCAAAAAACACGTAAAAGGCTGGCCTTCCCGACCATACCCCTTACGTGCACTTCGATAAATGTATCGTATTAATGCTTAAATAAAGTCAATACCTGGGCCAGCTTGGTCTTCAGCTCCTTGCGATCCATAATGAAATCCAGGAAGCCGTGATCCAGCAAAAACTCCGAACTCTGAAAACCAGCAGGAAGATCCTTCTTGATCGTCTCCTTGATAATACGGGGTCCCGCAAAACCAATCAACGCCCCTGGCTCCGCTATGTTCAGGTCTCCCAACATCGCATAAGAGGCCGTCACACCTCCCGTAGTAGGATCCGTCATCAACGAAATGTAGGGAAGACGTGCATTGGCCAGCTGTGTCAGCTTAGCAGAAGTCTTTGCCATCTGCATCAGCGAAAACGCACTCTCCATCATACGCGCACCGCCAGACTTCGAAATGATCATCAACGGAAACCGATGTTTGATACAGTAGTCGATCGCCCTCGATATCTTCTCCCCAACAACAGAACCCATAGAACCACCGATAAAGCTGAAATCCATACAAGCCACCACCAGATCATTACCTAACACCTGGCCCGTAGCCACCCGCATCGCGTCCTTCAGCCCCGATTTCTTCTGCGCCTCTACCAGACGAGCACCATAAGGCTTCAGGTCCTTGAAACCCAGCATATCCTTCGGATAAATGTTCGGGAAAAGTTCTTCAAATTGTTGGTCGTCAAAAAGAATATCGAAATATTCGGCAGAATCTATACGGTTGTGATAATTACACTTGTCACAAACATAGTAATGTGCACGAAGATCTTTAATAGTGGTGGTTTTTTTACAATTAGGACATTTATGCCACAATCCATCCGGTGCTTCCTTCTTTTCACTTGTAGACGTTAAAATGCCTTGTTTGATGCGCTTAAACCAGCTTGACATATTTTTCTATTAGATTAAAAAATAGTGGTGCAAGATACAAATTTAATTCAGTTCTGCACTTTCAGTTTAGGAATATTACCCGTAAAGGGGTTGGAAACCAGTTTGTAGGGGATAATTAATATATATGATAATGGGGTAATAATAGGGTTAATCAGTGCATTTATAAGGAAAGAGAGACCTGCGCCTCTCTTTCCCAAATATAAATTTAATATGGTATATACCAGATTACGCGTTGCGGTTCAGACAGTTCAGATCAGCAAAAGCCTCCTCCAAACGTTTTACAAAAGTCTCCTCACCCTTACGTAACCATACACGCGGATCGTAGTATTTCTTGTTCGGCTTATCCGCTCCCTCAGGGTTGCCCAACTGACCTTGCAGATAATCCTTCTTAGCCTCATAAAAATCATGTACACCTTCCCAGAACGCCCATTGCATATCCGTATCGATGTTCATCTTAATTACACCATAACCGAGCGACTCCGTGATCTGGTGCTTGGGAGAACCAGATCCACCATGGAATACATAATAAACAGGCTTCTCTCCGGTCTTAAACTTCTCCTGGATGAAATCCTGGCTCGTCTTCAGAATGTCAGGACGTAACGCCACATTACCAGGGCTGTACACACCGTGCACATTACCAAATGCAGCAGCAATAGTGAAACGGCTGCCTACCTGGGACAAGGTTTCATAAGCCAGCGCTACCTCTTCAGGCTGCGTGTACAACTTGGAATTGTCCACACCAGAATTGTCCACACCGTCTTCCTCACCGCCAGTCACACCTAGCTCGATCTCTATAGACATGCCCAACTTATTCATACGCTCAAAATATGCCTTGGAAATCTCCAGGTTCTCGTGAATAGGCTCCTCAGAAAGATCCAGCATATGTGAACTGTACAACGGCTGTCCCGTCTGTTTCATATATTCCTCACCAGCAGTCAGCAAACCGTCGATCCAGGGCAACCACTTCTTGGCAGCATGGTCCGTATGCAACACTACAGGCACACCGTAATATTTAGCTACCTCATGTACGTGCTTGGCGCCAGATACACCACCTGCTATATTAGCCTGCAGCTTGTCATTCGGCATACCCTTACCCGCAAAGAACTGTGCACCCCCGTTGGAGAACTGAATGATCACCGGAGAGTTCACTTTGGCGGCTGTTTCCAAGACAGCGTTTACGGAGTTTGTGCCCACCACATTGACTGCAGGCATGGCAAATCCACTGCTCTTTGCATCTTTGTACAGCGCTTCCAGCTCTTCGCCGAATAATACGCCAGCTCTGTATTTTCCCATAGTTATTGAGTTGATTTAATTTTCAGGAGAGCAAATATAAAAAGCCGTTTCGCAAATCGCAAATTAGTTTCCTGCCGGTAGCTCCCCGAAAGCTACCGCCACTTACCCCACAGGTATCAGCAAAATGTCGTCGGAATCATCAGCCGCTAATGAAGAAGAAAATCGGCCCGCAACGAAAAATGGGAAAAACAAACACTATCGCCAGCTACTCACCAGCAAAGATAATACCTTGCAAACGCAGGCAGGCGGCAGTCATAAATACCTCACCTCCCCGCGCCATACAAGGCTTCTGTAAAAGTTTATAGTAAATAGAAGGGCAGCGCCAATCAGCTCGCCACCAACCCCTCGTCAATGTCCTTCTCCAGCAACTTACTGATACCGGCATACTCCGCCAACGCCTCCGGACACAACATCAACCCAATAGAATTACGCGTGTTCGTACTTACTTCATCGATATCCTCCGGCTTTACCACAAAAGAAGGAATATTCTCTTTCAGCATATTCACCAGACGGTTCTTACGGTGTACAGAAATACCAGCTATTTGTTTGATTCGGGTAACAGCAGCATTATAGATCTCATCATAATAAAAAAGCATGTTCATAGACCAAGCACTTTTGATGTAGTAAAATAAGGGTCCCTAATAGTGGACCCGAACAAAAGTAGGGAGAAACCTATAAGCCAGATCATATGAAATTACTATAACCTATCAGGATTTGTTATAGATAGAACGAGCCATTTTGATGAACCGCCGGCTTAACTCACTAACCTCACCCTTGCGCTGGATAAAGTAGAAATTGCGCTCTATACGCAACCCCTCAAACTGAAGCTGGATCAACTCCCCATGCTGCAACTCCTTGATGATCGACCGCGTCGACAAAAAACCCAGACTACCCGATGCGATCAGGAAATTCTTCAGCGCTTCCGTACCTCCCAACCGCACCTTCGCATCCAGGTCATTCAGCCGTATCTTATGCCGCGCCAATGCCAGCTTCACCGCCTCCAGCGTCCCGCTGCCCCGCTCCCGGAAAGCCACCGGCATCCGCAATATATCCCGCAAACGGTAACTGCGCTGCCCTGCCAGCGGACTATTCGAACTACACACCGGCACGATCTGGTCCTTCAGAAATGGCTGATATGTCACATTCGTCAACTTACCCTTCTCTTCCGTAATACCTAGGTTGATCTCATGGTTGAGCAACGCCTCCTGCACAATCTCACTGTTACGGTTCAACAACGTGATCTCCACCTTCGGATACTCCTCGTGAAAAGCAGACATCACCTTCGGCAGAATATACAACGCCACCGTTGTACTCGCTCCCAAATTCAACATCCCAGTTGCCTGCTGCTGATCATGCATCGCCGAAATGTCAAACTCCGTCTGCTCCTGGATCACCTTCACCGTCAGCAATCGCTTGTACAACAAACGACCCGCCTCCGTCAACGCAATCTGTATCCCCTTCCGCTCAAACAACTTCGTCTTATACAGCTCCTCCAATGCCTTCACATGCGCACTGATAGCCGGCTGGGAAATAAATAAAGCCTCGCTCGCCCGGGAAAAACTCTGCAACCGGGCCACTTCCATAAATGCCAGATGTCGGTTTGATAACATAACGCTAATGTAAAGATTTCACCTTTCCCCTCAGCATAGTATAGGATAATCTTTACCGGCCTCGCCCCTCAGCAAAAGGACTGCCTGAACGCCAGCGGCGAAAGTCGGGTCTTCGCCTTAAATAACTTGCTGAAAGATTGGGAGTGCTCAAATCCCAGCTCATAAGCGATCTCACTCACCGACATCGTCGTCCCCGTCAGCTTGTCCTTCGCCTTCTCAATCAGCTTTTCATGGATATGCTGCTGCGTATTCAAACCCGTAGCGACCTTCAGCAAACTACTTAGGTAATCAGGCGTTAGATGTAAATGCTCCGCCAGATAGTTGACAGTCGGCAAACCGTTACTTATGGTAACGTGATCAAAATAATCGTCTAATAAAGTATCCAGCTTCTCCAAGATCTCATGATTACTCCCCCGTCGCGTAATAAACTGCCGGTGATAAAAACGGTCCGCATAATTCAGCAACACCTCCAGGTGAGCCGTAATGATCTGCGGACTGAATACATCAATGTTCGATTGATATTCCTGCCGGATATGCTGCACCACCCCTGCAAGGATAGCTTCCTCCCTTTCCGAAAGGAACAAAGCCTCCTGTGCAGAATACCCGAAATATTTATATCTTTTGATAGTCTTCGCCAATGGCATATTCCGGAAGAAATCCGGATGCACCAGCAGCAGCCAACCCGACTTGTCCGCCGCATCCCCCGCTACCTCAATCCTGAATACCTTCCCGGGAGATATGAAAAACATCGTTCCTTCATCAAAATCATACTCCTGCTGCCCATACCTGATCTTTCCATCCAACCCCCTTTTCAACGCAATAAGGTAAAAATCATACATCCAGCTGATATCATTGTACGCCGCCGAATGCCGGATATCCTTGTAATCCACCAGGCTTATCAATGGATGCTCCGGCGCCGGCAGCCGACGGATACGATGATAATCGCTGATACTCTTTACCCGCTCAATAACATGTTGTGCCATAAATTAATGTTTGTAAACCACTACTACCAGGCCACTTCACCACCATCCTGGAAGAACTTACCCGTCACCGATGGGTCTGTTAACAACGCCAGTTGTACAATAGGCCTCGCACCTGCTTCAACAGTCTTAAATCCCTTGAATCCGTTAAGATCAGTAGCCGTATAGCCTGGCGTAACACTGTTGACCGGAATGCGCTGCTGCCGCAGCTCATTAGCCAGCATCACCGTAAAAGCATTCAACGCCGCTTTAGTCGCACCATAAACAGAATAATGATCCCAGTTAGCCCGCCTGTCAGGGGCCATATTCATCGTCAAAGATCCCACCTCACTCGATACATTGATGATAGCCGGCGCAGAAGAGCGTTGTAACAGGGGCAGCAATAACTGCGTTGTTTGCACCGCCCCAAAGTAATTGGTCTCAAATAAACGACGAACCGTATCCATACCGCATTCGGAAAACCGCTGGAACGCATCACCCGGAAACCCCGCATTGTTAATAAGCACATCCAGTGCGTCCATCTCATTGCTCAGTATAGCTTTGGCCCTCCCGATAGCATCCGGATCCGTTACATCCAGCCGTATAACTGCCACATGCGGGAAGCCTTCCGCTTTTAACCGCTCCACAGCCTGTTGCCCTTTATGAATATCCCGGCTGCCCAGGTATACAAAGTGACCCAATTGCGCCAGCTGCCTGGCTGTTTCAAAACCAATGCCCTTATTCGCACCGGTGATCAGTACCGTTCTCATAAACGTCAATGTTAAAATTAAGTAATCCACCACAAATGTCTGCCATAGGATGGAGACGCCTGTAGCCTAATCCTTTTTGTTTGTAGCCAAATACCAGATAGCCCGGGAAAGGCCGTACAACGCCATTACCGGACATAAGTGTCCTTGTTACATGAATTTATTCGTCAATATAAGGGTGGGAAACTAAAAGAGATCGGTCAGGGGCTCCTGTTGCAGGCAATGGTCCAGCAATTCATTAAAATAGGAGGGGGCATAACGCAACCGGCTACCATACCAGGAAAACATTTCCCCGTCTACCAGCACAATATGTGCTGAAGGGATAACCGCCCGTAATTCATCGACATGTTTTTCTTTAAAAGGATAAGGCTCCGACGACAACAATACCAGCCGTGCCCCGCTAAGGCGTATCGCCTCAGCATCTACCTGCGGATAACGGGCCTGGTGCCCGAACACATTCTGTAGTCCGCAGTGCTGCAGCATGTGATGGATGAAGGTGTCACCACCAGCCACCATCCATGGCTCCCGCCAGATGAAATAGGCAGCCGGAATAGGAGGGAACTGCCCCGCACGCGCCGATAATGTCAGGAAATCCTGCCGTATACCTTCCGTCAACACCGCCGCCTCCGCATGACGGTCCGTAATACCGCCCACATGCGAAAGCATGTCCAACGAATCGTCCAGCGAGTGAATGTCACTCACCCACACCGGAAATTCCTCCATCAACGCAGTCACCTGTTCCTGCTCGTTCTCTTCCTTATTAGCAATGATCAAGTCCGGCGCCAGCAACCGCACCTTCTCAATATCCACCTTCTTCGTGCCGCCGACCCTCGTCTTCTCACGAAACCAACGCTCAGGATGCACGCAGAATTTCGTAATACCAACCACGGCCGTATCCAGCCCCAGGTCATACAATAGCTCCGTCTGCGATGGCACCAGCGATATAATACGCCGGGGCGGGAAAGGTATCGATACCTCCCGCCCCAGCTGATCTTTTACTAATATATGTCCGTTACCGGTCAATAGCTTAATGGTTTAATTACCCAAAGCCTGGATAATGTCGTACTTGGTGACGATATGACTGTTACCACTCTCATCCTTACTCAACACAGCACCATTCTCCTTGTTAATATACACCGACAGCTTCTCTATCCGCGTGTCCATACTCACCACCGGAAACGCCGCCTGCATCACCGCCTGCACTTCCGCATCCTTCAGGTTCGCATCGTCGATCAGCCTGTTGAACAAACCGCTCTCAGAAACAGATCCTATGATCTCGTCATGCGCTACCACCGGGATATGCTCAATATCATATTTTTTCATCTTGGAGATCGCCTCACTCACCTTCTCATCCGCATTAATGGTCACTAAAGGCTGATTACGACGGCTGTTCACAATGTCCTTCACCGTCTTCACATCCAGGAACCCACGCTCCATCATCCACTGGTCATTATAAACCTTACCTACATAACGGCTGCCATGGTCATGGAATACCACTACTACCAAATCCGTTGGCTGCAGGTTCGCCTTCAGCTGTAACAGACCCGCAATGGCAGAACCGGCAGAATAACCGACAAAAATCCCTTCCTCCTTCGTGATACGACGGGCCATCACCGCACCGTCCTTATCCGTTACCTTCTCAAACTTGTCGATCACCTGCATATCATAGTTCTCCGGCACAAAGTCCTCCCCGATACCTTCCGTGATATAAGGATATACCTCGTGCATATCCAGCTCACCAGTCTCAAAATATTTCTTCAGCAACGAGCCGTAACTGTCTATCGCCCACACCTGTATGTTGGGATTCTTCTCCTTCAGGTACTTACCTGTACCCGTAATAGTACCGCCCGTACCAGTAGCCACCACCAGGTGAGTCACCTTACCATCCGTTTGCTCCCATATCTCCGGCCCCGTCTGCTCATAATGCGCATCCCGGTTCGCCAGATTGTCATATTGATTGACATAGAAGGAATTAGGGATCTCCGTAGACAACCGTTTGGACACAGAATAATAAGAACGGGGATCTTCCGGCTCCACATTGGTCGGACAAACGATCACTTCCGCACCCACCGCCTTCAGAATGTCCACCTTTTCCTTCGATTGCTTATCAGTCGTCGTAAAAATGCACTTGTAGCCTTTGATAACAGCTGCCAATGCCAGCCCCATACCCGTATTGCCGGATGTGCCTTCGATAATAGTGCCGCCGGGTTTAAGCAGGCCTTTCTTTTCAGCTTCCTCTACCATTTTTAATGCCATACGGTCTTTTATAGAGTTGCCGGGGTTAAAGAACTCTACCTTCGCTAGCACAGGACAGGGAAGAGATGCAGTTACGCGGTGTAACTTCACCATCGGGGTATTGCCTATTGTCTCCAGTATGTTGTCACAATACTTCATAAAAACAGTTTATATTGAATCCCGGCGAAAATAGGGAAAATAGTCAACACAGCGTTCATCGCTAGTATTGGCTATCTTTGTCAATTATGAAGCGGATTTTTATAACAGGAATAGGCACAGGAGTCGGAAAAACAGTTACAGCAGCATGCGTCACACAGGCACTGCAGGCAGACTACTGGAAACCCATACAGGCAGGCTTTGAAGATGGAACAGATACAGCTACCGTACACGCATTGCTGTCAAATTCGTTATCCATACAACATAAAGAAGTATATTGCCTGCGGGAACCAGCATCACCTCACCTGGCTGCCCGCATGGAACAAGTACAGATCAATATCAATACCATCCTCCATGAGGCAGACAACATCCGTACTAATGGACGCCCCCTCATCATAGAAGGCGCCGGTGGCCTGCTGGTCCCCGTCAACGAAACGGTCTTTACCATCGACCTCATCGCACAACTCAATGCTGCCGTGATCATCGTCGCACAGAACTATCTCGGCAGTATCAATCATTCCCTGCTCACTGCCAGGGAATTGCAAAGAAGTGGTATACCCGTACTTGGCTGGATATTTAGCGGAGACTACCATACCAACGAAACAGATGTCATCCGGTGGAGCAATTTTCCGCTCATCGGCCGCATCCAACAAGGACAGATCACCCCGGCCTTTATCGCCGAACAGGCAGCCAACCTCAGACCTGGTCTGGAAAAAGCCCTGCAGACATCCTGATCCGTCCGCATTTTTAACTTACGACGAATACACTTGGCCACTAAAAAGGATATACGAAAAGAGTATCTCGAAAAACGCCTGAACCTGCCCGCCATCACCGTCGCAGACCTTAACAGGCAAATCTACCTGCAATGTACCCGACTGGACTACACTAACATCCGGTATCTTCACCTCTTTCTACCCATCAGCCGCCGGCAGGAAGTAGATACCTGGCCCATCGCCAGCTGGATACACACCCAGCAACCTGGTATCTCCCTGGTATTGTCCCACTCCGATATGCAAACAGCTGCCATGACCCATTTCACCTGGAATGGCGTGTCGCCGCTCACGGAAAATAAATATGGCATTCCCGAACCAGATACCAATGGTTCCCCCATTGCACCGGAACAGATCGACCTCGTATTTGTCCCCCTCCTGGCATTCGACCGCCATGGCCAACGCGTAGGATATGGCAAAGGAATGTATGATCGCTTCCTCAGCGCCTGTCGACCCGATACCCGTAAAATAGGCCTCAGCTTCTTCGGCCCCGTACCGCTGATAGCCGACGCCTCCCCGGATGATGTACCGCTCGACATCGTCATCACCCCGGAACAGATCTATCATTTCAATAAAAACAACTGACGTGCTATCATACCTGAAAATATTACTGTATCCCTTCTCCATGCTGTACGGCCTCATCATGTGGATACGCAATCGCCTCTACGACAACGGCGCCCTCACCGCCGTCGAATTCGAAATACCAACCATCGCCGTCGGCAACCTCTCCGTAGGAGGAACCGGCAAAACACCGCATGTCGAATACCTCATCCGATTGCTCAAACAATTCATGCCCATCGCCACCCTCAGCAGAGGATATAACCGGCGTACCAAAGGTTTTGTCCTGGCAGGCCCCAATACCACCGCCGCAGAAATAGGAGATGAACCCATGCAGTTCCATCAGAAATTCCCGGATATCAGTGTGTGCGTAGGCGAAGAAAGAATGCTCGCCATCCCCGAACTACTGGGAGAACGCCCCTACATCGCCACCGTACTCCTCGACGACGCATTCCAGCATCGTTCCATCAAACCGGGACTTAATATCATGCTCACCGACTACAGCCGCCTCTTTACCCGCGATCATATCGTACCTTTCGGCCGACTACGCGAAGGAAGAAATGGCTATCACCGGGCAGACTGCATCATCGTGTCCAAATGCCCCCCGACATTAAGTACGGCAGATCAGGCCGCCTTACGCAAAGAAATAGCACCGCTGCCTCACCAACAGCTGTTCTTCACCTCCTTGCAATACGGCCAACAATATCCCATGCTGCCACTGGCCTCCCTGCCGCCCGTTTCCGCCGACACCACCATCTTACTGGTATGCGGTATCGCCCGCCCGGAACCATTGGTACAACATTTGAAGGAAAACTACCGGCAAGTCTTCCTCCTCCCTTTCGCTGACCATCACTATTATACTAATGGCGACCTGGAAAAAATACAGAGAGAACTGGAAGACCTGCCCGGACAACAAAAACTAATCGTCACCACAGAGAAAGATGCAGTAAGACTTTCACTGCTGCAGGAACAGATCACCGCCAGGAACTGGCAGATCGCCATCATACCGGTGGAAATATCTTTCCTGTTTGATGAACAGGTATCATTTAATAATTATATTTTTGACTATATACAGCGCAAATACACGGAAACCGAAGGCGCCCCGGCATACCATACCGGGCAACTGCCAGACACCAAGGATGCAATCGAATAATGATCAGCGCACGATTATGAACAATGCATATTCCCTGCCTGTTATAGACAATTGATCGCTACGCCTGCACCGCAGATAGCGACAGATACACCTTATATGACAACTAATGAATAAGAAAAAAAAGAATAAGAATAAGAAAGGGGGTAACCAGAAAAAAACCTACCGCGGCGCCGTCGAAGTAACACGCTCCGGCATGGCTTTCGTTACCGTAGAAGGGCTGACACGCGATATCATGGTCAAACAAAAGAACCTCAATACCGCGCTCGATGGAGATGAAGTGCTCGTAGACGTCATCCGCCAGGCTAAAAATATGGGCCGCATGGAAGGGGTCATAACGGATATTCTTAAACGAAAGAAATCAGAATTTACCGGCACCTTACAGATAAGTAAGAACTTCGGCTTCCTCTTACCCGAAAAAGGCGCATTCCTGCCCGATATCTATATACCGGCCAACGAATTGAAAGATGCCAGAACCGGCGATAAAGCCGTCGTTCGCATCGTCGCCTGGGGAGAAAAATCCCGTAAACCAGTAGGGGAAATACTCGAAATACTCGACGCCAGCAACACCAACGACCTCGCCATGAAAGAAATACTCATCGAAAGCGGCTTCCCGCTTAGCTTCCCCGATGAGGTCATAGCAGAACTGGCACATATTGGGGACCAGATACCAGCTGCAGAAATAAAGAAACGCAAAGACTGCCGTAAAATACTCACCTTCACCATCGACCCTGTCGATGCCAAAGATTTCGATGACGCCCTCTCCATACGCCGCCTCAAAAACGGCCTCTATGAGATCGGCGTACATATCGCAGACGTAAGCCATTACGTCCTGCCGGATACCGCCCTCGACAAAGAAGCAGCCAAACGCGCTACCTCCGTCTATCTGCCGGATCGCGTACTGCCCATGCTCCCTGAGAAAATATCCAATGAACTGTGTTCGCTCCGCCCGCATGAAGATAAACTCACCTTCTCCGCCATATTCCAGATGACAGTCACCGGAGAGATCAAACAATACTGGCTCGGCCGTACCGTCATCCACTCCGCACACCGGTTCACTTACGAAGAAGTACAGGACGTAATCGAAACAGGAGAGGGGCCCTACCAACAGGAAGTATTACTGCTCAATGATATCGCTCAACGGCTGCGTAAAGAACGTTTTAATGAAGGGGCCATCAACTTCTCCTCGCAGGAAGTACGATTCCAGCTCGATCCCAATGGTAAACCCATCGGCATCACCATCAAAGAAAGTAAAGAAGCGCACCAGCTGATTGAAGAATTCATGCTCCTGGCCAACAGGACCGTTGCAGAATATGTATTCAAACTCAAAGTCAACAAACAACCGGTACCTTTCCCGTACCGGGTACACGATACCCCGGACGAAGAGAAACTGAAAGTATTCTCCGTATTCGCCCGCAAATTCGGATATAAATTCCAGATGGATAACCCGGATACCATCGCAACTTCCTTTAACACCATGTTGCAACTCGTACAGGGCAAACCGGAACAACATGTTCTCGAAACCCTCGGCATCCGTACCATGGCCAAAGCGATCTATACCACCGATGATATCGGTCACTATGGACTGGGCTTTGAACACTACTGTCATTTCACCTCCCCCATACGCCGTTACCCCGATGTACTCGTACACCGCGTACTGGCACAATGCCTCGACAACGAGATCCGTCCGGATAAACACATGGAACGGCATTGTAAACATTGCTCTGAAATGGAACGCAAAGCCATGGAAGCAGAAAGGGCAGGGAATAAATACAAACAGGTCGAATACATGCAGGAATTCATCGGAGATGCCTTCGAGGGTGTCATCAGCGGCGTAGCCCACTTTGGGTTCTGGGTAGAAACCGTTGATACCAAATGCGAGGGCCTGGTAAGCCTGCATAACCTCAACGCCAGGGACGAATTCCGCCATGATGAATCAGAATACGCCCTCATTGGGATGCACACCGGCCGCAAATTCCGCATAGGCGATAAAGTAAGGATCCGCGTGTTATCAGCTAACCTCGTCAAACGCCAGCTTGACTACGACCTGGCCGACGAACAACCTAATAACAATCGCGAACAGCGCAAAGATCAGGGCCGCAAAGACCCTGCCCGGAAAGAAAAAGGCCGCTTCCAGCAGCCGGCCGAAAAACGCCGGCAGCCACAGCAGCCCGCAACCGTACCCGTAAGTGCTGATAAGCCGGTATCCCTGCCGAAACCGGCTGCCTCCCAGGATACCGCGTCTATCACAAAGCCGCCTGTAACCACACCAGCCGGAGTAACCAATACACCAGCCACCGCACCGGAAAAATCAAAAAAACAAAAGAAAACAAAAACTAACCCTCCGGTAGAAATACCAACACTACCGGTTGCAGGCCCAGTTAGCGTTGACCTGCCGGCGTCAGCACCAACTCCCAAAGCGGTAAAAACAAAGGCTCAACCTGCAGCCAAAAAGAAAGCTGCAGCCAAACCGACCGCTAAAACGACAAAACCGGCTAAAGCAAAACCAGCAGCCCAGGCACCACCGGCGGCCCCGCCAAAGAAAGCCGCCGCCCCTCCAAAAGAGAAGGCTCCGGCCCCCAAGCCCGCTACGCAAAAGGCTGCCGCCACCCCGCCTAAAGCTGCTAAAGCCGCCGCCAAAAAAACGGCCAACCTGGCTAAAACATCCGCTAAAAAAACAACAACACCTAAAAAGGCCGCCGCCAGCAAAACAGGAAAGAAAAATAAAAACTAACAACGCCTTATAACACACGAAAATCCGGATCTTGACAGCATCCGGATTTTCTCTTTTCTATCTTCATCCTTTTTTCCGTTTCTTTGCCAACAATACTAATCAGTTACAACATTCATGCATTCATTTAAAGAGCTCATTCAGCAGTTTACCCAACAGTTTGATAAGCGCCATTTTCCTGGAGAACCTGCTGGACTGTATGACGCGGCAGCCCATATTTTAGAGATAGGAGGGAAACGCATCCGCCCGGTACTTTGCCTGATGGGTAACGAACTGTTCGACACCATACATGCCGATGCCTTTCACGCAGGCAACGCCATAGAACTCTTTCATAACTTTACCCTCGTTCATGACGATATCATGGACAAAGCTCCCCTGCGCAGAGGTAACCCCACCGTACATACGTCCTACGGTGAAGCGGCCGCCATCCTGGCTGGCGATGTCCTGCTTATCTCCGTCTATGAACATCTCAATAAGGTACAGTCCAGATACAAACAAAAGATCATCTCCGTCTTTAATAAGGCTGCCATCGAAGTATGCGAAGGACAACAAATGGACATGGACTTCGAACAAATGGAGCTGGAACAGGTACAATACGCCGATTATGTGAACATGATCGCACTAAAAACCTCCGTTCTCCTCGCCGCCAGCCTCCAACTGGGCGGTATCATCGGCGGCGGCAGCGAAGGGAATCAACAACACCTCTACCAGTTCGGTAAACATATCGGTATCGCCTTCCAGATACAGGATGACTACCTCGATGCCTTTGGCGATCCGGAAAAATTCGGTAAACAACAAGGCGGAGATATACTCGTCAATAAAAAAACATTCCTGCTCCTCAAAGCACTGGAACGCTGCAATCCGGCACAGAAAGAGAAACTCCATACCTTACTCCGTACCAACCCGGATGATAAAGTGACACAAATGCTGGAACTGTTCCATGACTGTCGCGTCGACACCTGGGCCGAAAAAGAAAAAGCGCGATTCCAGGAAATGGCCTTCAGCAACCTTGAAGATATCGCCGTCCTGTCCGTAAGAAAAAAAGCACTGAAAGAATTGGCAGAGTACCTGCTGAGCAGACAACAATAATATTTTTTACTTGCCGCCGGCACACCTCCCGCGGCAGGTGCTATACCTGTTTTTCCACGGTAATAAATCGTTATATTAGCGCGTACTTCTATTTTTAAAACTTTGATAATAGTAATTCCTGCCAATGTCTAAGTCGTTATTCCGAAAGAAATCGATCACCAATATTTTACAAGACACTACCCAGAATGGAGGTGATTGCCATAATTTTGGCAACATGCACAAAGTGCTGAAAGTGAAAGATCTGACCTTTATGGGAATAGCAGCTGTGATAGGCGCAGGGATTTTCAGTACTATCGGACAGGCAGCCTACGACGGCGGCCCCGGCGTGATCTTCCTCTTCCTCATCACCGCCGTTACCTGCGGGTTCACCGCCCTCTGTTATGCCGAATTCGCATCCAGGGTCCCCGTTTCCGGTAGCGCCTACACCTACTCATACGTTACCTTCGGAGAACTGGCAGCCTGGATCATAGGGTGGGCCCTCATCCTCGAATATGCCATCGGCAACATCGTGGTCGCCATCTCCTGGAGCAGCTATTTTAATAACGTACTCGATGGCATGGGTGTCCACCTGCCCGGTTGGCTCAGCACCGACTACAGCACCGCCAAACTGGCATTCGAGACCGCCCTGACCGATGGCAAAGACGTATCCAACCTGGCATGGGCTACCGCCCCACTATTGGGCAATACCAAACTTATCCTCAACCTGCCGGCATTCGTCATCGTAGTCATTATCACCATCGTCGCCTATATCGGTATCCAGGAAAGTAAACGTAGCGCCAATTTCATGGTAGGCCTCAAGATAGTCGTCCTGGCCGCCGTAGTGGCCGTAGGGATCTTCTATATCAATACCGACAACTGGACACCCTTCCTGCCCAATAAATTCGCAGGGGTACTCAAGGGCGTATCCGCCGTATTCTTCGCTTACATCGGCTTCGATGCCATCTCCACTACCGCGGAAGAATGTGCCAACCCACAAACTGACCTGCCCAAAGGCATGCTCTACTCCCTGATCATCTGTACCATCATATACATTATTGTCACCCTGGTCATTACCGGTATGGTGCACTATTCCGAATTCAGGAACGTATCCGACCCACTGGCATACGTATTCGAAAAGGTCAACATGGGCAAAATCGGCTATGCCGTCTCCATCAGCGCCGTAGTAGCTGCCACCAGCGTAATACTGGTATTCCAGATCGGACAGCCCCGTATCTGGATGAGCATGAGCCGCGACGGACTGCTGCCTAAACGTTTCGCCAAAATGCACCCCCGGTACAAAACACCGTCCTTTGCCACCATCGTCACCGGTTTCCTGGTAGCCATCCCCTCCTTATTCATTGAAAGTGGCATAGTAACCGACCTGACCAGTATAGGCACCCTCTTCGCCTTCGTATTGGTGTGCGGCGGCGTACTCCTGCTGCCCAAACTGGAAAATAAAGGGACCAAAAAATTCAACCTCCCCTATATCAACGGCCGGTTTATAGTACCCTTCCTCCTGTTCGTATTCTGTTACACCTTCCGGGAAAGAATATATGACAGCGTTTTCAACCTCTCCCATGAAGCATATCAGGAAATACTCTTCCTCATCTTCCTCATACTGGCTTTTGCCATCACCATCGTCACCATCATTCGCAAACTCTCCCTCATCCCGGTACTGGGTATGCTATGCTGCCTCTACCTCATGATCGAAATACCTGCTAAAAGCTGGCTGGTATTCTTCGGCTGGATGGCAGTAGGCCTTACCGTCTACTTCGCTTACGGCTACGGCCACAGCAAACTGGGAAAGCCTAAAACAGCCACCACTTAAGAATACCCCCCGCAGAAAATAACTAAAAGTGCCTTCTCCATGGGAGAGGCCTCCCCCTGCATGGAATTAGCTGTTGTTACTTATTTTTTGTAACTTAGGATAAGATCTTTGATACTAAAATCCTCGTTTATGAACATGCTACAACGAATCGACCGTTGGGGAGAAGCACATCATCCTAAATGGATTGACCCGATCCGAATGGCTTTGGGTATATTCCTTTTCTGGAAAGGTGTAGTCTTTGTTCAAAACATTGACGTGCTGAAATCCCTGATAAATGAACAACCATTTCTAACGGTAGTATCTTTCTGGCTGGCTCATTACATTGTCTTTGCTCATTTGACTGGAGGTATTTTGATCACTATGGGACTACTTACACGGCCGGCAATACTGGCACAACTCCCTGTTTTAGTGGGTGCCATCATTTTCGTAAATAGCCCTACAGGGCTTTTTAATGTGCACGCAGAACTTGGCCTTTCTATCCTTGTGCTGTTATTGCTGCTCTTCTTCCTCATAGAAGGCAGCGGTCCCCTTTCCATCGATGAATACATGCGCCGCCATCCTGATAAGGCTGAGCCATAGGCGCCACTATCACACATTTGGCTTTACTGACATAGCGAATTGTACACGTCCCGTTGTTGAATGGAGGGGCAGTATGATTCGCTATCCTATTTTCAGGAAGATATCCCGATTTCAGATTTCCGATTTAAGATTTTAGCTTTGCTATTTGTATACGTGCAGATAATCTTTTATAAGATCAACCTGCATATTAGTAACTTCGACGAGCGAATGCAATTATGAAATATGAAATAGGAGATAGGATATTACTGGTACACTCTAAAGAAGAAGGTACCGTAGTAGATATCATCAACGACAAAATGGTAATGGTAGAAGTAGGCAACACCAGCTTCCCCGTATACCTCGATCAGATCGACTTCCCGTACTTCCACCGGTTTACACAGAAGAAGACCGCCCCACCGCCCCGCAAACTGCCGGGCGAAGAGATCCGCACCGAACAAAAGAAAAAACACGAAGTGTTCAGAACGGAAAAAGGCGTATCCCTCTCCATGCTGCCGGTATTTCAACACGATGGAATGGAAGAAGGCGTACAATTACTCAAATTCCATCTCGTTAATGAAACTTCCCTCGCCCTCCAGTTCCACTTCCAGCTGTGGATGAAAAATGGGATGGAACTCGAAATGAGGAACGAATTGCTGCCCTGGAATCACTTCTACCTGACGGATGTGGCCTTCGAAGCCCTCAACGACAATCCCCGCTTCGAATTCACCTTCTCCCTCAAAGAACCCAATCCAAAATTGGCCAGGAACTTCCATAAGACCTGGAAGATGAAACCCAAACAAATCTTCCAGCATGTCAACGAACTCAGGATCAGACGCGACGCCACCGTCAGCTATCCACTGTTCGATAAATATCCTGAATGGACACCGGAAGAAACCATCCAGCAAAAGATCGAACAGAAACCTGTAGGCAGTCAGTACACCATCATGGGCAAAACTATCACCCTGCAACCAGACTCCCCGGTAGAACCCAAAGAAGAACTGGACCTGCATATAGAAAACCTCATCAAAGATCACAGAGGGTTGAGCAATATCGCCATCCTTGCCATCCAGCTCAATGAATTCCAACACTACCTCGACCTGGCTATCTCGCATAAACTACCACGTATGGTTGTAATCCATGGTATCGGCAAAGGAAAACTCCGGGAAGAACTGCACGCAATACTTAAACAAACACCCGAAGTCAACTATTACGTGAATGAATACCATCCCAAATATGGGTATGGCGCTACAGAGATATTCTTTCATAGCTATAGATAACGACAGTAAAACCCGCATCATGCGGCGCTTTTTTATATCTTTACAGGCTAAACTACAAACCGTGCTATCGTTTTCCAGGATCAAACCTGGAGGAAGGAAAGTCCGGACAGCAAAGAGCAACACACCACCTAACGGGTGGGACCTGGTGCAAACCAGGTACAGACAGTGCCACAGAAAATAACCGCCGGGAGCTTGCTCCCGGTAAGGGTGAAAATGCAGGGTAAGAGCCTGCGTCCTGTGGTGGTAACATCATGAGAGGGTAAACCTTGTGTGCTGAAATGCCATGTATACGGTCGCTTGAGGGCTGCTCGTCCAAGACCGAGGGTAGGCAGATACAGGTAACGTGCGAACGTTATCGCAGATAAATGATAGCATCGCCCGCTTCGGCAGGCGAACAGAATCCGGCTTATAGGTTTGTAGTTTATTCTTTTCCTGTCCCTTTTTTTCTGCTCCGGCCATACAGAACCTGTTTGATATATCGAAGGAAGCCGTTAACTTTCCTGTAATTAACTACTATACATATGAATCAAAAAGATGAACGTACATGGGGAGCACTGGTACACCTGGGGGGCCTGATTGGGATGATATTCCTTTCATACGTAGGCAATGTGATCGGCGCACTGGTCATGTGGCTTATCAGACGAAACGATTCTTCCTTTATCGACAGCCAGGGAAAAGAAGCACTTAATTTCCAGATTACCTTAAGTTTCCTCAACGTCGCCATCGGTATCCTGTTTGGCCTCAGCAGCGGCCTGTGGTCATTAACACATTTTCTTAATGGAGATACCAACTGGTTTTTTCCAGGCTTTCACTTCTGGGGCTTGAGAAGTAGCGCACATGGGATCGTATGGGTGCTTAATGTCATCTTCTCTATCATCGCCGCTATTAAAGGCAGCAACGGTATACCATACCGTTACCCGATATGTCTGCGTATCGTTAAATAAAAAGGCTTGACAATACTAGGAAATGCCGCGTTACGATAAGATACGCGGCGTTTTTATTTACGACGGATATATTGGTAGATATCATCATTACCCCGACGGTCAGAACTCAAATAGGCTCCCTGCCCCTGACCATACCAAACGATCCCGAAATCATTACGCGCGCTGTTGATCGGTGCACCCAGATTCTCAGGTAGCTGCACAGGCCGCTGAGCCGCATCCAGTCGCACACGGAAAATATCCAATCCCCCCAGACCCGGCCACCGGTCCGAAGAAAAATAAAGCACACCCGTTTCATCGAAGTAAGGGAACATCTCATCACCACTCGTATTAATACCAGGACCAGCATTAACAGGCGCTGCCCATCCGCTGTCTGTACGCAGGCAATAGTACAGGTCTTTACCACCCGATCCACCGGGCATATCCGCTGTAAAAAACAAGACACTACCATCCGGATGAAGCGCCGGATGCCCGGTACTATAGTCATTACTGTTATACCGGAATTCTTCCTGCCCGACCCAGTTGCCATTGCGCGCCACCAGCCGGTACATCTTCAGCCGGTTGATATGCCCATCTCCCGCGCTTACCTGGTTATTACGCGTAATATACACGGTATCCTGGCCACGGTTAAAACAAACAGGTCCTTCATGATATTTCCTGTTCAGCTGTACATGAAACGGAAATACCATCTTCCTGGATAGCTGGTTGTCGACAGGCAGGAAATTAAGTTTGGGATTTACAGCCAACCGCCGGCTATCGTTACTGCTGGCGGTACTGTTATCAGCATTACGCCGGTCTTTGGCCGCATAGGAAAGTAAATGCTCCAAGGCAGGAGTACGCAACCTGGCATCGATCACGTGTGCCGTATCGTTTACCCGGTATAAAGTGAGAAAGTCCGCACCATTCCATGCAAACCGTTTGCTGGAAGTACCACTCTTGGGCCGGTCAGATACAAATACCAGCCCTCGTGCATAAAATACCGGGGAAAAATCTGAATAGCCACTATTGATATTCAGTAATACAGTTCGCGCCTGTAATGTATCCAGGTAAAGACTATCCATTCCTCTTTCATATAGCGCTGCAGTAGCCGTGATAAGCGGATCATGGCCATACCGGGTCAGCCAGTGCCGGTACTGCGCTGCTGCCTCTACGTAGCGGCTATGCATCGCAAGTAATTGGGCATACCGGAGCTCAGCATGGGCAGTCGTATCCAGCTGAATCAGGCGCCCATAACAATCCAGTGCAGGAGTATATTGTTGGGTCCTGTCATAACAATCTGCCAGTTTAGATAACGCATCGCTACGCAGCGAATCTTTTTGCAGCGCCTTCTCATAAAAAGGGATAGCAGCCACATATTGTAATGATTGATAAGCTCTATCCCCCTGTGACAATAAGTAACGCTGTTGCCCGCTTAGCAGGACCGGGACCAGCAGCCAAAGAAAGGTGATCCGGAACATATATTTCATTTGGATACAGTTTAAAAATAACGGGGAGATAATATCCGGCCTTTCTCCCATCCGAATTCATAACGCAACATAATCTCATGTGTGCCCTGGTTGAATTTGACCAGCTTGGATATCGTATGATCATAAGCATATCCGATACGCAGCTGGTGAGTGATCTGTACTTCCAGCAAGCCGGATACGGCATCCCCGGTACGATAAGAAGCACCTACAGACACCACATCCTTGATCCATAGGTTGGCATTCACATCCAGCTGAACTGGTGCACCTCTTACGGCCTTCACTAAAGTAGAAGGCTTCAGCTTGAATTCGTTACCAAGGTCAAATACATAACCGGCGATAAAGAAAAAGTGGAGGTACTTTTTGGCGATCACATCTGCCCTATATTGTACCTCATCCTTCCGCAGATAGCTCTTAACGAGATTAGGCACAGAAAACCCTACATAAAAACGGTCACTGTTATAATAGACCCCAGCGCCAAAACTTGGCAGGATAGTATTGATGTTTTGTGCAAAGGAGGGATCGTTAGGATCTATCAGGCCTACTTTTGTCAGGTTGGCTTTATAGTTGCTAAAACCGCCCTGCAAGCCAATAGCCAGTGAGCCCTTATCTTCAAATCTGATGCGGTAAGCGTAGGTAGCATATAAGCCGGTGGAATGTACAATACCCACCCGGTCGTCAAAAGCCTGTATACCCAGCCCCACTTTATTATTGCGTGTGGCCATATCAAATGATACCGTGGCGGTTTCCGGCGCCCCGTTTATACCCACCCATTGCCGGCGGTACATAGCAGTGGCACTCAATATCCCCCGGCTGCCGGCATAACCTGGATTGACACCCATCATATTGAACATGTATTGCGTATACATCGCATCCTGTTGCGCCTGTACCGCCTCCCCATACAAACAGACGATCACGATGATAAGGACGACTCTTTTCATGTTTAACGGATTATTGTGATATAGTTAACATACCGTTCCGTGCCGGTGCTGCCCGTGGCAGTCACGATATAATAGTAGGTACCGTCCGGTATATCTTCTTTGATATGGATGCCCGTGTTGCATTTACCATCCCACTCATTGCGGTAATTCACATTTTTGTATACCAGGTTGCCCCAGCGGTTGTATACTTCCAGTTGTATCTTGTCATTACCCGCATTGGCGATGATAAAGCGATCATTGATGCCATCGCCGTTAGGAGAGAAGCCTTCCGGAATACGTAACCTGGTCGGATTGAGCAGGAGAGGCGTTACAACTTGTTCATCCGGTACACCGTTTCCATCAGGATCCGCATTCAAACCATTGGTAGATAGATCCGTCAGCGTAGTACCCATACCCGCGGCAGCGCCTGTCAGCACAGCACTGTTATTAAAGGTGCCAAACTGTTTATTCGGAATGATCCGCACCGTCACCTGTATGGTATCGGCAGCGCCCGCATTCACACCGCTGCCCGCACTTAGCAGGTTGGTATTGTTGATACCGTTATACTGGTTATTGCCAACTAAGCCGCCGGTTGTCCGGATATCCCCGACTATCTGGAAGCTGGCCGGCGATGAGAATACTTTGGAAAGATCATCCGTCACCTGCACATTATTCAGGGCTACATTACCGAAGTTTTTCACGACAAAAGTGTAGGTAACCACATAATTGCCGCTGATTTCAGCTGTCGGTGCCGTCGCTGCTTTAGCTAGGCCGGCTATTGCCTTCGGCTGCAACACCAGCGGTGTCGGCAGGTTTTCACCGGGATCTTTGGGATCATTATTGCCACTTGGATCAGGATTGCTGCCATTCGTAGACACATCGGTGACGATCGTACCGGAGAGGCTACTTCCCTGAACGGTCACATTGTTATTAAATGGTCCAAAACTGCCGTTGGGAATTATGTCTACCACCAGGCTGATGGCACTGGTGACATTCAGCGCCAGTTCACTTGAAGACAATAAGAGGTTGATATCATTGCGGCCGTCAAACGTACCATTGGCCACCAGGCCACCGTCGGCTGTGATACTGACTACCCGGAATCCGGCAGGTGCAGGGAACACCCGGCTGAGATCATCGGTCGCTTCGATCTGCCTTAATGCTACATTGCCATAGTTGCGGATGCGTAACAGGTAAGTGACCCGATAGCTGCCATCCGGTTGCAGCACAGGTGTACTCACGCTTAAGGCAGCGCCTATCATTGGTTGCTCGCTCACACCTGTCACCTGTATATGTACGGTAGCACTGTCGCACAATCCACTGGCTCCGGGTGTACAGATGCGGTATACAAAGCTGTCAATACCCGTAAATGTACCAGTAGGCTCATACCGGAAGGTACCATCCGCATTCAGCTGTAGGCTACCCTGTTTCACATTATCTACCAACGCTACCTGTAGGCCATTTCCTTGCGGATCAATATCGTTGCTCAATACATTACCGCTGACAGGTACTTGCATCACAGTACGGAAACTATCGTTAACAGCTACCGGCGCAGTATTCACGGCAGTCACTACAAATACTATTGTCGCAGTATCACAAAGTGAAGGCACACCATTGTCACACACACGATAGAGGGCCTGGTCAATACCACTGAACGCAGCATTGGGGGTATAGATAAAGCTGCCATCAGCATTAAGAACAAGAGTACCATGGAGCGGCCCTGTTATAACATTAGTACTAAGAGCATTCCCTTCGGGATCAGTATCGTTAGTCAATACATTTCCAGATACCGGTATTGTCTGTCTGGTTTGGAAAGTATCTCTCACCGCTACCGGCGCATCATTGACAGCTGCGATATTGAATACCACCGTCGCGGTATCACAAAGTGACGGTGTACCGTTATCGCATACCTGGTAAGTCAGGCTGTCCGTACCATTGAAGTTCTCATTCGGCGTATAAGTGAAGCTGCCATTGGCATTCAACACCACCGTACCGTTCACCGGTGCAGTCACCAGCGATGCTACCAATGCATCCCCCTCCGGATCGCTGTCATTAGTGAGGACATTACCTGTGGCCGGCACATCTTCTGTCACCGCCACAGTATCCCTCACCGCTACCGGCGCATCATTTATAGCTGCGACATTGAATACCACTGTCGCGGTATCACAAAGTGACGGCGTACCATTATCGCATACCTGGTAAGTCAGGCTGTCCGTACCATTGAAGTTCGCATTCGGTATATAAGTGAAGCTGCCATTGGCATTCAACACCACCGTACCGTTCACCGGTGCAGTCACCAGCGATGCTACCAATGCATCCCCCTCCGGATCGCTGTCATTAGTGAGGACATTACCTGTGGCCGGCAGATCTTCTGTCACCGCCACAGTGTCCCTCACCGCTACCGGCGCATCATTTATAGCTGCGACATTAAATACCACCGTCGCGGTATCACAAAGTGACGGTGTACCGTTATCGCATACCTGGTAAGTCAGGCTGTCCGTACCATTGAAGTTCGCATTCGGCGTATAAGTGAAGCTGCCATTGGCATTCAACACCACCGTACCGTTCACCGGTGCAGTCACCAGCGATGCTACCAATGCATCCCCCTCCGGATCGCTGTCATTGGTGAGGACATTACCTGTAGCCGGCAGATCTTCTGTCACCGCCACAGTATCCCTCACCGCTACCGGCGCATCATTGACAGCTGAAACATTAAATACCACCGTCGCGGTATCACAAAGTGATGGTGTACCGTTATCGCATACCTGGTAAGTCAGGCTGTCCGTACCATTGAAGTTCGCATTCGGTATATAAGTGAAGCTGCCATTGGCATTCAACACCACCGTACCGTTCACCGGTGCAGTCACCAGCGATGCTACCAATGCATCCCCCTCCGGATCGCTGTCATTAGTGAGGACATTACCTGTGGCCGGCACATCTTCTATCACCGCCACAGTGTCCCTCACCGCTACCGGCGCATCATTGACAGCTGCGACATTAAATACCACTGTCGCGGTATCACAAAGTGACGGTGTACCGTTATCGCATACCTGGTAAGTCAGGCTGTCCGTACCATTGAAGTTCACATTCGGCGTATAAGTGAAGCTGCCATTGGCATTCAACACCACCGTACCGTTCACCGGTGCAGTCACCAGCGATGCTACCAATGCATCCCCCTCCGGATCGCTGTCATTAGTGAGGACATTACCTGTGGCCGGCAGATCTTCTGTCACCGCCACAGTGTCCCTCACCGCTACCGGCGCATCATTTATAGCTGCGACATTAAATACCACCGTCGCGGTATCACAAAGTGACGGTGTACCGTTATCGCATACCTGGTAAGTCAGGCTGTCCGTACCATTGAAGTTCGCATTCGGCGTATAAGTGAAGCTGCCATTGGCATTCAACACCACCGTACCGTTCACCGGTGCAGTCACCAGCGATGCTACCAATGCATCTCCCTCCGGATCGCTGTCATTGGTGAGGACATTACCTGTGGCCGGCACATCTTCTGTCACTGCCACAGTGTCCCTCACCGCTACCGGCGCATCATTTATAGCTGCGACATTAAATACCACTGTCGCGGTATCACAAAGTGACGGTGTACCGTTATCGCATACCTGGTAAGTCAGGCTGTCCGTACCATTGAAGTTCGCATTCGGTATATAAGTGAAGCTGCCATTGGCGTTCAACACCACCGTACCGTTCACCGGTGCAGTCACCAGCGATGCTACCAATGCATCTCCCTCCGGATCACTGTCATTGGTGAGGACATTACCTGTGGCCGGCAGATCTTCTGTCACCGCCACAGTATCCCTCACCGCTACCGGCGCATCATTGACAGCTGCGACATTAAATACCACTGTCGCGGTATCACAAAGTGACGGTGTACCGTTATCGCATACCTGGTAAGTCAGGCTGTCCGTACCATTGAAGTTCTCATTCGGCGTATAAGTGAGGCTGCCATTTGCATTCAACACCACCGTACCGTTCACCGGTGCAGTCACCAGCGATGCTACCAATGCATCTCCCTCCGGATCGCTGTCATTGGTGAGGACATTACCTGTGGCCGGCAGATCTTCTGTCACCGCCACAGTATCCCTCACCGCTACCGGCGCATCATTTATAGCTGCGACATTAAATACCACTGTCGCGGTATCACAAAGTGACGGTGTACCGTTATCGCATACCTGGTAAGTCAGGCTGTCCGTACCATTGAAGTTCTCATTCGGCGTATAAGTGAAGCTGCCATTGGCATTCAACACCACCGTGCCGTTCACCGGTGCAGTCACCAGCGATGCTACCAATGCATCCCCCTCCGGATCGCTGTCATTGGTGAGGACATTACCTGTGGCCGGCACATCTTCTGTCACTGCCACAGTATCCCTCACCGCTACCGGCGCATCATTGACAGCTGCGATATTGAATACCACCGTCGCGGTATCACAAAGTGACGGCGTACCATTATCGCATACCTGGTAAGTCAGGCTGTCCGTACCATTGAAGTTCTCATTCGGCGTATAAGTGAAGCTGCCATTGGCATTCAACACCACCGTACCGTTCACCGGTGCAGTCACCAGCGATGCTACCAATGCATCCCCCTCCGGATCGCTGTCATTGGTGAGGACATTACCTGTGGCCGGCAGATCTTCTGTCACCGCCACAGTATCTCTCACCGCTACCGGCGCATCATTGACAGCTGCGATATTGAATACCACCGTCGCGGTATCACAAAGTGATGGTGTACCGTTATCGCATACCTGGTAAGTCAGGCTGTCCGTACCATTGAAGTTCGCATTCGGTATATAAGTGAAGCTGCCATTGGCATTCAACACCACCGTACCGTTCACCGGTGCAGTCACCAGCGATGCTACCAATGCATCTCCCTCCGGATCGCTGTCATTGGTGAGGACATTACCTGTGGCCGGCACATCTTCTGTCACCGCCACAGTGTCCCTCACCGCTACCGGCGCATCATTTATAGCTGCGACATTAAATACCACTGTCGCGGTATCACAAAGTGACGGTGTACCGTTATCGCATACCTGGTAAGTCAGGCTGTCCGTACCATTGAAGTTCTCATTCGGCGTATAAGTGAAGCTGCCATTGGCATTCAACACCACCGTACCGTTCACCGGTGCAGCCACTAGCGATGTTACCAATGCATCTCCTTCCGGATCACTGTCATTGGTGAGGACATTACCTGTGGCCGGCACATCTTCTGTCACCGCCACAGTATCCCTCACCGCTACCGGCGCATCATTTATAGCTGCGACATTGAATACCACTGTCGCGGTATCACAAAGTGACGGCGTACCATTATCGCATACCTGGTAAGTCAGGCTGTCCGTACCATTGAAGTTCTCATTCGGTATATAAGTGAAGCTGCCATTGGCATTCAACACCACCGTACCGTTCACCGGTGCAGTCACCAGCGATGCTACCAATGCATCCCCCTCCGGATCGCTGTCATTAGTGAGGACATTACCTGTGGCCGGCAGATCTTCTGTCACCGCCACAGTGTCCCTCACCGCTACCGGCGCATCATTTATAGCTGCGACATTAAATACCACCGTCGCGGTATCACAAAGTGACGGTGTACCGTTATCGCATACCTGGTAAGTCAGGCTGTCCGTACCATTGAAGTTCGCATTCGGCGTATAAGTGAAGCTGCCATTGGCATTCAACACCACCGTACCGTTCACCGGTGCAGTCACCAGCGATGCTACCAATGCATCTCCCTCCGGATCGCTGTCATTGGTGAGGACATTACCTGTGGCCGGCACATCTTCTGTCACTGCCACAGTGTCCCTCACCGCTACCGGCGCATCATTTATAGCTGCGACATTAAATACCACTGTCGCGGTATCACAAAGTGACGGTGTACCGTTATCGCATACCTGGTAAGTCAGGCTGTCCGTACCATTGAAGTTCGCATTCGGTATATAAGTGAAGCTGCCATTTGCGTTCAACACCACCGTACCGTTCACCGGTGCAGTCACCAGCGATGCTACCAATGCATCCCCCTCCGGATCGCTGTCATTGGTGAGGACATTACCTGTGGCCGGCAGATCTTCTGTCACCGCCACAGTATCCCTCACCGCTACCGGCGCATCATTGACAGCTGAAACATTAAATACCACCGTCGCGGTATCACAAAGTGATGGTGTACCATTATCGCATACCTGGTAAGTCAGGCTGTCCGTACCTTTGAAGTTCGCATTCGGTATATAAGTGAAGCTGCCATTGGCATTCAACACCACCGTACCGTTCACCGGTGCAGTCACCAGCGATGCTACCAATGCATCCCCCTCCGGATCGCTGTCATTAGTGAGGACATTACCTGTGGCCGGCAGATCTTCTGTCACCGCCACAGTGTCCCTCACCGCTACCGGCGCATCATTTATAGCTGCGACATTAAATACCACCGTCGCGGTATCACAAAGTGACGGTGTACCGTTATCGCATACCTGGTAAGTCAGGCTGTCCGTACCATTGAAGTTCGCATTCGGCGTATAAGTGAAGCTGCCATTGGCATTCAACACCACCGTACCGTTCACCGGTGCAGTCACCAGCGATGCTACCAATGCATCTCCCTCCGGATCGCTGTCATTGGTGAGGACATTACCTGTGGCCGGCACATCTTCTGTCACTGCCACAGTGTCCCTCACCGCTACCGGCGCATCATTTATAGCTGCGACATTAAATACCACTGTCGCGGTATCACAAAGTGACGGTGTACCGTTATCGCATACCTGGTAAGTCAGGCTGTCCGTACCATTGAAGTTCGCATTCGGTATATAAGTGAAGCTGCCATTGGCGTTCAACACCACCGTACCGTTCACCGGTGCAGTCACCAGCGATGCTACCAATGCATCTCCCTCCGGATCACTGTCATTGGTGAGGACATTACCTGTGGCCGGCAGATCTTCTGTCACCGCCACAGTATCCCTCACCGCTACCGGCGCATCATTGACAGCTGCGACATTAAATACCACTGTCGCGGTATCACAAAGTGACGGTGTACCGTTATCGCATACCTGGTAAGTCAGGCTGTCCGTACCATTGAAGTTCTCATTCGGCGTATAAGTGAGGCTGCCATTTGCATTCAACACCACCGTACCGTTCACCGGTGCAGCCACCAGCGATGTTACCAATGCATCTCCTTCCGGATCACTGTCATTGGTGAGGACATTACCTGTGGCCGGCAGATCTTCTGTCACCGCCACAGTATCTCTCACCGCTACCGGCGCATCATTGACAGCTGCGATATTGAATACCACCGTCGCGGTATCACAAAGTGACGGCGTACCATTATCGCATACCTGGTAAGTCAGGCTGTCCGTACCATTGAAGTTCTCATTCGGCGTATAAGTGAGGCTGCCATTGGCATTCAACACCACCGTGCCGTTTACAGGAGCCTTCACAAGTGATGCGGTAAGCGCATTCCCCTCCGGATCGCTGTCATTGGTGAGGACATTACCTGTGGCCGGCAGATCTTCTGTCACCGCCACAGTATCCCTCACCGCTACCGGCGCATCATTGACAGCTGCGACATTGAACACCACCGTCGCGGTATCACAAAGTGATGGTGTACCGTTATCGCATACCTGGTAAGTCAGGCTGTCCGTACCATTGAAGTTCGCATTCGGTATATAAGTGAAGCTGCCATTTGCGTTCAACACCACCGTACCGTTCACCGGTGCAGTCACCAGCGATGCTACCAATGCATCCCCCTCCGGATCGCTGTCATTGGTGAGGACATTACCTGTGGCCGGCACATCTTCTGTCACCGCCACAGTATCCCTTACAGCGACAGGTGCATCATTCACTGCCGTAATTGTAAATGAAATGAACGCCGTATCACAGAGTGAGGGATTGCCGTCATCACATACGCGGTAGTACACACCATCTGTACCGCTGAAGTTAGGTGCTGGCTTGTAGATAAATGTACCATCCGGATTGAATATGATGCTTCCATTGCTGGTATTACCTATCAAACTGGCTGTCAATACACCACCCTCCTGATCACTATCATTACTTAAAACATTGTCACTAATAGATCCATCTTCAGGCAATGCGTAAGCATTATCCAATGCTACCGGTGCGTCATTGACAGGCGTCACGGTAATAGTAGCGATAGCCGTATCACATAGACCGCCCGGATCACAGATAATATAGTAGAAACTATCTATCCCATTGTAGTTGTTATCAGGAATATAGCTGAACGAATGATCGGGATATAAGGTTAGCTGACCATGGCGTGTAGCAGACAGCACACTGATGTTCAATATGTCACCATCTACATCGGTATCGTTTGTTAAAACACCAGGTGCTGCGATATTCAGGGTAATATCTTCCGGCGTTTGATAACTGTCAGGCAGGGCCACCGGTATATCATTGACCGGTTGAATGATAAACCTTATCCAGGCAGAATCACAGCTGCCGGAAGGATCACACACCTCGTACTGTACGCTGTCAATACCATTGAAGTCAGCATTGGGTTTGTACGTGAAGGTGCCGTCTATATTTTGAGTAAAGCTACCCTTAGCTGGCAACCCTAATGGCCTGCTATTTAAAATGTCCCGGTCAGGATCAACATCATTACCAAGAATAGCTACAACACTGAATGTAACAAAACTATCCTCCGCAAGTAAGAACCGATCATCCACTGCCATCGGCCGGTCGTTCACCGGTACTATATTCAGTAGTATACGTGCTGTGTCGCATAAGCCGCTGGGATCGCACACCACATATACGGCACTGTCACGGCCATTGTAATCCTTATCTGGCATATATGTAAAGCTACCATCTGGGTTCAACTGCAGTTGCCCGTGTAACGCGCCGTTTTGTAATGTTACCCGCAGCACATCTCCGTCTTTGTTAATGTCGTTCTCAAGCACGCCGGGTGCATTGACCTGCAGCAGGGTATCCTCATTAAGATTGTACATATCCGTCTCGGCAACAGGTGCATCATTTACTGCCTGGACCGTAATCGTTACAGTGCCCGGATCACATTGAACCACACCACTGGTATCACATACCTGATAGGTGAATAAGTCTGTACCGTTAAAGTCAGCGACAGGAGTGTAGATAAAACTACCATTGATGTTAACGACGACAGTGCCATGCCGCGGTCCTTGTACCAGTGTAGTAATTAGCGGGAATCCATCCGGGTCCGTATCGTTGCTCAGTAAGCCTGGAGCAACAACGTTTAACGCAATGTCCTCATCCGTAATATAGACATCATCACCAGCCACCGGCGGATCAGCTACTGGTAACACCTGGATGTATACCACAGCCGTATCACAGGCCCCCGACAGATCGCAGACACGATAGAGCACCGTATCAATTCCATAGTAGTCCTTATTAGGCACATAGCTGAATGCTCCTGACCTGTCTGCAGTGAAAACACCGTGTTTGGCTCTCGCAACCACGGTAGCTGCCAGCGGCTCGCCATCCACGTCGGTATCATTGGCCAATATACCTGGCTGGGCAATGGTCAGCGTCTCATCTTCCTGTGTGCTATAGATGTCGTTGGTAGCTGCTGGCGCATCATTCACCGCCACAATATTGATGATGACGATCCCGGTATCACAGGCGCCAAATGGATCACATACCTGGTATTGGATACTATCCAAACCGTTAAAGTTAGCAGACGGCTGATAAGTATAAGTACCGTCAGGATTAGCGACCAACGTACCTTTTGTAAAGCTGCCAATAGGACGCGCAGTAAGTACATCACCGTCCACATCTATATCATTGCTTGATATGATGACAGGAGCAAAGGTAACTACCGTATCCTCCGGTAAAGAGAAGTAATCATTGGTAGCTACCGGCGCATCGTTAACAGGCAATACCGTGATACGTACCTGAGCCGTATCACAGGCCCCGGCTACATCACAGGCCCGATAAGTAAAGGAGTCAATGCCATTGAAATTAGTGTTCGGGCGATAAATGAACGATCCGTCCGGCCTTAGCTGTAGCGACCCATTACTCGTAGTCACCAGGGTAGATACCAGCATCTCCCCGTCGGGATCATTGTCATTGATCAATACCCCGGCTGTAGCTGCCACATCTAGCGTGCCGTCTTCCGCTATTTCATATACATCCGGTAAAGCAGTAGGTGCATCATTTACAGCCAGAACATCTATCACCACAATGGCCGTATCGCAGGCTCCGGAAGGATCACACGCCTGGTAACGGATACTATCAAGCCCGTTGAAGTTCGGTGCCGGCAAGTAGGTATACGTACCATCAGGATTCGCAACCAGGCTACCATGGGCCAGATTACCGATAGGTCGTGCCGTCAACGCATCACCGTCAGCATCCGTATCATTCGCCAGTATAATAGTGGGAGAGAAGATCACCAACGTATCTTCCGTAAGGGTAAACCGGTCATCAATCGCTATCGGTGCATCGTTCACCGCTTTTATAATGATCGTCACCGTAGCAGGAGCACATGCGCCACTCAGATCACATGCCTGATAGACAAAACTATCTGTACCGTTAAAGTTCGGATTAGGACGATATACGAAAGATCCGTCTGTATGCAGGATCAATGAGCCATTGGAGGGCGCCACCAGCGTAGACACTAATACCTCGCCGTCTACATCATGATCATTGCTCAACACACCGTCTGCGACATTTACTGTCAAGGTATTATCTTCATCCACATCATAACTGTCATTCGTAGTGGTCGGTACGTCATTAACAGGATTGACAGTAATAGTCACTGTTGCCGTATCACATAAAGATGGTGTCCCGTTATCACATACCCGATAATAGAATATATCTGTACCGTTGAAATCCTTTGAAGGGGTATAGATAAAGGTCCCATCCAGATTTAATATAATATCCCCATGACCTGCAGTGCCGATAAGCACAGCCGTCAATGTATTGCCGTCAATATCACGATCGTTTAACACCAAATTACCATTCAGTGGCGTATCCTCGTCTACCGTAAATGTATCATCACCGGCCACCGGCGCATCATTGACCGGTGTTACCGTAATGGTGACAGTGCTGGTCGAGCAGGCAGCATTCGCATCGCAGGCATGGTAAGTAAACTGATCTACACCGTTAAAATCTGCATTGGGCCGGTATACAAAACTTCCATCAGATTGTAATACTAAAGTACCGTTGGACGGTCCTGTCACCACTGCAGCATCCAGCTGCGTATTCAAATCTACATCCGTATCATTGGCCAGCACACCGGGCGCTATCACCGCCAATACCTGATCTTCCGTAGTCGTGTAACTATCCGGGTTAGCCACCGGAGGATCATTTTCATCCCCAACATTGATAATGATATAAGCACTATCGCAGGCCCCGGATGGATCGCACACCCGGTATAACGCAGAGTCAAGTCCGTTGTAATCCTGGCCGGGTGTATAGGTGAATACACCACTCGCTAACAACACCAGCGTTCCATGAGCTGCCGGACGCAATAAAGTATAGGTAAGAATGTCTCCGTCAGGATCGTCATCATTATCAGCCGCATTAGCCGATACAGGGGTATCCTCATCTGTATTCACCAGGTCATTGCGCGCCTGTACTGTGTCGTTCACCGGCCTGACAAGCAGGTATGCAGTATCAGTGACACAAGCACCAGTAGGGTCACAGGCTTCATAGACAAAGAAGTCACTACCGTTGAAATTGGCCGCCGGCGTATATATGAACCCTCCATTTGCCTGGAGTGTCACACTGCCGTGTCTCGGAGCGCTTACCAGTGCCGCCGTAAGCACATCTCCGTCCGGATCACCATCATTAACCAATACACCGTTCACCGAAGACACATTCAGCGAAATGTCTTCCGTAACCGTATAGTTGTCGGCAACAGTTACCGGCTGGTCATTGACAGGTGTCACCGTAATTAGCACCATACTGGTAGCACAGGCATTATTATTGTCACAGACACGATAACCAAACGTATCCACACCGTTGTAGTTTTGTGTCGGCGTATAGGAAAAACTGCCGTCAGCATTGAAAGTCAACACTCCGTGTGCCGGATTTACCGTAATGGCGCTTACTGTCATAGGATCTCCGTCAGGGTCCATGTCATTGAACAATATACCGGGAGCCATAATACTTAACGGCGTATCCTCCGCCGTGGTATAGTAATCCTCCGCAGGTCTAGGAGCATCATTATCCGCTGTAATGGTAAGCCGTACTATAGCCGTATCACAAGCAGCGGGAATATTATTGTCGCATACAGTGTATGCAAAGGAATCCACACCGTTATAATCTGGCGCCGGCGTATATACAAAACCACCGGCTGCATTAAAGATCAGCGTACCGTGTACCGGCTGCAGCATGATACCGCTCACCCGCAACGGATCGCCATCCACGTCAGTATCATTGACAAGGAGGCCCGGCGCAGCAATACTCAGCGGCGTATCTTCCGTTACCGTATAACTGTCAGATACCCCTACAGGTGCATCATTCACCGCGTTCACCTGGATAGTGACCGTACCGGTGTCACATAAAGATGGCGTGCCGTCATCACAAACCCGGTAACTGAACGTCACCGTACCATTATAATTACTCGCAGGCGTATATATAAAGGAACCGTCCGTATTCAATACCAGCGTACCCGAACCGGGAGGAACGACAACACTGGCGGTCAGGGTATTACCTTCCTTATCCAGGTCATTGAAGAGCACTCCATTGGCTGGCACACGTAGTACATTGTCTTCGTTGATGGTATAATTGTCATCCACCGCCAATGGCGCATCATTCACCGCATTGATGGTTAGCGTCACCGTCGCAGTATCGCAGGCGCCGCTGCCGTCACAGGAAAGGTAAGTGAAACGGTCAATCCCATTGTAATCAGGCCCAGGAGTATAGCTGAAACTGCCATCACCGTTGAGGATAAGTTGGCCATTCACTGGCGGTGTAAGTACGCTCGATTGTAACACATCCCCGTCCGGGTCCGTATCATTAGACAACACGCCCGGCGCAGCAATAGTCATTGGCGTATCTTCCATACCCGTATAGGTATCAGCAGCAGCTGTGGGTATATCATTTACCGCCTGCACCGTCAACCGCACGATATTAGTATCGCAGGCGCCGGATGGATCACATACCTTATAAATAAAGCTGTCCACCCCATTATAGTTCGGCGACGGAACATAAGAGAAACTACCGTCAGCATTCAGTTGCAGCGTACCGTGAACAGTTCCTCTTACCAATGCGGCAGTCAATGCATCTCCGTCAGGATCACTGTCATTGAATAATACGCCCGGCGCAGCCACAACTAAAGGCACATCTTCCGTTGCCGTATAGCTGGTATTACCGGCTATAGGTGCATCATTTACTGCAGCTACCAGGATGGTTACCGTTGCCGTATCACAACCTCCGCTGCCATCACATACGATATACGTATAAGTATCATTACCGTTGAATTGCGCTCTTGGCGTATAGGTGAAACTACCGTCACTGTTCAGCTGAATACTACCATTGGCAGGAGCCGTGAGCACCCTGGCAGTCAGCAGATCCCCGTCTATATCCTGGTCATTCACCAACACGCCGGGACCAGCTATCGTCAATGGCGTATCTTCTGTCGCATTATAAATATCATCTGCGGCCTCCGGTCTGTCATTTACCGCCGCAATAGTAAGAGTTACCGTAGCCGTATCACATAATGCCGGCGTACCATCATCACACACTTGGAACTGGAAGGTTACTACACCGTTGAAGTTAGGTACCGGTGTATAAACAAAACTACCGTCCGCATTAACGTTTACCGTACCACTACCAGGTACGCCCAATAATGACGCCGTTAGTATACCGCCTTCCAGGTCACTGCTGGCACTTAATAATCCAGGAGCATCGATAGTCAGTACTGCATCTTCTACACCATGGAAGCTGATATTACCTGCCACCGGTGCATCGTTGACCGGTGTAATATTGATCACCACCACCGCCGTATCACAGGCTCCCGATGGATCACATACCACATAAGTGAAACGGTCACCGCCGTTGTAATCTGGATTAGGCACATAACTGAAACCTCCGTTGGCGTTAAGGGTGAGTAATCCGTTGCTGGTATTCTCCAACACACTCACGGTAAGCGGGTCTCCTTCGGGGTCAATGTCATTACCCAATACACCAGGTGCACCGATCGCAAGTGGCGTATCTTCCGCAGTCGTATAACTGTCATTACCTGCCTGTACTGTATCGTTTACAGGACGGATGGTGATCGTTACCATACCGGTATCACACAAAGAGGGATTGCCATTGTCGCAAACCTGGTAAGTAAACCGGTCTATACCGTTATAATTGAGCAAGGGTGTATAGACGAACCGGCCGTCCGTTCCCAAGGTAAGTGTACCATTCGCCGGTGCTGCTACTATCACCACAGAAAGTGCATTACCGTCAATATCCGTATCGTTGAACAGCACACCGGGCGTTGTAATACTTAACGGTACATCTTCGTCAGTACTATAGCTGTCATCTGTTGCTACCGGTGCGTCATTTATATTATTCACCGTAATGGTAACAAGGGCGGTATCGCAGGCGCCGCTACCATCACAGGCCTGGTAGCTGAACGTTACTATCCCGTTGAAATTAGGTGCCGGCGAATAACGGAAACTACCATCTGCATTTAATGTAAGATTGCCGGAAGATGGCCCTTGAAGCAGGTTAGCTGTCAGGGGGTCATTGTCAACATCCGTGTCATTAGCCAATACACCGGATGCCGCAATCAGTAATATCGCGTCTTCATCCACACTGAAATTGTCGTCAGCCGCTACCGGCGGATCATTTTCGTTACCCACCACCAACGTAACAGTAGCCGTATCACAGGCGCCAGAAGCGTCACAGACACGATAAGAGAAACTGGCATTGCCGTTGAAATCCTTTGACGGCGTGTAAGTAAACGATCCGTTGCCATTCAGCACTAATACCCCCGTACTCACAGGAGTGACGATAGTAGCAGTCAGTTGATCGCCGTCTACATCCGTATCATTGTCTAGCACACCTGGCGCCGGAATGATAATGACCTGGTCCTCCTCCAGGTTGATCTGGTCGTCAGCAGCTACCGGCGCATCGTTTACCGCGCTGATAGTAATGCTGACAGCAGCCGTATTCGAAGTAATTCCAAGATCATCATTCACCGTATAAGTAAAACCGTCATTGCCGTAATAATCAGCGCGGGGCGTATATACGACTACACCTGCAGGGCCGATACTGAGGGTGCCATTGGCCGGCTGCTTAATGATGCGCACACTGCCCATATTAAGACTGCCATCATTATCCGTGTCGTTATCCAATATATTAATGGTCACTGGTACATCCTCATCCGTTGCTGCCTGGTCATCGCCAGCTACTGGCGCCGCATTGATGCGTATCTGTACATCATCGGCAGAAGGACCGCAAGGTAGGTTGGAAATAGTCCAACGGAATACATAGATACCGGGTGCCAGTCCGTTTACCGCCGTGCCAGGGTTGGCCGTATTGAGGATGTTGGCCTGCCCCGGACCAGATACCTGAGACCAGGTACCGATTCCTACAACAGGCGTATTGGCATTTAAGGTCACATCACTGCCGTTAAGCGGCCCCTGGTCACTACCTGCATTGGCAACAGTTGGAGTAGGCACCACCGTGATCTGAACAATATTACTTTGATTACTACAAGGATTACCGGTAGCCAACACATCCGCAGCAGGATCATGGTGAAGAACCTGCTTTTGTGGTGGTGGGATACTTTCAGATGGCTCCGTCGTTACCGTCCGCCTGTATTGTGTAGTTTGCGTCAGTGCGAATGGAGGTGTATAGTCAGGCTCCGTATTGACACCGTCCGCAGGTACAAAACCGGCACCTTCCGTATTGCTCTCCCATAAATAACTATAAGCGCCACTGCCGCCGGATACGATGCCGCCGGTGATAGTAAGGGGCAAAGTACCGGTACAGATAGTCTGATCACTCGATATCGTATTGTTGTCAACAGCTGGATATATCGTCACCGGTACCACATTGCTGTTGATACTGATACAAGCACCGGAGCTCACGATCCGCCGGAAATAAGTAGTCCTCGACAAAGGTGGTGCATCGTAACTGGCACCATTGGCGCCTGTAATGTTGCTGAAACCGCTGGAAGTACTGCTAACAGAACTCTGCCATTGATAAGTATAAGTACCGTTACCACCCGTAGGCGAATTGAGCGGCGTAAAGGGCGCCGGATCCCCGCTGATACAGAAGTATTGCAGCGTACCAATACTGCCGGCCGTCAGCGCCGGAAGAACAGTAACAGTAAGTACATTGCTGATCGCATCCGTACACAATCCCGAACGGGTGATACGCCGGTAATAAGAGGTCTGTGTCTGAACAGGGGCATCATAAGTGACGGTAGTAATACCAGGTAAGTCCGTAAAACCGCTGGTAGCACTGCTCACAGATCGCTGCCATTGATAAGTATAGCTACCATTGCCACCCGTAGGCGCAGCCATCTGCGTAAAGGCAACCGGATCACCTGAAACGCAGAAAGACTGACCGGCGCCAATACTGCCGGCCGTCAATGCAGGAGATATATTGACCACTACCACATTACTGATATTACCGGCTGTACAGCTACCAGACCTGGCGATACGCCGATAATACGTAGTAACAGATACCGGTACCGGATCATAAGAAATATTGCTGGCACCAGAGAGATTCGACCAGCTCGTATTATCAATACTGCTCTGCCATTGGTAAGTATAAGTACCATTACCTCCCATCGGTAGACTACCGGCAATAACATCGGCATCTCCCGTCGCACAAAAACTTGTCACCGCCGGAGGTGTGATCGTATTGCTGCCGATATCAGCCTGTATCGTAATGGAAACGACATTACTGTTCACCGGAGTATTACAGCTGCCAGAGGTCACCAACCGACGATAATAGGTAGTCACAGATTGTACCGGCGGATCGTAACTGCCGCTGGTAGCCCCCGTAATATTGCTGAAATTAATATTGTCAGTAGACAATTGCCACTGATAGGTGTAGGTGCCGCTACCGCCGATGGGCGTAGCGCCACTGATAACAGCCGGATCTCCCGACCCGCAGAAGGTACTGGTAGCCGGTGTTGTGATCGTATTGCCGGCCACCGCAGACTGTACCGTGATCTGTACATCGCTGGTACTTGGATTACAGTCCCCGTTACTGATAGACCACCTGAATACATATACGCCCGACGCCAAGCCAGTGACCGTAGTGCCTGCTGAACTAACATTGGTAATAATGGGATTACCAGGACCGCTTATCTTGCTCCACACTCCTATACCTACAACAGGCACATTACCAGTAAGCGATACCGCCGAAGCCGCACATAACACCTGTGCGGCACCTGCATTTGCTACAGTAGGGGGCTGCGATACCAACGCAACATCCGTTTGGATATTATTACAGCCAATCCCGGATGGCGCTGCATCACATTCCGATTGAGGGTCAGTAGGTAGCCCTCCGTCAGGGTTCGTAGCATCCGGATCCGTAACATCCGCTGGACGGATTACCGCAGATTGTACAGCTATAGACCCGCCTGCAGGAAAAGTACTGAGCGTACCGGTGATCGTAAATGTAAGCACCGCCGCATTGTTCATATTCAAAGTTGCCTTATACTGGTTACCACTGACACTACCGCCATTTACACTGGCGGTACCAGTGGTTACTGCACTGCTGACCGTTACATTCGTCAGATCCGATGGAAAGGTGAACTGATAACCGGCGCCAGATACATTGCTGGGGCCATTATTACGCACCACGGTAGTATAAGTCACCGTTTGCCCCTGACAGGGAATAGCCGGCGTTTTGCCAAGGCTCACCACCTCCAGGTCAGCTTCCCGCAATGTAATAGTTAACCCCACAGTAGCAGGAATACTCTGTACATACGCCCAGGTATCAAGACCATTCTCATTACCGAAATCCGTTCCGCTATAAGCCGTAGATCCCCACTTATGCCCGTTGATAGCACTGGAAATACCAACATTGCTCGTCTTGATTGGATTGGAAGTTGTCCCGGTGGCAATTAGTCCGCTATCATCCCAGTATACGATATTATTTCCCGCACCCGAGCCGTTGGAGCGGGTGATAATGATACCATTAGGGTTATTTTCCACGTCTATAAACGGAAAGTGAACTTCTCCGCTCAACAAATAAACGCGGATATTATACGATATGACACCTACCGATACCTTCACTCCTAATCCGTCATTACCATCCCAATAAGCCTTGTTTGCACCGGCGACAGCTGTACCGGTGATACGACGGTCTACCGCATCCGTATATACGCCGTTATTGTTGATGTCAAGGTCAATGGCATAGTTGCTCGCAGCACTTGCCGTAAAATTAATATTGCCCCCGGCAGGATGGGTACCTGCAGTATTAATAGATCCTTCTACGCCTGTAAATGTTATATTGGAAGCCGTCAGGGTAGGAGGGGGCGTCAGCAGCCAAGTAGTACTGCCTCCCGGAGTTGGTGCGCTGGCAGGTAGATCCGCCGCCGGAGCATTGAAAAATATCTTATGGGTGATGTCAGACTCCGTATCCGCCGTACGGGGGTCCTTTAACCGCAGCACTGATAGGTCATCCACACTTTTGTAAGTGGGATTACCATTAGTATCCCGAAACCCCTTGTTGTTCACCAGGAAAGAAAAGCCAAAACCAGCTTGTCCGTTATTATTGACAGTATAGATATAACCATCCCTGGTCAAAACATTGAAGATCGCATTAAATGTAGCACTTGTAGATCCCAGGTTGGCATTGTATATATTACTGTATACACGCCCTTTGATAAAAGAGGTATTGGCAGTATTACGTATACTCACATCAAAAGCAGCGATGAAACTGCTGCTCGTAGGCTGTGCCCAGTTACCTGTCGAAAGTATCGCCGTCGGATTGGTGATATTGCTGGCATTAGGAGGTACAAAATCAATCTCCCAGATACCCGCCTGGCCCGCTGCTACCGTCACCGTTGCTGCCGTATACCCCCCATCCAGTAAAGAAACAGATGGCCCTATCAATTCCTGTGAACGTGATAGGATACGCCCCACCAGTACATTGGAGCCTGTCGTATAGCTGGCGCCGTTAGGTGCCCTGAGATTAATAGTGCCGTTGCCAATACCTTGCGCACTGGACCCCAGGTAAATAGTTTCTCCCACATTCACATATACCTTGACCGTACCCAGCGTAGGAAAAGGATTAGTAGTAGTCACACCGGTGCTCGCATTGAGATAAGGCCGGTAGCCCCCACTCTGATTGAGTTCCTTGCTACCTTCTCCATATACCTGCATCGCGCATTGGAGAAATAAGAGCATAAAAATGCCGGACAGGCGGAACCTCCTGACAAACGAAGAATAGTAGCATTGCTGCATTCGGTAACTTTTACCAGTTATGTTTAAATACCCTTTCGCTGCAGATCAGTACACACAATAACTGATCTGCCAGCATGATTTATTGCTGAATACCTAGTATGGTAAAGGTTATGAAAGACTTCGCTGCAGTAGCAACAACAAATTATTGTAAGCAGGAAATGACACTTATTGCTGTAATGACGGGCTGGTCTGAAATTTTACTGGTTAAAAAAAGAAATACGAACAACGATTAAGGTGGTCTGTAAAAAGGGGTTTTTATAATCTGTCTGTCCCAAGCCAAATTATATTCCAACGAAGTGTATGTTACCATGCTCGGCAATTTTCAAAGGCTACTTGCCGGATAACATCGGTATATTCACTAACGTTAACATAAAAAAAAAGTTCAAAACTTATTTTTCTTTTTGTCCGCAAAAATATTGGAAGATGGCTGTAATGCTTATTGGTAAAGGGAAAGAAAGAGACGCTGATGCTAACAGACCAAAATGAAATAACAAACAATGATCAATACCGTGTTGTCCGAATTAGCTGAATATGCGATGAAAAATGGGGTAAATGAGCAGGGCCGACCTCGTATATAGGTCAGCCCTGCTAATATCTATTGCAAAATGAAACCAGCTTATCCTTTTTTAACAGGTGCCATTTTCGACTTTTGCTTTTTAGTGTTCTCACCTTTAATGGTAGCGGCCAATTTTAATGCTTCATAAGCATTCACCAGACCGCCCGTTTTAGACAGTTCAGAAAAATCAATTTCCTCATTATCTGAACCTGGTTTATTTACCTTGGTCATCCCATTAGGCAAGGGCGTAGCGCTCTTTTCTAAAATATACTTCAACTGGCTTGCACTCAACGTAGGGTAGTAGGAGAGGACCAGGGCAGCTACACCAGCTACTACAGGTGCTGCCATACTGGTACCGCTTGCACTTGCATATTTATTGCCGCCAGGTACAGTCGAATAGATCTGCACACCGGGTGCAAACAGATCCACACCCTTTTTACCGTAATTGGAGAAACTGGCCACTATCTGGGAAGCCTGTTTGCCACTGGCACTCGCTCCGACAGTGATGAAGTTGTTAGCAACCTTATTATCTGTAAAGAATGGATTAGGGAAATTGTCCACCATGTCATTATTATTACCGTCGTTCCCTGCTGCGTGTATCAGCAACACTCCTTTTTTCTCGGCATACCTGATCGCATCATCTACCCAATCCTTATGAGGAGAAAATCCCTTTCCGAAACTCATATTGATGATCTGAGCCCCGTTATCTACCGCATAACGGATACCCAATGCGACATCCTTATCACGTTCGTCCCCTTCCGGAACCACCTTTACTGCCATAATACGCACATTGTCTGCCACACCATCGATCCCTATGCCGTTATTACGCGCAGCGGCTATAATACCCGATACGTGCGTACCATGGAATCCGAAATTACCCATTACGTCGTTATTGCCATAATACCGGTCATTAATATCATCATATTTGTCACCTATGATATCCGCACGGGTATCTTTAGGCTCCCCGTCTGTACGTTCCGCTTTCCGCTTCAAATCCTTCATATACTCTTCAAACTCATCCTTGAAGTTCTTATAGGTAATGTCATCATCACCTGCACTCTTAAGGAAACGGCTCATAAAGTTTTTCGCTACCATCACATCCTCTGCCGTAGTTTGTATACTGTCCAGCTGCGGAATGGTAAAGTCGTCTTTTTTAAGATAGGTCGTCAATATACGGCCACATTTATCCACGTTCTCCTGCAACTTGGACATCGTCTTATACGACATCTTATCCTGCGTACGAGGCTTTTCTACCTTGTCATATAGCTTTTTCCAATACGCATATTCCGCTGAGTTCTGCGCCAACGCAGAATCCGGATTGCCATATTTGTGTTTGATCCGGAAATACTCCCGGGTAGCCTCATCCGAATCTTCCTTTACCGAACGGCCGTCCTTACCACCCAAAAAATTCCAGCCGAAAACATCATCCACATAACCGTTACCGTCATCATCGATGTTATTACCAGGGATCTCTTTAGGGTTTCTCCAGAGAATAGGACGCAGATCTTCATGGGTAGTATCTACTCCGGAATCTATTACAGCAACAATAACAGGGGTGCTCTTTTTTCCTTTCAGTAATTCCCGGTACGCTTTTTCAGTACCAGTACCAAGCACACTATCCTTATCATAGCTTAATAATTGCCAGTTCTTGGGTGCCGACGTGGATTGGGCAAAAGTCTGTTCAACACTGAACGCCGCCATCATAGCAACACCACCTGCCACAACGGCCGCTCTTCTGTACAAATTCATGTTCTTGATTATTTTCCGATTGTATTTAACAATTTGAATACCACAATTGGTTAAAGATATGTAAAATGAAATTCATAGTCTTTACATTAGTGATAAGCGTTTTGCGTACCCCTGCTTACCGGGAACCGACCCTCGAGCAAGATTAGTTGAGGTCCTAAACTAATCAAGGGCTGTGTGTAATTTCATGTTATAGTCCTCGTACTGCTCTCTTTCCGCTTTAAGCCTATTGCCGCGATCGCCTGTAGGGATGAACGGTAATTTAATCCACCATCACACGAATATCAAACGTAACACAAATCACGCTTTTCGATGATGTGTATTAAAATGTAATGTGCTGTAAATCAAATTTTAATGTGAAAACTTAGTTTGTGAAATGCAGTAATGCCGCAGGGACTGGTAGCAGGAAGGAAGAGAGGAAAGGAATACAACTACTTGTTTATCAAGACAAGTATAATAAAGCCGGCAAAAATGGCGTTCATTAAAAAATAACAATGAAGGCGCAGGGAATTAGCACAAACGTTGAATATGAAATTCCAAAAAAAAGTGTAATATTTAGTGCTGGAAGAATAAATGATGGTCAATCTCATGATCATTCAGATATTTTTCTCATAAGCATGGTTTCCGTTTAACGAAAAGCGAGGTTATCTAACCTCGCTATTTTGTTTGTGCTAACAGTCCCCCTGGTCCCATTGCCTTCAAACTAAGCGAAGATTAGTCTTAAAACGGGAAAAATACAGGAATGTTACTCGATAAAATCAACAATGTGTAATTTTAACATATTGTTAAAATAGCATACAATAAAGCCGGGGCCGGTACCATACAGTACCGGCCCCGGCCGTATAGAAGTGTTCTTCCCGTATGATTACAGATCAAACTTGATCCCCTGCGCCAATGGCAGGCTGGTAGAGTAATTGATTGTATTGGTCTGTCTGCGCATATAGGCCTTCCAGGAGTCAGAACCGCTTTCACGGCCGCCACCGGTTTCCTTTTCACCTCCAAAAGCTCCTCCGATCTCAGCACCTGAAGTGCCGATATTCACATTCGCAATACCACAGTCTGATCCGGCGGCTGATAGGAACTGCTCTGCTTCCCGCAGGTTCAATGTCATGATAGCAGAAGATAAACCCTGCGGTACATCATTCTGCATTGCAATCGCTTCCGCCAATGTGCTGTATTTCATCACATACAAAATAGGTGCAAATGTCTCATGCTGGACGATAGAGAAAGTATTCTGCACCGCCGCAATACAGGGCTTTACATAGCAACCGGAACCGTAAGCATCCCCTTCCAGCACACCACCTTCCACCAGGAAAGTGCCGCCTTCTTTCTTCACTGCTTCAATAGACTGCAGATACAATTTCACCGCATCCTGGTCGATCAATGGACCCACGTGGTTCTTCTCATCTAACGGATCACCTATACGGATCTGCTGGTAAGCATTCACCAGCTTGGAAGTGAAATTGTCATACACACTCTCATGTATGATCAGGCGACGGGTAGATGTACAACGCTGACCTGCTGTACCTACCGCACCAAATACGGCTCCGATAAGTGACATATCCAGGTCCGCATCCTGAGAGATAATGATCGCATTGTTACCACCCAGCTCCAGTAACGCACGTCCCAGACGGGCGCCTACCGCAGCTCCCACAGCTTTGCCCATACGGGTAGATCCTGTAGCAGATACTAACGGTACGCGGTGATCGTTACTCATCCATTCTCCTACCTCACGGCCTCCCTGCACCAGGCAACAAACACCTTCCGGTACATTATTGGCCGCAAATACCTCCGCAACTATATGCTGGCAGGCCTGTGCGGTGATCGGTGTCTTTTCAGATGGCTTCCAGATGCATACATTGCCACATACCCAGGCTAACATGGAGTTCCAGCTCCATACTGCCACCGGGAAGTTAAAAGCCGAAATAATGGCTGTAATACCCAAAGGATGCCACTGCTCGTACATGCGGTGACCCGGACGCTCAGAATGCATAGTCAAACCGTGAAGCTGCCTGGAAAGACCTACCGCAAAATCACAGATATCGATCATCTCCTGCACCTCTCCATACCCCTCCTGCAAGCTCTTCCCCATTTCATAAGAAACCAGCTTACCCAACGCCTCTTTATGATGACGCAACGCTTCCCCTATCTGGCGAACGATCTCGCCGCGACGGGGGGCCGGCCACTGACGCCATACCTCAAAAGCTTCTTTGGCAGTAGCGACTACCGTATCGTAATCTTCCCGGCTGCCAGCCAGTACCGCTGCAATGGTCTTCCCGTCAACCGGAGAAGAAGAAGTAATACTGTTGCCCCCGGCTTTGATCCATTTGTTCCCTGTACTCACACCGCTGTTTTCGGCAGCGATATGAAAAGTCTGTAGTATGTTTTGTATCATCTTAATGCAGGTTTGCTATTTATGACGTGAAATTATATTTAAACGTGAAAAATACAGATACCCGGTCTAATTTATTTACTGTTTGGCAGTCTGACTGCTGTAAGTACTCTCGAAGATCTTATCTGCATTACCAGCCTCAAAACCTTCCCGGCGGTGTTCCCGTTGGATGGCCTCGGCAGCAAGATGCTGATACGCAGGTAATACTTTCCGCTCGGCAAACTCTACATAAGAACCGGCGATCGGATATGCCACACCGTCAGCAAAGGTAGCATCAATCATCTTAGCCACCGTAGAACTTTGTAATAACAATCCGTCAGGACTAGTCTTGATCTTACCGCCGGCATCATTCAGCCTGAACCCGTTACGCTCCAGGAAATCATTAAAGTCAGCCACCGTATTGTAACCGGCCTTCAGATTATGAACGCTGATCGTGAAATGATTGAGGTAATAGTGATTATAGATCACCCAGGCTGCATACTCACTCTCCGCCGCCAGCCGTTTGAAATCCTCCAGCGTAGGCGTACGCCATAAACCGCTGTGCAGAAAATCATCTACCGCCGCCGCATTATCCAGGTCCAGCTGATCCGCGGGATCAGCCTTTACCTCACTGGTATAACTGGTAATGATCTCCTGCGCTTCCGCACTCAGATCCCCAACCCGTAACTCACTGATAAAGATCCGGGGATAAGCAGGATCAGGTGGCGCATACCAATAGGCATCCAGCTTCTTCTCCTTGAAATAATAGGCGTCACGTTTTTCATACCCGTAATGAAGAAAGATCTTCTCCAGAGACTGTATTCCCAACTGTGGAACACCCATCGTACGGAATGCAATATGGTCATTCTCTATGTCTGATGCCTGATTGATTACCCCTTCTCTGATCATTGTGTCTATGATGGCTGCTACATCCGGCACCCGCTCCTGATAGCGGCTTATCAGGCCATTTAATACATCGTTCAGCATAACTGTAATGTTATCGTGTAGCCGTTGGCTATGCATACGCTACGGTAAAAGTAAAACTAAGTTCTGTTTTTTTCTTGTTTGACCTGCCTGTAGATCAATTATAGCATTGTGCAAAGGAATTGGCAGCCATGTCCGCAAAACGTACATCTTCCTGACGGATAAAACCTTTCGCAGGAAGTTTACCATTTACATGCAGATCAATCACGGCACAGGCAGCTCCGGCAGTAGTAAGTTGTATCGCAGTAAAGTGACGGCCATACAGCTCCTGACTATAGATCTTACGCGAGAAAGAACGCTGTACATGACGCCCATTGATCGTACCTGATACAGATACAAACACCAGTACCACATCCTGGGGGGTAAACGGAATACTGTCTTCCATGATCTCTTTCAACATATCCCGCTTTTGACCCAGCTTCAATTCGGTCAGTAATATCTTCATCAGCTGACAATGACCGGGATAACGAACCGTCTTGTAATCCAGGTTGTACACCTTACCGTCCAGTATCTCCGCCAGTGCAGATAATCCACCGGAAGTATTGAAGGCCTCATATTCGATACCGTCCAACGCAAAACGCTCGTAACCTTCCATCGGCATCACCTCCTTACGGCGGCCTTCCAGGATCGCATCACAAGGATTGCAGTATTCATTGATAAGCCCGTCTGTACTCCAGGTGAGGTTATACATCAGGCTATTAGTAGGAAACTGAGGCAATGCACCTACCCGCAGTTTTACTGTGTCAAGCGCATCAAATTGCTGTGCAATATCATAAGCGGCAATACTGATGAAACCAGGCGCCAGCCCACATTGTGGCATAAAACTTACATTGGCCGTATCCGCGATCTCCCGGATAGCATTGGTAGTCGCCACATCTTCCGTCAGATCGAAATAATGTGTGTTGCTTTCCGCTGCCGCCGCCGCAATTTTAACATTCAGAAAGTAAGGGCAGGCACTCAGTACGATATCCTGATCCTGCATTACTTCGCATAAACGGGTATGGTCGTTTACATCCAGCTGTACCGCCTGTATACCTGCACCGGCAGCACTAGCCAGTAATTGAGGATTGTTATCTGCCAGCGTTACCTGGTAACGGCCTGATTGCTGTAACAGAAAGGCAGCCGTTTCTCCTATCTTACCGGCGCCGATAATGATTGCTTTTGTCATAACGATTGTCGTGGTTTATAGAGTAGTATGATATAAAAAGAAACATACCCGCATACAGTCATACACGTCGCTATTATTGCGCTAATAACGCCAACGCGAATGTAAATACCCGCAGCTGAACATCAACAGCAATGCATAACGGCCTGCACACCATTACTGGTCGTGGCACGACACAAAAACTATAATAAACTGTAAAGGGGGAAAAAGCCATCTATCATGGCACATGCGAACAAGTGCTCCTGAGGAAGGAGAGCAATGAAAGTTGTATGTTCAGCAAATAGTTCACTATCAGCAAATATAAAAAAATATATTAGTAGAACGTCCGCCGGACAAAATTTATCTTCAAAATAGGAGAGGAGCGGAAAAAGCGAAGGAGCAGTACACTGCTCCTTCGCTTTTATCAGTATTAATATTGTTCCTTTTCATTGGGAAAATCCCGGCTTTTCACGTCTGTAATATATTGCGTGGTCGCCTTCAATATCTGCTCGTACAGGTTCAGGTAACGACGGAGAAAACGTGGCTTGAACTCCTTGTTGATGCCCAGCATATCATGCATCACCAATACTTGCCCATCCACGTGAGGCCCGGCACCAATACCGATTACCGGTATCTGCACCTTTTCCGCTACCTCTTTGGCCAACGCAGCAGGTATCTTCTCCAGCACGATCGCAAAACAGCCAGCCTCCTGCAACAATATGGCGTCGCTGATCAGCTTGCGGGCCTCCGCCTCCTCTGTAGCTCTCACCGCATAAGTACCGAATTTATAGATCGATTGCGGTGTCAGCCCAAGATGACCCATCACCGGTACACCAGCAGAAATGATCCTTTTTACCGACTCAATGATCTCCTCACCGCCTTCTATCTTAATACCGTGCGCCCCTGTCTCCTTCATAATACGGATGGTAGAATTAAGTGCTTCCTTCGAATTGCCTTGGTAAGAGCCGAAAGGTAGATCGACGATCACAAAACAACGTTTGATAGCCCGCACCACAGAGGCAGCATGATAAATCATCTGGTCCAGCGTAATAGGCAACGTAGTCTCATGACCAGCCATCACATTGGAGGCCGAATCACCTACTAATATTATATCTATTCCGGCATCATCAAAGATGCGGGCCATAGAAAAGTCATAAGCAGTAAGCATGGAGATCTTCTCTCCGTCCAGTTTCATCTTCTGTAATATATGCGTGGTCACACGCTTGATCTCTTTATGAACTGACATGGGTGTGGAATAAGGAAATGAATAAAATAATAAACGAAATGAAAAGCAGCGGGAGCTGCTTATATCAGATTTTTACTGATCTCTGTGTATAATGCCTGTATAAGACCATCCGCCAATCCGATCTTGGGAACGTAGATCTCGCCGGCATCCGCCCAGCGCATTACATTCACATAGATCTGTAAAGCCGGTACGATCACATCCGCACGGTCTTCCCGCAGGTTGTAAAGATGTATACGTTCTTCTACGGTAAAGCTGCTGAATTCTTTATAGTAATCTTTAATGGTATCAAAGGAGAGTGGTTTCCCTTCTTTTCGCTTGGATAACGAAAAGACCTTGTTGATGTTGCCGCCGGAACCTATCGCCGTTACGGGCATATGCCCTTTTAACTGCTGTTTGATAAAGTCCTTCATCTGCGTCCAATGTTCATCAGTAACCATATGCTGCAGTAGCCGGATCGTACCAATATTGAAAGATTGTTTGAATAACAACTTGCCCCTGCTGAAACAAGTCAGTTCCGTACTACCGCCACCCACATCTATATACAGATAAGACTGGGTCTTGTCCATCTGCTCCGCAATATGATTTTCATATATGTAGGACGCTTCTTCATCGCCAGTGATGACCTTGATATCAATGCCGGTCTGCTGCCTGACCTCCTGTAATATCTGCTGCGCATTCTCGGCATCACGCATCGCAGAGGTGGCACAGGCCTTCAGGTATTTCACCTCATACACCTGCAGAAGTAACTGATACGCTTTAACGGTGTTCAAAAGATCAGCGGCCTTCTTTTCTGATATACTGCCGGTATTGAATACATCAAACCCCAATCGAAGCGGAACCCTGACAAGGTTGACCTTGGTAAAATCCATTTCACCCCTGCTATTCGGAGATGCCTCCGAGATCAGCAGACGTGCAGCGTTAGATCCAATATCTATGGCAGCCAGTTTCATCCATTACAATTTTATTGTATAAATGCCGTAACGAGCCGGAAAGATAACAAAATCTGAGAAGGTATACGCAGTATTTACTTGGTAGGGGTCGGGCAGGGGCCTAAATTGCAGGAAGCGGGGAGGATAAAGGACCGGCTTACCAGCGATTATGAGGCTGGTAAGCCACCTTCATATCTTATTCAATTATCCCTATTGCGGATATTGCTTTTCATGCAGGTACTTGTAGATCTCTATCTGGGAACGGACCTTTTTATCTCCTTCCCGTTTGTACTCGTTCTTTTGCTCATTATCCAGTATACGAGCCTTTACATTGCCGCTCAGCTGTATTTTGATGATGTCTATCAGCTCCTGTTTGATATGAGGGTCCAGGATCGGCAATGCACATTCCACCCGGTGATCCAGGTTACGCACCATCCAGTCACACGAAGAGATAAACACTTTCTCCTGGCCGCCATTATGGAAAATAAACACACGGGCATGCTCCAGGTATTCGTCTACTATACTCACGGCGGAAATATTCTTTTTCCATTTTTTATTCTCCGTGTAGGCACAGCAGATACCCCGAATGATTAATTTTACGTTCACCCCTACACGCGCTGCCTCATACAGGCGGCTGATCAGTTCCGCATCAGAAAGAGAATTCAGCTTTACAGTAATAGCCGCATGCTTTTTATGCTGGGCATTTTTGATCTCCTTATCTATCAGGCGTATAAAATGACCGCGCATATTATAAGGGCTCACCGGCAGTAACTTACAGTCCTGCAGGAACTTGATATCATGCCGGGGACTCTCCAGGTAGCTGAATATGCGATTAATATCAGCCATGACGTTCCTGTTGGCTGTCAGCAGGCAATGGTCGCCGTATATATGGGCCGTCTTCTCGTTCAGGTTACCAGTGCTTATAAAGCCACATTGTACCGTCTTGGTACCGATCCGCTTCTTGATCACACATAGCTTGGCATGCACTTTCATATTCGGAATACCGATCAGCACTTTTACTCCTTCCTCTTCCAGTCTCGATTTCCAATCCAGGTTGTCTGCCTCGTTAAACCTGGCGCGAAGCTCTATCACCACGGTTACTTGTTTCCCGTTCCTTACGGCATTGATAAGGGCATTTACGATCTTGGAATTACGTGCTAGCCGGTAAGCAGTGATCTTGATACTGGTCACATTAGGATCGATAGCAGCCTCCCTCAGCAGGTCTATGATAGAGTCGAAAGAGTGATAAGGAAGGTTCAGCAGCACATCCTGTTGCTGAATAACGTGCATGACGCTGGTCGCATTCACGAACAGCGGATGTATGAATGTTTTACGGTGCTGTATCTGCTGACGGGTGAACACCGAAGCAGGGAAATCCATAAAATCCTTAAAGTTATGGATACGCGCCCCGGGAATAATATTGTCTTTACCGGATAATCCCTGCCTGCGCATCAGGTATTCGAGCAGCAACGGATCGATGTCCTTGTCATACAGGAAACGGACCGGCTTACCCTTACGACGGGCTTTCAGCCCTTTTTCTATCTGGTGGATCAGGCTGGTCGCCACATCATTGTCTATATCCAACTCCGCATCCCGGGTCACTTTAACGATATGCGCGCTGAACTTATCATAGCCAAAGTAAGAAAAGATATGTGGCAGGCAGAAACGGATCACGTCCTCCAGCAGTATAATTTCATGCTCCTCTTCCTTGGATGGCAGGATAATAAAACGAGGCAGGATGGCGGTAGGAATCTCTATCAGCGAGAATTTCTGTCTTACGGAGTTGTCCTGGCGAGCCAGTACCACAGCAAGATAGATGGATTTATCACGTAAATACGGGAAATGCTGGATACTTTCTATCATCAGCGGGATGATATTCGTACGCACCTCCTCGTTGAAGTAGTTCAGGATAAAACGTTGCTGCTCCTTATTGAGCTGTTTCTCGGTACGGATGAATATATGCTGCTCCTGCAGTTCTTCCGTAATATCCTTCCAGATGCGGTCGAATTCCCGCTGTTGTTCAATAACGATGTGCTGAATATCTTCCAGGATAGCTTCCGGGTTCTGTTCCAGGTGTACCCTGGCTGACTTGCCAAAGGCCTGCATCCTGCGAAGAGTCGCCACACGCACACGGAAGAATTCATCCAGGTTGTTACTGAAAATGCCTAAAAAGCGGATACGTTCACGAAGTGGGACCGTTTTATCTGCCGCCTCCTGCAATACACGCCCATTGAAAGACAACCAGCTGATATCGCGGGCTATCATTTTCTTCTTAGATCCGGTGTTCTTCTTCTTACTGGTTTTCGTTTCCTGAAGCATATCCGTCACGGTTATATCATCATTTGATGCACTCTTCGTCATTCGCATAGGCTAAGTTTAATAGTAAGGCATTCACATTTTTATTCATGCAACAATACATTTTTTGCTTAAGACGAGAAGTTAAATTAAAGTTACGGCAAATCAAGCAATAAACTTGCCAGGCTTCCGGTAGGAACCGGATCACTTTGCTCAGAATAAACAATATGGTTAATGCTATTTGACTGCAGGAACGTTGTCCTTATTGAACAGCGGAAGGGCGATCAGGCTTATAAAGCCCAGTACCAGCACCAGCAATGTCTGCGCCAGCCAGATAATCCAGCCGAAAGCGTAACCGATGGTAGCGTGTACGCCATAGAGTAAGAGGGTCTGTTGTACCAGCACCTGGTAAGCGCCTATACCACCCTGCGTAACGATCATCCCGATGCTGCCGAATGCCAGTACGGCCATAGCGGCTTTAACACCTAGATGACGGGTGTCCTCCAGGCAATAGAAGCCGATGTACATCATCGTAAAGTACAATACCCAGATCAGCAGGCTGTAGAAGATAAACCAGCCTTTGTTCTCCATACGGCCGATGGATAATATGCCTTCCAATACCCCCTTAGCAAGGTTGCGGACGGTAACAGCTGCTTTGGAACGCTGAAAGCGTTTATACAGGAAAAGGAAAAGGGCAGCAACAACAATGGCCACCCCGCCGATCAGCAACCACTGCCCGGTACCGGCATTTGCCAGCTTGTTTTGCAGGGGGATCCAGATATGTGATTGGAAAAAAGCACCGACAATGTCGATCTGCATCAACACCGTTACGATCATGAGAACGATCAGGCAAAGCAGGTCAATGGCCCGTTCGGCGATCATCGTACCTACCAGCTTGTCTGCCGGGATCTTCTCATAACGGGCCAGTATACCACAACGGGCCACCTCACCCAGTCGGGGTACGGCAAGGTTGGCCAGGTAGCCGACCATCACGGCAAAAAAAGTATTGAACTTACCCGGTTGGTGGCCGAGGGGTTTCATCAGCAGCCGCCAGCGGATAGCGCGGTACCAATGGCTGGCAATCCCTACCAGCATAGCAGGGATCACCAGCCAGTAATTGGCGCGTTCGAAAGCAGCGCGTATATCTGCTTTCTCTTGTGTAGTAAGATCTTTTGTAACCAGCCATATCAGCAATAAGCCAATGCCCAGGAAGACAATAAATTTCAGAATGCTTTGAAGGCGTTTCGACATAATGGTGATAGCGCTGATAAATGAGGTTTAGACTTATAATTTGTTGCCTTCTTTAGGAAATATGGCAATAGGTTCGTGCTGCTTGGCCTCCTCAAAGTCCATAGTGGCATAAGAAATAATGATCACAATGTCTCCTACCGCGCAGAGGCGCGCAGCCGGCCCGTTCATACAGACAACGCCAGAACCGCGTTTGCCTTTCAGAATGTATGTTTCCAGACGTTCACCATTGTTCACATTTACAACTTGTACTTTTTCATTGGGAATCATATTGGCAGCATCCAACAGGTCTTCATCTATTGTAATGCTTCCTACATATTGGAGGTTGGCTTCCGTAATTACTGCACGGTGTATTTTACTTTTAAGTACTTCAATTTGCATAACTTAAATTATCCGGGATCTTTAATGCGGATGCTTGACGGGTTTATAAACAGGTTTCTTGACAAAATACATAGTACTTTTTTTCCGGCCGGTGATTAAAAAGTATGTTCGCAAAGGTAGGCAAATTTGCGAAACGGTCAAGTTTGCGGAGAACCGCACCTAAGTCCCCGGTCCGCGCTAAATTAAGCTGCTGCCAGCATTCATCTACAGCTAATAAAGTTTAATTAACTAACATATTATCGATTAACCTTACCTGACTACGCTGTTGATGAGCAGCAACGACCGCATAGGAGGGTTGTCCGGCGGTTAACCGCTCGGGAAAATCGATCTTTCCATCCGCTTCCAGTGTGATAACGTCCAGATAGTCAACCCGGAACCCCGCTTCGGCCAACCGCTCCCGTCCGGTCTGCAACAAGGGCGCCAATGCCGTCTGTTGTCCGTTTTCCTTAATGAATGTCAACACTTTAAATATAATGGTAGCCAGTTCCCGCTCTTCGGGAGAAAGCCGCATGTTCCGGCTACTCATCGCCAACCCGCCGGGTTCCCGTAAAGTAGGGCAGACCACCAGCTCCGCAGGAGAAGAGATCAATTTTAACAAACGTTTCACAATAAGGCATTGCTGCAAGTCTTTCTGACCCATAAACAGGCGGTCAGGCGCTACGATATCCAGCAGTTTGTGCACAATACGCCCTACTCCCTGAAAATGCCCCGGACGGTGAGCCCCTTCTAATACTGTCTCCAATGACCCGAAATCATAGTGGATGTCGCTTGCCAACCCCTCCGGATACATCTCGGCCACCGCCGGAAGGAATAATATATCTGTCCCCGCAGCCGTTAGCTGTAGGATATCCTGGTCTATTGTAATGGGATATTTCTCAAAATCGGCAGGATCATTGAACTGGGTAGGGTTGACAAATATGCTGCAAACGACGAGGTTGCACTGCTGTTTTGCCATGTTAATCAAAGAAAGGTGTCCCTGGTGCAAAGCCCCCATGGTGGGAACAAAACCTATGCTGCTTCCTTGTTTGCGGGCGCTCTCCAGGTGGTTCATCAGCTCGTCTTTCCGCTTAAATAGATACATAAAACATTGCTTAAAAGGATGTTAAAAGTGCCAATTTGTCCATAATTCCGTAAATAATACGTAATTTTGCAAGCCAAATTAAAATTTACTGCATTAATAATCAGCGTTAAATGTCCACAAAGAAAAGAATTCTTTTTATTGCCCAGGAGATGTCGCCATACTTAGACCTAAGTGAATATGCGGCGATGGTCAATAAAATGGCAATTAAGTCCAACGAGGCAGGATTGGAAGTGCGAGTTATCATGCCGCGTTTTGGAATTATTAATGAGAGAAGGCATCGCCTCCACGAGGTGGTACGACTGTCGGGTATCAATATTGTGATAGACAATGATGACTACCCGCTCATTATTAAGGTGGCATCTTTACCTAATGCCCGTTTACAGGTTTATTTCCTGGATAATGAGGATTATTTCAAACGCAAGGCTGTTTTTGCCGACGAGAATGAGCAGTTTTACGATGACAATGGTGCCCGTGCCGTATTCTTCTGCAAAGGTGCCCTTGAAACAGTAAAAAAATTCGGCTGGCCTCCGGATATTATTCACTGCAGTGGCTGGATGACATCCCTCATCCCAATGTACCTGAAGACCGCTTATAAAAAAGAACCTGTATTTGCCCATTCAAAGGTTGTATATTCGTTGGGCCCTAACAGTTTTAAAGAGAAGTTAGGCGCTACCTTTGTGAAGAAAGCTATGATCAGCACCCAGATCAAAGAGAAAGATATGGAACTGTTCAAAGATGGTACCAGTGCAGCTCTTAATCGCGGCGCCAGCAAATATGCCGACGCAGTAATATTGGCTGGTGAAAAGGTAGACAAAAAGATCGCAGACGAACTAAAGACAGAAAAAGGTAAGATCATTGTACCTTTCAAAAAAGAAAACGACGATCTGTCCGACTACCTGCAACTGTATAATCAGCTGCTGGGAAAATAACTTAGTAATACCACGGTCCACCGATCATCATCCGGATGCTGCCTCCTGTGCCGTCACCGGATACTGATAAGTGGACCGTTCATGCATAGGATAATTACATTCATAATCAACACCATTGCGCGTGAAGATCAATTTCAGAAACCTTGGCTTATTGGCCGCTTTGTCCGCTGTTGTATACCTGGCTCCCGGCTGTAACGAGTCTACTATTTTAGGCTCCGAACTGATCCCTGGCGGAGATTTCGTTAACGGCAGAGATACTGTACTCACTGATATCACCTCCAGTAATATTTTTAAAGTAGACTCCTCTTATATCACCGGAGGCACTTTTACCGCTAAGATCTTAGGCTCTATCAATGCAGACCCCATCTTCGGGCATGCACAGGCCATCGTCTATACCCAGATGGGATTGACCAGCCCCGGCTTTAGCTTCCAGGGTACCGGTCAGGTACTGGACTCCGTGGTGTTATCCATTGCCTACCAGGGCGTATATGGCGACTCTACGAACCAGCAGACCTTCCGGGTGTATCGTATGAATGAAACCAACTTCAGATTGGATTCCGCCTACAGGTACTTCAGACCCCTCAGCTATGACCAAGGCCAGTTACTGGGTACCGCCACTGCCAGTGGTGTCTCATTAAAAGACTCCGTATCCATTTATAATGCCAAACAAGGCCCGCAGTTAAGAATACGCTTGAACAACAACTTTGGTAGCGACCTGCTGAAACAGACCTCTACCGGCGCATTTGCTACCGACTCCGCATTCAGGGCTTACCTGAAAGGATTTGCCATCGTACCCGATACGATGAACGGTAACAACAAAGCTATGTTCTACATGAACCTGGCACAGATAGAAAGTAAACTGACCGTATACTACAAAAACAGTGTAGACGACAGCCTGGTAGCTACCTTCCCCTTCATTGGTACAGCTGCTGCCCATTCTAACTACTACACCCGTAACTTCGCCGGTTCTGAAGCCGCTCAATACCTGAATACCAACCGTCCAGAAGGTGACAACCAACTGTATCTGCTTTCCGGCCCCGGTACCTTTGTTAAGCTGACAATACCTACTTTACAACAATTCCCGGCTTCCGTGATCAATAAAGCCGAATTAGTAATGACAGAGATCACTACCGGTATCGGTAGCCCGAATGATATCTACCCGGCACCTTCACAACTCATGTTGTATAAATATGCCACCGCCGCCCAGGATAGTATCCTGCCGTTAAGAGACTTCGGTAACGGACAAGATCCTTATTTTGGCGGAGCAAGAACAGAAGTGACTAACTTTGGAGGAGTAAGAGTAGTACAATATAGTTTCAATATTGCGCACTACATGCAGTATCTGTTGAGAAACCAGGAAACTAATTACGGATTCAGACTACAAGTCAATCCTTCCAGCAGATTGGATGTGCGTCGTGTAAAATTGGGAGGAGGCAAACTTTCTCAGTATAACCTCAAACTACGTATAATTTACACTAAACTTTAACGAAGCAAATTAATTTATTTTATGCCTTATTTATTCACATCCGAATCCGTATCTGAAGGACACCCCGACAAGGTAGCGGATCAAATCTCCGATGCGCTGATCGACAATTTTCTGGCATATGACGCCAAATCCAAAGTGGCGTGTGAAACCCTCGTGACCACAGGACAAGTAGTTCTGGCTGGTGAAGTAAAATCCGATGCCTATTTGGATGTACAGGATATAGCCCGCGAAGTAATCCGGCGCATAGGCTATACTAAGAGCGAATACATGTTTGAAGCTAACTCCTGTGGTATTCTCTCCGCTATCCATGAGCAATCCCCGGATATCAACCAGGGTGTTGACCGTACCAGCCCGGAAGAGCAGGGTGCCGGCGACCAGGGTATGATGTTTGGATATGCTACCAAAGAGACCGACAACTATATGCCGCTGGCACTGGACCTGGCGCATAAACTGCTGCTGGAACTGGCTGCCATCCGTCGCGAAAATAAAGAGATCTCTTATCTCCGTCCGGATGCCAAATCCCAGGTAACTATCGAATACTCTGATGACAATCAGCCTGTTCGTATAGACACCATTGTTATCTCCACACAGCACGACGATTTCGCCGAAGATGCACAAATGCTGGCCAAGATCAAAGAAGATGTGATCAACATCCTGATCCCCCGCGTAAAAGCACAGCTGAAACCCGAACTGCAACAACTCTTTACTGACCAGATCACCTACCATATCAATCCTACCGGCAAATTCGTGATCGGTGGTCCTCACGGTGATACCGGCCTGACCGGCCGCAAGATCATCGTAGATACCTATGGTGGTAAAGGTGCACACGGTGGTGGTGCCTTCTCTGGTAAAGATCCTTCCAAAGTAGACCGTTCTGCTGCTTACGCTACCCGTCACATCGCTAAAAACCTGGTTGCTGCCGGTGTATGCGATGAAGTACTCGTACAGGTATCCTACGCTATAGGTGTGGCTAAACCTTGTGGTTTGTATATCAACACCAATGGTTCTGCTAAAGTAGACCTGAACGATGGCGAGATCGCCCGTAAAGTAGAAGAAATATTCGACCTGCGTCCTTATGCGATCGAACAACGCTTGAAACTGCGTAATCCAATCTATAGTGAAACTGCTGCTTATGGACACATGGGCCGTGAGCACCAGGTAGTAACCAAAGTATTTAACAAAGGCAAACAGTCCGAAAAGAAAGTAGAAGTAGAACTGTTCACCTGGGAGAAATTAGACTATGTTGATAAAGTAAAAGCTGCCTTCAGCCTGTAAGCGACAGACAGCTAAAATATATGTCCCCTGTGCTACCAGGCACAGGGGATTTTTTATGCCCGCAATACAGCAGCTACTTGATACAAAACAAAAGCCCGTGTATATACACGGGCTTTTGTTTTGTATCGACAGGTTGGATGTTCCTGCCATCTAGTGTTTGATCAGCTTGATCGTTTTAACCGGTTGATTGTCTACCGTGATCTGCAACAGGTAGATGCCGGTACCGATGGTATTATTGATATCCAGGCGTTCGAGATAGATACCACGGCTTCTTGCTCCCAGATCCTTCAGTTGGATCAGGCGGCCGTTCATATCGATCAGTTTCAGCATCACCCGTGCATTATCCTTATGCTGTTGTAGAGATACATTCACGAAGGATTGGAGCGGATTAGGATATACGTTGGTCACCGTCAGTGTCTCTTCCGTCTGTTCTTCCTTTTTCACCTGTACTGGTGTTACACCGGAAGGTTTGGTAGGTGTGACCATCAGCTTGTTATTGTTAAGCTGCTGGGAAGCTACCGGTGCTGCAGGAGGAGCACTCTTATCAGCCGGATAAGCTTTCATTACCATTGCATTGAGATAACCGAAGTTGGACACCACGGAAACCAGTATGCGGATCTCCCCGTTCTCATCGGGTCGTATACGTTCCAGCTGCACCGTGTTCTGGGTATTGTCATTGGCATCCAGGGAAACCATTCTGCCATTGATCGTATAACCTGTTACACGGGTACCACCGGAAGCGCGGCTGCCGAAGAAGGTGAAGGTGTATTCTTTAGATTGATCCAGGCCGGACAAACGCAATTTGGCGGTAAAGCCAAGGTCGAGATAATAAGACTCTGCCATCACGATATCCGGGAACACGCCGGTATTATTACCTGTCTGCGCGCCGGCAGGATTGGCGCCGGAGAAACGTTCGTCAAAGTTCAACACGATGCCGGTAGTATTACCGTTATCGTCTTTGATATTGTCCAGTAGCTGTCCGTCGTAGGGGAGCGCATTGGTGCTGTTCCACGGAGCCGGGGCCGGGTTTACACTGTTGAAGTTGAAGTAAACACCATATGCCATGGTGCCGGCAGCGGCAATATTACTATAGTCAGATGCTTGTGTGCCGGCTACCGCTCTTACCTTGTAGTAGTAAAGAGCGTTATCTGGCAGGTTACCATCCTTGAAAGTGGTGGTATTGGCCGGCAGGGTGCTGATCAGTTTATACGCTCCATCGCGTTGTGTAGCACGATAAAGTTCGAAGCCGGTCTCGTTGCTGGACTTATCTGCCCAGGCGAGCTGGATCGTACTTCTGGCAGCTGCGCTGGCGGTCAGGTTAGCAGGAGACAATGGTATACCGTTGTCTACATAAGACTGTATCACCAGGGTGTTCAGGTAAGCGGCAAATGCACCGGAGGCTTGTTTCAAGGTGAACTCAATGTTGCCGTTGGCATCAGGGCTCAATCCATTGATCTGAACGGTCTTGGTGGTATTGCTGGCGGCATTGAGGGTTACCGACTGTCCACCAGCCTCATAGATGGTGTTACGGTTATCGCTCACAGCCTCGCGGCTGCCGAAGAATACCAGGTTGTATTTGCGGCCGGCAGGTACATTGCTGAGGCGTACACGACGTGGTGTGCTGTTCTGATCATAGAAGAAGGTCTTCATCACATCGTCGGGATATACACCGCTGTTGTTGCCCGTAGTGGCACCTACGTTGTTGGCACCGGAGAAGGAGTCTAACAGCGTAATGCTGATACCGGTAGCCGTATTGCTTTCGTCTTTCAGGTTGGCAATGGAAACACCGGCGTTCGGCCAGGCATTGAAGCTGTTCCAGGGCGCGCCCACGGGCAGCACTTCGTTACAGTTTACATAGATGCTGGTCAGTGTTTTATCGGTCACCAGTACGGTGAATGTCTGTGTGCTGCTGCCGCCTTTATCATCTGCCGCTTTAACGGTGATGGTATAGCTGCCGATGTGTGCGCTGCGCGGCGACAGGGAGATGGAGCCGTTACCGCCACCGTTATCGGTGAAGGTAGCGAAGGAGGGCAATCCGCTTACACTGAGGGTGATAACATCTGCCGGATCATCCGTTGCTTTGATGGCGATCTGCTGTACGGCATCTGTTCTCATACTTACGTTGGTGACGGTGGTCAGCACCGGAGCGATATTCGGTACGGTCACAGCGATGGTGTCACTCCAGGTCGCACCATAGGTGTTCAGGGCTTTTACGGCGTAGAAATAGGTCTTATTGGCACTTACCGCAGCATCTGTGTAGGCGGTGTCATTGGCGTTGGCCGCGGAGGGATTTAACAGGGTATAAGGCCCTGCTTTCTCTGCTGCGCGGTATACTTCGTAAGCATCTTCGTTGTAAGCCTGGTCGTTCCAGCGCAGGCGTATCCCCGTTTGCAGGATACGTGCATTCAGCTGGGTCGGTTTAACAGGAGCCACCTTGTCGTCGTAAGTAGCATTTACAATCATCGCATTGATATATGCGAAGCTGTTGCCCGGCGCAGGGGAGAGGTCGATGGTGATATTACCGCCTGCATCCGGGAATACATTGTTGAGCGAGATAGTATTGCTCTGGTTATTGGTAGCATTCAGTGTTACGCTGGTACCGTTGATGGTATAGGCGCTTACACGGGCATCGGTGATACCGGTACGGCTGCCATAGAAGGTAAAGCTGTATTTGAAATTAGCAGGCAGGTTGGTCAGCCGGAAGGTCTGGGTGTTGTTAGACCACCAGCTGCTCTGCATGACGGCATCCGGATAGAGCCCTACATTCTGCCAGGTACTGTAGCCCTGATTGTTAGTGTTCAATCCGCCATTTACATTCTGCCAGGCTGTCAACACTTTCATGCCAATGCCGCTGTTCTTCCCGTTAGTGTCTTTAAAGTCGGTGAAAACATCATTCAGCGCTGGTTTTTTGTTGGTATTGTTCCAGGGCGCAGTGGAGGGTGTTGCACCGTCGTTGAAGTCAATATATACTTTGAAGTTAGGATCTACTTTCGTTACGCTGAGGGTGAAAGACTTTTCATCTATACCACCTCTGCCGTCGTCTACTTTTACTTTCACATTATAGATACCGAAAGCGCCGTATCCTGGTTGTACGTTGATAGTCGCGTTGTTACCATCCCCTGTCAGGGTAGCAAAAGCGGGCAGGCCGCTGGCGCTCCAGGTCAGCTGATCAGTTGCGTTGGCATCCTGTGCGCTGAGGGTGATCTGTGTCTGGGTCTTTTCTGCCAGCGACACATTCTGGATGCTGCCCAGCACTGGTTGGAAGTTATCATCCACCTTAACGGTGAAGGTGCGGGTAGCTACGCCGTTGTGGCCATCAGCGGCCTTGATCTCGATGTCGGCATAGGTGCCTAGATCGGTAGCACCGGGACTGAAGGTAATAGTACCTGTTCCGTTACCGTTGTCGGTAAAGGCAGCGAATGCCGGGAGTCTGCTGGCTGACAGTGTCAGGGCGTCTCCATCAGCATCGGTAGCAGTGAGTGCAATGACTTTTTGCGTACCGTAACGCATGGTGAAACCGCTGATCTCATTGAGTACAGGTGCAGTGTTGAGTGTCGTTGCATTGACGGCATTGCTATATGTGGACGGGCCGCCGTCATTGCGGGCACGTACTTTATAGTAATAGGTAGTATTAGCCGGCAGCAGCGAGTCGGTATAAGCAGCGGTTGTTGTGCCGTTAGCTGGCACGGTCGTGAGCAGTACATAAGGACTGGTTTCACTGCTGGCGCGGAAGATCTCAAAGTTGGTCGCTGTATTATCACCTGCCCATTGTAAGCCGATCTTGTTAGTGGAAACATCGGTAGTACTTACATTGGCTGGTGCAACAGGAGCATCTGGTACGGCCGGTGTAGTGGCCTGGTTGGCGCTATACTGGAAGGCGGTAACGGGTATTTCCTGTTTGGTGATATTGGGACCGGCATAACGTACGGTGAGAGAATTAGGCGTACCGGCGGCGTAGTAAGCCAGCTGGATGATATGCCGGCCGGCGCTCAGAGTCTTGCTGGCGCTTCTTTCCCCTTGTTGCCAGGTGGTGGTGACCAGTACGTTGCTTTCTGCAAGACCGTCGATATACAGCTTAGCGCCATCGTCAGCACTTACATAGAAGGTATAGGAGCCGGTAGTAGGGATATTGATAGCACCGATATAGCGAACGGCATATTGTGATTCCCGGTTGCGTAATACCAGCGAAAACTTATCTGCCACACCGCTTTTAACAGGCTTCAGGGTGCTGAAGTCGGGGATGGCGGTAAAAGAAGATTGTTCGTAATAGTCATACTGCAGACCGGTGAATTCTGTCATGCTGAAGCCTTTGTCACCGTTGCTGTTGACAGCCTTCACCTTGTAGTGATAGGTGGTTTGTGCAGTTACCAGGCTATCGGTGAAGCTGGTTATATTGGCAGCGGTGCTACCTACAATCTCGTAGTTACCCAGCGGATCGGTGGTACGATATACTTCGAAACCGGTTTCGTTATTGCTGTTATCGGTCCAGCTTACATTGATCTTTTTGTAAGACTGGGCTGTGGCTTTGATACCGGTGGGGATATTAGGTGTGTTGGCAGCGGCTGGTTGTACGCCGGTGAAGAACTCTGAAGGGATCTCCTGGCGATCGGTCACGCCGTTGGCGGTATTTTTCCAGTATATCTTCATATCCTGTCCGCCGCCGGACTGGAAGTAGGTAACGGCAATCGGATAAACGCCTGCTTCCAGGGTGAGGGTACCTTCCTTGTACTGGGCGCTGTGTGCGCCGTCATTATCTACGAGGGCAGTAGCGGATGGGCTGTAGCCGCCGATATACAGTTTGCTGCCATCGTCGGAATAGGTCTCGAAGGTATAGCTGCCAGCTGCAGGGATACGGATGAAACCTTCCCAAAGGAAACCGTAGTTGGTTTCTTTATTACGTAAGGTAATGTCCGGGCGGGCAGTGATGCCTGTTTTAACAGGTGTCAGTTTGCTGAAGTCGGGTAATGTAGACCAGGAGCCTTCATAGTATTTGTAAGTGAATCCGCCACCGTTGCCGGCTACTGCCTGGTTGCTGGCGGGAGATACGTTACCGGCCAGGTCCCTGGCTTTTATAGTAAATACGTTGGTTTGTTTATAATCGAGGCCGTAGGCGGTGAAGGATTGTTTATCACCGCTGATGGTGTAGGCTTTGTCTCCGTTGATATAAATATCATACTGGTATACCCCTACGTCATCCTTGGAGGGGGTCCAGGTGAGCAGGATGGAGTTGGGCGTACTGGTACTGGCTGCTTTGAGGTTGCCCGGTGCAGTAGGCGCTTGTGTATCCGCCTGGGTGCGGGCGGAAGCCTCATTGCTTACCGGCGCTGCACCGTTGTCATTTACCGCTCTGATGATGTAATAGTATACGGTATTGGGATTGAGCCCGGTGCTGGTATAAGTGAGTATGTCAGCGCCTACTTTAGCGACCAGGGTATAGGGGCCACCTGCGCTGGTGGCTCTGTATACTTCGAAGCCAGTCTCATTGACTGTTGGATTGGCTTTATCGCTCCAGTTAAGTGCGATCGCTTCTTTGGAAACGGCCGATGCGATCAGGCTACTGGCCGCATCGGGTGCTGGTGTACCATTGGCAGCCGCTACTTTGAATGGCGCGGAAATGTCACTGGCGCAACCGAATTTCTCTGCCATTTTCACGGCATACTGACCCGGTTGACGGATGGTTACCTGGGCACTGTTGCCGACTACGGCGTTGGTGGCGGTATTGGTCCACTCGTAAGTATAAAAGTTATCGGGAACACTCAGCACAACGGTATCTGCTCCTGCTGGTGTAGGCAGTACAATACTGCTGAGGCCATTGGCGCTGATCGTGGGGCTGACGGTAGGCGCTTTTGCTTTTACCTGCACCGGCGTAGGAGACCACGACGACCATTCGTTGCCACGTTTTATGCGGGCATCGTAGGTGCCGAATTCAGTGGCGGTGATGCTGTTGGTGTTGGCGCCTGGGATCAGCTGACCGTCCTTCCGCCATTCATAACCATCAAAACCGGGCGTAAGTCCCAGAACAGCGCTGACAGTTTCACCCGGACAGAATTCCGCTTTGCCGAATAGTGGCCAGGGATTGGCTTTATTAGCTCGCAGGTAGAAAGGGAACAGGTCCTGTTCCTGGCGTACGGCTGCGAATATCTGGTGGAAATAATTGTCGTATACATTCAGTTTTATGTTGGCGCCCGCATCTTCCATAGCTTTGGCAACATCCCTGGCAATGGTAGGAGGAGGGTTAGGGTCTTTAGCACCCTGGAACCACCAGATGGGCATCCATTTCAGGGTTTCGATCGACTTTTTATAATCAAAACTAGCAGCACTGAGCGGAGTAGTGGCGGCAGCCAGTTTAGGATAGGCAATGGTAAAATTCCATGCCGCCTGTCCGCCTCCGGAGAACCCGGATATCAGCACACGATAAGGATCTACGTTCGCCTGAGGGAATAATACATCAGATATGAAACTTGCTATAATATCATATTGTGAAGGGCCGAAGAAAGAGTTCTGGCTCTGCGGGAACAGCAGAAAGCCATCGAACTTACCCGCGTCTGCGGCATCCATATGCCATTGACCGGCTTCGTTCAGTTGCTTTTCATTATTATATACGGTACCGTATTCCGCGACTGTGTGAAACACTAACAGTAACGGATACTTTTTATTAGGATTACTGGGATCATAACTTTTCGGGAATTTTAGCCGAAAAGGCATGTCCTTATAAATATATGCTTTGAAAGAATTGGTATTCCAACTTACCGTTTTGGTCCTTACCCATTTGCCCACTTGTCCCCACTGTGGCCTTGCAGGAGGAGCAGACGAATTGTATTCTACGATGGGATCATTGGGATCAATTACGTTTTGACCCCATACAGTTGAAAATCCAGCTAATAAAAACAACACTAATAAATAGTAGAGTTTCTTCATATATTCTTATTTGGTAAGTACACAGAACTATTACTGTCGTTTTACAACAACAGTTGAACTGGTTTAGCTGGATAATGGCAAAACTATAACGGTGGCTAGCGAAAGCACCACGCTATAAATAAAGGTTTGCGGAGGATAATGTTGGCAAGGTAGTAATTGATCAGAGCCTCATGCTTGTTGTGCATGACTGTACATGGTATATCCTTGTCCCGAATAATTGGAACAAATGTAGCAATTTTTGGCAGAAGGGGAAGCATGATCTGGTAAATGGCTTGAAATGGCGGGTAAAATGTCGAAAATTCAACATTAACGTTTGGGGAGCGTCATAATTTGTTGGGCAAGAAAAAGCCCCTGGTAGCAGTCTGCTACCAGGGGCTTTTGTATACAATCGTTCATTACTGTTTGATCAGCTTCACTGATTTGACAGGCGTGTTATCGGCAGTTACCTGCAGGATGTAGATACCTGCTTTCACTGCGGAAGGTACATCTAGCCTTTCGTTGTATGCACCCCGGCTTCTGGTGCCTAGGTCTTTTACCAGTACTTGCCTGCCGTTCAGGTCTACCAGGCGAATGATGATTCTTGCACCATCTTTTGGTTGCTGTAAGGCAACATATACAAAGGACTGGAACGGATTCGGATATACGTTCGTTACGGTAATGGTAGCGGTGGTAACCGGTACGTCGATCTTAGCCGGTTGTCCGAATGGTTGCTGCGGTTTGCTGGCGGCGATCTTGTTGTTGGCTACCTTTTGGTTGAGGGACTGTGACGGTGTTTCTGTAACGGTATTCGGATCTCTTGGATATGCCTGGAGTACCATAGCATTGAGGTAACCGAAGTTAGGTACCGCGTACACGTAGAGCAGGAGTTCGCCATTCTGATCGGGGACGATCTTGGTTAGCTGTACGGTGTTGCTGATGTTATCGTTGGCATCCAATGTAACAGCTTTACCATTGATGCGGTAGCCGGTGATCCTGGTACCACCGCTGGCGCGGCTGCCGAAGAAGGTGAATGAATATTCTTTGGAGATATCCAGTCCGGTGAGTTTTACGATGGCAGTGTCTCCGGCTTCTACATAGTAGGACTCGGCCATTACCAGGTCAGGATATACGCCGGTGTTGTTGCCGGTTTGTTTACCTGCCGGGTTGGTACCGGTGAAGGCATCTATCACGCTCAGTTGGATACCGGTGAGGTTGCCGCCATCGTCTACCAGTTGTTTCATGGTCTGTCCGAGGTAGGGGAGTGCGGTAGTACTGTTCCACGGAGCAGGTGCCGGATTTACGGTGTTGAAGTTGAAGTACACGCCATATGCCAGGGTACCGGCGCTGATGGTGTTGCTGAAATCGGATTTAGCGGTACCGGCTACTGCTCTCACTTTGTAGTAATACAAGGTATTTTCCGTGAGGTTATCATGCTGGTAGCTGGTGACGTTGGCCCCTACGGTGGTTACCAGGGAGTAGTCGCTGTTGGCATCGGTGGTGCTCCAGATCTCGAAGCCGGTTTCGTTGCTGGATTTATCTGCCCAGTTGAGTTGAATGCTGTTGCGGGATTTCGCAGCGGCAGTCAGGTTGGATGGCGACAGTGGGAGGCCGTTGTCTACATAGGACTGTATCACGAGGGCATTCAGGTAGGCCGCAAAAGAGCCGGGTGCCTGTTTGATGGTGAAGTCTATGTTGCCGCTGGCGTCAGGGCTGAGACCATTGATCTGAACAGTGTTGGTGGTGTTGCTGGCGGCGTTGAGCGTTACGGCTTGGCCACCTGCTTCGTAGATGGTGTTGCGGTTGTCGCTTACTGCTTCGCGGCTGCCGAAGAATACGAGGTTGTATTTACGACCGGTTGGTACATTGCTCAGGCGGATGCGGCGGGCAGTACCATTCATATCGTAGAAGAAGGTCTTCATCACATCGTCGGGATATACGCCGCTGTTGTTGCCGGTAGAGGTCCCTACATTGTTGGCGCCGGACAGGGGATCGATGAGTGTGATGGTGATGCCGGTGGCGGTGCCGCTTTCGTCTTTCAGGTTGCTGATGGCGATGCCGGCGTTAGGCCATGCGTTGAAGCTGTTCCAGGGGGCACCTACGGGTGTCACTTCGTTACAGTTCACGTATACGGCGGTCACGTTCTTATCTGTGACGCGGAGGGTGAAAGTTTGTGTGCTGGCGTCTCCTTTGTTGTCGGTGGCTTTTACCGTGATGGTATAGCTGCCGATGTTATTGGCGCCAGGGGCGATGTTGAGTACGCCATGTCCGCCGCCATTGTCTGTTAAGGTGATGAAGGCAGGCAGGCCGGTGGCGCTGAGGGTGATGACGTCGGCTGGATCGTCGGTGGCGGTGATCGCTACCTGTTGAGTGGCTTCTGTTTTAATGCTCAGGTTAGGCAGCGCAGCGATGGCAGGAGCGCGGTTAGGTACGGCTACGGTAACGGTATCGCTCCAATTGGCGCCATAGCTGTTCACCGCTTTGAGTGCGTAGTAGTAAGTCACTCCACCATTGATAGCAGCATCTGTGTAGGCAGTATCGGCCGCATTGGCTGCGTTAGGATTGAGGAGAGTGTAAGGGCCGGTTTGTGTGGTGGCGCGATACACTTCATATGCGTTCACGTTGAAGGTCTGCTGATCCCATTTCAGGCGGATGCCGGCAGGGAGGATGCGGGCGGACAGGTTACGTGGTTTGGCGGCGGCCTGCAGGTCGTCGTATTTACCCGAGACGATCAGGGCGTTGATATAAGCGAAACCTGATCCGGCGGCAGGGCTGAGGTTGATGGTCATATTGCCGTCAGCATCAGGCCACAAGTCCTGCAATACTACTGTGTTAGTGGCATTGTTGGCTGCATTCAGGCTTACGGACGCAGTACCTACGGTATAAGTAGCGGTACGGTTGTCACTAACACCAGAACGGCTGCCGAAGAAGGTAAGCTGGTATTTATAACCCGGTTTGAGGCCGGTGAGCTGGAAGTTTTGTGATACGCTGGTCCACCAGCTGCTTTGCATCACTCCATCAGGATAGAGGCCGGTGTTTTGCCAGGTGCTATAGCCCTGGTTGTTGGTGTTCAATCCGCCATTTACATTCTGCCAGGCTGTCAATACTTTGATGCCCATGCCGCTGATGCCGCCTTTGTCGTCTTTGAAATCACTCAGCACATCGTTCAGGGCAGGTTTTTTATTGGTAGCGTTCCAGGGCGCGTAAGATACGGTGCCACCGTCGCTGAAGTCGATATATACTTTATAATCAGACACTACATCCGTTACTGTAATAGTGAACTGTTTAGTGTCTATACCACCTCTGCCGTCATCTACTTTCACGGTTACATTGTATACACCGGCATCTGCATAACCCGGAGCAAGTTGTATGGTGGCTTGGTTACCATTTGTACTTAAAGTAGCAAAGGAAGGCAGACCGGTGGTGCTCCAGGTGAGTACATCGGCGCTGTTGAGGTCATTGGCGGTGATGGTGAGCTGACTGGTTGTTTTCTCTGCCAGGGAGGCGTTGCTAACGGGGCTGATCACCGGTTCGTAGTTATCGTCTACGGTGAGGGTAAAGCTGCGGGTAGCTACGCCATTATGCTGATCGGTCACTTTCACCTGGATGTCGGCGTATATGCCCTGGTCGGTGGCAGCGGGGTTGAAGGTGATGATACCTTTACCGTTGCCCTGATCGGCCAGTGTGGCAAAAGCCGGCAGGTTGACCGTGGAGATCGTCAGTGGCTCTTCATCTGCATCTGTTGCGTTGATGGTCAATTGCCATTGTGTGCCGAAACGCATTTTGCGGTTGGCGATGCTGGCGAGTACCGGTGCGTTGTTAAGGGTGGTGGTATGGGCTTCGTTGGAGAAGGTAGAGATACCACCATCATTTTTCATGCGCACTTTATAGTAGTATACGGCATTGGCAAAGAGCAGGGAATCGGTGAAAGTACCGGTGGCTGCGATGTTGCCAGGCAGGGTAGCCAGCAGGATGTAGTTGTTGTTATTGTTGGAAGAACGGTAGATCTCTGTAGCGGTCTCGTTGTTGGCATTGTCTTTCCATTGCAGGCTGATCTTGTTGCCGGCTACAGGAGTGGCTGCCAGTTCGGACGGCGCTACGGGAGTGATAGGCAGGGGCAGTGTGGTGGCTGTCATCTGCTGGTTACCGTATATGGTGTTCGGAACGGTTGCTTTTATGCCACCCGGGGCGAGGTATCTTACCACCAGTGATTTGCCGCCGGTGCGGTTGAAATAGGTGACGTAGATGGTGTGTTTACCTTCGGTGAGGGTGACTTTGCCGGAGCGTTCTACCGCGCTGCCGGTGTGGTCATTGCTGACTACCAGGTGGGCGTTGTCGAAGCCGTCGATGTACAATTTGCTACCATCGTCGGAGGAGGTGTAGAAGGTGTATTCTCCTGCTTTGGTCAGGTTGATATAGCCGGAGAACTTGAGTGCGAATTTGTCTTCGCGGCTGCGGATGCTCAGGGATATATCTGTTACGTTGCCGCTCTTCACCGGTGTGATGGTGGTGAAGTCGGGCAGTACGGTATAGTCGGTGGCTTCGTAGTAGTCGTAGCGGAGACCATCCTGTTCTGCGAAGTTGAAGCCCTGGTCACCGTATTTATTTACCGCTTTGAGCTTATAGTAATAAGCGGTTTGTGGCGTCAGTGAGCTATCTACATATGATGTTTTGTTGGCGGCGGTGGTGGCGATGATATCGTAAGGGCCGGCGAGGTTAGTGGACCTGTATATTTCGAAGCCGGTTTCGTCCTTACTGTTGTCTACCCAGTTCAGCGTGATCTTATTGTAAGATGTCGGCGTAGCGGTGATATTGCTGGGTAATGCCGGCGGTTGTGCTGGCATGGTAAAGCCTTCGTTGTAGAAGGTGATGGGTATCTCCTGGCGGCTGGTAACACCGGCGGCGGTGTTCTTCCAGAATACCCGCATGTTTTTGGAGCCGGTAGTTTCGAAGTAGGTGATCGCGATAGGGTATACGCCTTCGTTGAGCGTGATGGTACCCTCCTTGTAGGCGGAGCCATGTACGCCATCGTTGTTCACCAGGGCGGTAGCGGTATGGCTGTAGTTGCCGATATACAGCTTGCTGCCGGCATCGGAGTATGTTTCGAAGGTATAGCTACCTGTTTTTGGTATACGGATGAATCCTTCCCAGAGGAATCCGAAGTTACTCTCCTGTGTTCTTACGGCGATATCCGGTTTGTCGGAGTAGCCGGTCATCACGGGGGTGAGCGTATTGAAATCCGGGAGGGAGGTCCAGGAGCCGGTGTAGTATTTATAGCGCAGGCCTTGTAATACGGTAGCCGTGCTTACCTGGTTGCTTGGATTGGATACGTTGCCGGTGATATCCCTGGCTTTTACGGTAAAGGAATATGCCTGTTTGGGGCTGAGACCATACGCGATGTAAGAGGTTTGGTCGCCGGCGACGGTGTATGCTTTTACGCCATTTACATACACATCGTATTTATCGACACCTACATCGTCGGTGGAAGCGTTCCAGGAGAGGTAGATGGCGTTGGCGGTGGAGCGATCTACTTTCAGGTTGCCCGGAGGGGTAGGTGGCTGGCGGTCCAACAGCGTGGTGACAGCGCCTTCGTTGCTCAGGGAGGCGGCGCCATTTGCATTTACGGCGCGTACGACGTAGAAGTATTGTTTACCCGGTGAGAGGTCGTTATCGGTATAAGTGAGGATATCTGCGTTAACGATGGCAGCGAGGGTATAGGGGCCGCCGGCGGTGGTGGCACGATATACTTCGAAGCCGGTTTCGTTGTAGGTAGGATTAGGGCGCTCGTTCCAGTTCAGCTGTACGGATGTTTTAGACAATGCGGTACCCATTACGCTGCTAGCGGCATCGGGCGCCTGGCTACCGTTGGCAGGTACGACGCGGAAGGGAGTGGAGAAGTCGCTGGAGCAACCATATTGTTCGGTTACTTTCACCACGTACTGCCCCGGTTGTCTTACCGTGAGGGTGCGGGTGGTGCTGAGGGTAGCGTTGTCATTTACTTTTTTCCATACATAGGAGGTGTAGCCATCGGGTACTTGCAGTACTACGCTGTCTTTACCTTCCGGTGTAGGGAGTACCACGCTCTGGAGGCCATCGGTGGCGATATCAGGGCTGACGGTGCCACCTTTGGTTTTGATCTGAACGGGGATAGGTGACCATTGGGACCAGAGGGATCCGCTTTTTACGCGGGCATCGTAGGTACCTAGCTCGGTCACATCCAGGGTATTAGTGGTAGCGGTGCTGATGAGTTGTCCATCTTTACGCCATTCGTAGGCATCGAAGCCTGCGGTCAGTCCTAATGTTACTTTTACGGTGTCGTTAGGACAGAATTCGGTGCGGCCGAATAAGGGCCAGGGGTTTGACTTGTAGGCTCTGTTCACAAAGGGAAAGTAGTCGGTTTCGCCCCAGGCGTTGTACCAGATAGCGTGGCCTTTTCCTTCGTATACATTGAGTTTCATATTGGCGCCTGCTGCTTTGGCGGCGGCATATACTTGTTCGGAGATGTTACGCGGCGGGTTGGGATCTACACCGCCCTGGAACCACCAGATGGGGGTGTATTTATAGACGTTGATAGTATCTTTGAGGGAGAGGTTAGCCGAGCTGATAGGGCCGAGGGCGGCTACCAGTTTGGGATAGCGCAGGATGAAGTCCCAGGTGGCATTACCACCGCCGGAGAGACCTTCTACGAAGATCCGGAAGGGGTCTACGTTGATCTGCGGTACGAAAAAGTTGTTGATCAGTTCTGCGATAGCGTCGTAATAGCTATTGCCGAAGTAGCCTGTGAGGTTTTGCGGGTAGAGGAGGAACCCGTCGAAGGTACCGTTGTCGACTTTGCCTTGGTGCAGTTCTCCACCATGGAAGAGCTGGTATTCATTGTCGTATTTGGAGCCCTTTTCACCTATTCCATGGAAGAATATGATAACAGGGTATTTTTTGGTACCTGTAGCGTCGTAATTACGCGGGAATTTCAGCCGGAACTGCATGCCCTTGTAGATGTAACTTTTGTAGGTAGGGGCGCCGGAAGCCCAGTTAAGCCGGCTTGGATTGGCGACTACCCATTTACCTATTTGTCCCCATTGAGGTTCGGTAGGTGGTTTTGCCGAGTTGTAGGGCACGATCGGATCGTTTGGATTGAGTACCGATTGTGCAACAGCAGTGTGTAGGCCTGCCAGGAAAAGCAGAAGAAAGGAGTAGAGTTTTACCATATGTATGCTGAATTGCGTATCTCCGGTGTTTTATAATTAGAATGGTGTTTATACAGGCAGGCGTTACCTCACAGGAAATCCTGTCTGGCATACTGCCAAAGAAGATTTTCATGCTGAAAGGATAGTAAAAAAGCCTGACAGGTATTATAGCTGCTTGACCAGTCTATATCACTTGGTAAACTTTGAGGTTCTTTACAGGAAGATGGTTAGGAAAGATGTCGCTTTGTGTTGGCCCCCTCGTATACTGACGATCAGTGTGGCTGACTGAGCGACTTAGTAATGACATAAAACAAAGCTGATGCAATTTAGAGAATAAAATTGCTTCCCCATATGCAATTTGGTGAACGTATGGAAAAATGCCGGGAAGAGTAAAAAACGGGGTGTGATCGTATACAAGGAAAGTTTAAATAAATTTCTAATAAGTTAACAAAAAAGTAATAGGGGTGCCTCATAAGGATGTCGTGAAAGCGTTATTATTGTAAGCCGGTCTAGCAAAGCCGGTCCCGGACCTATTGTCAACGTAATATATAATATTCTTAAAAGTACTAACCCACGTCACTGTAGCCCATTCCGGAAGATACTGTGGCCATCCTATAGCAAATAAAACTGTTGATCACTATTCACCCAAACTGAAAAACGCTATTACTTATGAAAATCTATTCCATGATCCTGTTAACAGGCATGAGTTGTCTGTTGCTGGCGGCTTGCCAGAAAAAAGAGCAGGAGTTGACCCAACTCCCCGTGTCGGGTAATGTATTATCTGCTTTTTCCAAGATGCCGAAGTACCCGGAGCAAATGATCCGGATACAGGTAAAAAATGCCCCATATGCCTCTATGGACCCTATTGGTGTACGCCAGGCCTTGGATCAGCAGAAGTTGTCCGGTGATCCGGATTTTCCTGGTCGTCCGGGTTCGATTGGTTATGTGAACCCGGTACGCGACAAAGTGTTTGACCTGGATGGAGCTACTTCGTCTTATTCCATCTTCTTCGAATCTAACGAGCATGCGGTATATGATGATTATGCGGACCAGATCTATCCCGGTGCGCTGATCAACGGCAAGTCGGTAGAGACCTTTGAATTCAACCCGGTGATCGGTAATTATACGCCGAAGCCTATAACGGTATCTGTATCGTTGCCGGCACAGCCCAGCGCAGTGGCAGGTACTATTCCGCTACCCTCCCGTACGGCTACGGACAGGCTGGTGAACAACATCCTGTTGGGCGGTTCGGTGCCTAACGGCGGTTTTTCCAAGTATAACCTCAATATAAAAGAGTTCAGTTTTTATGATGAGCTAAAAGAGTTCTTTGCAACCGGTGTCAATACGAACGCGATCTTTTTTAACAAGAGTACGGGCGGTACGCGGGATGTGAAAAAGATCGCCCGTCAGACTGGGCTGATGGCAAAGTTTATCCAGAAGAACTTTACGGTGGATATGGATATTCCAAAAGCGGGTCAACTGTTGGATGCTGCGGATGTGGCGGCGTTGGGGCAGTATTCCCCTTTGTATGTGAGTTCTGTAACCTATGGACGGCTGGGCATTATTGCGGTAGAGTCGAACTATAGTTTTGACAAGTTGAACACGGCTTTCAAGAAAGCCTTTAACATCATTGGCATCAACGGCAGTAATACGTTGACGCAGGAAGAGCTGAACGTCATCAACAGTGCAGATATCAAGGTGTACCTGGTGGGCGGCAACGGCAGTCAGGCGGTGGCTACTATCAATGGTTTTGAGCACTTCAAGAGCTACCTGGGTGGTGGGCAGACCTTTTCAGCGGATGCACCGGGGGTACCTATTACCTTTAGTCTGCGATATCTGAGCGATCATGCGGCTTATAAGGCGAAGTTTGAAATTAACTATGGTAGTATAGACAAGGTATATGCCCGTTTTGAATACCGCAATGTAAGGTTCCTGCCGCCAGTATATAATGACCCTGCTGATGAGATAGGGGAGGGACAGACCAGCTGGAGTAAGACAGCCCGGGTGGGTGATTTGCGGATTGGTTTCTATAGTAATTCGGCCTGTACGCAACCGGTTGCGGCGCGCAATTTCGTTGGGTTTAACGTAGAGCGATCCGAATATTATGTACGTAGTCCGGAAGGCTATTCCTATACTTATCCATTTAACGAGCTACGGAAGAATGAGTTGAAGGGTAACTATATCCTTTTATCGAACGAGTTGTTCCTGTCTTCGGAGGTAGAGTCGTTCAACAACCAGTATCCCGGTAGTACGTTGGTGACGCGTAAGCATACGTATAAGCTGTTGCCCGGAGCGGGATATATCATTGCACCGGAAGTAACGATCCGTTAGATCGATTAGACCACCACATTAAAACGAATAGTGATCAGGAGGAGGCTCCCGGCTGCCGGACAGGTGGCCGGGGGCCTTTGCTATTTGAGCGGGTGACGTTGGTGGTATGGGATATTTTGAGCAGTAGTATTTGCAGGTCCTGGCTGATCAATTTTACGGAGGATTGCAGTTCGTTGAGCATATTGGCGCGGGTGCGGAGATCGTCTTCGTTGTAGCGGCCACCAGGTCCGAAGAAGGGCACACCGGTATCGGGGGCGCCATCTTTTACATAGCCGAAGGTGATCCAGCGCTGGCGGATATTGTGGCTGATGGAGAAGTCCTGGCTGTTGCTGAAATGTTTTTCGTTGAGGATGAACCAGACGGCCTGTGGATAGTTTTGTGCGACTGGGGACTGCAGCCATATATCGCGGAGGAGGTTGCGGGGATGTTGGAAGGTGACTTTGCGGGAGGAGAAGAGGGCCATGACGCCTAGTCCTGCGCTGATGGCGCCACCGCTGATACCTACTACCTTATTGGCCTGGTCGTTGTTGGAGGCCGCGGTGAAGATGCCGGCTATGGCACCTACTGCAATGGAGGAGATGGTGAGCAGGTTGGTGCGCCGGGCTACACGAGCGGAGAGGTAGGTGGCCATCTGGTCGGCCCTTTCGCCTTCGCAATCCAGTTCGGCGGCGACGCTGGATATCTGGGTGGACAGCAGCATCAGTTTTAGCTGTATATGTTGTTGCAGGGCCAGTTGTAGTAATGGTGGTGGTGATCCGGGGAGGCGCTGCAGGCTGTCTAAAGTACGTATAGCGCCGGTGATGCCGGCAGCATGGGCCAGCAGGAGATCTTTCTGTGAGTAATGCCGGTGTAGCAAGGTATCTGTGAGCACGGCGGGATCTGCTGTGTAAGAGAATTGCGGATCTGCCGGGAATGTCTGCGGCGGGTCGCAATAGCCGGATACATAGCGTGATCTGGATACATGCTGTGTGGAAGTGCAGCTGCTGAGCAGGGTCGCTGCTGTGATCAGTAGGGTAATGATACGTGTTGCCATCGGCCATGCAAGTTACACTCTAAACAGCTTTTATGCAGGGATTGTTTTGCCGGCGATACCGGATGAGTCGGTTGTTTTGTCTAAGTGTTGCCTACGTCAGCCGGATAATTTTGTGCCGGAGTAAACAAATAGGATCATGCAAAGTGGTAGGGGGCTCCGATCGGACGACATTAAAAAAGCGACAGCTGGTGCTGCCGCTTTTTTTCGTTTTAAACGCTATCTGCTTATCTACAACTGGTTATTGTTTAAGAGACGCCATGTCTATCACAAAGCGATATTTAACATCGCTTTTCAGGAGTCTTTCGTAGGCTTCGTTGATCTGTTGTATGTTGATCAATTCGATATCGCTTACGATATTATGTTCGGCGCAGAAGTCGAGCATTTCCTGTGTTTCCTTAATGCCACCGATGCCGGAGCCGGCGAGGCTGCGTCTATTGGTGAGGAGGCTGAAAGCGCCTACTGGCAATGGGTGCTCGGGAGCGCCTACCAGTACGAGGTTACCATCCAGTTTGAGGAGGTTGAGATAGGCATTGATATCGTGTTGCGCGGAAACGGTATCCAAGATGAAGTTGAAGCTTCTGGCATGTTGTTTCATCTGCTCTTTGTCGGTGGAGAGGATCACTTCGTGTGCGCCCAGTCTTTTGGCATCTTCTGCTTTGGATGCGGTGGTGGTGATCACTACTACGTGTGCGCCTAGGGCGGCGGCGAATTTAACGCCCATATGGCCGAGGCCACCGATGCCTACGATACCTACTTTCTGTCCGGGGCCTACTTTCCAGTGTCTGAGGGGGGAGTAGGTGGTGATGCCGGCGCAGAGGAGGGGCGCTACGGCAGCGAGGTCGAGATTGGTTGGAACACTGAGTACGTAGGCTTCATCTACGACGATGCTGTCGGAGTATCCACCGTAGGTAACGCCGTTGGTGTGTTTGTCTGGGCCGTTGTAAGTATATACCGGTGAAGGGCAGTATTGTTCCAGGCCTTCCTGGCAGGCTTCGCAGGTACGGCAGGAGTCTACCAGGCAGCCGATGGCGGCCAGGTCACCGGCTTTGAACTTTTTAACATGCTGGCCTACGGCGGTTACACGCCCAACGATCTCATGTCCGGGTACGCAGGGATATACGGTATTATGCCATTCGTTGCGGGCCTGGTGAAGGTCGGAGTGGCATACGCCACAATAAAGTATTTCAATAGCTACATCATGGGGGCCTGGTTCACGACGTTGTATAGTCAATGGGCCCAGTTCAGAGGTAGCAGATTCGGCCGCGTAGGACCTTGCAGGTGATAATGTAATTGTTTGTGAAGCGCTCATACGGAATTCGTTTGGATAGACAAATTTCGGGTACAATCATGCAATGGCACTTATTGAATTGAAACAAATGCTTGTAAAAATCAAATAATCAGGGGCTTTGCGAGGTGATAACTGTAGGAATAACGGTTATTTACCGGATTTGCAGGCGGTAAATAACCGTTATGGTACCGGGCAGGATCAGGCGGTAGTGGGCCAATGTGTGTCGACGGTGGTGCACGCGTTGACAGCTACTACCGCTGTTGTAGGCCAATGGGTATCTACGGTAGTGTTACCATTGGATTCGCGGTAGCCGTTGCGGCCTGCAGCCGTAGCTCTCTGCGAGGGACTTAGGTGTGCGATGATGATTTTTTGGAGGGATAGTTTCCGGTTGGCTTGATGTTGCTCTTTTTTCATAGTACCGGTGTTTTTATAGGTGGAAAAATGTGTGAACCTGCCTAAGATAATGAAGGAGTAGAAATAACGGTAGCATTTTTTATTTTGCGCCCTGTTTTTTTGGTATAAAAATTAACCTATCGTATCGCGGCAGTTTATTGAGAAGTACTGGCAGTCGCAATTTTTCTCACCGGAAGATATTCAGCAATTCAAAGACAACAAAACATTAAATGAAGCATTAGTGACGCACCTGAGAAGGTATGCAGACAGGGATTTTGCGACAGCGTTACTAAAGCGGCTTATTTTGCGGGAGTAGCTGCTAATGTTGCTTATTTAAGAAAAGCGGGGCAAAAGGAGGTGATGGAATATGTGTCAGCGTGTAATGACGGGAAAGATTTTGAGGACTTGGAAAAATATTTTGCAAAGGACGGATTACCTTGGTGGCTAAGGGATCATGAAGATATTTGATGCTACTATGGCTGTGTAAGCGTAGCTGTTATATATAGGCGATACGTTGTTTCGGCATTTTATTTGCTGATGTGGGCGTCAACGCCACGATTGCTTTGAGGTGTAGTGTATTTGATGGATGTGCTCACAGTGATTAGTGAAAGGGGATTATTATATAGTTTTTAACAATAAATTGACAAAACTACATTATCGTTGTAGTTATTTTTGCGCCGTGTTGAATTATCTGAGAAATAGTAATAGATCATTTGTTCCGTTTGTAAGTATCGTTCTTTTAATGTTGCTGGTGCTAAAGACGGGAGGTGTTTTATTTCATCTATTTCCGGAAAAACACCGTGTTCAAATCGATATATCGACGGATACGGAGGATAATGAAAATGAAGAAAGCACTGAAACGGATAAGTTGATATGCTTACTCCTGACCGATACACATACTATATCGTCTTTATCAGAACAGGATAAAGCACCTATGCACAATACTTACTGTTGTAATTATACTACCGACCATTTTGATACTATCCCATCACCGCCTCCCGACAATAGCATGATCTAACACAGGTACCCGTCGCTGTAAACTTTCGCCGCTTCCCAATAACAGTACAACCTGATACACCTATCATAGCAGTAGCTGCTAGATCTGTCCGCATATCATTTTCGATAATCCATACACTTTAATTTATGATGTATCAACAAGGTAGTCCTACGCCCTTGCGGCGGTTGGTGAAGCTGCTTCATCCAGAACGAAAAACTATCAATTATATCTTTATCTATGCCATTGTTATTGGCGCGATCAGTTTGACAATTCCATTGGGAATTACCGCCACCTTTAATTTACTCAGCAACGGGGCGATGTACAGCTCCACTTACCTGCTGGTTACATTCGTGATAATAGGGGTGATCGTAGCCGGTCTTTTATTGATCGGTCAGTTAACGCTGGTGGAATATCTTGAGCAAAAGATATTTTTGAAATCGGCGCTTGAATTTGCTTACCGGTTGCCGCGGATCAAGCGAACCGAACTACAGGGGGCTAACCTGGTTGAATTGGTCAATCGTTTCTTTGATGTGGTAATTATCCAAAAAGGGATCATCAAATTGCTGACGGATATTGTTTCGGCGATCATGACGGTTTCTTTTAGTGTGGTACTCCTTTCCTTTTACCATCCGGTGTTCCTGACATTTGGCCTGGTCGTTATGATTGCGGTAGCTGTCATATTAGCGGTGTATTACAAGCGCGGTCTCAATACCAGTATTGAAGAGTCGGAGCACAAATATGCTACGGTGGCTTATTTGGAAAATGTGGCAGCTAACATTGAAACGTATCGGGATAACCAGGAGAAGATGCAGGAGATCATTATGAATACGGATCGGATGAGCGGTAAATATTTATCTGCCAGAAACCATCACTTCAGTGTACTTAAGCGGTTTTTCCTAAGTGCTGTCGCTATCCGGACCCTGTTGTTCGGAGCGATGCTATTGCTGGGATCTTACTTCGTGATGGAACGGCAAATGACGTTCGGGCAGTTTGTAGCTGCTGAAGTGGTGATTGTACAGATCGGCTATGCGATTGAAAAACTACTGACCAACCTGAATACCATTTTTGATATGCTGACAGGTAGTGTCAAGTTAGGTGCGGTAACGGATTTAGCGCTGGAGGAGGGCGTAACGGCATATGGCGACTAACAAACATCATTCAACAGAAGTAGTCCGTTGGGACGATCTTTCCCAGGTGGGACGCGAAAAGTTATTAAAGCAACAGGGTTTAATCTACCTGGGGCGGTTGCTGCTTATTGCTGCTGCTGTTTTTATCATCATTTTATTTCTGCCCTGGCGGCAGACGATTCCCGGGAGAGGTGTTGTAACGGCGCTCCGGCCAGAAGACCGGCCACAAACGGTGCAGAACCAGATCGGAGGACGTATTGAACGCTGGGCGGTCCGGGAAGGAGATGAAGTGCATCGAGGAGATACGATCATGGTGCTGTCTGAAACGTCTCAATCCTACTTTGATCCGGAGCTGCCTTTACGTTTGCAGGAGCAGCTTGTGGCCAAACGTAACAGCGAAGATGCTGCGGACCAGAAAATGGAAGCGACACATGCACAGATCAGTGCATTGCATAATGGGCTACGATACCAACTCCAGGCGGCGCAAAATAAGGTGGTGCAGGCGCATAATCTGGTCAAGACCGACAGTGCTGACCTGCTTGCCGTACGGAGCTTTTACGCGACCAGCGTGGCGCGGTTAGACCGTTATGAACAAGGCTATAAAGACGGCTTATTCTCCCTGACGGATATCGAAACGAGAAGACTCAACCTGCAGAACGATCAGGCGAAGGTGGTCAGTGCCGAAAATAAACTGATCAATTCGAGACAGACATTGGTGAATGCTACTATTGAGCTGGACAATATACGGGCAAAGTACAGTGAATCGTTGGCGAAGGCGCAATCGGACCTGGGATCAGCGCTTTCGTCCAAGGCTTCTGTCCAGGGTGACATTGCCAAGCTGCGGAACGAAATGACGAACATCGATATTCGTCGGAAATTATATGTGGTGAGGGCTCCCCAGGATGGTTATATCGTGAAGACATTTAAAGCAGGTATTGGCGAAAATATTAAGGAAGGGGAATCCATCGCTACGCTGCAGCCTTATAATCCTGCATTAGCTGCGGAGATCTATGTAAATGCTATGGATGTACCGCTGATCCTGAATGAAAGCAATGCCAGGCTGCAATTTGAGGGCTGGCCTTCTGTTCAGTTCTCCGGCTGGCCATCGGTGGCGGTAGGTACCTTTGCAGGGAAGGTAACCGTTATCGATAAAGTAAGTAGTCCCAACGGCCAATATCGCTTGTTAATACGTCCTACGGAACCTGTTCCGGAGGGGGACGAGACCTGGCCGCAGCAACTACGGTTAGGCTCGGGGGTGTATGGCCGGGTTATATTAGAAGCGGTACCCCTGTGGTATGAGATATGGCGGCAGTTGAATGGCTTCCCGCCAAGTCTGAAACAAGAACCCAAAGGGGAAACATCAAAATAAGGGACTACCATGATCAGATTTTACTTTTTATTCATCGCTTGCCAATTGCTGGCAGGGTCGATCACCTTTGCGCAGGTGTATCAGCCAGCTACTGCTGCTACTGTGTTCACCACGGAGGATCTGGAGGACTTGCTGATGGCACATCATCCTGTCGTTAAACAGACGCAGCTTTTGGGGGCGGCGGCAAGGGCGCAGGTAGCGCAGGCACTCGGTAAATTCGATCCTACGATTTACGCTGCCTTTCAAAACAAACATTTTGGCAATACCAACTATTATAATGAGTGGAATAGTGAGTTGAAGGTGCCGTTGTGGCTGGCAGGCGCTGATCTGAAAGTGGCTTACGACCGGAATGTGGGCGCCTATGCCAATCCAAAAACAGTGACAAATGATGCGGGCCTGTCTGCTGTCGGGCTCAGTATTCCGCTGGGGCAAGGCTTTTTTATTGACAACCGTCGGAACACACTATGGCAAGCTAAAGCCATGCTTAACTATGCAGAAGCGGAGCAGATCAAACAGATCAATACTATATGGCTCCAGGCGATATCGGACTATTGGAACTGGTATTATGCATACCGGCAGTATCGTTTGTTATATGAAGGGGTGGACCTTGCTCAAACCCGATTTCAGGCAATACGGGAACAAGTGTTGTTGGGTGACAAACCTGCCATTGATTCGGTAGAGGCCGCGATCACTATCCAGGAGCGGAAGATGGAATTGGCGAAATATGAAATCACGCTGCAGAACATGCGTTTGTTGTTGTCCAATCATTTGTGGAATGAACGCCAGCTGCCGGTGGAGCTTCCCGGTAATGCTATTCCTGATACGGTGGATCACGCTAAATTGCTCCCCGAAAAGAAAGTACTGGAGAAGCTGTTGGACCAGGTACCACAAATCCATCCGGAGTTGTTAAAGCTGGAGAGCAAAGGGCAGCAACTGCTGATAGAAGAGCGTTACCGGAAGGAAATGTTAAAGCCCAAGCTGAATGTGACCGGAACGCTGATCTCTAGTCGCAACCGTTTCAACGAGTTTATCCCTGCGGCTTATGACTTTAATTGGAGTAATTATAAGGTAGGCGTAGACTTCGTTTTTCCGATATTTTTACGAGCGGAGCGAGGTAAGCTCAAGGAGGTGAGGATCAAACAGGAGCAGTTACGGTATGATCAGCTGATCACGGATAGAAATATCCGCAACGATGTGACCATGAAATATAACGACCTCACGGCATATAGCGAACAGATACGGCTGCAGGTCAAAAATATTGCGGACCAGGAAGTCTTGCTACGCGGAGAGGTGCAGAAGTTCAACCTGGGCGAGACCACGCTTTTCCTGATCAACAGCAGAGAGAGTAAACTTATTGACATGCAGATCAAACGGGAGAACCTGGTGATCAGTTATCAGAAGGCATTAGCGGAGCTTTATTACAAGGCAGGGACGCGATTATAAGCGATACTGTTTATCGTGTCATTTTGAGCGGCATTGTTTGCTATGTGCACCGGCAAATTGTCGTAAGGGACTGTTTCAAAAGTAATCTGAGGGACTTGAGAATTCTATATATGGAAATTCTCTCCATCAGGTATCCGAATAAAATCGGATAAACATTACTGTTGAGACAGCCCCTTTTATTTTAACGACCAGACGTCTATGAGGGTATGTATTCTTTGTTCCTATATTTACTGCTGCCGGAATGGAGAGGCAGGATGATGAATAAATGCAGTGGCTTTTAGTTTTAAATTGAGTTACAGTAGGGTAGGTGTGTTGCTATGCCCTCTTTACGGATGCGATAGTATGTGTTATCGACCGTTCATTTTGGAGGCGCCGTTACTTTTTCGTTTTTTTTCAGAAAAAAAATAAGATGACTGAGGGTGAAAAAAGAAAAAACGCGTATCTTTTTACTAATGCCGGCATCACTTGTGTAACCCATAACAGACCTACGGGTTGGTTGTGTGACCTCTTATTTCCAATGAACCTTTATTTACGCTAAAATTCTACTTATGCAAAACAAGCATCCACGTTTATTGCTGCTGGCTATAGCAGCTATGTTAGCAGGTGTGTCCTGTTCAAAAAACAACAACCTAAAGCCGGATCAGGGCGGATTGAGTGAAGGCGACCGTAATGTCTCCACAGAAGCGATCACGCCTACTCCGCATTGTATTGCGTATGTAGAGGTAAATGACAATGCATTGAAGAATGCAGGTTGTTTTACGCTCAGTAATGGCAAGCCCGTGGTAAATACTGCGGTGATCTTTGCCGGTAATATCAACTATTATACAAATCCTTCGACCGGGGCTAAAAATCCGGTGGTGAAGCTGAATGCCCAGGTAACCTACCTGTTGACGAAGACGACTTATGTACAGGACCTGAAGAACAAAGGTATCAAGGTAACGCTATCTTTGTTGAATAACCATGATGGTAGTGGTTGGAGTAGCTTTAAGAACCAGGCGGAAATGGATTACTTTGCCAAGAGTGTGAAGAAAACCATAGAGACTTATGGACTGGATGGTATTGAGATCGATGATGAATATTCTGATGCTTCATCAGCTACGGTGGAGTCTACGCCGAAAGCGATAGATGCGATCCGTAAGCTGTTGCCCAATATCATTATCGGGCATTACCTGTTTTCCGATAAGGTAAGCCCTTCTTCCGTATTGGCGTATAAGTTTGCCGACGGCCGTAAGTTTGCCGATATGATTGACTATGCATTGCCTGACTACAATGTAAATCCTGACAACTACCTGAGCAGCATTGCGAAGAACAAGCTGTTCTTCTCCCGCCAGGCGAGCAGCAGTTCTATCCAGACGGATGCTACCAAAGCGAAGAACAACGGTTATGCCGGTGTGATGTTATTTAATGTGACCAGTGGTTCTACCAATGGAATGTCGCAGGTGGCGAAGGGTTTTTATGGTACCAGTGCTACTGTGACGGTGCCCAGCGGTTGTAATGCTCCCTGGGATCGTGCTACTATAGAGAAGGGACCTGAGACCTATGTGATCCCATAATAGTTCTATTCTTTGTGTATAATTAGAGGGTAGCTGGTTAATAACCAGCTGCCCTTTTCCTTTTTAAGAATAACGAATTTTTGTTATATGGTTATGAAGTTGTAGCTTTAGCTATCGGAAGCCACCACAATGTTAATTAATCCGCATAATTATCCTTATGAAAAACATCCTGCGCATTGCGGCATGCAGTGCAAGTTTACTTTTTGTCCAACAATCCATCGTGAAGGCCCAGGTAGATCTGGGAGTTAAGGCTGGTATCAGCATTCCCAATCTGACCGGTGGTAAATCGGACAATCCTATTAACAGCGGCTATGGTTCCCGGTCGGGACTGGATATAGCCATACATGCTGAATTTCATCTGACCAAACAGTTCTCTATACAGCCGGAGTTGCGTTATTCGCAGCAGGGCGGTAAAAAGAATGGCAAACAAGCATTTACGCCACCGGCAGCGCTTACGCAAGGTGTGCCGCCGGAGATGGTGCCTAAGTATTTTTACGCTGATTACAAAAGTGAGGCAAAGATCAACTACCTGATGTTGCCGATACTGGCGAAGTATAACTTCCGGCTCGGTGAGCATTGGGGGCTGTATGTAGCGGCAGGACCTTTTGTGAGCCTGCGTCTGAGTGCCAAGAATGTAACGGAGGGCACCAGTACTATTTACCTGGACGATGCACATACGCAGCCGCTCCCGTTGCCGGGCGGGCAGGTGTTGCCGCCACAATCCTTTGATCGTACGGTGGATATCAAAAATGAGATCCGTCCGTTCAATGCCGGTATAGACGGGCATGTAGGTGTGGCCTACAGATGGGCGCGTAGCAGTGTGTTCATCGAAGGCGGTGGCAACTATGGATTCATCAATATTCAGGAAAATGACATCAATGGTAAGAACAATACCGGTGCTGCGGTGGTAGTGGCCGGGTATTCTTTCCGTATCTGTAAGTAATAGTTGTTAGTAGGTTCAGACACCTCCGGTCAGTTATACTGGTCCGGAGGTGTTTTGTTTTAGCATTTTTGTACAAGCGCAACGTAATGTATTTGTGCTGTTAGTGGTCGTTTAGGCGAATGTGCTATTAAGGTAGCATATCGTTCTGCGCTTTGCCATGGGATGTTTTGTTTGGGGCCGGTTGTGATATACGGTCACTATAGGGGAATTAGGGGAGAGGTGTTCGTGAGGTGGACTTGTAAGTTTTGGGGTATTACACCTGGTTGGACAGGGAGATCGGCGTGATTTGGGGGTACCTGGAGGAGATGGGAAGGGGAATGCTCCTGTTTTTGCCCGTGATTGGAAGCCGGGATGGCATGGGAGTGCCGCAGGCATGCTGCCTGACTTGCGTACTATATTTATTTTTTGAACGGGGACAAATGGGAGGTGCTATTCGTGCAGCGGTGGCTTATAATGGCGGAATGCCGGCATTTCAGGTAGCTGGCGGGGCCAGGTGATGAATAACGCAGGAGACATCTTTTTAGGGTGCTTAAAACGCTTTTTAGGAGACGGCGGTGCCGGCGGCTGTATGGCGATGATATCTGCCACGATGTTTTTGTTGTGGTTGCCGTGGGAGAGGGCATGTACCTGTAGTGTGAGTATCAGGGTGCCTTTACCCGGCAGGGTAGCGTCCATCCGGATGCTTTGCCCGGCCATGGCGGTAATGAGTGCCCGGGAAGTGATGACTTTACCGGTAGCAAAACAGATACGGGTAGCGATCAGTTTGATCTCCAGGAGGGCGGTTGTATGAGGGGTGAGGCACACTTCGCTGTTATTGGCGGTAAGCGATAGGTGCAGGTATCTTTCTGTGCCTGCCTGTTTGTTGAAGCGGAAGCCGGTGAGTGGTGAAAGGTTTTTGCCGGCGGTGATCAGTATTTTATTCAACCGGTTGATCAACGTGCCATCATAGCGGGTATCCAGGTGGCTGCTGAGTGCACGGCGGATCAGTTTACCCTTGCTGCTGGCGATGCCGAACTCTTTGGCTGCCCGGCGGGTAGCGGGTGTCTGGCGGACGGTGTCGGGGCGGGTACGGAGAAAATAATGGCCGTTACGGCGGTAACCGATCAAATTACCACACCTGCCGGTGAATGGAAATGCGCGGGGTTGCTTTGCCATTGAATATAGGTTTCCCTGAAGTTACGGGAAAAAAGGGAGGGCGCCAAAGGGGAGGCGGGTGCTATATCAGCTATGGTTAGCTTTACCAAATGCGAGGATATTCCCATCTGCATCGCGGATGGCAAAATCCCGCATACCATACTCCCGGTCGGCCGGTGCGACGATGGCGAGGGCGCCTTTGGCAACAATGTCTTGGAAATACTGGTCTACTTCATCACAGAAGACGTACATATGACCTTCGCCGGTTGCTTTCCTGTTGCCGGCATGATCGGGGCCGGACAGTTGCAGTAAGACATTCCCATAGTACAAACCAGCGATGGCGCCATACTCAAAGTCGATGGCGAATCCCAGGGTATCTACGTAATACTTCAGCGAAGCTGCCAGGTCGCTGACGGAGAAGATGGTGGCTGCACATTCAGGTGTCATGACGGGAGGTTTTGGGTGAATGGTTGTCGGATCAGAACCTGCCTGCTTTTCTGAACTCCAGCGGTGAGAGGTTCGTTTTTGTCCGGAACAATTTAGAAAAAGACTGCGGATATTCAAAACCCAGTTCGAAAGCGATTTCGTTGACGGAGAGGTCTGTCACGATCAATCTTTCTTTCGCCTTTTCTATGATCTTCTCTTGTATGTGTTGCTGTGTACTGTTGCCTGTGAGTGTTTTGAGCAGGCCGCTCAGGTAGTTGGGAGAGATATTCAGCTGGCTGGATATCTCTTTTACCGTAGGGATACCTTTTTCTTCCAGTACTTCGGGTGTAAAAGCTTTTTCGAGCAAGGCATCCAGCTGGCTGACGATACCGTGGTGGGTGATCTTACGGGTAATGAACTGCCGCTGGTAAAAGCGGGCGGCATATCCCAGTAAAGATTCGATGAGGGAGAGGATGATATCCTGGCTAAAGGTGTCGATGTTGGTAAGATATTCCTGCTGGATGTTGCTGAACAAACCGCCGATGGTCTGTGTCTCGCTATCGGAGAGAAACAAGGCTTCATTAGTCGAATAATCGAAGAACTCGTATTGTTTCATCTTGGCTGCCAGGGGATGGTTCCAGAGGAAGTCCGGATGGAGCAGCAGCAACCATCCGAACACATTTACATCCTCTGCCTGGCCGGCATTAAAACTAAATACCCTGCCAGGGGCGATAAAGTTCATGATCCCTTTGTCGAAATCATATTCCTCTTGTCCATATTTCATTCTCAGGCAGGACTGTGCGGAGTTGCCCATGCCGATGAAATAGAAATCCGTCGTTACTACGATGCCGGTGTTGCCCGATTGTCTCTTGAGCGCTTCAGTATTGAGTATGCTGATAAGCGGATGTTTGGTATCGGGTAATCCTCGCAGTCGCAACAGCTCGCTGATACCTTTTATTTTCAGGGGCAGATTTCCAGCCATGATATTTAGTTTTGGTGATACCAGGTGGCGTATTCCCTGGCGAAGTCCTGCAGTTTCCGTTTGCCTGTTACCGGTGTGTGCTGGTCGTAGTCTTTTTGTGCTTTACCGTTGTGCATCATTTCCTGCATTTCTACCAGTAGTCCGGCAGCTTCGGGGGATATGCCGTTTGCTTCGAGCACTTGTTGTACCTGGTCTCCGGGGAGTATTATCCATTGGAGGTCTGGTATGCCGATAGCTGCTCCTATTATGCCGGCGGCCTGTGTACAGGTCATTTCTTCGCTGACCACGTACAGCGGTTTAGCCCCGGGAGTGGCAGGAGTGTTCATCTCTGCTGCGATAGCGGCGGCGATGTCTTCGGGTGCTACGAAGGCGATCCTGTCTGTTCCACCATAATTGGAAACGATCATGCCCTGCTGGCGGATCATCTCTTTCATGTGATAGAAATTACTGTAGAACGGCCCTGGTCGTACAAAGGTAACGGAGACTCCTTTAAGCGCCTCAAATTTCTTCTCCGGCTGCACGGAGCTCAGCAGGTGGGCTATCCATCCGGAGAGTACGATGGCGCGTTTTACGCCGGATTGGCGAATGGCCTCTACGTAATGGTCCATATTCCTGTCCCAGGCATCGATGGCCCTCGTTGTGAAGTCTAGCGGGTTCATGCAATACACGACATCTGCCCCGGTAAAGGTCTGTATGAGGAAGGGCAGGTCGCTGATGCTGCCGATAGCGGACTGGGCACCCATTGCCTGTATCTGCGCTTGTTTATCAGGATCCGTGCTGATGAGGGTGACCTGGTGTCCTTGCTGTACGAGTATTTCTGTGAGCGGTTTACTGATATGCCCGAGAGAGCCGGTAAGTACGATTTTCATGTTCAATGATTTTTATACTCAAAGGTCTTTCGGAATGGTTCGGTAAAAGTGTTCAAATCTCTACGATTTGTATGAAAATGTATGGAAGGAGTATTTTTAGGAGGGGCACCAAAAAAAATAAGCAGCATCATAGACGCTGCTCATTTGTCAGGAAGTGTGTTGGTTTATTTCTTGTGAAGTCTTTCGATCATCAAAGAGGTGAAACTTCTGACACCTACTTTTATACACTGTTCATCCACCTTAAAATTAGGCGCATGATTCATGGCGATAATTCCCTTTTGGAAATCAGAACCCCCTAAAAGGAAATACACACCTGGTACTTTTTGTTGGAAGTAGGCGAAATCATCATTGAAGTAGGGAACTTGTCCGTAGTCTGGCGATATCAGATCATTGCCATAGATGCTGCTTAGTGTATTGGAGGCTTTTTCAGTCAACTTTGCATCGTTTATAACGGTTGGGTTGTCCTGAATGAATGATACAGATAATAGCTTGTCTTTATACTTTTCTGCTTCGATCACTTGTTCGATCTTCGGGATAATCTTTTGTAGATTAGCGGCGTTGGTCTCATATAAATATGTTTCCATAAAGAGCGCGTCTTTGTCTGCATAGATCCTGAATTTCTCATCCATGATAAGGTAGTCCTTAAAGATGGTATTGGGATTGGACAGCCCCATTTGAGGATCGACGATGTGCTGTATCTCCCAAGGCTTAGTATTGGGTTGTACACGGACTAAAGCCTTGTTGATCTTTTGCGCCAATGTTTTTGCTTCATCTTTGGATACTTCGTTTTTCAGTTTGATCCTTACCTGCTTCTGATAGGCGAATACTTCATTGGCTTTAGCGACGATCTTTCCTACCGGTATTGCCGTTACGTGCAGACCATAGATCTCATCCGGCTTTATTTTAGAGAACAAGCCCTGGGCTACCATGGCTTTGGCGCCAACAAATGTTTCTTCCTCTGGTTGGAAGATGAAGTAGGCGGTGCCTGCCAATGATTCTTTATTCTTTGCCAGGATGTCTGCTATCCCCAGGGCGATAGCCAGATGTACATCGTGTCCGCAACCATGTTGTACGCCCTTTACGGTAGACTTGAACGGCACGTCGTCGGGGAAGCTATTGGGTAAGGCATCCATCTCTGCGCGCCAGGCGATCTTCCTGCCTGGTTTTTTACCTTTTAGGATACCTATGATACCATGCCCATAGGTGCTGGTGTCTACTTCCATGCCTAAGTCCAGCAAATATTGCCGGATGACTTCGCGGGTGCGCGTTTCATTTTTTGCTAGTTCAGGATTGGCATGGAAGTCCCTTCTGATTTTGACGAGTTTGTCATAGATGCTGTCCGTTGTTGTTCTGACTAATTCATGTGTTAAGACTTTTTTGCCTTTTGGTTGCCAGCTGGCGAGACTTACTAACAGTACGAATAATAGGAATTTGATTCTCATGACTAAGATATTATTGGATGTTTAATGACCTTTTAACATGGATACGGGAATGGCATATCAATACTGCCCCAATCACAAGTGTATTTGAATATTCACATCTCTTAGTCCAATAGTTCAGCGGAATGGCGGCAAATTAGACAATAAAAAGTTCACTTTTTACCTTTTAGCGAGGCTTTTTGACGGATGGATGTTGCGGATGCGCATCTTTATCCTTCTCCATCCGCCCATCCCTTTATCCCGCGGGAGTGAGGAGGCATTTTCAATGTTGTGTTGTGAATGGCCAGCGGAAGGAAGAGTGGTGGAGAGAAGTTATCGAGGGGTACTTGCCGGAAGACAAAAATTCATCAAACGTTAGTACCTCGACATAGGATGATTGCTGTTTGTCTTGTATCCTGACGGAGCTGTATTTATCGTTGAAATACCGCAGGAAGGAGTTATGGAATATACATACGCAGCGTACTATAACAAAAAAAGATAAAAGAAAGAGTAATCCGAAGAGCACGTATAACAAACTTTCCACCCATTGTAATGCCAGATAAGGACGAAACAAAGTCAGCCTATGCAAACGCGCATAGGCTGACTGATGATCTTATCATTAACATCCAACGAAATACTTGCTATTCTTACCTAATATCTTTTTGGCGATCTGTAAAGCGATGATGGAGCCGACCATCACGATGAGGAAGCTGACGGTCCAGTAGAGGAGGTTGCCCGGTACTTCGGAGTGGAACACTTTCATGTGTGCGCCGCGCAGGAACAATACGAAGAAGTAGTGTACAAAGTAGATACCGAAACTCAGCACTGCCAGTGTATCTACAAACTTAGGCATATATTTTTCCAGCCGCCAGAGCCAGTAGATGTAAAAGCAGCAGAAGAGCATTTTCTGCGTGTAGTCTACTGGGTCGTACCACGCCTTCGGTACGAAGAAATTCAGCACCAGGAACCCTATAGAGAGCACGGTGATCAGCACCCAGTACTTTTTGGCGAACTCCAGGTATTCGTCTTTATACCGGCTCAGGAACATCCCAAACACATATACGGACAGGAAGTGTACTGCCATGCCCAGGGTATCGCTGAGGGCGCTACGTTGTATGATGAGGGACAGTGCGATGAGCGGCAGCAGTACGTAGTATAGCTTTGGGTGCCGGTCGATGTACAGTAATACCGGTGCGATCAGGTAGTAGATGGTGATCATGGGGATGAACCACAGCTGTTGCAGGTGGGCGCCGTGGAACAGGTAGTGCATGGCCTGCTGACCACGTGTCCAGCTGAGGAAATCCGGATGTTCTTCTATCGTAAAGCCGGGTACGTCATGGCTGACGATACGATAGATGATGATAGGTACGGAGATAATGAGGTAAGGACAGATCACGTTCTGGAACTTCTTGATCAGGTAGTCCTTGTATTCAAACTTAGCAGAAAGGTGCTGGAACAGGTATCCGGCGATGAAGAGGAACAGGATCGTGGAGTTTTGGAACACGATATCCAGTATCTTCTGGGTAACGGAGCCCTGTGGCCAGGCTACGAGTATATGTGCTGCCACTACATAGATGATAGCGATACCACGGAAATTGTGGATATAACTAATGAACTTCTTGCCACCTGCAGTCGGCTTAGGGGCAGGTGGTGGGAGGGTAGCTGATGTTGATGTGGTATCCATATCTTACTGCTTTCGTAGTTTGACTATTATCGGCGGGCGACGTTGGAAGTACGCGAGGCAGGGCGCTGGTACTGTAACAGCCACTCGTATATGTTCATGCCATTCTCCCGGAAGTCGGGGTTATAAAACCGGTACCAGCCGCTGTGACCACCCGGGTAGAGGGTCAGCCGGGCCATCCCGGGTTTATACTTGTTGGTACTGTCGGCGAAGTCTTTCACGTTGTCGCGGAAGTAGGCTTCATCCTGACCGGCGAAGTACCAGGTATGTATGCCGGCACCGGCGGAGACGTTGTATCTTTTCAGATAAGCTTCGTCGATCCGGGCGGGCGACATGGTTATACAGGCGGCGATGCGGGTTGCCTGCCTTTTGTCGTGGTTTTTGGCAGACTCCACCGCCCATCCGCCGGCGCTGTAACCGGTGAGGTATATGCGGGTAGTGTCTATCGCATAGCGTTTGATCACATCATCCAGCATAGGACCTACATCCTGCGGAGAGAAAGACCAGTGTTCTGCTAGCGGGGCCAGCACGATGAACTCATAGCGTTTACCATCCTTAGGGTTTACGGCGGCTATGCTTTTCCCTTCTTTCAACTGCCGGGTAACGCCTTCACGGAATATCTTGGAGAGGTCGTTACCGGCGATGCTTCTGCCGTGAAAACATACCAACAGCGGGTATTTATTTCCGGCTTTGTAATCTTTAGGCAGATAGATCAGTGCCTGTCTTGTCTGCCAGGGGCTGATGGCTACCTTTGTTTGTTGCATGGGCTCATACTGAGCGCTTGCTTTGGTGGTTAATAGTATCATGGCGCACAATAGCGCTTTCATTGTCAACAGCTTACTCATGAACAGTATGTTTGACAGTTAGTGGAATAGAAGGACAGTTCAGTGATCCCCTGTTATATTGTTTCCCGATAGATGTAACGTGTTCCGGGCAGCAGCCCGGTGGTGCAATACCTGTTTATTGTCCCCTTGTAGCAAATACGTATAAAAAATCGCTAGTACTGTTTACAGCTGCATCATTACTTCTTCCAGTGTCATACCTACGATACCTTCGAGGTCTACTTTTGACTGGCGGAGATTGCGCTCTAATACTACGCGTTGCGTCATGGCATCGTTGTAGAATTTGTAGGCTTCTTTGTAAGTGGTGATGTTAGTTTCTTTTTCGCCGGCTTTAAATTTCTCTTCTACCTGGTTGTAGTATACCAAAGCATCTTCGAGGATGGGCTGGTGTAATTCCAGGAGGCGTTTGTTAGCCGCATACTCTTCGTAGTAGCGTAATACGCGGGCTTTGATCTGCAGTACTTCAGATTCTCGCTGTACGTCGATCAGTTTGGCGTTGGCGCGGGTACGTTTTACTTCTGCAGGGATGGCGATCAGGTTACCGATCGGTAAAGTTACCCCGAAGTTGTAACGAGGGAAGAAGTTGTTGGCACTGCCTTTGTTTTCGAGGGTGAACTCATTCAAGTTGCCAGAGGCAGAGAAATGGTTGGCCCACTTAGCGCCGGCGATCGTTGTTTCGTATTTCACCATTTGTTTTTCCAGGGCGTATTTACGTACGTCCGGGTTTTGTATTGCCAGTTCTACCAGTTTCTGTTTGAAACGAGTTACGTTAGCAGGGTCTGCCGGCAATTTCAGTAATACAGCAGTATCCAAACGCTGTTGAGCATGTACGGCGCTACCCAGCGAAACCGCCAGCATGGCCACTAGAATTTTTTTCATATTGATTGTTTTACGACGCATCATAAGTATATCTCACTTTAATAACGATAGCGATAAAGATATTCAGCAGCAGCGCAGATTCCACAAGAGAAACAGCATCTTGCGCGTATTGTGCGATAGCAATGGAAAACACTACGGCGGCGATGGATATCATCAGTAGTTTATCCAGCTCGTCTTTGACTTTAAAGAAGTTGATGATAGCTGCCTGTATGATAAAGAAAAAGTAGGCGCCGCATACCAGGAGGCCAAGCCAGCCTGTCTCCAGTACGGCACGGAGGTATCCGTTGTCGGTCTGGAAGTCGGCCAGTTCGTGGCCGGGTGCGAAGGTGGCGCCATTACCGCCGGTGGTATTGAGTCCTCCTCCGATGGGATGACTATATATGTATGGTTGTATGCGGTGGCGGTTCACCTCTCGCACATTTACAGATTCGTCCTGTTTTCCCAGGAAAGCCGTTCTTACACGTATGATGGTCGGATTGCCGTGGAAGGGGCCATAAAGAATGACGAGTCCCACGAGTCCACATACCATGGCGATGATGATGGTATTTCTTTTTTGCAGGTTGGCGATGAAAAAGATAAGCAGGCCCAATGGCAGCATTACATAACCGGTACGGGTACCGGAATAGCCGAGGGCCAGCATCTGGAGGCCGGCAGATATCAGTATCAGCAGTTTTTTGGGAATGCTGATAGCGTGTTTACTGGCGGTGAGCAGGATGACGCAGATGGCGATATTGCCTGCCATAAGGATCCCGAATACGGCGGGATCGGACATAAAGGAATATACGCGGGTGCCGCTTAGGATGATCACGGTTCTAAACTTCTCAGGATAGCGGGCAATGAATGCCAGCTCGTAGGAGGGGAGTCCGAACCATTGCTGTATGCAGGCATAGACAGCAGCCAGCGTAGAGATCACCAGCCAGAACTTGAAGAAGGTCCGTACGTCCTTCATGCTGTTGAAGATATTCAAGCCGATGTACACCATGATGAGGTTACGGATGAATACGCGCATGAAGATGACCCATACCAAGAAGCCGGGACCGGCAGGATTCACTACTTCTATGATCTGTACGAGGGTATAGAGATAGAGGGTGATCAGCAGGGGGTCTTTGGCATAGTTGACTTTTTTGGCGCTTTCATGTCCGCGCTGGAAGATACAACCGAACAGTACGCACCATAGCAAGGCGTCCATGACAAGTCCTACCTGTTGTTCTGCGCCCGACATACGCTCGCCGAGGCGGATACAAAGTGTGACAGTTATATAGATATAATATCCGAGGCGATAATTGACCAGACAGGTCAGGCACATGGCACCACCTATAATGCCGACGGCTATCATGGCGCCTGCTTTGACATCGGAGGCTGCCAGCCAGGCCAGCAGCGGCACCAGTACGATCCATACTGCAGCCAATAACGCCGGTTTGATATTTCTTCGTGTAGTGATCACTTCGTTACGAGAATACTGTTTTAAAACACAGGGCCAGTATCACCAGTCCTGCAAATAGTATGATCAGTGTCTTGTGTAAAGATTCGCTGATGACCTTCGGTTCATTTTTCTGTTTCATATCAGCCATTAATTTTCTATCGGTTTTAAAGGCTGACTGCCTTGCACCGGTGTGTAATTCACTTGCTTAAAAGGTCCTTTGAACAGGAAGTTCATCCCCAGGCGGATACATACGCGATATAAGAGCATGGACCCATAGATGCCGGCGGTGACTAGGAATAGGGTCAGCAGTGGCATGTTGATCTGCAGACCTGTTTTCAGTACCATAAAACGCAGCAGGAACACAATGCCCAGGTGCAGCAGGTAGATGTACAACGAGTAATGACCGATCGTACGTAGTATAGTCAGCCGCTCGTGTTTGGCCAGCAACAGGGAGAGTATGATCACCAGCAGCCCGCCGAACAGTGCCATCGCAGAATATATGTAGATATTCATACCCGGATGTTTCATACAATAGTACTGAATGCCGATAAATACCGGGAGTAGCAGTAATGCTTTGGGGGCAGAGGTGAGGCTATCCAGTATCTTCTCGCGGAAGAAATAAGGAGCGGCCAGGTCGCCTAATGCAAAGAACACATAGTGCATCATCACGTCGGTAAGCGTACTGATATCGCCGGCATAAGGCTTGAGCGACAGCAGGGCCAATCCTATCAGCAGCTGTACCGGCGCTTTAAACCGGCATACCTGGCTGAAGAAAAGATAAAGTACAGACGTGTTGAAGAGGGCAAACAAATACCATTGCTGAAGCATGGTACGTGGATGAATGAGTATATCTATATAGTCTCCGGCATCCCGTTTGAAATTGGTATACTCGGAGAACATGATCTGGAGGGTGAGCTGAATGATACACCACAACAGGTAAGGATACAGTAGGGTATTTACCTTGGTGATAGCAAAGTTCTTCGGTCCGTACTTACGCTGGCTGGATGAAAAGAAGAGGCCAGAGAGGAAGAAGAACAAAGGCATGCGGAAGCCATACAGCATTTCGTTGGCATCCATCATGGTATCATTGATCTCCACACCGCTATATAGCAGTCCGTAGATCACGTGACGATATACAACAAAGAGAATAGCAATTCCCTTAGCATAGTCGATCCAGGCATGGCGTCCATTGTGTTGTGGACGGAATGAGAAGATTGATCCAGTATGTGGGAACTGTTGGCTCATTTGACTGCATTTAGGTTTTTTTTTGGGTTGATAGTAAATATTTAGTTCAAGCGCGGTAAAAACAGGGAGCAGCCCTTTACGCATTACCTGTTATAGTTCTAGATAGTCATCCTTCACAGCGTTCAATACGGCGCCCATGAATTTAGGCCCCAGCGATTGCAGGAACTGTATAGACTCCTTGTCATTCTGCTTGACGGTGGCCCTGGATGAAAATATGGCGATCACGCCTTCTGCATATTGCGCCAGCTCCTTACTATCGGTATAGTCATTGAGCGGGGCGCCTTCCATGAGGATGAAATCATAGTATTGTGCCAGTTGCGGCAGGTAGTTCAGCAAGTGGTTCTTAGGCAGTATCTCTGATGGTGTGTAATCGCCTCCTTTACATCCGAAGACTTCGATGCCTTCGATGGAGTAGGTGGTCACCATCTCTTTCACTTTATCAATGCTGAAATTTTCCGGTTCTATAGAGAAGGACTCTAATGTCGGCTTGGCGTTGAGTTGAACGGTAAGGTCGTTATTACAGAAGTTAGTATCCAGCACCAGTACTTTTTTGTTGCTCAGGCTGAGGCTGTAAGCGATCGCCTGTACGAGGGTGGTCTTACCCTGTTGTGGTTCTGTACTGGTGAACAGGAAGATGGACTTGCCACTACTTTCTATTTCATAACGCAGTTTACGCAGCAGCTCGCGGAAGCTGTTCTGGCGGGACAGTTTCTTATGTACTTCCTGGCGTTGTATCACTTCGAGTATGCTGTGTTTATGCAGGTCGGTGTGATTGATGGTGCTGATCAGTTTAAGGCCTACGTTTTTTTCAAATATAGACGGTGATTTGATAGAGCCATCGAAGAACTCCATAAAGAGGATACCCAGTGTAGACAGCAGGAATACGGATACACCTGCCATGCCCATGAGTACGATACGTTTGGAGGATTCCGGTTTGAAAGCCGGCTGTCCCTGTAGCGTCTGACGGAAGTTGTCCTGTGGTGCATTGCGGTTGTCGACAGCTGCGTTGAGTTTTTCCTTTAGTTTATTGTATTCATCCTGTGCCAGTGTTACTTCCTGTTGTAAGGTGCTAACGGTAGCTTCCTTGTTGGCGTAAGAGCCTACGGAATTTTTAAGGGAGCCTATTTTAGCTTGCAGGTTGGCGATGTTAAGTCTTGCTGCATTGAGATCTGCTTCCAGGGAGGCTTTCTTTTGCTGCAGTTCTTCTCTGGACAGTGCTTGTCCGCCGCCGCCCGTATTACCTGACGTCATGGCTCGTTGAAGTTGGGAGCGTAAGGATTTCACTTTAGCGCCCAGTTCGTCGTCGGAGCTACCCGTGCGGAGGTATTCTTCGTTAGCCTGATTCAGCTGTTTACGCAGGGCTACGATCTCGTTGTTGTTATTGAATGCGGTCTTGCCTTCGCTTAGTGCAGCGATCTGCTGATTGGTGCTTTGAAGGGAAGAGGAGAGGATGTTGCTGTTGGCTTTTTCGTCGAGCAGTGTTTTTTCGAGCTGTGCGATGAGGCTGAGCTCGTTGCCGCTGGCGGCTTCTACGTTCAGCAGTCCTTGAGAGGCTTTGAATGCGCGGAGTGCTTCCACTTTGATATCCAGTTCGCTTTTTTTCTGGGCCACGAGGCCTTCGAAGCTCTCGATATTTTCTACAGAGCGTTCGGAACGCAGACTGCGGTAGTATTTAGTGAATTCTTTATAGAGGGTGTTCACTACATAAGCAGATAGCTCCGGGTTGGTGGAACGGTAGGAGATATCGATATAATCGGTACGCTGTGCTCTGTTGACGGATAGCATTTTGCGGATAGACTCATAATCGTATTTACAGAGTTTCATGTACTCCAGTACTTTTCTCTCTTCCGGGCGGTAGGAGGTCAGCATCTGGAGGCTATCCAGTTTGTTTTTGCAGAGGTGGTAGGCGGCTTCTTTATCGAATTCGCGATACTCAGGCGATTTCATATCGTCTTTTGTAAGGCGGGTAAAAGGTTTGTTGGAGGTCAGGTCGTGTATCAGCAGGTCGTATTGCAGGAGGCTGATCACGATGGGGGATTGCATGGTTTGGATGACATTACCGAACTTGAGGTCCATCTCGGATACGTTGGTGTTTTCGTCACGAAGGCGTATCTGGTCGTTGGTGGTGAATCCGGTAGACATTTGGGCATTGGATACATATAAGCGCGGGCGGTCCATGGTAAAGACGAACGCCAGTGCCAATGCAGCGATGGTACTGATGATGATCCACCATTTCTTTTTCAGCAGGGCCTTAACGAAATATATTATATCCATATCAATTATTATTTTTCTTCAATTATCACTCCTTAAAAAACCGGTTACACCGGTATCTGCGAAGTGCACTTATTAATAAATCGGGTGGTTCTGGGACAGCGTTCGCGTTTCATTTGCATAGCGGATACAACAAGGTATCAGCATTCGCAGGCTTGAATATCACAGACATGGTTTATTGAGCCATGAAAGCGATCCGCTCAGAGGAAATGGTAAAAATCACAGTACGGTGGAGAGTTATTCCTACCGACTTTAAAGTGGCTTGTTCGAAGGATAAGGCTAATGGGAAGACGTGTTGCAGATCTTGACCCTAACAATGGACCGTATATCACTATGGGGACCTGGCGTGGTCTGCGCCCGGTTTTTATTGATCCTCAGGTGTATTCGGTTTAGCTGCGCAAAAGTAAACGGAAGATCACAAAAAAAGTAGCTTTTTGGGCGAAAATAGTTTTTTAGCTAGTGAACGGTCTATTTTTCCCCGTGAATGGCTGCTTATTGTATTCAAGTGCAGATAATTGACCGGAGAGAATACCCACTTACTGCAATAAATGATCATGTGATAATAGCGTTATATAGATAAAAATATTTTTAATGATTGTTTTTTTGCTACTGTCCTTGTTCTAATACCATCTGGCTACGCTGGGATCTTTCCCATACGCCGGACTGGCGTTTGCGGATGAAGCGGGCGAATCCCTGGAATACGGCCATGTTCATGAACAGGAAGTAGAAAGCGATGTAGAGGTATTTATTTTTTACCTGTCTTTTGGCCAAGGTATAACCGGCAAAAGCAGCCGCGTAAAATCCTGCCTGGAGCACCAGCAGTATATCATATATATAACCCGCACGTCCTATTACGAGCAGGATGTTGGCTATTAATGTCAAGGGGAGGGAGAGGGGGGCTAATGTCCAGCGTAATACGCGGTGTGACACGTATTGCCAGGTGATCCTGGGATAGCGGAAGAAATTAAGCAAGGGCAGCAGCCGGAGGATGGACTGGAAGCCACCGGCACTGATACGTACCTTACGTTTATGCTCTTCGGTGAGGGAGGCGGAGGACGATTCCATGGCGTAAGCTTTGGGTTCGTACATCACCTTCTTGCCTTTCATATTGATATGGAAGGAGATCATAAAATCGTCTAGGATGGTATCGGGTGATATGGGCTCGTAGAGGCTGGTACGGATGGCAAACAGCTCGCCTGCGGCGCCCATGACGCTATATAGTTCTGCATCCCATTTTTTCAGCAGGGATTCGTATTTCCAGTACATGCCTTCTCCTTGGCCTTCGGTATCGGCGGCGATCACTTTTTTCTCACCGGCTACTGCGCCTACGTTGTCGTTGGCGAAATGTTGAACCAGGTGATATACGGCTTCGCGGTTGAGCACGGTGTTGGCGTCGCAACACACAACAAACGGGGTATTGATATACTGCATAGCGCGGTTAACTGCCGCTGCTTTCCCATTACGTTGCGGATCGTGCAGTAGTTGTACACGCGGATATTGACGGATGATATTATTGGTATTATCGGTGCTGCCGTCGGTTACGATGACGATCTGTAATTTGTGTTCCGGGTATTCGAGGGCGAGGGAGTTATGGATTTTTTCTGCGATGAAATCTTCTTCATTGTAGGCGGCGATCAGCAGGGTGACATCGGGTAAGAAAGCATGTTCGCTGGTACGCGGACGCCCGAACAGCAGGCGTTTGATCCGGAGTACGATGTACAATACAATACCGTAGCCGATATAGCTGTAAAAGAGTATAGCAAGGCCTATCCAGAAGACGAAATACCAAAAACTCATGATTGGAACAGTGTTAGGAGGGGATGTAATGCGTTGAAAAGATTATATAAATATCTATATACGGAAACAGAATTGTTCGGCGCAAAATTATTATAAAAAAAATGATAAAGTGCAAGTAATTTATAAGATTTCGATTCCGAAAACCTATATTGCAATATCAAAATTCGTTTACGGTGCTTTTTATTGCATTCACCCCAAAAAATACCTCGTTTACCAAAAACCCAGGTTTGTTAAAACAAAGAGTACTACTTTTACACCCGTTACAAAAAACCTCTTTGATAATAGCTGCCGTGCCAACGCGGTCTTTACAAGACGACCTGTTGTACCATACAACACAGGTATTATTAAAGCCGAATTTAGGGTTAATCCTGCTATAACTGCCATCATATCCCCTGGAAAGCTACCAGATCATCTTTCTTGACCTTATCCATAAAAAGCCTCGCTTGAGCCAGGAATTCATATTCGTGTGCGCTCGGTACAAATAATCATAACAGAAAAAGGAAAAGAAGATAATGAAAAAAACGATTTTAATAATAGACGATAGCTTACCGATCAGATATTTGCTCGAAGCAATACTTGGCCATCAATATACCGTAGTATCAGCGCAGGATGGATTGGCCGCCATGTCATGGCTTTCCAAAGGTAGTACACCTGACCTCATCATTACAGATCTGCACATGCCCAACATCGATGGATGGGAGCTGCTTGCACATCTTTCTGCCAGCTATTTATACAAGGATATTCCAGCTATAGTAATCACCGGTGCATTAGAGTCTGTGCCAGACGATTTCGTTGGCAAATACAACAATGTACATGCAGTGATCCAGAAACCTTTTGATCCTGCTAATTTGTTACAGCAGGTAGGGGAAATTATCAATGGCGAATTAGCCACTATCAACTCCTAGCAGATCTTTACCGAAGACCATTCATACCATAACTTTATTTTAAATATGGAGACGATTACACCTACGATGGCCCCACTTACAGGCCTCGGTATTGCCGGAAAAAATAACGGAACAGCGCAACGCCCTTTAGAACAGGAGCGTGTGTTACTGTTCGTTGGCGCAGCATTTCCTGCCGCTTCAATGGAAGTAGCTGGTTTCCGTTGCCTGGTAGCTGAGGACGTAAAAGGTGCACAGCAAACTATTGCACAACTGTTGAATGTATACCGCCAGATCCCTGCGGTGATCATATTTCGTTTTAAGAGCGATTATGAGACTGCCTTTGCACAATGGGAGTCTTATTTTGCTTCTCATAAAGTATTGTGCTCCATTCCGTTTTTCTTATATACTGAAGACGTTTCTGATACCCTGAAATCTTTTGTAAGGAAATATACCTTCATTGACGAGATCATCACCAAAGACTGCCTGTTGCAGCAGCTGCAACCTAAGGTAGACTTCGTGAACAAGTTCAAACGCCTGCATACATTTATGCCGTTGCAGGAGCAGGAGAAGGTGGTCTATAAAGGCAGACGTGTCAGCAATTTCCTGAAGCGTACCGTGGATGTTACTGCCGCTGCCACTGCGCTGGTAGTCTTGAGCCCGGTGATGCTGGCGGTAGCCGCCGCCATACGCCTGGAATCAAAAGGACCTATCTTCTATACTTCCAAAAGAGCTGGCCGTAACTATAAAATATTTAAGTTCTATAAATTCCGTACGATGGTGCCTGATGCAGACAAAAAGCTGCATATGCTGGAAAACCAGTATAAAGATGGTAAAGGCGCCAAATTCTTCAAAGTAGCCAATGATCCGCGTGTAACGCGCCTGGGTAACTTCCTGCGTAACAGCAGCCTGGATGAGATCCCGCAGTTGCTGAATGTGTTGAAAGGAGATATGTCGCTGGTAGGTAACCGTCCGCTGCCATTATATGAGGCTACCACCCTTACAACAGATGATTGGGCAGAACGTTTCCTGGCGCCTGCTGGTATTACCGGCCTGTGGCAGATCAGCAAACGTGGTAAAAAGGAGATGTCTGCCGAAGAGCGTATCAGTCTTGATATTGACTACGCGCATAAAAACTCATTCGCGTACGATATGTGGCTGATGGTCAATACGCCATTCGCGATGATCCAAAAAGATAATGTGTAATGCTTGGAATATTAGTTACTGTCATTGAGTTCGTTTTCTTTTCTTACGTAGGAGGATGCATCATTTACAATCTATGTTTATCACTTGCGGGCCGTATTATCCGGCGTAAACCGGTGCGACCTGTACCGGGTGAAACGGCTTATGCCCGGGTAGCTATACTGGTACCTGCTTACAAGGAGGATGAAGTGATCCTTTCGGTGGCAGACAGTTATGCGCGGCTGGACTATCCTGCAGACCGTTACGAAGTGATCGTGATTGCAGATAGCCTGCAACCAGCGACGTTACATAAGCTGTCACAGACCAGTGTACGGGTACTGGAAGTGAGTTTTCAACAGAGTACTAAAGCCAAAGCATTGAACGCGGCTTTTGAAAGACTGGATGATGTGTATGACCTGGGGTTGATATGTGATGCGGACAATATGCTGGAAAATGACTTCCTGTTGAAAGTGAACAAAGCTTTCCAGGATGGAGAATATGCTATACAGGCGCAACGGGTGGCTAAAAACCTGGATACGCCTTTTGCCATATTAGATGCCGCCAATGAGATCATTGCCAACCATATGTATCGTAAGGGCGCTAATGCCTTAGGGCTTTCTGCCTCTGTAATCGGGTCCGGCATGGCCTTTCACTGGCCGCTGATCAAATCCATGATGCAGGAGATACAGGCGATCGGTGGTTTTGACAAGGTATTACAGCAGCTGGTGATCGCGAAGGGACATAGTATTTTCTACCTGGAGGAAGCGCGTATTTATGATGAGAAGGTAGAAAACCAGGAGGCTTTCCAACATCAGCGCAGGCGTTGGCTTTCTGCTCAGTTTGTATACCTGGGTAAATATTGGAGTAAAGGTTGGGCGGCATTGTTCAGGGGACAGGTGGATTATTTCAATATGACCATCTGCCAGAACCTGATGATCCCCCGGATGATACTGGTAGCGGCGACTACGCTGTTGTGTGTACTAAGCCTGTTATTGCAGCCTTACCTTTCCATTCAGCCTATCTGGTGGATCACTTTGTTCGTGCTGAACTGTATCAGTCTATTGGTACCGATCCCGGCCTTGTTTTACCGCCGGTATCTGTGGACAGCGCTGATCAATCTGCCGAAAGCGATGCTGATCATGATAGGGTTGTTATTCCGTCTAAAAGGCGCCAACAAGAAATTCATTCACACGAAACATACGAAAACAGGAATCAATAATCCATTGTTAGATGCCGTCAACAAGTAATATAGCTGCACCACTGGTCTCTGTGATCACGGTTAACTATAACAACAGCCGGGTAACGGAGGAGTTGTTGGTTTCCATCGGCCGTATCAGCTATACCCACCTCGAGGTGATCGTAGTGGATAATGCTTCCGCTGAAGATCCTACGGCGGCTTTGCAGGCGCTGATGCCGACGGTGCGGGTGATCCGGAGCGACAAGAACCTGGGGTTCGCAGGGGGCAACAATCTGGGCATTAAAGCAGCCAAAGGGGATTTCCTATTTCTGGTCAATAACGATACAGAATTCACAGAAGGATTGATAGAGGGGCTGGTAGAGGTATTCCGGGAGCATGCAGATGCGGGGGTGGTGAGTCCTAAATTCCATTACTTCTTCCATCCCGGTACAATTGAATATGCAGGTTATAATGAGGTAGACCGGCTGACCGGCCGTAACAGTATGGTCGGTTGTCACGAGCCGGATAATGGTCAGTATGACCAGTTATCAGCGACCAACTATGCCCATGGCGGCGGGATGATGATCTCGCGCAGGGCATTGGAGGAAGTAGGATTGATGCCGGAAGTTTATTTCCTTTACTACGAAGAGTTTGACTGGTGTGAGATGTTCAAACGTAAAGGGTATAAGATCTACTATCAGTATAAGTCGCTCCTCTATCATAAGGAGTCGATGACGACGGGAAAGAACAGTCCGCTGAAGACGTATTATCTGACCCGCAACCGCATTCTATTTATGCGCAGGAATGTACAGTTACCGTCCCGGATGGTATTCCTGCTTTATTTCAGTTTTTTCACTATTCCGAAAAATACGCTGGTATTTATACTGAAACGCGAGAAAGTACATTTGAAGGCTTTCTGGAACGGTATATTCTGGCATCTCAGACATCTTAAAAACAGTAAGGAAGTATGTGTGGCATAGCAGGATTTATTGACTTTACGAAGCGAACAGGCAGTGAGGAATTGCAACGGATGACGGATGCATTGGTGCATCGCGGGCCCGACAGTGCGGGTTATGAGACGCATGTACATAATACTGCCAATATTGGTTTAGGGCATCGCCGTTTGTCTATCCTGGATCTTTCCAATGGTGGCAGCCAGCCGATGAGCTATAAATATTTCACCATCATTTTCAATGGTGAGATCTATAATTTCAAGGAGCTGCGTCAGGAGCTGGAAGCGAAGGGGTATACTTTCCTGTCTACTTCCGACACGGAGGTGTTGCTGAAAGGTTATGACTGCTGGCGCGAGAAGATCATCGACAGATGTATCGGTATGTTCTCTTTTGCTATCTACGACGCGCAGCAGGAGGAGGTGATATTGTGCAGGGACCGTGCCGGTGTGAAACCGTTGTATTACTACTGGCATGAGCGGGTATTGTTGTTTGCTTCTGAGTTGAAGAGCCTGTGTGAGCATCCGGCATTTGAAAAGAAGATCGACGTGAACAGCCTGTCGCTGTTTTTGCAATACAGTTATATACCGGCGCCTTATACCATCTACCAGCATACGCATAAGCTGAAGCCAGGTCACCTGCTGAAGGTAGACCTGCGTAATGCGGGGGTGAGTGAGCAACAGTACTGGAATGTACTGGAGGCATATAAGCAGCCGCTGACGGATATGAGTGAGGCCGACATTATCAACCATACGGAGCAGCTGATGAAGAGTGCTTATAACTATCGTATGGTAGCGGATGTGCCGGTGGGGGTGTTCCTGAGTGGCGGATATGACAGCGCCAGTGTAGCGGCCATTTTACAGGCGGATGCCGGTAGCCGTATCAAGACATTTACAATAGGCTATAAGGAGAAGGCTTTTGACGAGTCTGCGGAGGCGAGGAAGATCGCGAACCACCTGGGTACGGATCATAATGAATGGATCATCGGGCCGGAAGATGCGCTGAGCGTACTGGACCGCTTGCCGGAGATCTATGACGAACCATTTGCGGACAACTCTACGGTGCCTACTACTTTGGTGAGTATACTGGCCAGCCGTCAGGTGAAGGTAGCTTTATCTGCTGATGGCGGTGACGAGCTGTTTGCCGGCTATAACAAGTTCAACCAATCGTTGTCTTACACCAGCAAGTTTCCGCGTGGCGTGCAGCAGTTGCTGAGTGGTGCGATGGGCCTGGTTAATCCGGATGCTATTCCTTATTTCAACAAAAAATACAATTTCTCGTCCCGTTATGAGAAGATGAAGCTGATATGGGCTTCGGGTAAGCCGCAGCAGGCGCTGAAGTATATCAGCCAGTACCTGACGGAGTCGGAGGTAGCGCGATATATGCACGAGGTGCCGGGCCATTACAAGACTAACTTCGATCTGAACGGTGAGCTAACGGATATCAATGATCCGTTGAATAAGTTGCTGGCGGTAGATTATAAGACCTTCCTGGTGGATAACAACCTGGTGAAGGTGGACAGGGCTACTATGTCTGTGAGTATTGAAGGGCGTGAGCCTATGCTGGATCACCGCCTGGTGGAGTTCCTGGCACAGGTACCGGCTTCTCTGAAGGTGAAGGATGGTATCAACAAATATATTCTGAAGTCTATTGTACACCGTTATATTCCCAAACCACTGATGGATCGTCCGAAGCGGCCATTTATTGCACCTTTGCAACATTGGTTCCGGGAAGAGTTAAAAGAACAGATGCAGTATTTCCTTGCACCTGAAAGACTGCAACAAACAGGACTCTTTAATGTACCGCAGGTACAACAGCTATTGAACACCTATCTCAGTGGCGGGAAAGTCAGTCATCAGAAGCTATGGAACATATTGGTGTTCCAGCTGTGGTACAACCGCTGGATAGCAGTACTGTAAATCTGTCGTGTGTAAACTATCATTTAATTGTAAAAGGAGCTGATTGTGAATGCTGCTACTATAACCCCCATGCAACAGAAAAAGATCAGAGTACTCGAAACGATCCGCCAGGGAAAAATAGGCGGAGGAGAAAGTCATGTGCTGGATCTTGTCGCCAATCTCGACAAGGAGCAGTATGAACCGGTGGTGTTATCGTTTACCGACGGGCCGATGATACAGGCACTGGAGAAGATGCAGATACCTGCGCATGTTATTGCCAGTGAGAAACCATTTGACATCAGCGTATGGAAGCGCGTCAAACAATTATTGATAGACGAGCGTATTGACCTGGTGCATGTACATGGTACCCGTGCCAATACGAATGTGCTCTGGGCGGCCAGGAACCTGAAATTGCCTGTGATCTATACGGTACATGGATGGTCCTTTCACGGGGGGCTGCATCCCCTGATGAAAAAAGCGCGTATTGCTGCGGAGAAGTTTATTACCAGCCGTGCGCAGGTGAATATCTGCGTGTCGGAATCTAACCGGCAGACGGGACAGAAGGCGTTTGGCAAACTGGATGCAGTGGTGGTGCCTAATGGGGTGAACCTGCAGCGTTTTGATCCGCAGGCAAACTATGCGGATGTGAAGAAGGCTTATGGCATACCGGAGGATCACCTGGTAGTGGGCTATATTGTGCGGATGACCTATCAGAAAGATCCGGTGAGCATGATTCATGCTTTTGCAGAAGTGCATAAGCTGATGCCGAATATGACCTTACTGATGGTAGGAGAAGGGGAGTTGAAGCAGACGGCCATTGATACGGCGAATGCCCTGGGCCTGTCAGACTATATTGTATTTGATAATTTCCGGCAGGATGTACCGGCGGTACTGAATGCGGTGGATATTTATTGCTTACCTTCTTTGTGGGAAGGGTTCCCGATCGGTGTGTTGGAAGCGATGGCGATGGGGAAGGCGGTGATCGCCTCTGATGTGGATGGTACCCGTGAAGCGGTGCGTCATGAAGAGAATGGTTTGCTGGTGCCTGCTAAGAATGTGACGGCATTGGCGAATGCGATCATGCAGCTGGCCAGCGACGTGGCTTTACGCGAGCGCCTGGCACAGTCTGCCCGTAATACCATCCTGGCAGAATACAACGTAGCGGGAATGACAAGAAAGATAGAAGCGGTGTACCGTGATCTGATCGGTACAACGGCGAAGGCTATATAGTAAGTGTTTTTGTTTTACGGATGCGGTTTCGGCTACGTGTCGTGGCCGCGTCTGGGCTTATTATCCGCTATATTATTTCACACAATGATGTGAATGATATTGCCGGATAAAATGTATAAATTGAATCTGTAGTTGATCGTAATGTTTGTTTAACGTCCCGTTTTAAAGATACCTCTATGCGCACTAGTTAACCGCTTATTCAACCTAGGCGACTACATAAATTAATACCCCCAATTCCCCTATTGTTATGAGAACTTTACCCCATTCGTATGAGTACGAGCGAATTGCCGATATCAAACGTTTACGATTTATAGCAGACAGTCTGCAGGAGTTGCCGGCCAGCAGCCAGGTACTGGATGTAGGTTGTGGTAATGGTGTGATCAGCCGTTACCTGGGGCAGTTGGGCTATAATGTATTGGGCATCGATGTGAGTGCCAAGACGATCGAAACGGCCAATGCGCGTAACCAGTTGCCCAATGTCCGGTTTGAGACGATCAGTGCGGAAGCATTGACCGCGCAGGGTCAACGGTATGATGCGGTGATCTGCAGTGAAGTGCTGGAGCACCTGCAGGAGCCGGAGCAGTTATTACGCACATTGTATACTTCCCTGAAAGATCAGGGCATCCTGATCGTTACGGTCCCTAACGGGCAGGGACCGCGGGAGCTTTGTGTGACGCGGCCTATGCTGAAGGCACGCAATAACAAAGTACTGTGGCCTATGATCTGCCAGGCGAAGCGTTTGCTGGGATTCCGCGGTACGACGGTGCAGTCGGCGGCGGATAACCTGGATCATGTACAGTTTTTTACACGACGTGATCTGCGGGCGCTGGCACAGCGTAGTCAATTTTGCATCGTACGTTTTGCCAAGAGTAATTTCGTGGAAGACGTGTTTCCTTTTTCATTGCTTACTAAACGCTTGCGTTTTCTGCAAGCCTGGGACTGCCTGGTAGCGGAGTGGCTGCCTTACGGTTGTACCGGTGGTTTTCATACTATCTGGCGGAAGACGAAAGCCTTGTAGCGGGCGATCGCGCTATCGAGATGACTAACCACGATAGGTAGGTGATACATACCTGTAATGACAGGCGACTGTGCCTTTAGCTGGTACAAATGGGAAAAGCAAGCCATTACCAGGCTGGTGAATATAATAAAATGAGATATCTGTGAGTGAAAAGCCATGTCTTTGATTGCAGGTACTAAAGTAAATGCTTCGGCGATCAAATATTGAAACGTATAAAATATTCTCCGGCGTATTGCAAACCCGGTGGTAAATATTTAATTTCAGCTAACAGGTGAACAGCAATGCAGTTGAACTGTATCCAGACTGCCGATGGTATGGCGGAACAAATATCCGAGTGAAGAATAATACGGTTGTATAATATCCAGGTGAACAATTGAAATAATCCATCCCGTGACTTGTCATTGCGGACAGGCATGAGGTAATTCCAACGTACTATGAAAATGAAATACCCGACCACTCTTTTGCTGGCCTTGCTGGGCTTTTTATGGACCCATGGTATCCATCTGCGTGCCCAATCTCCGGCGACTACGGTGTATGATTCCGTTATGACGAACATCCGTACTATCCAATGGGCTTTGGCGGGTGATACGGTGGCGTTGCGTAACAATGTGAGTAATCTCCTGGCGACGATGCAAGGGGATAGTTCCTGGCCGGACATTAACTATGCGGACCGTTCGCAGACGAACTGGTTGCCGATCGCGCACCTGGACAGGCTGAAGCCGATGGTGCTGGCCTACACGCTGGCGGGTGGCTATTATTATGGTAATACGCAGTTGCATCAGCGGATCAGTGCCGCGCTGGCGTATTGGTACCGGGTGCATCCTACCAGTACGAACTGGTATATGCAGCAGATTGCGAGTCCGCAGCGGATAGGCATCCTGCTGATCTTATTGCGTATGGGCAAGGTGGCTATACCTCCGGGTACGGAAGATAACCTGCTGGGGCGTATGGCTGTGGAGGGCGGGCGGCCGGATCAACCCGGTTCGTTGGGGTCGGGCGCCAACAAACTGGATATTGCGACCCATTGGATATACCGGGGCTGCCTGCAGAAGGATAGTGCGGTATTGTCTTTCGGGGTGTCGCAGGCGTATTACCCGATCGTACAGACGACGGAAGAGGGTATTCAATATGATCTGTCTTATCAGCAGCACGGTAAACAGTTGTATATAGGCGGTTACGGATCGGTATTGCTGAACGGAGAAATTGGTGTGGCGTTGTATACGGTAGGTACTCGGTATGCGCTGGCGGGCGGGCAGCTCTCTTTGTTAAGCCGGTTTGCCCTGCAGACCTACCTTGCTGTGATCCGCGGGCAGTATGCGCATTATAACACGATGGGCCGGAGTATCAGCCGTACCAATGCGATACGGCAGGCTGGTACGCAATGGGTGACTAATATGAAGGTGCTGGACCCTGCTCATGCAGCGGCCTACGATACGGCGATCAGCCGGCTGAGTGGTGTGCAGCCAGCCGGTTATGGGGTACGCCCTGCCCATACGCATTACTGGACATCGGATTACAGCCTGCATATAAGACCCGGTTATAGTTTCGATGTGCGTATGGTCTCTACCCGTACGTTACGGAATGAGAACGGGAATGGGGAGCACCTGAAAGGGTATTTCCTGGCGGATGGTGCCACTAATCTGTCTACTGTGGGCGGCGAATACTACAATATATTCCCGGCCTGGGACTGGGCGCATATACCCGGTGTAACGGCCCCGGTGTTGAGTAACCTTCCATTACCGGCGGCATGGGGGACTGCCGGTACGGTGGCTTTTGCGGGCGGGGTATCGGATAGCCTGTATGGCGTGAGTGCCTATGCTTACGCGGATAACAATTACAGCATTAATACCAGTGCGCGGAAGTCCTGGTTTTACTTTGATGACGAGATCGTTTGCCTGGGTGCGAATATTCAATCTACCGCGAGTGCTCCTGTTCATACGACGATGGATCAATGTCTGCTGAATGGGGCGGTGACGGTATTACAAGGCGGGCAGGTGGCGAGTTTTACCAATGGTACTTATAGTTACAATAATAACCTGCGTTGGCTGACACATGCAGGGGTAGGATATTATTTCCCTGGTGGCGGGCAGGTGCGGTTAAGTGCCGGAGAGCAGGCCGGTACCTGGAAGTCGATCAACAATACCTCTGTTGCTGATACGGTACGCAAGCAGGTGATGAAGTTGTGGCTGGATCATGGAAGTCAGCCGGCGGGAGCGGCGTATGCATATATACTGTTGCCAGGTAAAGGTAGTGCCGCCGCGATGCAGGCTTACGATACTACTCGCATACGTGTATATGCCAATACGGATTCTATGCAGGTGGTGCAGCACCGTACGCTGGGCATCTGGCAGCTGGTGTTTTATAAAGCGGCTACATTCACCGCCGGGGATATGTCCATACAAGCGGAGGCCGGATGTGTGATGATACTGAAAGGGGTGGGTACTACGCAAGTGACGGTACACCTGGCGGATCCTGCGCAGCAGTTGAATACGCTTCGTTTGCGGTTACGCCTGCCAGGTATTGCCCGGGAGAAATTGCTGGAGGCGAATATGCCTGCAGCGCCTTACCGGGGTAGTACGCTGCGGTTGTTCGTGCATGATCAGACACCGGACTATACTGGTCCGGCACCGGAGCAGCGGGTATATGCGATGGCGGATGCCTATGTAAACGACGGCGCTACGGCAGGTACCAACTATGGGAGTGCTACTGGGTTGGTCATCAAAAAAGATAACCAGGGATATAACCGGGAGGTATATACTAAGTTTCCGCTGCCGGTGACTGATAGTGCTGCTATCAGTAAGGTGACGTTACAGCTGAAGGTGCGGAATGCCAATACTTCTATTACTACGACCAGCTGGCAGGTGCGGTATGTGGCGGATAACAGCTGGACGGAGTCGGGTATCAACTGGAACAATAAACCCGGATCGGCGGAGCTGCTGGCTACTGTTGATGGTAGTGTAGCCGGTACGACCGCTGTGTTTGACATTACAGCGAAGGTGAAACAGGCGGTGGGGCAGCATGATCCTGCGATTTCATTGCATACGGTGTCTACTAGCAGAGGGGATGCCAAAACGGATGCAGCATTTTATTCGCGGGAGAATACGGACAGCAGTCTACAACCCATGCTTACCTTTTACTTGAAGAGCGGTAGTACCGGTGCGCAGATGCGGGCACCGGTGACGGTGGCGACAACGCCGGCACTGCTGAGCTGGGTGGTGGCGCCTAACCCTGCCAGTACGCAGTTGTATATTACTTCGGCGCGTAGCGGAACGATTGTGCTGATGGATGCGGGCGGCAAGATATGGAAGCGGGTAACCGTCTCTCCCCAGGTGAAGGTAAGTCTGGATGTGAGTATGTTACCCGCCGGTATTTATTATCTGAAGGGAGTGGGAGAAAGTGCGTATCCGGTGATGATCGTGCGTTAGGTACTAGTTTATTCCTTCAGGAATTTCTGGATCATAGCGGTGACGAAGGCGAGGGTTTGCGGGTCCGGATGGGAGGTGGCTATTTCGCCGATGCATTCACCATGGATGCCTGGCAGTACTGCGAGCCGGGCATGTGGCAGGGTATGGGAGAGTGTGAGGACGGAGCTGGTGAGGATAACGTCCTGGTCTGCGTGAATGAGTAGCGCCGGTGCATGGATCGCTTTGAGTGCGGTGTCTGGAATGTCTTTGAAATGGATCATCCGTTGGGAGTCGCGGTGGAACATCCTTTGTAGTCCTTCCTGGCTGGGATTGACGGCGAGATAGGCTTGTTGCAGTTCCTGGGGCATATTGGCGAGGGTGGCTTGTTCCATGCCTTCGAAGAAGCCTGGTATCATGCCATCGCGCCGGTAGGCGACGGCGCAGAGTACAAGTTTACCGACCAGCTGCGGATGCCGGATCGCGATCTGCAGGCAGGTGGTGGCACCGTTGCTGAAGCCCATGAAGTCGGCCTTTTCAATATGTAGATGTTGCAGCAAGGCGGCCACATCGTCTGCATCCTGCTCGAAGCTGGACGGTGTATCCCTGTCGGCGGTGCGGCCATGCGACTGGCTTTCTACGCCGATGAGCTGGTGACCAGGCAGTAGCAGGGGCCAGATGCGGCCGAAGGTAGAACTGATGGTGGAACCGCCGCCATGTAACAGGATGAGCGGTGTGCCATTGCCCTGTATCTCGTAATAGAGCTTGAGGCCATTTACGGTAGCGTAATGTCCGTTAGGCGCTGATGTCTGTGCGTTCATATGCAAGTGAGTGAGGAACAATAATACGGTGAATAATATATTTCTGGTGAGCATGGCGTCTGATGGTTTGCTGATACAAACTTAGCATAGCTGGGTGGGAAGTAAGGGTAGGAGAAACGTCAATTTAAGGGGGGGATTGCGACAAGGCGGGTGTTATTGGCGGTGAAAAAGGGGAATGTAGGTGGTAAAAAAGGGGAAACATGAGATGAAGAGGGGAACATGATAAGCAGGGGGTGAGTGTTTAATGCGTTGATTATTATCAGGTTGTATCCTTGTTGCCTATAGCTTCTATAAGCGTTCTATAAGTGTTGTATAGGCAAACTATAGCCGGTGTATAGTCATTGTATAAGCTGGTATATGCTTAGCTTATACAATGACTATACGAATGTTATAGGAATGCTATAGGAAAGGTATACCTGAGGTATGGCATAGTTATCCTGAAAGGGGATGAGTGGGGTAGGAGGTAAGATAGTATCAGGTGAGAAGCATTTATGAATAGCATAGAAAGGGAATGTATGGATAGCGCAGTGGATGTGTGTAATATTGTTATGTCCCGACTATGATGTTAACTGTACTGTTTAGATTTTTTTACGCTTAAAATAAATTCCATATGAAAAAAGTTGTTTTCCCAAGTATGCTATTGAGTCGTCAGGAGCTAAAAGATATTTTGGGAGGTGGCCAGGCGGTTGCAGCCCGCATTTGTACGGGTGATTGTATAACGCCGTATGACAGGTTAAAGTGTATAAGTCTTACCTGTAAGTGCAGGCCTCATGTTTTAGCCTGTGCACCCTGATAAAAATGAGCATGTTTTTGCGGGTGTGGACGATTTTCCCGGTGGATTTACTTGTAAATGAGTAGAAAATTAGCGAAGTTCGTTGTCTGTATCTTTCGTTTAGCCAACTATGAGGGTTTACCTCCCGAGATGCAAAAACCGCTAATAATGAAAAAAAAAGTATTATTTATTGCCCTGGGGCTTACGCTGGGAAGCGTAACGTTTGCGCATGCGCAAAGCGACAAAGAAGAAAAAAAGAAAGCGAAAAGAGAGGCGGCGGAAGCCCGCCGGGAGAAACACAAAGAGTTTTGGACTAAGGTAGGAGAGAACCAGCGTGATTTCTGGAAAGGCGAGCATGAGAAGCATGTAGCGCGTAAGAAGGAGCGTGATGAGAAGCGGGCAGCTGCGAAGGCGGACAAGGACGCGAAAGGTACCAGTGAGGTGACGGAGGCGAAGGAGCCACGTAAGCCGCCAAAGCCATTTAATCCATTCAAGAAGAAGAAAAAGGAAGAAGTTTAGATCGAGTATTTGCTGGTGGCCACTTAGGATGGCCACCAGTTTTGTTTTAGCCCTATATGGTAGTGACAGGATCGGTACTGAGTGCGTTGTCTATTTTATCCAGCAGTTCTGGTGTTGCTTTCATATCAAATTTGCGGGCGAAATATTTGCCGCTATTGAGTAAGGTATTGAGGTCTTCGATGCCGAAAGTTTTCGGATGTTCTTTACCGGCGGACCAGTCGATATAATGGAGATTGGTTTTGGTGATCTGGTCGCGGTAGCGGTTGCTGTTGAGCAGGATGGTTTGGAAGATGAATTCATCGGCGCCCCAGGTGAGTTTGAGGTACCTGCGGAGGGCGGGGTGTTTGCGTTCATATTCCAGGCAGTAGGCGACGCAGTCCTGGGTGAGTGTCCACCAGGCAGAGCCACACTCGAGTTTGAGGCCTAGTGGTGCTTTGCGTGGAGGTAATATTTTGGCCAGTATGTTGGTCAGCATGTATTTGCCTGGGAAGTTGTATTCTACGAAGTGGTAGCGATCCATTTTGCAGAGGTTGGGCTGCAAGGCTTCTTCGGAGATAACATCCATGAATTGTTGGTGCTGTTGTGTGCAGAGGAATTCATATATTTTCTCTATGGGTTGCAGTAGATAGTCCTGTGCGCTGAGTAAGGTGATGTAGTGGTAGCGATGTTCGCTGGCCATAACGGCTTCCATGCCATTGAGGGTAGCCTGAATGATGCCCCATCCGGCCCAGGTGACGTTGGCTCTTTCGCTAACGGGATATACCTGTGGCAGGGAGAGTACTTCTTTCCATTCGTCGATATTACATTTTGCATCCACGTGCACATAGCAGTCTACCTGTGTGTGTTGTAACCGTAGTAACAAACGTTGTAATTGCGCGGGGTTTTTATGTGCCAGTATGATAAATGCCAGTTTCATGTTCGAACTATAATACTAGTATGGTGAATTAATTGCTGTTAGACTCCTGAGTTTTGCCTGCACCCAGGGCGGCTCTTATTTTATTAAAGATGATCTTACATTCGGCCCATCCGAACAGCCATATATTCTTAACGCTGATATCGACTCTTTTCTGCAGGAAGTAGTATCCAAATGCGACGGCGAAGAGCACGTTGACGAAGGAGGCGAGTGCTACGGAGCGGATGTCGGTGAACAGCCATACGAAGAGGATATCGCAAGCGATGTTGAGTACGAGTTTGAGGAAGTTTTTATAAAAATTGATGTTGGGCAGATTGATCATATCGAGTGTAACGCCGATGAATCGATCTATGGGCCAGAAGATAGCGGACAGCAGGAAGATGCGTACGATATCGGTGGCGTCGAGATAGGCTTTGTCAGCGAGGAGGATGATCAGTGGTTGTGTGAGCAGCAGTAATCCGATGATGAACGGGATGATGATGATGCTTACGGTGCCGGTGTACCGGGCGAATGCCACTGCGACGGCGCGGTAGTCGTTGCGGTTGGCGGCAGCGGACAAGGTCGGCTGTGCGGTGGCGACGAAACTGCGGAGGATGATTTCAATGACTTCCATGAACTTTTGCGGGATGCTGTAGAGGGCTACGGCAGCTGGGTTCATCATGGTACGTATGACGAGATTATCAGAGTAGCTGAGTAAGGTAGAGGATACCATGCTGCCTACGATCATGCGGCCGAAGCGGTATAGTTGCATGGCCTGTGTTTTGGTCCGGAACCAGATGCTGCGGATGCGCGTCCATTTACGGAGCAGGCAGTATATGCTTGAAATGGCCATGGAGGCGGAATAAGCATATAATACGTTTGGAAGGTTCACCTGTTTGAGCAGGAAGAGTACGGAAAGTATGACGAGGAAGGAGCCGTTTTGCATGAGGCGAACCAGGACGATCTTATCGAAGCGATGTTCGGCCTGCAGTATCCAGGTGGCGAAGTTCATGGGAAGTGACAAGAGCGTCAGTATACCCAGCCAGGTAAGGAAGAAATGCCAGGTAGCATTGAAATATGGGTAGGCGGCGGCTAGTACGATAAAGGAGACAAGTACATATGCCATCGTGACGAGCAGGGAGATGTACCAGGCGGCGCCGGTGACTTGTTTGCCCGTTTCTTCTTCTACACCAGCGTAGAATTTAATGATGCCGGACTGTAGCAGACCAGTACGGATCTGGTCCAATATATTGTAGGTGGCGATGAATAATACCCATTCGCCGAAGGCGGTGAGGGATAATATCCTTACCAGCATGGCAAAGGAGAGAACGTTAAAGAAAGCGGTGACCACATTGCCTAACAATGAGTGAAAGTGCCTGCTGCGGATGGCGTTAGCTAGCCCAAAAGCCATGAATCAAACTATTACCGGTTAATAAAAAAAGCCGGTCTTTTACAGGATATAATTAAAGTGAAGAAGGGGTAAGCGTAGGCTATACGCGATCCTTGTACAAAATGAGGACGCAATATACACTTTTCCCCGGAATGTGGAACCATGGTGATGGGTATTTAACTTATTATTTATAATGGAACAGTTCGTTATAGATACATTTTAAAAATAATTTATTAAATACACTCATAGATATGCGTTTTTTTTCTCATTTGTATAGAAAAAAATGTTTTCTTTGTACTGCTTATATCGTTGAGAATTTAAAACAAAGGGGACGCAAAGATTGTAATTGCTTGTATAGTTACTGACCTAATTTCAGTGGAATATTTGCAGACAACAGGCCCTATTATTCAGGAAGAGGAACGCCGAAGGACACACAGGTCAGACCTCAAGTTACCATAGTACCTAAGAAAAACCACATCATTGTGAGAGAATATTTTTCGCAAAGGAATTGGGCATGTTATGTCCTTTATGTATTCCTGCTATACCTTGCTTTGCCTGCTGTAGCGCAGCAGCAAGCCGCTAAGTCGGTTCCTTCCAGTATATCCAATATTGTTGGTTATTATGAGCATCTGCCGCAGGGTTATGCTACTAATACCAGTCAGCGATATCCGCTGATCATTTTTCTGCACGGGGTAGGTGAGCTGGCAGGTAACAATGCTACGCAGATCAATCAGAATGTGTTGAAGAATGGTATTCCTAATTACATCCGGAATAATCAGTTTCCCGCTTCTTTTACGGTAGGTGGGCAAAGTTATTCTTTTATTGTGCTGACGCCGCAGTTCAAGGTGTGGCCGGGGTCGGATGATGTGAACAAGTTGCTGGCCTATGCGGAATCGGTGTACCGGGTGGACAGTAGTCGTGTCTATGTGACAGGTATCAGTATGGGCGGCGGTGTGGCCTGGGGAGTACTCTCTGAGAATGCGGTAAAAGCGAAACAGTATGCAGCGGCGGCGATTGTATGTGGTGCCTGGGACCCGGATTCGCGGCCCTCGCTGGCCAATGTGATCGCTGCTAACAATACGCCGGTATGGGCTTTTCATAACGACAATGACCCGACGGTATCGTCTACCTGGTCCAAAAACTGGGTGAAGCTGATCAACGCCAGTGTGCCGGCACCGAATCCACCGGCGTTGCTGACGATATTCCAGAGCAATTCGCATGATGCGTGGACCAAAGCATTTGATCCTGCGTATAAAGATCCGCAGACCGGTACGAATGTGTACGAGTGGATGCTGAAGTATAAACAAGGCGGTGCGCCTAATCCGGTTAACGGCGGCAGACGTATTGTAGTACCCCGGTCAAGGGGGAATGCCATTTATTATGAAGACGCCAAAACAGCCCTGAATGTGCAACCCGGCGATACATTGTGTATCAATGCGGGCGATTATGATTTCATTCATATGGGTAACCTGGTAGGTACGGCGGCGAAACCCATCATCATCCGCAACTGTGGCGGACTGGTAAGGGTAGGGGTAAACAGTACGACGACGGTTGCCTCTTTCTTGTTGCCCGGCGGGCAATACTTCAAAGTGGAAGGCGATGGACATCCGGGATTACGTTATGGTTTTGATATCAACGGCACCAGTGCGACGGGGGTGAAGTTATTCGGTTTATTATTCAGCAGCGGCGCCAGCGATTTTGAAGTGCATCACTGTTATGTGCACGATGCGGGTATGTTCCTGCAGGCGAAGACATTGCAAAACTGTCAGCAGCCACAGTTTCTCGAAGGCGCGTTCGTGATGCGTAATGTGAAGATACATGACCTGTTGTGCCGTAACTCGGCCTGGGAAGGTTTTTATATAGGTAACACGCATTATCTCTGGGATGATGGGAACTGTAAGAGTCTGAAATCGCATCACCTGGAGAATCTGGAGGTGTATAATAATGACCTGGAGAATGTGGGTAGTGACGGGATACAGATCGCGATGGCGGATATGGGTGTAAACCTGGTGCATCATAACCGGATCGTCAACTATGCGATGGCGCGTAACAGTGCACACGGGTATGGTATTCTGAGTGGGGGTGGCAGCACATTGCGTATTTACAATAACCGGATTGACAAGGGATTCAGTCCGGGTGTACAGTTGTTTGGCAGTGGTGTAAGTTATGTATATAATAATGTGATCTCCAACATTTACTATGAGGGGATCAATGTAACGGATAAGTTATTATTTCAGCCGGTGACCGGTTACATTTATAACAATACGGTATATAATACTGGCTCTGTGGGATTGAAGATATATGCGGACCTGACGACGGTGGGGCATAAGGTGTATAATAACGTGGTGGTGGCGCCAGGGTCTCCCTGGGATTATCCGCAGCAGGGATATTATATCCGTGGGTCGAAACAGATCTTATTTGACTTCAGCAACAACATCAGTTATCGGAATGCGAAGCAGGGTCTTTTCGCGGATTCTGCCGGCCGCAATTACCACCTCACTTCCGGATCGACGGCGGTGAATGCCGGGCGTAACATGCAGGACCTGGGATTACTGACGGACTATGATGATATGGCGCGTCCGCAGGATGTGTTGTTTGATGCCGGCGCTTATGAATATTCGGGACCACTGGCGACGAATATCCCGCCAGCAGCGAATGCCGGTAAAGATACGGTGATAGCGGCGCCTGGTACGACGGCTATATTGGACGGCAGTGGTTCTGCGGATGTAGACGGAACGATCAGTGTATATCGCTGGACGAAACTGACCGGCCCGAATGCAGGTACGGTTGTCAATGCCGGCATCAGCAAGACTAATGTAACCGGGCTGACACCAGGCACCTATATCTTTCAGCTGTTGGTAACGGATGATAAAGGCGTCTCTGACAGTGCGAAGGTAACGGTGAACGTATTGGCAGCCGCCAATAAAGCACCTATTGCCACGGCTGGTACTGATGTAACGGTGACGCTGCCTAATAACACTGCGGCCTTATCCGGCAGCAACTCTATTGACCAGGATGGGATGATCGTAAAATTTGAGTGGAAGAAGGTGAGCGGGCCGGCCGCCGGTACGATTAGCATCCCTGACGCCAGCAACACGGATGTGAGCGGGCTGGTAGCAGGGGTGTATGTATTTGAATTAACGGTAACGGATAATGCAGGCGCTACCGGATCGGACCGTATCACTATTACAGTGATCAATCCGGGCAGTAACCAGCCGCCGGTAGCCAATGCCGGTGGGGACAAAAGCATACAGCTGCCTGTTACCACTGTACAGCTGGACGGTAGTGCTTCCAATGATCCGGACGGTACGATTGTGAGCTGGCAGTGGACGAAGATCAGCGGCCCTGCGGGTGGTACCATCAGCAGTCCTAACCAGGCTAAGACTAATATCACGGCGTTGCAAGCCGGTGTTTATATATATGAGCTGACGGTGACGGATAATGCCGGGGCGCAGTCGAAGAACCGTGCGACGGTAACGGTAGTACCAGTTGCCAATAAACCGCCGGTAGCGGAAGCTGGCACGGACAAAGCGATACAGCTGCCGGTGAATACGGCACAGCTGGACGGCAGTGCCTCCAGCGATCCGGACGGCAGTATTGTGGGTTGGCAGTGGACGAAGATCAGCGGCGCTGCTGGAGGCGTTATCAGCAATGCTACGCAGGCTAAGACGGATATTACCGGCTTACAGGCTGGCGTATATGTGTATGAGTTGACGGTAACGGATGATGGTGGTGAAAAGGCTACGGACCGGGTAACGGTGACGGTAACGGCGGCGCCTAATAAAGCGCCGGTAGCGGATGCCGGTACGGACCGCAGTGTACAGCTACCGATTAATACGGTACAGCTGGACGGCAGTACATCTAGTGATCCGGACGGTACCATTGCCAGCTGGCGATGGACGAAGGTCAGCGGGCCTGCACAAGGAGATATCAGCAATCCGGACCGGTCTATTACGCAGGTGACGGGTATGGTGGCAGGGATATATGTATTTGAACTGACGGTGACGGATAATGGAGGTATGACAGGCAGTGACCGGGTAACGGTGACGGTGCTGGCAGCTCCTGTAAACCGGCCGCCGGTAGTGCGGATGCCTGCACCGCTGACGGTGGCGTTGCCTGTCAGCAATGCAACGCTGGACGGTAGTGCATCTACCGATCCAGACGGTAGTATTGTAAGATGGCAGTGGGTGAAGATCAGCGGGCCTGCGGGCGGTGATATGGGTACTTCCAATGTCGCCAGGACGACTATCAGCAATTTGCAGGCAGGGGTATATATTTATGAGTTGACCGTGACGGATGACGGCGGCGCCAGTGTATCCGGCCGGGTGACAGTAACTGTGATAGCTGCTAATCAGCCACCGGTAGCCAATGCCGGCGGTGATATCAGCATCAACTTACCCACTAATACTGCACAGCTGGATGGCAATACTTCCAGGGACCCGGATGGCACAATTGTGAGCTGGCAGTGGATGAAAGTAAGCGGCCCTGCGGCTGGTATTATCGGGACGCCCGGAGCGGCAATGACGCAGCTGACCGGCTTAGTGGCTGGCGTATATGTATATGAGCTGACCGTGACGGATGATGGTGGGCTGACGGCTACCGACCGTGTGACGGTGGTGGTGTTGGCGACAGGCGGTGGTAACCGTCCGCCGGTGGTGAGGGCCGGCAATAATCAGACGATCTTATTACCCGTTAATACGGCTCAGCTGGACGGCAGTGGTTCCAGTGATCCGGACGGTAGTATTGTAAGCTGGATGTGGATGAAAGTGAGCGGTCCTGCGGGCGGTGACCTGAGTAGTCCTTATACCGCCAGAACGGGCATCAACAATTTACAGGCAGGCACCTATGTATACGAACTGACGGTGACGGATAATGCCGGAGCATCTGCTTCAGCGCGGGTGACCGTGGTGGTGCAGCCCGCGAATCAACCGCCGGTAGCCAATGCAGGTAGCGATATCACTATACAGCTGCCGGTGAATACGGCACAGCTGGATGGCAGCGGTTCTACGGACCCTGACGGTACTATTGCCAGCTGGCGTTGGGCGAAGATCAGCGGTCCTGCGGGCGGTGACCCTACCCCTGTCAATATACCCAAGCCAGCGATCAGCCATCTGCAGGCCGGCACCTATGTATATGAATTGACTATAACGGATGACGGCGGCCAGACGGCGACGGCACGGATGCGGGTCATTGTGGTGGCAGCTGCTGTCAACCGCGACCCGATAGCGATTGCCGGTAACCCGGTGACCATCACCTTACCGGTGAACAGTGTACGGCTGGATGGCAGCGCTTCTTATGATCCGGATGGGAACGTGGCGCGCTGGGCATGGGAGAAAGTGAGTGGGCCTGCGGGCGGTACGATCGTAGACCGGGCGCTGGCACAGACCATGGTGACCGGACTACAGGCAGGTACTTATGTATTTGAATTGACCGTAACGGATAACCAGGGTGCACAGGGACGTGCGCGGGTGTCGGTGCAGGTACTGTCTGTACCTGCCAATCAGCCTCCTGTGGCGCAGACCCAGGGAGACCGGACAATCACCTTGCCGGTGAACTTCATACAGGCAGATGGCAGCCGTTCTTATGACCCGGAAGGAAATATCGTGCGATATAGCTGGCAGCAGCTGACAGGCCCTAGTCCGGCTAGTATCTGGGCGGCAGATCGTGCACAGACGAGGATTGCCTCGTTACAGGCGGGTATCTATACATTTGAGCTGACGGTGACGAACGATAAAGGAGCGAAGGGAGCGGCTACTTTTACGGTGAAGATACAGCAGGGAGACCAGCGTCCGGCTGTGTCGATATTGTATCCTAATCCTGCCAGGGACTATATCCGGTTGAATGTAAATCATAAAGGCAATACACAAATGCGCATTTCGATCTATGATCTGACCGGAAAGATGCATTATTCCAATAAGTTTACGGCTGATGACGGGCTGGATAAGCTGATCTCTATAGAGACGATCCCGGTAGGGCACTACCTGGTGGAGGTGTTTGGGGATGATAAGTTCCGCTGGACCGGGCATTTTACCAAAGTACCGTAAAGGGTGCTTTGGTACTAACTACGGACCCTGTCCCAGGTTTGGGTGTCGGGATTGTATTGTTTGATGATGCGGGCGGGATTGCCGGCAACGATGGTGTAGGGAGGGACGTCTTTGGTCACTACGCTGCCACCTGCTACTACGGCATGTTTTCCTATATGTACGCCGGCGGTGATCACCGCATTGGCGCCGATCCAGGAGTCTTCTCCTATCACGATCTCGCCTGTTGTACAGGGCTGTAAGGAGATCGGTGTATGGGGATCTGTATATCCATGATTTAAGGCGGAAACGACGATATTCTGGGCCATGATGACATGGTTACCGATGGTAACGGGGCCGATGATGACATTGCCGATACCTACGCGTACGTGATCGCCGATGGTAACGGCGCCCATACCATTGTTGACGGTAGCGAAATCTTCGATGGTAGAATAGTTGCCCAATGTGAAGCCGTTAAACGGCAATACATCCATGCGGGTGCGGCGGCGGATGGAGGATTGTTTTCCTTTTTTATGTACGAAGGGATTTACGAACCAGCGTACCCAGGTACGGGGACGTGCCTGATGTTTAGGCATCAGGAGATATAATGTCAGCGCTTTGAGGCGTGGATTATCTTTTATTTTACTTTTCAGGCTCATGGTCGACCGGACGATTGTAATATAGCGTCATAGATGGCAGCTACGGAGTTCTCCCAGCTATGAGATTGTGCAAAGGTGATCCGCGCCTGTTGTAATGACAAATTATTTTCGTGTAAGGCCTTTTCTATCAAGGGAACGTATTCATCCGGGGATTGAGCGAGATAGACATGATCTTTAAACAGCTGCATGGTTTTGGTAGCGGTGGCTACTGTTGGTTTGCCCATGGCGAGGTACTCATCTATCTTCAGTGGGTAGTTGCCGGCGGTGACCGCGTTAATGACCTGCGGATTGAGGCAGACATCGAAATAGCTGATATAGCCCGGTAGCTCACTGACCTCTTTTCTGCCAAGGAAATATACATTGGGTAGCTGGTGTAAGGCAGCGCTTTTGAAGCCGTCATCTTCGGGGCCTACCAGTACCAGCTGCCAGTCAGGGCGATCCTGGGCGATCCGTAGGAGTATATCGATATTGAGACGTAGTGTGTTGAGGGCGCCGACATAGCCGATGATCGGCTGTGCTGGTGCGGGCAGGTCTGCAGGACGGTGATGAGAAGCTGTGGCATCGAACAGGCGCAGGTCGCATCCTTGTCCTACGTAGAAGCTCCTGGGATTGTATTTCAGGAGCATATCGCGGAGGTATAGAGAGTTGGCGACGGCGGCATCTGCTTTAGCGATGTGGAGCGGCTCCAGGTATTCGCCATGCTTTTTCCAGTAATCTACGCCTACCAGGTAGTCGCGGCTGTAGTACACGTAGGAGGAGGGGCGTAACATTTCCTTCAGATAGAAGGCGCGGAAGATGTCATTGTCATTAAACAGGATGATATCTTTAAAGCCGAGTTGTGTCACGGCTTTTTTTATACTTTTCGCGAAGCGGCGGTTGTTAAGTTTATTGAACCAGGAGAAGGCAGCGGTGGAAGGCATCCAGTTGATCGACTCCAGTACGGTCTCGGGATAGAGGTTCCAGAGATTATTTCCGATAGGGATGATGGCAGCTTCTTCCCCTTTTAGTACCTTTTGATGGTATTGTACCTGCGGATCATTTTTCTCTTTCAGCGCGGTACGTCTGTCGAGCGGTGCGTTGACATACAGTACGCGGTTGTGGCGGGCGAACTGTAATGCAATGTTTTTACAGTTGCTGCCTATTGGCGTGTACCATTGTTGTAATCCTACGATAACAATATCTCTATTTTGTATAAGCGGCATAAATGGGGCCTGGCTTGTTTTATGAACAAATGAAATAATAAACCGTTAAAGAGCGAATAGCATTAGTGGTTAAGGTAGCAGGGAAAAAAACTTACGCGGTGCAAAGTAAAGACATATTTTCAGGATTTCCATTTTTTGACCGGCTTCATATTTGTAGTAACTTAAAAAGGAGTAATAAAAAAAGTATACAGGCATGTCAGAAACAGTAGAAATAAGACAATTGACGGCAGAGGATTACCTGGACCTGAAAGAATCCATGGTATCCGCTTATTCAGATATGGCAGGTAGTTACTGGCGGGAGCCTACTATCCGCAGGTTAATGAACCTGTTTCCGGAAGGGCAGATCGCAGTGACCGTCAATGATAAGGTGGTGGGTTGTGCATTATCCATCATAGTAGATTATGAGAAATATGGTGATGAACACACCTATGAGCAGATCACCGGTTATTATACTTTCAGCACGCATGATCCCAAGGGGGATGTATTATATGGCATTGAAGTGTTTGTACATCCGGACTACCGCGGGAAGCGGCTGGCGCGGCGCCTGTATGATGCACGTAAGACCTTGTGCGAGCGGCTGAACCTGCGAGGTATCGTTGCCGGCGGTCGTATTCCCAACTATGAGAAATATGCGGATCAGCTATCGCCCAGGGAGTATATTGAAAAGGTGCGTGATAAAGAGATCTATGATCCTACGTTAACGTTCCAGTTCTCCAATGATTTCCTGGTAAAGAAAATACTGAAGAACTATCTGCCGCATGATGAGGCTTCGAAAGGATTTGCGACGTTGCTACAATGGTATAATATCTATTATGAAAAAGATGTAGATACGATACGATATAATAAATCGACGGTACGTATTGGATTAGTGCAATGGCAGATGCGGGACTACCAGTCATTACAGGGATTTTTGCAGCAGGTGGAATATTTCATTGATGCGGTGAGTGACTACGGTTCAGACTTCGTCGTATTCCCGGAGCTGTTTAATGCGCCATTGATGGCGGAGTTCAACCAGATGGACCAGGCCGGAGCAATCCGGGGTGTGGCAAGGTACACCCATGAGATCCGGGATGAGTTCATCAAACATGCCGTTGCTTACAATGTAAATATCATCACCGGCAGTATGCCTATTGTGATAGAGGAGCAGTTGTACAATATCACTTACCTGTGCCGGCGGGATGGTACACACGACCATTATATCAAGATACATCCGACACCAAGTGAGGTGTCGGCCTGGGGTATCAAGGGCGGCAATGAGTTGCGGGTGTTTGATACGGATTGCGGTAAGATAGGGATACAGATATGCTACGATGTGGAATTTCCCGAGCCTAGCAGGGTATTGGCGGAGCAAGGCATGCAGATACTTTTTGTACCTTTCCTGACGGATACGCAACACGCCTATAACCGGGTACGTTTCTGTGCGCAGGCACGGGCGATAGAAAATGAGTGTTATGTCGCGATCGCGGGTTGTGTGGGTAATCTGCCGAAGGTGAATAATATGGACTTGCAATATGCACAGTCGGCTGTGCTGACGCCGTCGGACTTTGCATTTCCGGTGACAGGTGTGAAAGCAGATGCGACGCCTAATACGGAAATGGTAGTGATCGCTGACGTAGACCTCGTGTTGCTGAAAGAGCTGCATGCATTCGGAAGCGTACATACGAAAAAGGACATGCGGCCTGATCTGTATCAGGTGAATTATAAGGGAGTAACTCGTAACGGCGGATCTTCCGGACAATGAACAAGATAAGTTATACTGATAAAACAAAAAGAATAAAACAATGGACCACAAGATCAATCTGGCGTTACAGATCATTCCACAGGTAGCAACGGAAAAGGTGTATGCAGTTGTAGACGAAGCGATTGCTGTGATACAGGAATCAGGAGTGCCTTACAAGGTATGTCCTTTTGAGACGGTAATGGAAGGCACTTATGATGAGCTGATGGCAGTAGTGCGAAAGACACAGGAGGTATGCTTTAAAGCAGGGGCCTCCCAGCTGCTGGTATATATAAAAATGCAGATCAGACCCGACAGGGATGTGACGATGGAAGAGAAGGTGGGAAAGTACGAGTAGGCGTATAAGATAGTATCGATATGATGACAAAAGGCCGGAAGATGTATGTCGCGACATACTTTCCGGCCTTTCGTCTGTTCGTCATTTTGTGATGATATTTTTTTGATTCCGATTAGTTTACGGTATATTGTTGGTAGAACCCATTTATAGAAACCAAATCTAAAATCGCACGGCATGAAATCCATCTACGCTATTTTCATGGTGTGTCACCTGTTATGTCCACTAATGCTTTTGGCCCAGTCGCGGACGATCACCGGGAAGGTCAGTGCTGCGGAAGGCGGTACACCATTACCTGGGGTGACCATACAGGTTAAAGGCACCAACGAAGGTACTACCACTGATGCACAGGGTAATTACCGTATTACTGTTCAGCAGGCTGACGCGCAGCTTATCTTTCGTTTTATTGGTTACCTGGCGGTATCGTTGCCGGCGGCCGGGCAGACGGTGATCAACGTATCGCTGAAGCCGGATACCCGCAACCTGGAGCAGGTGGTGGTAACGGCGTTAGGTATTGTAAGGCGGGAGCGTTCAGTAGGCTATGCGACCCAACAGGTGAAGGGAGAGAACCTGACGCTGACGAAAGAACAGAATGTGATCGGATCTTTGTCGGGCAAGATCGCGGGTGTGCAGGTAACCGGTTCTTCCGGCGCCAGCATGGGAGGTACGCAGAAGATAAAGATACGCGGTGTCAACTCCATCAATGGTGCGGATCAGCCGCTGATCGTGATAGACGGTACGCCGGTGTCTAACAGTAACTTCTCTGCGGAGCGTAATGGTCCGGACCTGGGTAACCTGGCACAGGATATCAACCCGGATGATATTGCTTCTATCTCCGTCCTGAAAGGACCCGCGGCCAGCGCCCTGTATGGTTTGCGTGGTCAGTTTGGCGTAGTGATGATCACTACAAAAAAAGGCTCCCGTAAAGGGGATAAAAAGGTGAGTGTAGACTTCAGCTCTGCCTTTTCACTGGAGAGAGCCGGCAACTTCATGCCTTTACAGAACACCTATGGTGGTGGTGGCAGTCAGACCTTTTCTACGATCAATGTAAACGGTGTACAGCAGCCTTTTGTGTCCGGCACGGATGAAAGCTGGGGGCCCAAGATGGACGGAAGACCTGTAAGACATATGTATAGCTGGTTCCCAGCAGATCCTGACTATGGCAAGCTGACACCTTTTTCTCCTCATCCGGACAACATCAAAGACTTTTATCGCACAGGATATACCTTTAACAACAACATCTCCATATCCGGCGGCGGAGAGAACAGCTCTTTCCGGTTATCCTATAACAATACCCGCATAGAAGGGGTGGAGCCCAATACCTGGTTGAAAAGGAATAACCTGGGTTTCAACGGATCACTCAACATCACCCCCTCGCTGCAGGTGAACACCAGTCTGAATTATGCAAACAACAATGCACAGCGACCTTCACAGGGATACTATGAAGGGTCGCGTAACTTCGTACAGTGGTTCCAGCGATCGCTGGATATGAAAAAGCTGCGGCAGTATAAATATGCGGATGGCCGTTTTTATCACTGGAACCTGAACGACCCGACACAACCGGGATTCCTCGAGTCGGTGAGCGACTGGAATAATCCCTACTTTGAAGCGTATGAGAACCCTGCTCATGACAGCAGGGACCGGTTCTTCGGAAATGTAGGCCTGATATATGACCCGCTGCCGGGATTGAAGCTAAGCGGTTTTGTAAGAGGAGACATGTACATACAACAACTGGATAAGCGGGAGGCCATCGGCGGCCGGCGATTGAATAGTTATTCTACCGGCAAATATCAGAACAAGGAGATGAACTATGAATTCCTGGCCCAGTACAACCGGGAATGGGGAGACATTTCGCTGAATGCTAATCTTGGCGCCAACCTGCTCACACAACGGTATTCCTACCTGTCGGCGGCGACACAGGGCGGGTTGAGTGTGCCGAATTTCTTTAACATCAGCGCATCGAAAGAAAGGCCCAGCATCACGGATTATCTTCGCCGTAAAGAGATCTACAGCTATTTCGGATCGGCTACAGTCGGATATAAAGATATCTACTACCTGGATGCTACCTTACGCAATGACCGCTCTTCTGCACTGCCTAAAGGCAACAATTCTTACTGGTATGCTTCCGGTGCAGCCAGTATTGTATTCAGCGAGCTGTTGAAATGGGAACCATTATCCTTTGGTAAACTCCGGGTGAGCCTGGCGCAGGCCGGTTCTGACCTGGATGCCTACCGTATCAGCCAGACCTATAACCTGCGCGCGCCGATCGGTACTACCTATCCTATGTCAGTACCGGATACGCTCAACAATCCGAATATCAAACCCGCAATAGGCACTTCTTTCGAGGCAGGGGTGGAGCTGCGTTTTCTCAACAACCGTGTGGGACTGGATGTAACTTACTACAACCAGCAGAACAAGGACCAGGTAATCCGGCTGGATGTATCAGGTACCAGCGGTTTCTCCTATTACTGGGTAAATGCCGGCAATATTCAGAACAAGGGGATCGAAGTGAGCCTGAATGGACAACCGGTGAAAAGCCGATTGTTCAACTGGACGACGGTGTTCAATATCAGCCGGAACACCAGCCTGATCAAATCTCTTTATCCTGGTATCAACAACCTGATATTAGATCAGAACACCTATTCCCGGGTGTCTGTATTTCTGAATGCTACGGTAAACGGTACTTTCGGAACGCTGATAGGGAATGCTTATCAACGTGACCCGAAGACGAGCAAGATACTGTTGGATGCGCAGAACCTGCCGCTGTTTGAGCAGAATCATGATTTTGGGTCGGTATTACCCCGGTTCATCGGCGGCTGGCAAAATACTTTCCGTATCGGCAACTTTGATATCGGTGCGATGATCGACTTTCAATCTGGAGGCCGTTTCTTCAGCTGGTCACGGATGTTGGCTGTGAAATCGGGTCAGGCGGAGGAGACGGCAGCTATGAATGATCGCGGTAAAAATGTACGCGACCCGGTAGCGGAAGGCGGCGGGGTGAAAGTGAATGGTATTTCCGCAGCAACCGGGCAGGAGGTCACCACTTATGTAGATGCTAAGGCTTATTTCCGCAGCCGGTTGGGGACATCTGTTTACGAGGAATGGTTGTATGACGCTTCGTATATTAAAATGAGGGAGCTACGGGCAGGATATACTTTCCGCAAGGAACAGTTCAAAGGCTTACCATTCAGCAGCCTGAACATCGCCTTTATTGCGCGTAATCCTTTTATGATCTACCAGAAAGCGCCGAAAGGATTAGATCCATCGGAATTGTCTGCCGGTAGTGCGCCGATCAGCTGGCTGGAGACAGGACAGCTGATCACTACACGGTCTTTTGGTGTTAACCTTAATGTTTCCTTTTAAACAGCCGATTATGTGTAAACGTTATTACTTGCTATATATGCTGATATTGGGAGGATTACTGGGGAGTTGCAGTAAATTCAATGATGATATCAATGTAGACCCTAATAAGCCCTCCACAGCCTCTAATCCTCAATTGCTGACCTACGCCATTTCGGGACTAGCCAGTACGATCGAATCTCCCAATGGCGTATTGTATGCGCAACAGCTGTCAGAGAAGCCTTACACGGACGCTTCCCGTTATACTATTATCAGTTTTGATTTCTATGACCTGTATACGGCGTACCTGGCGAACCTGCAGTCGATACTGGCATCCCGCACTTTTGCAGATGTGGAAGGCTCGCCTGCTAATCAGCAGGCCGTATCCCGCATTCTAAGGGCTTATTATTACTGGTTTATGACGGACCGTTGGGGTGATATCCCTTACAAGGAAGCCCTGCAGGGGAAGGATAATTTTACGCCCCGGTACGATAAGCAACAGGATATTTACACCGACCTGTTCAAAGAGTTGAAAGAAGCTGCTCTGCAGATTGACAATGGTACGCCGGTGAAAGGCGACATCCTGTTCGGCGGAGACATGGTCAAGTGGAAACGTTTTGCCAACAGCATGCGGGTATTGATGGCGCTACGTTTGTCCAAAATTGATCCTGCTAAAGGTAAGACGGAGCTGAACGATGCAATGACAATGGGCGGTTTTACCGGTAATGCAGACAATGTAGTCTATAAACATATTGCCGAAGCAGCCAATGAAAATTACTGGTATAATGTGTTCAGCGTATTGAATCGGCGCTGGTATTGTATCAGCCAGCCGATGGTAGACTTCATGCGGCCGCTGCGCGATCCGAGATTACCTGTATTTGCAGACAAGCCGGATAGGGCAGGAGTGGACTATGTAGGGATGCCTTATGGTATAACAGGAGATAAAGCGCAGAACTTCCCGTCCGACAGCGTTTCATACCTGGGTGCGCGTATTCGTGCACAGGATGCACCTTCTTACGTAATGACCTATGCGCAGCTATTGTTCGCTTACGCTGAGGCTGCCCGGATCGGCTGGATACCAGGGGGGGATGGTACAGCTGCCGGTTATTATCAACAGGCTGTCACCGCGTCTGTGAGCCAGTGGACCGGTAGTGAAAATGGTGCTGCAACTTACCTGGCACAGCCGGGTGTCAGCTATGATCCGGCTAATGCTTTACGACAGATTGGATATCAGCGTTGGGTACACTTGTATATGAATGGTTATGAGGCATGGGCGGAATGGCGGAGAACTGGATTTCCCTTGCTGCAACCCGCACCAGACAATGGTAATGTACCCATTCCCCGGCGCCAGGGCTATCCAGTAAAAGAGCGTAACATCAATACCGCACATTATAATGATGCGGTAAACGCCCAACCAGGACTGAATGGAAGAGATGATCTGAACGGTCGTGTCTGGTGGGATCGTTAAAAATAGCTATATTCAGCATACGATCAAACTGGTATACATGAAACGAAAACCGATAACGTTCCTAGTACTCTCGGGCGTACTATTGATGGCAGCTTTGTTATTTCTGCAGGGAAGAGGCTATCAGCGTAGCTTTACCAGTTGGCAGCAGTTACCACCATTGAAAGAAGGAGATATCGTTTTTCAAAGCGGTATCTCCCCGCAATGTGCAGCCATCAAAGCGGCTACACATTCGGATATCACACATTGCGGTTTAATATACCGGGAACAAGGAAAATATTATGTATACGAAGCCGTACAACCAGTCAGGCTTACTCCTTTGCAACAGTGGATCTCCCGTAGTAAAGGACATTTTGTAGTAAAAAGGCTCCGGGCAGACAGCGTGTTGACACCTGTAATAATCGACAAAATGAAAGCAGCCGGAGCCGCCTTCAAGGGCAAAGATTACGATGGCTATTTTGGCTGGTCAGATGAACGTATCTATTGTTCAGAGTTGGTATGGAAAATATATCAACGTACAACGGGGATTGAACTTGGCAAACGTTATCCCCTGCAGCATTTTGATCTTTCCAGCCCTATAGTGAAAGCAACTATGGAAGAGCGCTATGGGAAAAATATACCATTGGATGAGTTGATGATCTCTCCCGGAGAATTGTTCAATTCTTCTTTATTGAAGACCGTATACGAAAAATAGCCGTCCGCTATATTTGCCAGCTTTAAATATGCATGTGCCAGCAGGCAACCAGAAAAGTAAAGAAAAATACGACCAAAAAAATGCCCATATCAATTGCTGGTCTGCCTGAAAAGAATGTACTTTATAATATACAGCCCTGACCGTTATCCAAACCACGATTATGAAAAGTAAACAAGTAACATTTTAATGTAATTGTCCGGAGTCAATTACGGGCTATTTAAGGCGGTGGCGTCAAACTGGCGGACGTGAGTTGTGCTAATGTATCCTGCGCATTCGGGAATCCGTGTCCTACGGGTGGACAAGTGGATTGTTTCTGCGGTGGAACGCTCTGTGTGCCGATATAAAGTAGGTTAAAAGTAAAGACAGCTGGACGATAATAGCGCCAGCTGTCTGCATTTAAGTCAAAAAACTTAAAAGTAGATAGCACAAAATATAGGTATAGTTTATTACTATTTATGTACGATTGTAATACGTGTATTTGTATCCTTTAGTGTCAATGAGTCAATCTTTCAGATACAATATTCGTATTTGACCATCAGAACATAAAGCCTATATTAATAACTGCTGTTTTTTAATAAATAAACGCAGTTCATTGGCGAATAAGAGTACTATTTTAAGTATTTAAGACCGGAATCTATTGAGGAATTCGGTTTTCCTTCTTTGTGATACTTCTGCTGTTCTGCCGTTTACCATCTCCACATAACCGCTTTTGCCGACATGGTACTGGACAATATGATTAAGATTGACCAGGCAGGCGTCGTGTATACGGCAGAAGTCCCGCGAGGGCAGGGTCTCTTCATATTTTTTCAGCGTACCGGTCACCAACAGGCTTTTGCCATTCAGAAATTCAAAACGGGTGTAGGCTCCTTCTGCGGTACATAATACAATGTCGGAAATGGTATGGAAAAACATACCCTGTTGTGTACGCAGGGCAATCTTAGCATTATCGTTATCTCTGACCTGTTTAAGAAGGTTGTCCAAGCGGGTATTGATATGCTGCATCCCCACTCTGGTACGGACCTTATGTACTGCTGCCTTAAGCTCTTCTATGTCGACAGGTTTTAACAGGTAATCCAGAGCATTATATTTAAAAGCTTTTATAGCGTAATTATCGAAGGCAGTTACAAAGACGATCTCGAAGGTAACCGGCATGATCTGGTCTAGCAGGTCGAAAGCATTGCCTTTGGGCATCTGAATGTCCAGGAAGAGGAGTTGCGGAGATAGCTGTTGGATCAATGCCAGGGCTGTTTCTATATTCGTAGCGCTGCCTGCAATAATGACATCAGGGCAGTACAGCTGCAACATCTTACTTAGGGTAGATATATTTTTAGGTTCATCGTCAACGATAATGCATTGGATCATATGTCAGCTTTTTTGTGCAAGGATCAACCGTAGCGGATATTTACCCGTGTACCGGCGAAATTTCCCTGTTGATCGTAGCAGTCAGAAATATTTATATCTATTGGCGTATAATACATTGATTTTTTTTGCTGCTATGTACTGCTGATCGTCTTCCTAAATAGATCGTATAATACTGGTGAATTTGAGCTTACGCAGCAAGGACTCATTCTGCGTATGATACATTTTGCCGCTATATTGTATATTTGAAAGGTAGACACCATACTCGTCCTTTTCCGTACCAAACCACAAAAGACCTTCTTTATCTTGTTCTACGGAATAAACAATATTATTTGTAAGCCCGTTCTCTGTTTTGTATTGTGTACAATTATAGCGTTGCGCTATGGCATAAGTATAGCACAGAACCAGTAATGATAGTAGAATACACGGGATGAAAATATGGCAGGAATATTTTTCACTCATATTTTCCGTTATACCTCCTTCGCTTGTGGCCGGTTGTTGCGGGACCATTCACTCCAGGAGCCTACATATAATTTTGCCCCTTCAATACCAGCAACTTGTAAGGCAAGTAAGGTATGACAGGCGGTTACCCCTGAACCGCAATGTACAATTATATTGTTCTTTTTACTGACCTCTAGGTAGATGTCGGCCAATTTATCAGCAGGTAGATATCTGCCATTTTTATCTAGATTCGTTGCATAGGGAATGTTAATAGCTCCGGGAATATGACCTGCGACGGTGTCAATCGGCTCACTTTCGCCGCGATAACGATAGGCATCGCGAACATCTATAACTACCGATCGCGGATCATCCGTGGCGGTAGCTACTTCATCTGCTGTTACTACCGGCAATTGCCACGATTGAAAAGGGTAGTCACTCGTAGGATGAATAGGCGAGGGCTGGTCTGTAATAGGCACCCCTGCCTTTATTGCTTCTTGAAGGCCTCCGTCAATCATCGCTACTTTTTCATGGCCAGCTGCACGAAGCATCCACCAAAGCCTGGCCGCCGCATTACTCCCTTGTTTGTCGTCATAGACCAGGACGTTTGTTTGAGGGGTAATTCCACACTTACCAAGAAAAGCGGCAAATGCCGAAGGAGAAGGTAACGGATGACGCCCGCCGTTGGCAGCATCCTCAGGTATTAATGCCAGGTCTTTATTAAGATCTGCATATATCGCGCCCTGGATGTGTTGTGCGGTATAGTTGCCTTTAGCATCAGCGCCCGTCCTTACATCCATTATTATAGTATGGCTGTCTGACAAATATTGGCTGACGTCCTCAGCAGCAATCAATGGACTGATATTTTTCTTCATAGTTGGTTATTACTAGCAATAAATGTACATAACCTTCTGTTTTTTAACAAGAAACATGGAAAAGTAGGCTTGCTTTACGTAAGGGGAAAGAGATGTTTGTGGGGGGATATGCAATTATAAGAAACAGAAAAACAGCTGGACGATAGTAACGCCAGCTGTCTGACAATTAAGCCATGAACAGCTTAAATGTAATTAGCACAAAATATAGGTATAGTTTAATCTATGTGCGATTACCAGTGTAATAATTTTTATTCAGTACCTATTAGATACTGCCCGGTGCAATATTCAGATATAAGAACGACGCTGACAAGAGAATATTAATAACTGCTATTTTTTAATAAGTAACCGTAAGTAATCGCTTAATAAAAGCGTTGTCAGGAGTGCTTTTCGGGTGGCCTGCTACCGTATATCAAGGTTAGTTTTATAGTCACTTCTGTACCAATAACGTTTAGCCGCTCATCCAGCTTATCTGTAATGTTTATTTCGATAGGCGTATCGAAACTGCTGCTGAGTAACCGTATCCTCTCTTCGGTGAGCTGCATCCCCCTGGATTGATACTCTATATGCTGAGACGTTTTGAGCGTCTGCGCAACGGCTCTTCCTACACCGTTATCTTCCACTATGCAGATAAGATACTGCTCCCGTTGAATAAAACGGATATTAATAGTGCCTTGCCCGTCGGTTTTATTTTGTATTCCATGCCGGATGGCATTTTCGACATAGGGTTGCAGCATCATCCCTGGTAAAAAAGTATGGTCTTTATCAATATGTTTGTCGATATAAAAGTTAAACAGGAACGCGTCCTCAAATCGTAGCCGCTCCAGGTTGAGGTAGGTGGTCAGGTAAGTGATCTCATCAGCGACAGTGATCATGGTCTGCATCGAGTTATCCAATGTCTGCCTGATAAGCCGGGCAAAACTGCTTAAATAGTGATTAGCACTGGGAATATCCCGGTCGATAATGTATCCTTGTATAGCATGCAGGCAATTGAAAATAAAATGGGGATTTATTTGTGCTCTTAATGCTTTTTGCTCCAGGTCTTGTAGTCTTCTCTCCATCTGCCGCTGGACAGTCTTTTTGCGGTCACTTAGCTGGTTGCTCCACGCAATTACGCCCCATGTTAAGAGGATCACACAAAGGATAATTACGACATTGAACCAGCCCGTTTGCCAAAATTGCGGATGGATCGTGACAGGCAACAGTATCGTTTTGCTTTTAACGTTAAACCGGTTGATGGCATAGAGTTCGAGCGCATATTCACCGGGAGGAAGGGAGATAAAGTCCAGTTGCCGCTGCCTTGTCATTTGCCAGCTGCTGTCCAGGCCTTTAAGACGATACATATATCGGATATCACCGGCAGATTTAAACGATATAGCCGTAAAATTGATACGGACCTGGTTATTCCCATATGTAAGCCTGGTCAGGTCTTTAAGGCTGATATGTTTACCGTTGGCAGATACATCCATTATCTTCAGGTCGCAACGGGAATGAAAATTATGATTGCGTTTGTCAAAGTATGTTAAGCCCTCAGGAGTGCCTGCATACACCGTATCACCTTTTACAACAATGGCATTGATAGCATTGGATATCAAACCATCTGCCGCTGTGTATTTCACAACATGTATGCTGTCGTTTATGATTTTCAGCCAGTCCAGCCCTTTTTCCGTACCTACCCAGATGGAACCGTCAGTGTCCGGCGTCATAAAATGAATGGCATCGCTGCTGATGCCCGTATTAGCAGTCATATGAAAGGCCATTTTATCATTCCTCAACGCAGTAATACCATTGCCGCCGGTACCTACCCAAAGTATCCCGTCAGCGGTTTTACAAATATCCGCCACTCTGTCCTGCAGATGGGGTGATATATCACTAAGCTTGGTAAGCAGACTGTCCCCGACCAGCTTGTATAAGCCTTCTGGTGTCCCAAAATAGAGGCTGTCGTTGTCTACATATACCGTTGTCGTGCGGCCTTGATAAAGGACTTGATCGGAAGGGTTTTTGACCAGATCTGATATATGAAAGGGCAGTTTACGTAAAGAAGACGAGGTGGCGATCACCAGCTGGTTTTGATGTATCGCCATCTTTTTCACGATATGTTTAAAGGCATCGTATTTATAAATACCGTTGTGATGCCTGACAAATAATTCTGTTTTTGTTGCGAGAAACAAAGCATCTTCGTTCTTGTAGATAATATGAACAGGCCATTCCGTTTTGAAAACCGGCTCCTTGGCAAGTTGTTTGAAAGGATATAGATCCAGCCTCAGGCAGGCATTGTCAGTGCCGACCAAAATATTGTTGCCATTGTCAAATAAGCTGAATACTTTCAGCGGACGGTTGTCGCTCGTATATCGCAAACTCCGGAAAAGCTCCGAATGTATTCTAAATATACCTTCTCCCAGTGTCGCAAACCATGTATTGCCTTCATTATCCCGGAAGTAAGCACTGACGCTTTTACCGGGTAAATATTCCCGCTCCAGCCAGGAGCTGTTAATATTTAATTGATAAGAGCCTGTCGCAGTGTTGACATATACCAGGCTGTCATTCTGTACCTGGAAATTGTTGACAGGCGGGATGTCAAAGTGCCTTACCTGCTCATTTTTTTTGACGTAAAAACCCTTGTTGGTACGCCAAAAGACATTCCGTCCCCTGATCTCCATCTGAATAGTATAGAACTTGTCCGCTCCCGGCAGCGAGGTTCTATAGGTCAACTGTTCATCATTGATCTGGTATATACCATTAGGAGATAAAATATTGAACTTTTTATACTCATCCTGTCCCAGCGCAGTAATTAACCCCTTGGCTGATGGCTTGTTGTGGAGTGCGTTTATCTTATTGTCGGGAGAAATAACAAATACTTCGCAGTTACTGGCAATGGCTATATTATGCTGCGCATCCTCCGCTACAGACCGGATGAGCGTAGTATAATTGGTTTGTCTTAACAGCGTATCATTTTTGGAATTATGGATCTTACCTTTATAATAATAGGCGATAGCCTGTTTAAACGGTACAAACCAAACACGCCCTTTCGAGTCTGCCAGCACTTGATAAATAATATTATCCGGCAAGCCGTCCTTGATAGTAAAATTCTGAAAACTGGTCCCGTCAAATCGGCTAACACCTGTTTCCGTACCAAACCACAAAAATCCTTCCTTGTCCTGGGTAATAGAATAGACAATGTTACCTGCCAGCCCCTGGTCTGTCTTGTATTGGGTATAATTATAACCTTGAGCTACAGCAATGGTATAGCCTAGGACTAACAGGATTGGTAGTATTCCTTTAATGAAAAAAGCTACAGTAATACGTTTCATATTTCCTTACACATTTCCACCGGGTGAGTGGTGCCGCCCCGAAAGACGCCATAATAGAGTTGATACAGTACAGATATCTGAGCTATAAATGTACATAACGATCTCCTTTTTGTCAAATAGGAAGGAAAACAAAAAAGCCAGCCTTCCTCTTGACAGGATGGCTGACTTGAAAAAGAATAGTAGTAATATATTACGCTGCGGCCAGGTAATCAAATACCAGGTACGAAATAATAAGTGTAAAGATGATATTAAACAACTGAGCCACGATGAAGGCGATCGCCGGCCGGCCGTTTTCCATACTGAAAATATCCGTGAATTTTGTCTCCAAGCCTATACAGGTAAAGGCAAGCGCAAACCAGTATGTCTGCAATTCTTTCAGGGACCCTTTGGCAGCACTTACTACTTCCGGTGGCAACGCGAAAGAAAATAACAGCGATGCCATCACAAATCCCAGCACGAACTTAGGAAAGCGCTCCCATATCGTACGCAGCCCGGGCTTTTCCGTAGCAGTTTCCTTCTTCGTATAGGACCAATACACCGAAATGAAAAAAGCGGCTAGCCCCAGCAACACATTCTGGGAGAACTTTACCAGCGTAGCATATTTCAGCGCTTCTTCTCCTAACATGGTTCCCGCTGCCACTACAGCGCCGGAAGTATCGATCGTACCTCCCAGCCAGGCGCCTGCCACCGCCGGCGACATCCCGGCCCAGGTAGCCAGATAAGGCATAAACAGCATCATAGGGATCGCTACGATCAACACCAGGGAAATGACATGCGACAGCTTCTTATTATCACCTTCTATAGCACCACTGGTAGCGATCGCTGCAGAAACCCCACAGATAGAGACCGCACTGGATATCATCATCCGGAACTCATCATCCAGCCCCAACCGCTTACATAACCAGAAAGTAAAGTACCATACCGTAAATACCACGACAACAGATTGCAGGATGCCCAGGGCACCCGCCTGAAGAATATCCTTAAAGATCACATTCGCGCCGAGTAATACCAGGCCGATCTTGATATATAACTCCGTTTGTATCGCAGGTTTCATCCATTCCGGTACCCCCAGTACGTTCTTGATGAACAATCCCAGCAACAGGCTGAACAGTACCACCTCGATACCCAGGTCTTTCACCGCTTTGTTACTGGTAATGATCTGTGCCAGCAAAGAAATGGCCATAATAGCCACCAAACTGGGAATCAGTGGTAGCAACTGTCGCTGTCCCGCCAGTAGTCTTGCTATAAAAAGACCTCCCAGCACCCAGAGCAATAAAGTGCCGGCCTGTATCCAGGTCTGTGCCTGGAATAATTGCGCCGAAAGGGTCTCCATACTGTTCCAGCCGAATTTTGGAAGGGTAGGCTTTAATCCGGCACATACAAGGCCGATGGTCAGGAATGCAACGATGACCGCAATCCAGTCTTCATGTAGTGGTTGTCTTGGCATGATATAGGTTGGTTGATGTTAATAAACAGCAATGCCGGTAAAAGTAATACCTGCCTGCCGGGTATGCAAGTGTTTCCGTTAGTGAAAAAAGATATAGCCGATGATGATGGTAGCAATCACACCTACCAGGTCGGCTATCAGGCCGCAGGCAAGTGCGTGCCGGGTTTTGCGGATATTGACAGAGCCAAAATAAACAGCTAATACATAAAAGGTCGTTTCCGTAGATCCCTGCATGATACTGGCCAGCCGCCCCTGGAAACTGTCAGCACCATAGTGCTGCATCACATCTACCATCAACCCACGGGCGCCTCCGCCACTAAGGGTTTTCATCAATCCCACCGGTAAGGCGGGCACAAAATCCGTATTGATCCCCAGCTGCGCAAAACAATAACCGATACCGTTCACCACATAGTCCATACAACCGGTCGAACGGAAGGCACTAATGGCCACCAACATAGCCACCAGGTAAGGAATGATCAGTACAGACGTCGTAAAACCGTCCTTTGCCCCTTCTATGAATACTTCATACACATTAATACGTTTGAGCAACCCCATCACCAGGAACGATACGATGATCGAAAAGATGATGAGACCGCCCAGCAAGGATGTATAGGTAGTGATAGCCTCCGGTGTCAGATGCCGGAACCAGCTGTACATACCAAGCATCAGCAGCCCAAAGCCACCGAGGAACACCAGTATAGGCAACCGGAACAGGTTAATACGCTGGTAGATGGCTACCGCGATCATGCCCGATACAAAAGAGATAAATGTGCCGATAAGCGTAGGTATGAATATGTCCGCAGGATTGGCCGAACCACTGGCAATACGCAGAGCGATCACACTGGTAGGGATAATAGTGATGCCGGCAGTATTGAGCACTAAGAACATGATCTGGGCGTTGGTAGCCGTATCCGGTGTCGGATTCAGCTCCTGTAATTCCTTCATAGCCTTCAATCCCACCGGCGTCGCCGCATTATCCAGCCCCAGCATGTTAGCAGAAAAGTTCATCATCACCGACCCCATCGCAGGATGCCGCTCCGGGATACCAGGAAATAACTTGGAAAAGAAAGGATTCACCGCCCGGGCAAACACCTGTATCATACCGGCTTTCTCGCCGATACGCATCACCCCCAGCCAGAAAGTCATGATCCCCGCCAGCCCCAGCGAGATCTCCGCACCTGTCTTCGCACTCTCAAACATGCCCGTCATCACATTGGAAAATACCCCATAGTCACCTAGTACCAATAAGCGGAAAAGAGCCACCACAAAAGCGATCAGGAAAAATGCGAGCCAAACGTAGTTTAATGCCATAGTTGAGTTTTCAGTTGCGTATGCCGTATCGCCCGCCAGCCCGTAGTAAGCCATCCGGGAAACCCAGCGCCAAATCTAAATCTTAAATCGTAAATCTAACATCGAAAAGTAGTATCTTTGCGCAAATTTTTAAAAATGGCTTTGCAAGCAGGAATAGTAGGATTGCCGAATGTAGGAAAATCGACCTTGTTTAATGCGGTGAGTAACAGCGCCAAAGCACAGGCGAGCAACTACCGCTTCTGTACAATAGAACCCAATATCGGACTGGTAGATGTACCCGATGCACGGTTGCAGAAACTCGAAGAACTGGTAAAACCCAATCGCGTGGTGCCCACCACCATCGAATTCGTAGATATCGCCGGCCTCGTTAAAGGCGCCAGCAAAGGAGAAGGCCTGGGCAACAAGTTCCTCGCCAATATCCGCGAAGTAGATGCCATCGTACACGTGATCCGCTGCTTCGAAGATGATAACATCCTCCGCGAAGAAGGTGCTATCAACCCCGTAAACGACAAAGGTATCATCGATACAGAATTACAGCTCAAAGACCTCGAAAGCGTAGAAAAAAAGGTAGCCCGTACCGAAAAAATGGCCAAAACAGGCGGAGATCCTAAAGCCAAACGCGAATTCGAAATACTCAAACAATGCCAGGAACACCTGGAACAAGGCCGCAACATCCGCGAACTGGACCTCAGCAAAGAAGATCGTAACGCAATAGCCGACCTCTTCCTGCTCACAGAAAAACCAGTACTCTACGTAGCCAACGTCGACGAAGCCTCCATCCACACCGGCAATAAATACTCCGATGCCCTCAAAGAAGCCGTAAAAGCAGAAAACGCGGAGGTGATCATCATGAACAACACTATCGAAGCCCAGATCTCCGAAATGGAAGATCCCGCCGATAAAGAACTGTTCCTCTCCGAATACAAACTGACAGAACCAGGCCTCAACCGCCTCATTCGTTCCGCCTATAAACTGCTCAACCTGATCACCTACTTCACCGCTGGCGTACAGGAAGTACGCGCCTGGACCATCCACACCGGCTGGAAAGCACCACAGGCGGCCAGCGTGATCCACACCGACTTCGAAAAAGGATTCATTAAAGCAGAGGTCATCTCCTACGATGATTATGTGAAATATGGCTCAGAAACAGCTTGCCGCGACAACGGCCGCCTCCGCATAGAAGGAAAAGAATATATCGTGGCAGATGGAGATGTAATGCACTTCCGTTTCAACGTATAATTATACCATTAAAAGATACTTCACTTTATTTGTGAAGGTTACAACAAAGACGGCCGCCTGGACACAGGATGGCCGTCGCTATTTTTATCCCTGTACGTGAGGATCCCCTTTGATCTTTTCCCGGTGATTAAGCCCCCACTGTACCAGGTTGTCCGTCAGCGGCAGCACACTCTCCCCGTAAGAAGTGATCGCATACGCCACCGATACCGGACGCGTGTCCAGCACCGTCCGGCTGATCAGCAGGTTCAATTCCAGCTCTTTTAACTCCTTGGTCAGCATCTTGGCGGATATCCCGTCTATCTCCCGCTGTATCTTCTTAAAATGATTCTGTTCATGCGTCCTGTTAGCCAGGTAACGCATGATACGTAGCTTCCATTTTCCTCCCAGCACATCGATGCTGTCCCGCATCGCCTTCAACTCCTCCGTACAGGTAGCCTCCCGGGCTACACCATTCCTGCAGATGATCGCCATAGTATAATAGTTTCATCGGGGTAACTAGTTACCCCTGGTTAACCCTAGCGAATGTAAGCCTTTTGAAGAATAATTTTGCCGTATCATCAATCAGCAACTGCTCATGAAAGCAATCATCCTGGCGGATAATAACCGCTTCGAAATACAACAGGTACCCATACCTGTACCCGCTGACGGACAAATACAGGTACAACTACATGCCGCAGCATTTAATCCCATCGACTTCCAGATGAGGAATGGCGCCACCGAACGGAAACGCATGCACTCCCGCATCCTGGGCCGGGAAGGCGCCGGCATCATCACCGCCATCGGCGCCGGTGTAAGTGGCTTCCGGGTGGGAGAGGAGGTGTGGATGGCCGCCGGAAGCATGGGCTCTAACGGCACCTTCACAGAATATGTGGTCGTACCACAGGAGATACTGGCCCACAAACCGGCCACCCTATCTTTCGAAGCCGCCGCTGCAATGCCCATCACCGCCCTCACGGCCTTGCAGTGTTATGAACGCCTCCGCCCCGATACCACCGACCGTATCCTCATCTGCGGTGCCGCCGGTGGAGTCGGTAATCCGCTTACCAGGCTGCTGCTGGCTCGTGGCCATCAACAACTCACCGCCACCGCCGGCAATCCCGAAAGCCATCGCCAGCTGCAGCATATAGGATTGCCCGCCAATGCCATCGTCAACTATAATACCACTGCCGTCAAAGCACAACTGCTCAGTGCCAACGACAACCTCCCTTTCGATCATGTCGTCGACCTCGTAGGAGGGCCAATGTCCGAACTAAGCGCCGCCGTACTGAAAATAAATGGCACCTATGTAGATGTCACAGCCCTCACCACCACCACAGCAAGAGAACAGCTCTTTAACACCGGCGCTACCATACTGAACATCTCCAACTATGCCTATGCACAGCCAGGGAAATATCACTACTACGGCAGCCAGCTGGAGAAGATAGCTGCCTTACTGTACGAAGGCGCCCTGCAACCGCCTCCCATACGTATCATAGGCCCGCTCAGCGCAGCCACCGTCGACACCGCACTATCACAACTGCAACAAAATAAAAGTCAGGGGCATAAACTCGTAATGACCATAACATCATAAAAAACAAATAACATGTCTGCTATTCCCAACATCCCACGCCGCATAGTCACCGGCATAAAGAACGGCCGCTCCGCTATCCTGGAAGATGCACCGGCCACCAACGTAAAAGAACATTTCCCTTCCCTGATCATCTCCGACGTTTGGGCAACAGACACCATGCCCGTCGATCTCACCCGCGAAGTACCTATAGTAAATACACCCTTCCCGCAAATACTACCCAACGGTAGCTATATGCGTTATGTATCTATTCCGCCAGATAGCATGCTGGGCGTACCGCCACTCGAACCCGGACAACAACATCCACTGATGCATCAGACAGATACACTCGACTATATCCTCATCGTATCCGGTGAACTATACCTGATCATGGAAGAGGGGGAAACCTTGCTGAAAGCTGGCGATATAGTTATCCAACGGGGTACCAACCATGCCTGGAGTAACCGCTCTGACAAACCATGCATACAGTTTGCCGTATTATTACAGGCCAACCTGTAAATAACAGGGAAAACGCAGGCCACCGCCGCTTTTCCCTGTTAATGTTTTAATAAGCTGCTTTACCTCAGATTTATGCCTATATTGCCGCATACTTTTTTGGAGAGTATGTCCCATAGGACACCATTTTTTCATGAAAACCCGATAGCGCCAGCGCAGAACTGTCCATGATCAAACCCAATTTGTATCCATCTTGTTTTTTTTAACCTACAAATATCTACCGAATGAAAAAGACTTACCTTGTCGCCATCGGCACCGCCTTGTGCTGGGCTGCTTCCTGCAACAAATCCGACAAACAGCTCACCGCCGGCCTCCAGCCAGGTGGTAACGACACGACCGTAGCCAGCCCCGAAGTAATCAATCGCTTTGTACAACAGGAACTACATAGCAAAGAACGCTTTAACTGGGCCGCCGCCACCGCCAACATGGTACAGGGCGCATTACTACATGGCGATAGCATCCTGACCATCGGCTATCAACCCCTGGGCTTCACTAACCTCAACGAACGTATCCAGGATATCGATATTCATAGTAATGAATGGAGAACCGCCCGGGAAGAGATCCTGCGCCTGGTCATCGCCCATGAACAACTGTCCGGTAAATCCGCTGCAGACATCATCGCCATCCCCGAAGGTCAGCTACCAGTGATCGACCTGAAAGTGACCCGGCTCGCCACCATCCAGGCACTGAGAAAGTCCCCGCTGGTTAGATATGCCGAACCAGGTGGCTATGGCGATGTTATGTTACGTACCTCCACCAATGTTAGAACAGAATCCTCCGACTCCGGTTCCGGCTGCGGTGGCAACAACCCCGACAACGGACTCGTCGCTAACACAGACTACGTGACCGTTCAGCCGGCAGCCAAAAGATCATGGAACTATACCTATCACAAAATTGACCAGGCCTGGAATAACGCCACTGGCAAAAATGTAAAGGTAATGATCGTAGATACCGGCGTTAGCGCCAGCCAGGATAACCTGGGTGCCCAGTTCAACCAGGGACAGTCTACCGGCAGGACCATCGAAAAGAAAGTAACCCGCCCCGGTAGCTCCCCAGCAGATGACTGCGGACATGGTACCAAGATGGCCAGCGTATGTACCGCCCCCAGAGGCATAGATGGCGCAGCAGTAGGAGTAGCCTACGGCGCTAACCTGGTAAGCGTACGTGCCGCCGATGACGTATTCATCAGCAGCAACGAAGAAATAACAGGCGTATCCGATGCCTTCACCCTCGCTGGCAACAGCGCAGATGTAAAGATCGTCAGCATGAGCATGGGCACCATTATCGAAATCAGTAAAATCGCTGATGCCATCCGTTACGCTAAAAACAAAGGCAAACTCATATTCTGCGCCGCCGGTACTTCCTTCTCCTTCACAGCCGGATTCGTGGGCGTGATATTTCCCGCCAGCATGGACGAAGTAGTAGCAGTAACAGGCGTGAAAGACAACCAGACGAATCGCTGCGATGACTGCCACGAAGGCCAACAGGTAGACTTTATCGTAGTAATGGAACGCGCGTCCAACAAACGCCACCCACTAGCGCTGGCAGCCACAGGCGACGTACCTTCTACAGTAGGAGGCTCCTCCGTAGCTACCGCTACCTGCGCCGGTATCGCCGCTCTGGTATGGAGTAAATACCCTTCCGAAAGTAACACCGCTATCCTCAACCGCATGGCAAGGGCCGCCAGCTTGTATAATAATAAAAGTACCAAGTTCGGCTGGGGCGTGATCAACGCAAATATCGCCACCGGCGGTACCAACTGATAACAAACAGGCCCTCCACATAAAAAAGCGGCTGCCCTATACAGAGCAGCCGCTTTTTATTGCTGAAGATGAATCCCCTACAGGTTGTAACCTATAGATGCATAATATTGTGCACCCACAGATGGGTTACCCCACGCTTGTGTATATACGTTACGGAGTATATTGGCGCCGCCGATCTTAACAGTAGTTTTGATGCTCGGGAACAGCTTGGTCACTTGCGCATCAAGCGTGCCATAAGCCGGTACCACACTTTGTGAAGCACCGCGTACCGCCGGTCCTACGAAAGAAGACTCCCATACAAAGCTGTCCTGCCAACGCCAGGTAACATTAGCGCCTATGTTGGACTTGCCGAAGTTACGGTTGCCCACATACAGGTTATAACGGATACGGGGTGTATTATAACCAACGATCAGCCCCTTCAGGTCATTGGCATTGGTCAGCTCATTGAATGATACGTTACCTCCCACCACAAAATTGCGGGGTAATGTATAATCAACACCTAGTGCCCATCCCCATGACTTGATATCGCCCTGGTAGTTCACAGGTAAAGAGAATACCTCCTGCTCCGCAGTGCCAGGACGTTTGATCAATATCTGGATCGCATTGAAGTTTTTGAAGTTATTGTAATAAGCGTAAGCATCGATCAACAGCTTGTTACCAAACAAGCCCTTATAACCTAACTCAAACGCTTCTATCTTCTCCGGTTTGAATTCACGGAACTGATAAGGAGTAGGGTTGCCGCTCTGAAGTGACTCCTGCGTGAATACCGGCTCTTTATCCAGCCCGTACCGCTGACGCATAATAGGCAGCCCTCCGATCAGGTGCGCCTGTGGCGTGATCAGGTCAATGTACTGATCCTGGTTATGCGGAATACGGAAACCGGTCTGATAGGAAGCACGCAAGTTGTGCGTCTTCAGGAAAGTATACACCGCAGAAAGACGGGGAGAGAACTGACCCTGGAAGTTCTCATTCTTGTCATAACGTAACGACCCTGTCACCTTTACATGCTCTTCAAACAGGCGCTTAGCTATTTGTACGTAGCCACCGTATTCATTGATACGGAATTCTTTGCCGTCATCTTTTACAGCAAACAATGTCTTCTCAGAGTTCAGCTCATAGATACGGTAGTTACCGCCTACCAGGATCTCTGCAAAGTTGATCAGGTTACTGAAATTATACATGAACTCCAGCTGGTAAAGGTTGGTCTTGTCGGTGAATTTGGCACCTACACCTTGCGCATTACCAGGGATCGCTTTGTTCTTTACCTTATCGGAAGCCGCGTCGAATTCAGGCGTACCAGGCAGCAACCGGCCCCTGTCTGCCACATTACGTGCATTGGTATGGAAATTCGCAGCACCGCCCCTGGCAGCTTGTTGCGCAGATACCAGCGCTTGTGTCGGAGACTGACCCGCAGCGAGTGATTGCTGTAACGTCTGTCCGAAAGTACCCAGCGCCGCAGTCGCATAAGCACCGAAGTATTCCTGGAACCATTGCGTGCTGGGCTTCCAGGCTTCGTTGATACCTTGGGCCAGGATACCGCCAGCATACGATTCGCCCGAACGCTCCTGCGTAGTATAAGCACGCACGTAAAAGTTACTGCCCTTCAGCTCCGCCTTATACTGGCCCATCCGGAAATTGCGGAGCGCATAACGGTCGGCGCCAGTGTATACCGTCGTACCGGTACCGTAACTACCTTGTATGAACGCCTCCAGGTTATCGTTGATCTTATAGTGCAACGCACCGTTGATCTTTATGTTTTTCGTGTTATAATCCACCACGTCCCTTTCGTCATATCCGGTTCTGGATATCCAGGCATTGCTGCTGTCTGGCATGAAAGCGTTATATATGGCGCCTGGTGTCAGCAAACCACCGGTAGCCGCTGAAATCTGCTGTATACCTGCACTCAGCGGGTTACCCGGTGTCATCGCAGTACTGCGCAAACGTGCCTTCATGTTTACATTGGTCTCGTCACCATAAATGTTCACACCGTTATAGCCAGGATTCAGCCGGCTGCCGTTTTCCAGCGTATAGCCGTTGAGCAAGCTCTGATCACGCTTGTCGTACGCCTGCCAGTCCTTGGCACTTACATAACCGAAGTTTACCTTGAACGCCCATTTGTTGTTAAAGGCCTTGGCATAACGCAGCGTCACATCATAATAGCCGGTGTTGGTACCACTACGCCCGTTATCACTCATGATGCCGGATTTCACATTGGCACTCAGACCTTGATGCAGGAACGGGTTCTTGCTGTTCAGCAATACGATACCGTTCAGCGCATTCGGCCCATATAGGGCAGAGGCCGCACCGGGGATCAGCTCCACATTGTCCATGTCCAGCTCTGTAATACCCACAATATTGCCCACAGAGAAGTTCAGACCGGGCGCCTGGTTGTCCATACCGTCGATCAACTGTAACACTCGGGTGTTACCATTGGAATTGAATCCACGGGTATTCACCGACTTGAAGGTGAGACTCTGTGTGCTCATCTCCACGCCTTTCATATTAGCCAGCGCATCATAGAAAGTAGGAGCAGGGGAGTTGCGGATAGCCCGCGCATCCAGCTTTTCAATAGACACCGGCGACTGCAGGATACTCTCCGCTACACGACTCGCCGCTACCACCACCTCTTGACCAAGAATTTCGGTGGAAGTCAGCTGTACCGGTATCGAGGAGGCTGCGCTCGCTACCGTCAGTTCTTCCGTTTTAAACCCAACATAGGATAAAACCAGGGTTAACGGGAAAGAACGGGTCGTATGCAGTCGGAATACACCATTACCATCACTGATAGCGCCAATGGCAGTACCCTTGACAGTCACTGTTACGCCCGGGATCTTCTCCCCGGTGGATTTGTTCGTCACAGTCCCCGTGATCGTGGATGATTGTTGCGCTTGTACTATTTGGCATAGGAATAATAGGGTAGCCAGAAAGCATAAGCTCATTTTTTCTAAGCAGCTTTTCATACTCGTGATTTTGGTTGTTGGGGAATAAATAGAAAATAGTTTTTCTAAATATAAGTAAAATTCATTTACAGTGAATTTTATCGCATATTAGAAAAACAACCGCACCGGCGGAGACCAAAAAATCAACCGCCAGATAAGACAATTATAACCAGGGAAATTAATGACTCACCAACCAGGCCGCAACGATCCGGCCGATCTTCTCAAACTCGATCAAAAACCCATCATGTCCATAAGAAGAGTCTATTTCATGATAAGTTGCATGGGGTAGATACTGCGCCAGGAACTGCTGCTCCTCCGGCGGACAAAGAATATCACTGGTAATGCCGATCAGCAAAGCAGGCTGCTGCAACGTAGCCAGCGTAGCCGCCAGATCACCGGCACGCCCCCTGGAAATATTATGGCTGTCCATCGCCTTGGTTAACAACCAGTAGCACTGGGCGTTGAATCGCTTTACCAGCTTATCGCCCTGGTAATTGATATACGAAGAAGACCTGAATTGATCCGTTTTTTCTTTATCAGAGTCAGATTGGGTACGCACAAATGTCTGGTAGTTACGGTAAGTCAGCATCCCGATCGCCCTGGCCGCTTTCAACCCCGCAGCCCCGGCATCCGGACGCTCCTCCCGCCAACTGCTGTCCGCTTCAATAGACAAACGCTGCGCCGTATGAATAGCAATACCCCACGCACTCTCCGCAGCCCCCGTACATAACAGGAACAAACGCTCCACCACCGCCGGCTCCGCCAACGCCCACTCCAACGCCTGGTAACCACCCATAGAACCGCCTACCAGCAAATGAATACGGGAAATACCCAGGTGCGCCCGCAGCAATATATGCGCCTGCACCATATCCCGGATCGTGACCGCCGGAAAATCATGGTAATAAGGCACCCCCTTAACAGGATCAATGCTCAGCGGCCCCGAAGAACCATAACAGGAACCAAGTATATTGGCACATACAATAAAATACCGGGATGGATCAAATACCTTGTCATTACCGTGCAGACCCGCCCACCAGTCCGCCACCTCCGAATTAGCCGTCAGCGCATGACAGATCCAGATCACATTACTGCCGTCATCATTCAGCGTACCGTAAGTATGATACGCAATGTCTATCCCGGGCAAAGTAATGCCCGATTCTAATGTAAATGCCGTCTTACTTTGATAAACCTGAACACCCAACCTTGTAGAAATTTGCGCAAACCTACGTCACAAACATCATAAGAGCAAGCAAAAACAACCAGTCCTCCCTTTTAAAGACGCATTGTGTTATGCTATTTTCACATTTCAGCCTATCTTTGATATACAAAACAGGCAACTATGAAAATATCATTACAACGGATCGATGACGGATTTAATATGGAAGCTGTCGACGAAGCAGGACATAAGGTATTAATGGATTCCGGTACCGAAAATGGTGGCAAAGGCAATGGCGTAAGACCCATGCAGATGCTTATCATGGGCCTCGGTGGCTGCTCCGCGATCGATGTGGTAATGATCCTGAAAAAACAACGCCAGGAAATCACCGACTTCCGCATCGAAATCGTAGCCGATCGCGAAAAAGATAAAGAACCCGCCCTCTGGGAAACAGGTCACGTCAAATTCTATATCTCCGGCAACGTAGACCCAGATAAAGCTGCTCGCGCAGTGGAATTGTCAATGAATAAATACTGCTCCGTAGCAGAAACGTTACGCCAGGCCAATACCAAACTTACCTGGGAAGTTATTCTTAATCAATAAAGACAGCACCAAACCTTTCATGAACAATCATCCTGAGCATCTTCGCCCGGAAACCAATGCTGTGAGGATACAAACCGCCAGAACCTGGCAAATGGAACATTCTGCACCTATGTTCCTCACCTCCAGCTTTTGCTTCGACAACGCCGAAGATATGAGAGCCGCCTTCGCTGATGAAACGGATGACAACATCTACAGCCGCTTCAGCAATCCTAATGTCGACGAGTTCGCACAGAAAATGTGCGCCCTCGAAGGGGCCGAAGCCGGATATGCCACCGCCTCCGGCATGAGCGCAGTATTCGCCAGCTTCATGGCACTCCTCAAAGCCGGCGATCACCTCGTAGCCGCCCGCTCCATCTTCGGCTCTACACACACCGTCATCACAAAGTTCCTCCCCAAATGGGGCATCGACTATACCTACTTCGATATCAACGAACCCTCCACCCTGGAAACCGCTATAAAGCCCAATACCAAAATGATCTTTATAGAAACACCTTCCAACCCAGGACTCGAAATCGTAGATGTCGCCTACCTCAGCAGCATCGCCAAAAAACATGGCATCCTGCTCAACGTCGATAACTGCTTCGCCACCCCCGTTCTCCAACGTCCCATCCTCGATGGCGCCGATATCGTCACCCACTCCGCCACCAAATGGATCGACGGACAAGGCCGCGTATTAGGTGGTATCGTACTGGGCCGCAAAGAACTGGTCAAAGAAGTATACGCCTTCTGCCGCAGCACCGGCCCCGCCATGTCACCCTTCAATGCCTGGGTACTAAGCAAAAGCCTGGAAACCCTGCATATCCGCATGCAACGCCACACGGAAAGCGCACTGACCATCGCCAAAGCACTCGAAGGCAACCAACACCTCGCCTTCGTGAAGTACCCCTTCCTCGAAAGCCATCCGCAATACCAGATCGCCAAAAAACAAATGTCCGGCGGCGGCGGTATCGTATGTTTCGAACTCAAAGGCGGCCTGCAAAGCGGTATCAGCTTCCTCAACGCCCTCAAAGTACTGTCCCTGACAGCCAACCTGGGCGATAGCAGAAGCATCGCATCCCACCCGTCCAGTACCACCCACGCCAAACTCTCCGAAGAAGAACGCCGCTCCGTAGGGATCACCCCCGGACTAATACGCATCTCCGTCGGCCTCGAGCATCCGCAGGATATCCTCGACGATATCCTTCAGGCACTCGAACAAAGCAAATAAACACAACAGCATTATATCAAACAAGATCGCCAGGCAACCCAAAAGACTGCCTGGCGATTGCTTATCAAATCCATATACCTGCACTGTTATGCACCTCGCTAAAAGCTTACTATTGACCTTTACATGCCTTATAGCTGTATTATACACCTTCGCACAACAAACTACCCAACCCAGAAAGACGATCGCCATCCTGCCGGTTAAAACCGGAATATATATGCCTACCAGGGAAGCACAAACAGTAGCCGAACGCATGCAAAGCGAACACGAACTGTCCATATACGGCCAATCCCTCATCTACAAAGCACTCGTCAATGAAGATATCTCACTACTCGTCAACGTCCAACATTGGGAACACACCGATTCCCTCCTCCGAAAAGCTGGCATCGAATTCCGCAAAGTCAACTTCCTCGACAAACAAAGCCTCTGCCAATACCTGCAGGTAGACGAAGTAGTCACCGGCGACCTCAAAACCTTCAGCAAATCCACCATATACGTAGGACCTACACTCATGTCACCCATCATGTCAGCCTACCACTACTTCGATGGCAAAAAAGTCCTCACCATCGGTATCCACGATGGCAAAACCGGAGATCTCATCTGGATTGAAGATATCCACCTGAAAACCAACAAACTTCTCCGCACCGAGCAAGGAGACGAAAGCCGCCTCATGACCAAATTTCTCAAAGCATTTCCCTACCTCAAATCCTGACGCCTTCCTATAGCTCTCCTGTATCATTCCTATAGCATTCGTATAGTCATTGTATAAGCGAGGCATATAGTTGCATATACAATGCTTATACAACGCTTATACAACCTATATGCAACAAGTATGCAACTGTTTGATAGCTAATTATTTATGTGAAATGTGCTATTGGTAGGATATTACCCCTTCCTAAGGAGATATTTCTATTCCTGGTAAAAAAACACTAAATTGGACATATTGCCCCAACCCCTGCGAAAATCATTCGCAGCGCCAAAGGCCCCCAAATTGTCATTTGAAAGTGAATATCCCTGTATGCCTGCAATAAAATTCAATTGGAAACAATACCTCAACGATATCGAACTGCGGCCATTGTTAATAACATCAGCCATAGGAATAGTAGTCGTAACACTATTGGCCAACACAAACATACTGGCCGTCTGTAGAGACGTAGATCGCCTGAAAACATTACCGGCTTTCCCATATATCATCGCCAGCGCCAGCAATGGCTCCATGGAAGCAACACTCGCCTGGACCCTCTTGTACTTTACCTCTTTTGGCGTCACCATGACGTTATTAATGACCAAAGAGGGGGAATATCCCGACCCCAATACACTCCTGCTGAAACTGATCATTTTCCTGACCTTGCTGTCAATAGTCCATTTCTCACACATATGGGTCCCCGACGATAGCAACTGGCAGCTGCCACTATGGTGCTATGTTTCCGGTATCGCATGTTGGGCAATACTACTCTTGGGTCCCTTCGAAGAATACGGACGCCCCTTTTCACTGCCATACGATGATTATTCCTGGGAAGAATACAAACAAAGTTTTAAAGGGAAAAGAACCCGCAATCTGGTAATCGTAACATTACTGCTACTAGGCCTCAGACCTAAACTGCAATACTTCCTGGATAGCCAGGTATTCGGGCCCTACCTGTTCGATATACAGGAACAACACTTGCTGAACATTCTTTTATTGTTTTTGCTGCTTTCAGGTATTATACATATCATACCCAAAATCCGTCGTACCCTCTTACCGGGTATCCATACCTGGATAGGCTCGTTCCTGGCAGTATGCATTTATTCCTACTATGGCCGTGAGAACCCTAACTACGACTTTGTCTCCTTTGCCTCCTGGCACATGCCCTGGCTGAAATACAGCGACGTACTGTTAGCTGCAATATGGCTGTTCCTGCTGGATTTTAAGTCTTACAGAAAACAATTACAGGTCGAAAGGTCCGCCCTCATCGAAGACAGCCCCGCCATCAGCAAAACAACACACGATCACAACTTCAAAGGATATGCATTCACCATCGCCAGCCACATCGACAATAGCTCCACACAAGAACAGTCCTTCGCGATCGGCGTATTCGCAGATTGGGGCATGGGCAAAAGCTACTTTCTCCGCCAGGTGGAAAACCATATCCATGCACTTAAGAACAGGAATAATGTAATGATCCATTTTTCCGCGTGGAGAAATAATTCCTCGGAAGTACTGGTAGATGACTTTTTTGCCTCCCTGGCCGATGCCGTCCGCCCGTATAATGCTTCCATAGGAACGCTGATCACTGAATACTCCCGCCAGCTCTTGCAAACAGACGATTCATTGCGTATCCGGCTGCTGGGCGCCGCCCTGTCCGGAATTGCCGGCCCGTCTACCATATTATCCAAATACCAGGAAATCAATACCGCGATCAAAAGAACCGGCAAACGGTTCATTGTTTTTATCGACGATGTCGACCGCCTGAGCGGTAGAGAGATCGTATCCCTGCTCAAAATCATCCGGAGCACCGCCGATTTCGCCAACACCTTCTTTATCGTCGCCCTCGACTACGAATACACCGTCAATGCCATCCGGAAAACAGGCCAGTTCCCTAAAGAAGAACAATACCTGAAAAAAATATTCCAGCTCACCATCGCATTACCCGTCATCCAGTCCAAAAGCTATATCCCCGAACTCAAAACAGCACTGGACTTCACCGGCATGCCCGAAGAAGATCAGCAAAAGATAGAAGATGCCCTACAGCATATGATGCTGAAAGAGGCATTTAATGAAGACGCAGATGGCCCACTGGAACTGCTGCTCGACAACATGCGCGACCTGAAAAGACTGGCCAATAATATCAAATTACACTTCGAACTGCTGAAAGACGAAATCGCTTTAGGCGACTACTTCCTGCTCGCACTCCTCCAGGTAACAGATTTCCACTTGTTCCATCAGTTGCGTACACGCAAAATATTGTCCCATATCACAGTAAATGGTTATACCGGCAGTGACTACTATGAACTCGATATAGATAGCTGGAATAGCTACCTGAAAAGGCATCCCATGGATGCCAAACGAAGCCGGACAATGGAAAAGATACTGGGAGAACTTTTCACAAAGCCCAGCGGACAAGGACGCGTATGCGATGCCGCCTATTTTTGGCTCTACTTCAACTTCCAGAGCTTTAACGTGATCTCACTAAAAGAATTCACCGCCGCTATCAAAGAAAGTAAATACAACATCGCAAAGAAATTCCTGGACTGGAATAGGAAAGCACCGGGTGAACTGGCAAACGTACTCGATGGCTTCAGACCCTTCCGCGACGACGACGAAAGAATGAAATTCCTCTATGTCTTTCTCAGGTTAGATGTAGATGACTTACTGGGAGATTACCTGGAGCGGGCATTCCTCCTGGTAAAAAATAGCCCGGTACTCACCGCAAAGCCTACTTCCACTACACTGATAAATGGCTATAAACGAAAAGTATTGGAAGAACTGAAAGAACCGGCAATCGTCGATATCTGTAAAGCCAAATTGGCGCACAAACTCATAGGGGCAGGTCTTCCCGGGTTCGATACAAAAGAACTGGAAGATTTCATCTTTACAGTATTAAGGAATTCCCTGGATAGCCCCTACGTCAGTCAGGACGCCATTAGACGCCTGTTGCTGCTAAACGACGACAAGGAAGCACCGGGTCCCAAAGTGATAATACTCCCGGAAGTCGCCGCATACTATCGGGAAAAACTGATGAAAAACGATCACCTGATGCAACTGTTCATCAAAGAATTTTTTACACGCAGATATGGAGTGCGGGATGCTATATATGCATACGGTCAATGGGAGCAGATATTTAAGTCTGCCGACGATCTGATCAACAGGTTGCAAAGCTTTTACTCAGAAGATAAAATAGTAAACGACCTCGCCAGTCTGATCGAAAAATATCTTCCCCGGTTAAACAGCAACCACTCCTTCATCCCCGATGAAGCAGATCGCAAATTTTTAAAAGATCTTATACAGTAATTGTGTCTTCTTAACACACTACTCGGTTTTTTTCCCTATTTTGCTCTCACAACCATACACCTGCAATACCAAAATCTCCCTATCGCAAGCTAAAGCACATCCTTGTCTGATCTAAACTTGACATATGCACCTGACACCAAGGGAACAGGAAAAACTATTGCTACACCTGGCTGGTGAGTTAGCCGAAAAACGAAAGGCCAGAGGACTGAAACTTAACTATCCGGAAGCTATCGCCCTCATCAGCAGCCGGCTGATGGAAGCCGCCCGCGACGGCCGCAGCGTGGCTGACCTGATGCAATATGGCGCTACCATCCTCACCCGCGAAGATGTCATGGAGGGCATCCCGGAAATGATCCATGAAGTGCAGATAGAAGCCATCTTCCCCGACGGAAGTAAACTCGTCACCGTACACGATCCGATACGATAACACCACAAAACACATCAGTCGATGATACCAGGAGAATACCTGCTCAGACATGAAGATATCGTGGCCAACCAAGGCCGGCCTACCATACGCCTGAAAGCTGTCAACACCGGCGACAGACCCATACAGATAGGCTCCCATTGCCACTTCTTTGAAGTCAACCGGATGATGGCATTCGATCGCAGCCAGGCCTACGGCATGCGCCTCAATGTGCCCTCCGGCAATGCCGTCCGCTTCGAACCGGGCGAAGAAAAAGAAGTAGAACTCGTAGCACTGGGAGGCGCCCGCCGCGTAATAGGCATCAATAACCTCGTAGATGGAGAAACAAATGCCCACAACAAAGCCCTCAGCCTCGAAAAGGCCAAAGCGGGCAACTTTAAAAACGAACTGCCATGAGCTTGAAAATAGACCGCCAGCGATACGTCAACACCTACGGCCCCACCACCGGCGATAGAGTACGGCTCGCCGACACATCACTGTTCATAGAAATAGAAAAAGACTATAACGTCTACGGCGACGAAAGCAAATTCGGCGGCGGCAAAAGCGTACGCGACGGCATGGCCCAATCCGCTACCGCATTGCGCGAAGAGGGCGTCGCCGATTTGGTCATCACCAACGTCATAATCATCGACCACTGGGGCATCGTAAAAGGGGATATCGGCATCAAAGATGGCATCATCACCGCCGTCGGACAAGCAGGTAACCCCGATACCATGGATGGCGTCCATCCAAAACTTGTCATTGGCGCCTCCACCGAAGTACATAATGGCAGTAACCTCATCCTCACCGCAGGGGGCATAGATACCCATATCCATTTCATTTGCCCCCAACAGATAGAACATGCCCACTACAGCGGTATCACCACCATGATAGGTGGAGGCACCGGCCCCGCCGATGGTACCAACGCCACCACCGTCACGCCGGGTAAATGGAACCTCCAACGTATGCTGCAGGCGGCCGAAGCATATCCCATGAACCTGGGATTCTTCGGCAAAGGCAACTGCTCTACCTTACCTCCCCTCGTCGAACAGATAGAAGCAGGCGCACTGGGCCTCAAAATACACGAAGACTGGGGCGCCACTCCGGCCGTCATAGATGCCGCACTCAAAGTAGCCGATGAACTCGATATACAGATCGCCATACACACAGATACACTCAACGAAGCTGGATTCCTCGAAGATACCCTCAACGCCATCAACGGCCGCGTCATACATACCTTCCATACCGAAGGCGCAGGAGGGGGGCATGCCCCGGATATCATCCGCGCTGCCTCCTTCCCGAATGTACTCCCGGCTTCTACCAACCCCACCCGCCCATACACCGTCAATACCATAGACGAACACCTCGACATGCTCATGGTATGCCACCACCTGGACAAACGCGTCGCCGAAGATGTTGCCTTCGCCGACTCCCGCATCCGCCCCGAAACCATCGCCGCAGAAGATATACTGCACGATGAAGGGGTCTTCAGCATCATGAGCTCCGACTCCCAGGCAATGGGTAGAGTAGGGGAAGTAGTCATCCGAACCTGGCAGACCGCCGATAAAATGAAACAACAAAGAGGCTGCCTGCCTGAAGATAAAGACAGCGGCAACGATAACTTCCGCGTCAAACGATATATAGCCAAATACACCATCAACCCGGCCATCGCTCATGGCATATCCGAATATGTCGGCTCCGTCGAACCGGGTAAGATCGCCGACCTCGTACTCTGGAAACCCGCCTTCTTCGGCGTCAAACCAGAAATGATCATCAAAGGAGGCATGATATCCGGTAGCCGGATGGGAGACCCCAACGCGTCCATACCCACACCGCAACCAGTCATCTACCGCCCCATGTTCGGCGCCGCTGGCAAAACATTGCACCATACCAGCGTCACCTTCGTATCCGCATCCTCCTTGCAGAAAGGGATCGCAGAAGAATACGGATTGCAGAAAACATTACTGCCCGTACACAACTGCCGCAACATCGCTAAAAAAGATATGGTCCACAACAACAAAACACCGGATATCACCGTCGACCCGGAGACCTACGAAGTACGCCTCGATGGTCAGAAGATCACCTGCGAACCGGCTACCAGCCTCTCTATGGCACAACGGTATTTCCTGTTCTAATTACAACATCCGACCGCTAAAAGATTGATATGATAATGGTACAATCCATAACAGGCAATATCGCCGATCACCCGGCAGACAATCGTCAGCACGACAAACTATCCCTGCATTGGTACGAAACCACCCGCCGCATCCAGCGCAAACACACCGCCCAGGGCAGGGAAATAGCGTTGAAGTTGTTCAAGGAAGGACATCGCCTCCGACAGGGAGATATCCTCTATATAGATGATCAAATCATTATCAGCGTCGATATATTACCTTGCGAAACCATCGTCATCACCCCCCGCTCCTTACTGGAAATGGGCACCGTCTGCTACGAAATAGGCAATAAACACCTGCCCATATTCATACAGGACGATCAGGTACTCATACCGGCAGAAGGCCCGCTATTCCGCTGGCTGCATGCCAATGGCTACGCACCCGTACTCGAACAACGACAGCTCACCAATATGCTCCGCTCCGAAGTAACACCGCATGCTCACGGCAGCGCCGGTAGCTCCCTGTTCTCCCGTATCATGCAGATCGCTTCAAAATAATGATGATGCAACTACACCACCTGGCCAGCCTCCTGCACCTGTCCGATCCCACATTGCCGGTCGGTGGATACAGCCATAGCGCCGGCCTGGAAACATACGTACAACAACGCCTCGTAAAAGATGTCGCCAGCGCAGAACAATACATCCGCCAGATGCTGCAGGTCAACATCCGCTACAACGATGCCGCCTTCGCCAGCCTGGCCTATGACGCCGCCACTGCTGATGATATCACAACACTACTGCTCCTCGACGAAACGGCAGAAGCATTGAAAGCCCCCAGGGAAATACGCCAGGCCAGCCAGAAACTCTGCCTGCGGCTGATCAAAATATTCAGCCGCCAGCAAGACCTGCCACTGCTCACCGCCTATCACCAGACCATCCGCAATGGCAACGCCGCCGGACACTATGCCATCGCATTCGGCGCATACGCCGCCGCCTGGCAAATACCCAAAGAAGCAGCCCTATACGCGTTTTATTATAATGCGACCGTCGGCATAGTCACCAATTGTGTCAAACTGATACCATTAGGCCAGCTCGACGGACAGGATATGCTCTTCCGGCTGCAACCCGCACTACAACAGCTAGCCCTCGCAACCTTACAGCCCGATCCAGATCGCCTCGGACTTTGCAGCCCGGCATTCGATATCCGCTGCATGCAACACGAAAGACTGTACTCAAGATTGTATATGTCCTGATCAGTAAACTAACTAACATGAATGAACGTACATATGTGAAGATCGGTATAGCCGGTCCCGTCGGCTCCGGTAAAACCGCCCTCATCGAAAGACTGACCCGCCGCCTCGCAGATCAATACAGCCTCGGCGTCATCACCAACGATATCTACACAAAAGAAGATGCGGAATTCCTAACCAAACACAGCCTCCTGCCACCACAACGTATCATAGGTGTCGAAACCGGCGGATGCCCCCATACCGCCATCCGCGAAGATGCCAGCATGAACCTCGAAGCAGTAGATGAAATGGTAACCCGCTTCCCCGACATTACCATCGTATTCATAGAAAGTGGCGGCGATAACCTCTCCGCGACCTTCAGCCCCGATCTCGCAGATGTCACCATCTTCGTCATTGATGTAGCCGAAGGAGATAAAATACCGCGCAAAGGTGGCCCAGGTATCACCCGCTCCGACCTCCTCGTCATCAACAAAATCGACCTCGCCCCATACGTAGGCGCCAACCTCCAGGTAATGGAACAGGACGCCCGCCGCATGAGACAAGGCCAACCCTTCGTATTCACCAACCTCGTCAGCGAACAGGGCCTCGATACCGTAATCGGATGGATACGCAAATATGCCTTATTGGAAACAGCCGACGAACCGCCACTGACCAGATGATCAGCGAACTAAAACTCACGACCGCACTACGGGGCATCACCTCCTACATGGCCGATGTATTCTTCACGCCGCCGTTTAAGATCGCCAACGTAAGCGCCAGCCGCAATAGCGAATGCCTTCACCTTATCCTCATGAGCGCATCCCCGGGAATGCTGGATGGAGACCACTATCGCATGTACATCCATACCGGACCGGGAACCTCCCTGAAACTGCAGACACAGGCCTATCAACGCCTGTATACGATGCAACAGGGCGCTTCCCAACATATGGAGATACAAATGGACAACGGCAGCACCCTCCACTTCATACCACATCCACTCGTACCACAAAAACAAGCCCACTACACCGCCGTCAACCGCATCAACCTGACAGAAAACTGCCGCCTCTACTGGGGCGAGATCGTCACCTGTGGCCGCAAACTGAATGGCGAAATATTCCACTTCACCCGGCTGCACATCCGGACCGAAATAAGATACCGCCAGAAACTCGTCCTACTCGATAACCTCCTGCTCGAACCAGCTATCATGGACCTCTCTGCCGTCGGATGCCTCGAAGGATACACCCACCAGGGCACCTTCCTGCTATTCGATACCCACACCGGCACCGATCTCCCCGCACTGGCAGATAACATCTACAACATACTGGAAAGCTCCGCCGGCATCACCGCCGGCATATCCCTCACCGCCGGACCGGGCATCGTCGTCCGCCTGTTAGCACAGGGTGCAGAACTACTGTACGATCAGATGCAGCAGATCGCAGCCCTCACACAACAACACATTACACAACAAACATCATAACCGGGTTAAGGCATGAACATGAACATAGAAACAAGCGCCCTACTGGCCACCGCCATCACCATCAGCTGTATACATACCGCCTCCGGACCAGACCACTACGTGCCGTTCATCGTATTGTCACGCACCCGCCGCTGGTCAATTGGCAAAACCATCCTGTGGACCGTCCTCTGCGGATTAGGACATGTACTCAGCTCCCTCCTCATAGGACTCGTCGGCATATTCCTCGGCTGGCAACTTTCCCGCTTCGATGCAATCTCCGAAATAAGAGGGGGCATCGCCGGCTGGACACTACTCTGGCTAGGCATCGTATACCTCATCTGGGGCATACGCAGCGCTTGGAAAAATAAACCACACAAACACTTCGATATCTATGATAATGGAGAAATGTATGTCTACGAACACCAACATGGCTCCGCCGTCGTATACCCGCAACAACGTTTTAAAGTCACCCCCTGGGTCCTCTTCGCTATCTTCGTCATGGGCCCCTCCGAACCTCTCCTGCCATTACTAACCTACTCCGGTGCCCAGCAGTCCGTACAAAGCATCATCCTGCTGATCACCACATTCACCTTGTTCACCGTACTCACAATGGTAACAATGGTACTCCTCGGATACTTCGGCTTCTCATTATTAAAAAACAATTGGATAGAACGTTACATGGCCGCTATCAGTGGTGCCGCAGTAACCGTCTGTGGAATTGGAATGGTCTTCCTCGAATGGTGAATTGTATATTGCAATACATTACTGTACCTTGCAACCCACCTGAAACAAGGCAATGTAGAGAAACCAATATCTGAACTCGCTTATGATCCAACGCTACAAATTACTGTTGCTGATAGCCATTGCTGTCACCGCTCACCTGCATACCTGCGCACAATACATCCTCAAAGGAATAATCCGCCATAAGGATACCAACCTCCCGCTGGAAGATGCCAACATCGCCTCCCGCCAGGGCACACATGCCCACAGCAATCGCGCCGGTACCTTCACCCTCCGGTTGCAACAACTGCCGGATACCTTGCTGATCTCTCATATCGGCTTCGAACCCCAGCAGATAGCCGTCAATACCGCCGGCCAAACCCTCGCTATATCCCTGGCCCCAGCCGCCGTTAGGCTGGACCAGGTCACCGTCAGCTCCGGCGCTCCCGTCTGGAACCAGGTGGCCAAAATAGACCTGCAAATGACACCCGTACGCTCCGCACAAGACCTCCTGCGTAAAGTGCCAGGCCTCTTTATCGCCCAGCACGCCGGCGGTGGTAAAGCCGAACAGATATTCCTCCGTGGCTTCGACGTCGATCATGGCACCGACGTAACCATCACCGCCGATGGCCTCCCCGTAAATATGCCCTCCCATGCACATGGACAGGGATATGCCGACCTCCACTTCCTCATCCCGGAAACCATCCGCGATATCGACTTCGGAAAAGGAGCATACTACGCCAACAAAGGAGATTTTAATACCGCCGGATACGTCAACTTCTCCACCTTCGACCGCCTCGATCATAGCCTCATCAAACTGGAAGGAGGACAATTCAATACCAAACGCATGGTAGCCCTCATTGATCTCACCGGTCAACAGACCTCCGCCGCTAAAAGCAATGGCTACATAGCCGGAGAATACTACCTCACAGATGGTCCTTTCGATCATCCCCAGCATTTCAACCGCCTCAACTTCATGGGTAAATACAATACCTGGCTCAACGAACATAGCTATCTCAGCTTGCAGGCATCGACCTTCAGCTCCAAATGGGACGCCTCCGGACAGATCCCCCTGCGAGCCGTCAACGAAGGAAAGATCAGCCGCTTCGGTACCATCGACCCCACAGAAGGTGGCAACACCAGCCGCACCAACCTCGCCGCCAACTACTACCGCATCATAGACGAACATAGCAGCCTGAAAAGCCTGTTCTATTTCGTACGATACGACTTCTCCCTGTTCTCCAACTTTACCTTCTTCCTCAACGATCCCGTCAACGGCGATGAAATACACCAGGCAGAAGGTCGCAGTATATATGGCTTCGATCACCAATACAGCCACCAGCAAACCCTCGGTAAAGGCTCCCTCAACTGGCTGGCAGGCCTCGGATTTCGTTACGACGATATCAATGACCTCCAGCTCAGTCAGGTATACCAGCGCGATAGCCTCCTCAACCGCAAAGCTTGGGGAAATGTAGATGAACATAACCTCTACGCCTATCTGAATGCAGAATGGAAAACCGGCAAATTCACCCTCAACCCGGCCCTGCGCGTAAACCATTTCATATTTAATTATGATGATAAACTCCTGCCGGGCTATCAACTGCAGGCCGCCCGCAAAACCAACGTCAGCCCGAAACTGAACATGGCCTACCAGCTCACACCATCCTGGCAGCTATACCTCAAAACCGGTATGGGCTTCCACTCCAACGATGCCAGGGTAGTTCTCGCCCAACAGGGCAAACACATCCTGCCGCGTTCCTATGGCGCCGACCTCGGTGCCGTTATCCGACCCATACCTGGCCTGATCTTACAACCTGCCCTCTGGTACCTGTTCCTCGAACAGGAATTCGTATACGTCGGCGACGAAGCCGTAGTAGAACCGTCCGGCAAATCACGCCGCTTGGGTGCCGACCTGGGTATCCGGTATCAACCCCTGTCCTGGCTATACCTCGACATAGATGTCAACTACGCCAACGCCCGCTTTACCTCCGCACCCAAAGGAGAACAATACGTACCCCTGGCGCCCGTACTGACCAGCACCGGCGGCATCGCCGTCAAATTGCCTATCGGACTGTCCGCCAACCTGCGTTACCGCTATATCAAAGACAGACCTGCCAATGAAGACAACACCGCAACCGCACAAGGATACTTTATCAACGACCTCGCCATTAGCTACAGCCGCAAAAAATGGGAAATAGGCCTACAGGTAGAAAACCTGTTCAACATAAAATGGCGGGAAGCACAGTTCTATTCAGAATCACGCCTCAAAGACGAACCGGATCCCGTATCCGAAATCCACTTCACACCAGGTACACCCACCTGGGCACGTGCACATATCGCTTTCAGATTTTAACAATTCACTAGCCAATTATCCGGCTTAAATGTGTAATTTACTGGGATGAAATTCATTGGCACCCTATTACTGATCGTCATACTCAGCTACCTAGCGGGTATGTTCCTGCCCTGGTGGTCCGTCGCCCTGGTGGCATTTTTAGTATCCCTGTTGATCCGTATGTCCCCCGGCAAAGCCTTCTTCACCGGCTTCCTGGGCGTATTCCTGCTGTGGCTCGCTTTAGCTTTCTACATCGATGTCCGCAATGATCACATACTGGCCAACAGAATGAGCCTCGTTATCATGCAGGTGAAAAGCCCCGTAGGCATCGGCCTCATAAGCGCTTTCATCGGCGGGCTCGTAGCAGGATTTGCCAGCACTGCCGCCAGCTACCTGCGCAAACCAGCCAAACAGGTCGCCACCGCATAATCACTTAATACTTCCCTCGGGAGCACACGTAGTCACCTATACTGTAACATCTAAGTTAATATGATCAGGTTTCAGCTAACCTTGCTGTTCGTCTTCGTTATTGCCTGTTGCCAGGCAGGTATCATCCGCGGTAGAATAACAGACGCCCGCCAGCAACCATTGCCTTTTGCCACCGTCATGCTGAAAGGAACAACCATCGGCACTACCACCAACGCAAATGGAGAATATCGCCTCGACGCACCAGATGGAAACTATACCGTAGTATGCCAGTATATCGGCTACCGCAAAAAAGAACAAACTGCCTCCATCAGCAACACACCCAACACCCTCGACTTCATACTCGAACCACTAAGCCTTCAGATAAAAGAAGTAGTCGTTAAAGCAGGAGGAGAGGACCCCGCATACGCCATCATACGGCAGGCCATCAAAAAAAGAAACTACTACCAGCACCAGGTGAAAGCCTACACAAGCGAAGCATATATCAAAGGACTGCTCAAATTGAGAGGAGTACCCAAATCCTTCTTCGGACAAAAAGTAGATACCAAAGACCTGGGCGTAGACTCCGCAGGAAAAGGAATCGTATTCCTCTCCGAATCACTAACCAAAATATCCTATCAGGCACCGGATCAACTCAAACTCGAAGTAATCTCCGGCCGCCAAAGCGGTGGCGGATTCGGATTTAACTTCCCCACCTATATCAACTTCTACGATAATAACGTAACCGCCGTCATCTCCCAGGTCAGCCCCCGCGGATACATATCTCCCATCGCACAAAACGCAATCTCATTCTATAAATACCGCCTGGAAGGATCATTCGTGGAAGATGGCAGAACCGTCAACAAAATCGCCGTCATACCCAGACGTAAATACGAACCACTGTTCTCCGGACATATCTTCATCACCGATGGCGACTGGCGCATCCACAGCACCGACCTGGAACTCACCAAAGACTACCAGCTCGAACTGATCGATACCCTGCGCATCCGCCAAACCCACGTACCCGTCACCACAGACGTATGGCGCACCAAAGACCAGGTACTCTACATCGCCTTGAAACAATTCGGCTTCAACGTAGCAGGTACCTTCGTAAACGTATATTCTAACTATAACCTCCAACCCGACTTTAAGCCTAAGTATTTCAATAAGACCATCATGAAATACGATACGGCCTTCAATGATAAAAAAATCGCCTACTGGGATAGCATCCGGCCCGTACCACTCGAAGTCGATGAACAAAAAGACTTCCACCAGAAAGATAGTATCGCCCACGCCATGAAAGACAGCCTGGCCGCCAGAAAGAACATCGATTCCCTCCGCAAACATCAGCCGCCTGTCAAATGGTCCGCACCCTTCTTCGGAGGTATCACCCGGCACTACTATTTCCGCAAAGACACCGGCATCGGCAGCCATATCCTACACGTTAAACCATTGCTGACACAGCTGGAATACAACACCGTAGAAGGACTGGTAGTCAACGTAAAACCAGAACTACGACTATCCCTCAAAGGCAATAACAGCCTGTCGATAGCTCCAGTAATCCGCTATGGCTTCAGCAATACACACCTCAATGCCTACACGCGGCTCACTTGGACAAAGAACGCCCGGCTGGGCCAACGCCTGGGAACAAACACCTGGTCGCTCGCAGGAGGGAAGCGCATCTCGCAATTCAATAAAGAAGAACCCATCCGCCCGCTGATCAACGAAATATATACCCTGCTCCTCAAAGAAAACTACATGAAACTCTATGAGAACTGGTTCGGACAACTACAATTCCGACGCGAGTTCCAGAATAGCGCCGTACTCTCAGCAGGCCTGACCTACGAAGACCGTATCCCCGTAGTCAATACCACCGACTTCGTACTCTTTAAAAATGATCAGAAATCCTTCACACCTAACTATCCGGTAGAATTGACATCTGTACCAATGGTAAGACACCAGGCACTGGTACTCGACCTGGGATTCCGTATACAGCCAGGGCAGCGCTTCATAGAAATGCCCGATCGTAAATTCGCCATAGGGTCCGACCTGCCAACCTTTGAAGTAGCATACAGCAAAGGCATCTACAACATCGCCGGCAGCGACGTCGACTTCGACAAATGGCAGGTACGCGTATTCGATAAGATGAACTTCAAACTGTTCGGAGAGTTTCATTACAACATCGGAGCGGGTGGCTTTATCAACGACAAAAGAGTCGGCCTGCCAGACTATCGCCATTTTAACGGGAATCAAACCTTCTTCAACGATAAATACCTGAATAGCTTCTCGCTGGCGCCATATTACCAATACAGCACAACCGCCGCATTCTACGCAACAGGCCATGTAGAACACCACTTCAATGGCCTCCTGACTAATAAAATACCGCTGTTGCAAAAACTAAAATGGAACCTCGTCGCCGGATCAAATGCCTTCTATGTGAACAGCGACAATAACTACGTGGAAATATTCGCAGGCCTGGAGAATATCTTTAAGGTACTGAGAGTAGACGTAGTAGCGGGTTATCAAAGCAAAGACAACACCCGCGTAGGCGTAAGACTGGGAATGGGTGGATTATTAGGTGGAATGGTTAACAGCGCCAGAGGTAAATAGCAGTACTAGCCCCAACAGTCGAAAAATATGGCTGCCCGGAAGCGCTCACAAACGCAACCGGGCAGTATCCCTATTACTCCTTATGTTGATCAGAATAATGTTAGTCCTGTGAAGTCTCTCCTAATCTGGGCCGCAATCGCTTTTTCGATTTATTGAAGTACATCAGACCTTTGTCCACTCCCTTACGAAGTGCATCACGCTCCTCCGCTGGAAGCAGGAGTACATCATGACACGCTTCACTGCAACAGCCGGCATGTTTCTCCGCACAGGCCGCACATTGTATGAATAACAGGTGACAACCGTCATTCTTACAGTTAGTATGGGTGTCGCATGGCGCCCCACACTGATGACAATGGCTGATGATATCTTCCGTGATACGCTCGCCTAAACGATCGTCAAACACAAAGTTTTTGCCTTTAAACTTGACAGGCAAACCCTGTTCCTTCGCTTTGTTGGTGTACTCAATGATACCGCCTTCCAGATGATACACATTGGTAAACCCTTTGTGCAACAGGTAAGCCGACGCCTTCTCACAGCGGATGCCTCCCGTGCAATACATCACAATGTTCTTATCCTTGTTATTCTCCAGCATAGATGCCGCCATCGGCAACTGGTCGCGGAAAGTATCAGAGGGGATCTCTATCGCCTTGTCAAAATGTCCTACCTCGAATTCATAGTGATTACGCATGTCCACCACAATGGTGTCCGGATCATCCGTTAGCGCATTAAAGGCGCGCGCATCCAGATACTTCCCTTTGTTCGCCATATCAAAAGTAGGATCGTCGATGCCATCGGCTACGATCTTATCCCTTACCTTGATCTTTAATACCCAAAACGACTTCCCATCGTCATCTACGGCTACATTCAGCCGGATGCCGTGCAGGAACGGGATACTGTAAAGATGAGATTTCAACGCCTCAAAATAGTGAGAAGGCACGCTGATCTGTGCATTAATACCTTCGCTGGCCACATAAATACGACCAAATACCGCCCACTGGCTAAGTGCCAGATACAGTTCATCCCGGAATACCTGGGGATCTTCAATCTTTGCGTACTGGTAAAATGAAATGGTAGTGCGAGGAAATGTCTCCTGTTGCAGCCGCTGCTTCAGCTCCGCTGCAGATACTCTGTTGTGTAATGTCATTGCTGCCTTGAAATTTTAAGGACACTTGCCTGGTGAACAAAATTTCAATCAAACCCCTGATCAGACTGACTTTCTAAAGTTTGATTTCTTGAATTATGTCTGAAAGTATGTCTACTCCTGACAAAATAGGGCTGCAATTTACGAATTAATTGTTTGATAGCCGCCTTTTGACCGCTAAAATGCCCTTCGTCAGCCGCCCATACCGCTTCCTACAGTAATTTTATACCTAACTCATCCATTGCCAATCATTTCCCAGGACAGATGCATATTGATTCCATATATTTTCCCTATGACATAGCGTCTGATTTACATACTGCAGTGTAAGATCGCTGCCCTCACTTATATTTAATCAAACGCTGAATCATGATAGCTGTCAAGAAATTCCACATTGCATCCCGCGCTGAAATAAAGACTATCAAAGGTGGTGGGCAAAAAGTAAATGTACCCGTATGTGAAGCCTTCGCATGCGATCTCAAACCTTGCCCCATAAAATGGTGCTATTGTGATGACAACTTGTTGTGTCGGGCATATATTTACTAACTCACCCCGATTAAAACTACGTCCTCATTTACCTGGCATTTACCCCGTATCAACGTGGCTAAACCTCCAATCATGAAATCACTCAAAAATTTTGTGTCCTGGGCGCCTTTGCTATGTGAATGATAGGAGGGACAATAGCACACGCGAATGGCATTGCGCGATGCTCAGATACAAATAGCTAATCAAATCCCTCATAATTATGAAACCTTTTAAGACCCACCTACGCCCGCTCTCAAGAGCAGCACTCAGTCGTATCACCGGTACTGGCATTAAACCGGATAAACAACCGCGTTGCCTCAGATATGAATGTGATCTGATCGTAACCTGCGCACCTGGCTGCTGGTGTAAGCCCAATTTCCCCGATCAGCCGGAAGGATGGTGCGTATAACTATCAGGCCATGATTACCCCGGGAAAAGCAGGCAACAGCCTCCTGCTTTTTCCGGTATTTTCTCAATAAAGTCGGATCTTCCGGCTGTTGATCACATTGCTGGCATGAAAGAACAAACAGGAAATGATCACCTGCTCATCCGTGAACTTCCCTATCCATCTGGCCCCAATGGCTGCCGTACGCTCCGCTTCCTCCCGACTCAACCCTGCCTCCAGCAATATGTCGATCAGTCCTTCCTTGGTCATACCTGCAAAATAAAACTTCGCCGGACCGGAAAAAACCGGGCTGCTACGGGGATTAATCCTGTTTTTTGCCGTCTTTTAAGGAAAATAAAGAGAGAGTAAAGCTAAAAAACTACCTGCCGGCTGCTGCTCAGCGGTAATAGGTGCTGCTGGGATAATCATATCCTCCCGGATATCAATGCTGTAAATGCTCCGCATCACGGGACCGCCGGTACAACAGGTCCAGTAGGAGGTAGGCTGCCGCACTGATAATGAATAAGGACCCGATAAAGGTAAGGGTCAGATAGTCCTGTACCCGGAGCCATTGTAACTGTTCTGCCAAATAAGAACTGATAATCAGTAAGATACCGAGGAAAAAAATGATGTGTACAAATCTTTTCATAAATGCCGATAAGGGTGAACGTAGTCTGGAATCATCCACATGTTGTCGCTTCCAAATGCCAGGCTTATAGGAAATTCCACAAGTCGTAGTATCTGATATTAATATATCCATTAAAACACTGACAATGCGAGAATAGTTCACCACAGTAAAGTTTTAGTTAACCGGTGTAACTATCTGATAATTATCGTATATAAAATAAGGGTCAGGTTTTGGCATACCTTTTGAAAATATAGTACTTGACAAGGAAAATATTTATTCACCCTTTAAAATCAAACTTTATGACATTTATCCTCTACTTTGTTTACGTGATCATCGCCCTGTGGATCTACAGACTGTTGTCCTACTACTTCGATAATTCCGGCGAACGTACCTCCTATAAAGCGAAAAAATATCGCAATCAATAAGTGCCGTTAATAGTAGCCCGACCTGAACAGATGACCAACTACAGCGGCACTATGAATACCCCGATCTGCTTTCGCCGCCACTAACTTCCTGACCGCTTAACACTTTAGATGGTTTTACACCCTTAACAGACCATAGTGTCTGTAACGGGATAACTATTCCCTCTTGAGAAAACGGTTGTCAAGAATACGCGATAGCACTTCCTCCTTCATACTGCGACTAAGTGGTATCTGGTGGACGCCAACACTTAACTCGTTGCCCATAATACTGTCAATTTTAGAAAGGGCAACCAGGTAAGACTTATGAACTTTGATAAAACGATCCGAAGGGAGATATGCTTCCACTCCCTTAAAGGTCACATAGGTAAGGTATCTCCGTTGCGTAGTCTGGATAGCAACATAGTTCTGAAGCGCTTCCACATACAGGATATCGTCAAAAAACAGCTTCTCCAGCTTATTGTCACACTTGATGAAAAAGAAATCCTTGCCGGCGCCAGGTGCAGCCCGTTGATACTCATACCAGGACTGTGCCTTTAAAGCCGCCTTTAAAAAACGGTCAAAAGCAACAGGCTTTAACAGGTAATCCAATACATTCAGCTCAAAACTCTCTACCGCATATTCGGAATAAGCAGTGGTAAATACCACGAGGGGTGGCTGTGCCAACACCTTTAATAACTCAATACCCGTCATACCGGGCATCTGCACATCCAGGAATAACAACTGTATCGGCTCCTCCCGCAAAATAGCGAGCGCCTTTACAGCCGATGGAACACTGGCGACAGGTTCGAGAAAACCAGTCTCCTCACAATATTCCATTAAACCTTTGCGGGCCATCGGCTCATCATCTACAATCAGACATTTTAACTTCATAACAGGGATAGTTTTAAGAAGACCTGAAATACGCCGCCCTCCTGGTATAAAGAAAGATGATGCCGCCCCGGATACAAAAGCTCCAGCCTCCTCCTTGCATTGGCAAGCCCGATGCCGGGTGTCGCTGTTACATGCTCATAACAGGTATTACTGGTAGATAATACAATATCATCCGCTTCCCGCTGTAATGAAATACGGATGTACTGCTGCCCGCCCGATGTCGCCACATGTTTAAACGCATTTTCAACAAATGGGATCAACAGCAAAGGGGCTATCCGCAAACCCTGTAATGCCGGGTCTGCTTCAAACCTCACCTCCAGGTCTTCATTCTGGCGAACCCGCTGTATCGCTACATAATGCTCCAGGTACAGTACCTCTTTCTCTACCGGAATAGTATCCGTATTACAGTCATACAACTGATAACGCAGCAGGGAAGAGAACTTCATCAACGTATCCCGCGCAGCAGTGTTCTTTTTGTCAATAAGGAAATAAATGGCGTTGAGTGAATTGAAGATCGCGTGTGGATTGATCTGCGCCTTTAAATACAATAACTCCTGCTCCGCCTGGCTCCGCAAAGCCTGCTGCAACCGGTGACTGGTCCGTAGCTGGTCCACATAAAATTTAATACCGGCCGCCGCACCTACCATAAAGAATAGGGGAATATATACATCATACAACTGTGTACCCAGATCACTGTTTGGAAGCCGCTTAAATTGCGCCACATAAGGTTGTAATAAATGATCCAACAAACGGATCACCAGCCAGCCCGTAGTCATCACAAGAAGGGTGAAGCCTGCCACAAAAGCAAGATACTGTCGCTGGTATAACAAACGGGGAATCAAAAACAGGTTGGTCACATACACCGCACCTGCCAGGGTAAATACCTTCAATACACCAGCCTTGATAGTAAGAGATAAAGTGGGATAATCGTCGATCCGCAGTGTCAGCCACACCACAAAAAAAGCCGTCCAAAATAACAGGTGATGTAACTTATAGCGGGCAAACCAATGCTGTGCCGTCATATCATAAGCGTTTATCCGGTCCAATATTACGGGTTCACGCAGATAATAGCAGTATGCTTACACCTGCCGTTACTTTTGCTTGATAAGTTACATGATTATTCTGACAAACGGCTGTCATGCCCCATACCGGCTGTACTCATTCCACATGCCGGAATAACAGCAGGAAACATCCCATCAGCATAGCTGCTGAAATAAGAGCACTCAGATGAATACCGTCTACAATAGCAACCGGCCCCCCGGTAGCCATAGCACCGAAAACAGCCACGCCCAGCGCACCGGCCGCCTGCCGCGTCGTATTCAGCACCGCAGAGGCCGTACCCGAACGGGTCCTGTCCACCGTAGCTAGAATGCCCGTGGTCATCGCCGGCACCGCCAGCCCCATACCCATAGGGATCGTGAAAAAAGGAAGGAATAACTGAATATACGAAGTGTGGCCATTGATCATCAACAACCCCATAAAACCACTCATACCCACCAACGCACCTACCAACACCGGCAGCCGGGTACCATATTTCGCCATCAGCTTGCCACTGATCAGGTTCGAGACAATAAACCCCGCCGTCAATGGCAAAAAGGCCAGACCGGCATGCAACGGCGTATAATGCAACACATCCTGCAGGTATAAACTCAACACGAACACTGTACCGTAATAGGAATTATTCAAACATACCCCCAGCAACACTAACACATTAAAGTTGGCGCTCCGGAAGAAATCCAGCGGCAGGATAGGAGCCGCCGAACGTCGCTCTATACGCAGGAACAACAAGATCAGTAACCCGCTGCATAATATCCCACCCCATATAAAAGGGTGCGAAAAGCCCAGCTCATTCCACTCTATAATAGCCCCGATAAATGCAGTCAATGCCAATAGCCAGGTAAGCTGACCCGGAATGTCAAAACCCCTGTTCGGATGCCGCTCACTCTCGGGCAACCGTAACCCCAATAATATACCAACAAGACAGATAGGTATGTTAACCAGGAAAATAAGCCGCCAGCTGCTGAGATGAATAAGAAAACCTCCCAATATCGGCCCCGCTGCAATCGACACCCCTCCGGCCGCCGTCCAAAGCGCTACCGCCCTGGCACGTTGCTCCCGGTCATGCGAAAATGACTGGTTCAGTATCGCCAGCGAACTGGGGATCATCGTAGCCGACCCAACCCCCTGCAACGCCCGGAAACCAATAAGACTGCCCGCATCCCAGGCTACACCACATCCAACAGATGCAACGCCGAACAACAGCAGCCCGAATAGAAATACACGCTTCGCCCCCAGCAGATCACTCATCCCTCCGGCAGATAACATCAATACCGCAAAAGCAATCGTGTAAGCATCTACTATCCACTGCAACACACTGATACCGGCAGAGAAAGACTCAGCAATACGGGGAAGGGCAATATTGACAATCGATACATCCAGCTGCGATACCACAAAAGCAAGACTGGTAGTACCTACGACAAATCCGAAAGCAAGCGGAGAGGAAGAAGGCACTCCTTCCTGTAGTTTTTTCATGCTTACAAAGATATTACCTCCGTACCAGGAACGAAAAAAGAGGGCATATTTTTTATGTAAAGGAATAATATACAGCCGTTTATTCACCAAATAGGGTAAGGCACCACCGCAACAGCTCCCAATGATCCACGATCGTCCACTTCCCGGATCAACAGATTTTAACATAAAAAGGAGGGAAGCCCCTAAAAAAACAAAATCCGCCCCGCGGTTTTTCCTATGCGGCGGGGCGGAGAAATTGAGCATGAAACTGTTTCCAGATTGGTCCGAAAACCTCAATGGAGAGTTACATGTCCATTCTATCAACCTATATGCGAACTAAAACGTTTGCTGACTACTTTTGAGCCGGCTTGCTCGCTTCCTTGGCAGCGTGCTTCTTAGCATGCTCCTTCTTGGAAGCTTTTTCACCTTTCTTCTCTGCCTTGGCAGGTGCCTGGGTGGTGGTCTGAGCCGGCTTAGCAGCTTGTGCGTTTACGCCACTGATACTAAATGTAGCAATAGCTAATGCGGTGATGGCTAACATAAGTTTTTTCATATCGCTATGTTTTTAAGCTTAATAATTTTAGTTACGGTTGGCAGATTATGCTCCTTTTTTCTCAGCAGGTTTTGCCTTCTTCTCATGCTCTTTTTTGGACACCTTCTCTGCTTTCTTCTCAGCTTTCTTTTCCTTAGCAGGAGCTTGCTCGGTTTTTGCCGGTTGTTGAGGATGTGCATTAACACCGGTTACACTGAAAGTAGCAATAGCAGCTACAGCAATGGCTAACATGATTTTTTTCATAGCTTTTGTATTTTAAGCGTAGATAAATGTTGTGGTAGTGGTAAGATTAAGCAGCAGCCTTTTCTTTCTTTTCTTTCTTCTCCTTTTTCTCTTTCTTTTCTTTTTTCTCTTTCTTCTCAGCTTTAGCTGGTGCTTGCTCTGTTTTAGCAGGTTGCTGTGCATTAACACCGGTTACACTGAAAATAGCGAAAGCAGCTACGGCAATTGCGAGGATGAACTTTTTCATGTTTGACGTTTTGTTTTGATTAAAACTTGAGTTTATAAAGTGATGATGAATGCTTGATAATGAGCATGGTGTAAACAGTCCTTTGATAAAAAATGTATACAACATGCTCTCTTTTCATGACCTTTCGTTTATACCTTCCTGTTTGTTCGTCTTCATTGTGGCCAATCTGTTAGAATATGATTTCAATAACCGCTCCCTCTGCATTAATAATGAGGTCAATACGATTCACACCTCTTATAATGCTTCCGTCTTATTCTTGTACGCTGTATAGAAGATCAGCGGGAACACCAGCAACGTCAGCGTAGTCGCCGTGATCAATCCTCCGATCACCACAATCGCCAAGGGCTTCTGCGTTTCAGATCCTATACCCGAAGATATCGCCGCCGGGATCAAACCAATAGCCGCCATCAATGCAGTCATTACCACCGGTCGTATTCGACTCTGCACACCCATCTTGATCGACTCATTCAATGACATCCTCGCCTCCAGGTTCTTATGGAACACCGATATCAATATCACCCCGTTCTGTATACAGATACCAAAAAGCGCAATGAAACCAACTCCCGCAGAGATACCAAAGTTCATATTCGTAACATGCAACGCCAGGATACCGCCGATCAAAGCAAATGGCACGTTCATCAACACCAGCCCCGCATCTTTCACACTTCCCAACATAATGAACAGGATCAGGAAAATAGCAATGATACTGATCGGTACCACCTGCCCCAGACGTTTCGTCGCACGCACCTGGTTCTCAAACTCACCGGTCCAACCTATGCTGTACCCTTTCGGTAAAGACACTACTTTATTTACTTTCTGCTGCGCTTCCGCAATCGTACTTCCCAGGTCACGGTCCCGCACAGAAAACTTCACACCAATGAATCGTTTGTTACCGTCACGATAGATAAAGGCCGGTCCCGTAATAGTAGAAATAGTTGCCAGCTCCTTCAGCGGTACCTTATTGCCATTCAACGTAGGCACCATCAAGTTCGCCAGGTCATCCTCCGTCTTACGGTAGTTCTCGTCATAACGTACCCTGATGTCGAACTTCTTCTCACCCTGGAACAGCTGCGTAGCCGTCTTACCACCGATCGCCATCTCTATCACCGCCTGCGCATCTGCCGTAGATACTCCATACAGCGCCAGCTTATTATCACTCAGGTTGATACTCATCTCCGGTTGACCAATATTACGGATCACCCCAAGGTCACGTACCCCCTGCACCGTCTTCAGCTCCTTGATCACCTGCTGCGACAAACTCTCCAGTTTAGTAAGATCATCCCCATAAATTTTCACCCCGTTGCTGGCCTTAAAACCTGCCACTGCTTCAGATACGTTGTCAGAGATAGGCTGCGAGAAGTTCAGTATAATACCGGGATACTTACGCAGTTTGCCTTCCATCTGACCAATCAGCTCATCCTGCGTGATCTTACGTTTCCATTCACCCTTAGGCAACAGGTCCACCTGGTATTGCACAAAGTAGAAACCGTTAGGGTCTGTACCGTCGTTGGAACGTCCCGTCTGTGACAACACCGCCTTCACCTCGGGGAACGCACTCAGGTCCTCCCGTATCTTATGCGCCATCTTCACACTCTCCGTCAACGACATACTCATCGGCAACTCCGTAGTCACCCACAACGACCCTTCATTCAGCTGCGGCAGGAACTCCGTACCAAGGAACTTGGCCGACAGGAACGTCAGTCCCATAAAGGCGAGCGCAATCAGCAGACTCAGTCGCTTGTGCGCATAGGTCCAGTTAAATCCGCTTATAACGATCCGGTCAAAGAAATTAACAACCGGGTTATTTTTCTCCTTTACATTCTTACGTAATAAGATATTACTGAGCACCGGCACCAGCGTAAGCGTGAACAACAGCGCTCCCAACAACGCAAACCCTAACGTCCAGGCTAGCGGAGAAAACATCTTACCTTCCACTTTCTGGAAAGAGAAGATCGGGATCAAAGAGATAATGATGATCAGCTTCGAGAAAAAGATCGCCTTCGCCAATTCTCCTCCGGTCTGTTTGATCCAACCCATCTTCGCCATCTTGTTGAACCGCTCCATCCCATACTTATGCGCCTTGTGATCCAACATCACAAATATCCCCTCTACCATTACCACCGCACCGTCTATAATAATACCGAAGTCAATAGCTCCCATAGACAGCAGGTTTGCACTCATACCTTTCATACGCAGACAGAGAAACGCAAATAACAGCGCCAATGGTATGATGATCGATACGATCACCGTCGTCCGCCAATCCGCCATGAAGATGAACACAATCACGGTCACAAAAATGATCCCCTCTATCAGGTTGTGCATCACCGTATGCGTACAAAACTCCATCAGGTTGTCACGGTCATAGAACGTAGCCATCTTGATGTCTTCCGGCAACACCGTCTCGTTCAACTCGTTGATCTTATCCTTCACCCGGGCGATCACCTCAGACGGATTCTCCCCCTTACGCATCACAATGATACCTTCCACCAGGTCATCCTGGTGACCCAAACCTACTTGCCCCACCCGGGGAGCCGAGGCCTCCCGTACCGTTGCCAGGTCTTTTACCGTCAGCGGTACACCGTTTATATTCTCAATGATGATGTTCTCAATATCCTGTATACTCACCAGCAAACCAATACCCCTTACCACATAAGCCTGCCCGTTCTTCTCTATCACATCGCCGCCCACATTCACGTTACTTTTGGTTACAGCCTGGTACAATTCCAGGGGCGTAATATTATATTTCAACAGCCTCACCGGGTCCGCAGAGATCTCGTAAATCTTATCCTGACCACCAAAAGCCACCACATCCGCAACACCAGGTACACTACGGATCTGACGATCTATCACCCAGTTCTGCCAGGTAAGAAGGTCCCGCGAATCCCGCTTGGCACTTTTCAGATAATAACGGAAGATCTCACCAGTAGGACCATAAGGTGGCTGTATCTCCGGGTCCGCACCCTCCGGCAGACTAATACTCTGCAACATATTGTTCACCTGCTGACGGGCAAAGAAATCCTCCACATCATCGTCAAATATGATCTTTACCACAGAAAGACCAAACATCGTCACCGAACGTACACTGGTTTTCTTCTGCACAGCATTCATAGACACCTCGATCGGCAACGTCACAAATCGCTCCACTTCCTGCGCACTACGGCCATTCCACTTCGTCACGATCACAATCTGCGTATTCGTCACATCCGGAAATGCCTCAATAGGTGTGTGGACAAAACTGAATACCCCCGCCACTATAAGGGCGCCCGTCATAATGAAGACAAACAGCTTGTTCTTCAGTGAAAAGGCGACTATATTTCTGATAAATTTGTTCATAAGGTTGATAGTCTTTGGTAAGACGGTCTGTTGAAGCGGTTCAATAGACCCCCTGCCTAAACAGGGGGAGTTGAGTCATTAGTTCTTTAATGCGTCATAGATCAACAACTGATTCTTCGAGATCACCTGCTCACCTGGCTTAAGACCATTGTCCAGGTAAGTCGTATCACCAGCCGTCTTCGCTACCTCCACCTGTCTTACATCTATATTGTTCTTGTCCCTGAATACCAGCACATAGTTCTTACTGTTATCAAAGATCACCGCAGAAGAAGGAATCGCTATCTTGGAATCATTGTCACGGTATTTCACATACACCGTAGCAAACATCTCCGGCTTCAGCAACATATTGTTATTGTCAATACTGATACGCACCTGCATCGTCTTCGTAGCCGGGTCCAGGAAATTGTAGATCTTATCGATCTTACCATGGAAAGTCACATCCGGATAACTGATAGTCACCACGTCCGCTTCATATCCTTCCTTCATCCTCGCTATATCCGTCTCAAATACATTCGCTACCACCCACACATCATCCAACTCAGAGATCGTGAAAATGTTGGCACTGTTGTCCGAACGGATCTCCATATTGTTATTGATGTTACGCTCGATCACATACCCCGAGATAGGCGCCGTCACCAGGTAGGTCGCTCCCTTGCCCTTCCGGTATATCTTGAACAGGTCATTCAACCGGGTGATCTCCGCATCCGTTTTCGCCAGCTCACCTTTCGCATTCACCACATCCCGCTCCGTACTCAGCCTGCTCTCAAACAGGTCCTGCGCCACTTTCAAATTCTTCTCGGCTACCGCCTTGTCAGAACGAGCCTCGGCAAGCTGCTTCTCATAATCCGCGATCTCCGCACTGTGGATCACCGCCAACACCTGACCCTTCTGCACATAATCGCCTAATTGTACTTTTATATCTTCTACATAACCACTCACCAGAGGATATACCTTCAATACCTTTCCTCCGTTAGGGGCTACTTTACCTGATAATCTTAATTCATTCAACACGGGGCGCATCGCTGCAGTATCTATATGAATAGCTTGCAGCATAGTATCGCTCAGTACGAAAGTGCTTTTCTCAGATTGCGTGGCTTCAGTACGTTTGCAACTACTGATAGCTACCGCCATCAGAAGGGAAATACCGATAATTATAAAGGGCCGTTTCATGTACTTACTTTTTGTTGAATAGTTCTTGTCCTGTTGCATAATTAAGTTCTTCGTACGCATTCATGCGATTGGCGAGGAACCGGTTGATGTTCTTAACGTGGTCACTGTAACTGTTGAAATAGTCGATAAACTGGAGCAGCGATATATTTCCTTTACTGAAGTTCTTAGCTACTTCGTCAATCAATTTGTTATACTCCTGCTGGAAATCCTCCAGTATCACACCAGGATAACGCTTCTCTATCGCACGTATCTGCTCGAAAGCATTCAACACCTCCGTCTGCGCTACACTCTGCTGCTGCTTCAACTGCTGCTCCTCAGAAGCAACCTGCAACTTGGCAGAGCGTATGTTCCCCTGATTACGGTTCCAGAACGGGAGATCTATCCCTACCTGTAAGCCTATAAAATTGTCAATATAAGTACCGTGCTTATCGTAGTTGGCGCCCACATGCAGGTTTGGCGTCGCCAACGCCTTCTGTAACTGGTAGTTGGCAGTGGCAGAAAGATATTCCGCCTGCGCCATCTTCACATCCGGACGGTTCTGTGCCGCATAGTCCAGTAACTGTTGCAGGTTCAGGCCATCCAGTGAATAACGCTCCGTATCAGATGGCTGCATCTCCGCACTGTAAAAATCCTGGGTATGTAATAATTGTTGCAGGTTCTTCTGCGATTCCAACTCCTGTTGCTTGAAATCCGCATAGTCATTCTCCAGACCTATTTGTAAAGCCTTCAGCCGGATCAGGTCCGCATGCGCTACACTACCTTTCTTATCCGCAATGGTATAAGCCTCAACAATCTCCTGTAAATTCCGGAGCTGCGTCCTTAACACCGTCTCTGTCTGTTGCTGAAAATAAAGATTGAAATAATTCTGCCGTAACTGCATCCGCAACGTACGCAGCAACTCATCAAAAGTCGCTTCACTCAAAGTAGCCTTCGTCGTCGCCAGCTGTATATTCTTGTTACGCTTGCCCGCCAACTGCACCACCTGGTCGATCGTATACTGCGTCTGACCTCCCTTCCCTATGTAAAAAGGCTTGATGTTGTTGGTACTGTTAAATCCAAAAAGCGCACTGAAAGAGGGATTGTCCCATAACTTCGCTTGCCGGATCAACGCCTTGTCTGCATCTACCTGGTAGCGCTGCGCCAGGAGCAGGTAATTCTTCACTAAAAAACTATCCTCCGCCGCCCTCATCGTAAGCGGCTGCCGCAGCTCTTGCTGTGCTGAGGCAGGTACCACAATTCCCAGACTTAAAAAGATCATTAAAATAAATTCGGTTGTTCGCATCTATCGCTTTGGTTTGATGATACAAAATTCCGACTCGCCAATTAAAGACGCCTTTAAGCCACATTAAAAACACATTAAAACTGAAGGAGATAGAAAGAGAAGCCAACAAACATTATCATAACGATGGCAAAGCAGGAGGGAAGCTGCCGCCTTGTAATATCAACGTAGAAGATCCATCACTGTCCGGCACATCCAGAGGTAACTGCGGCAATAATACCGTAAAGATCGTACCCCGGCCCTCATCCGAACTGACAGAAATATGCCCCTGGTGTATTTGCACGATCTTTTTACATATAGAAAGCCCCAAACCATGCCCGCGCACCTGCTGGGCATTATTAGCCCGGTAAAATGGCTCAAATATCTTACTCACCTCCCCAGATGGTATACCAATCCCATTATCCTGCACCTGCACCATAATATGACGGGTATAAAAATCAATCGAAACACTGGCCGTATTGTCCGCCGAAAACTTACAGGCGTTATCTAATAAATTGATAAATAATACTTTAAGTAAACTTTCGTTGCCCAGGCAAGTTACCTGCGTATCCTGCTCCGGCTCCTTCAAAAACCGCAACTCGATCTTGTAACTGCTCTTATTTTTCATCCGCACCAAATTACCCATCTCCAGCAATAACTCATCAATACGTACCGGACTGAATATCAGCTTTTGCTGCCCCAGGTCAGACTGCGCCAGCTGCAACAACCCGTTCGTCAGATCCGACAGGTTCTCCGCCTCCTCCAACACCGAATTCAACGTCTGGATATAATCATCCTTCTCCCTTTCCTTCGACAATATCACCTGTAACTGGCTGATCATAGCCGCCAATGGCGTCCTTAACTCATGAGAAGCATTACTCACAAAACTCTTCTGTAAGTCAAAAGAACTACTCAGCCGCTGCAACATCGTGTTGAAGTTCGCCCCCAACTGCGCAATCTCATCCCGCCCCTTCACCGCCACCCGCTTATCCTGCAAGTTGTTCGCATTGATACTGTCCACCTGCTGTACCAACTGATCCACCGGCTTCATCATCTTTTTCGCAAAGAAATAACCCACCGCAATCAAAATGATCACCGCCACCGCTAACTCAATGATCAATATCTGCTCCAGGCTCTGCAGGTTCTGAAACCCATACTTGTCAAAAGACGATACCAGCACAATCACCGACTGCTGCTCCTCCGTATAGAATACACCCACCACCTCCCGGCCAGCCGACTCGTTGGAATAAAATTTATACTTGACAATATGATCCAGCAAACTACGGTTCGTACGTATAGCCGTATCTTTTATATTCGAATAAAGAACATCATACTTCGTATTGTATACCAGGATAGCTTCCTTATACAGATCCTGGAACGTCGTCCGGTCCAGCTCCCGCAATAACTCCACCTTCACTATATTACCCTCCAACACCACACTGGCAATAGACCGGGCACGGTATTCCAACCGCTCCAGGTACTCCTGCTGCCGCGACTTCGCAGACAGATAATATGCCAGCGTCGCAAAGGCCACCAGCAACAATGCCGCGCTAAGCGTATAATAAAGTGCTATTTTATATTTGATCTTCACCGGGGAGAACGGCCGTTTTTATTCTTCAGAGAGATAGTAACCCATACCCGTCTTGGTATGCAGCAATTTTTGCTCAAAGTCCTTGTCGATCTTCTTTCGCAGGAAATTAATATACACCTCAATAACGTTGGTGCCCGTATCAAAATCAATATCCCACACCTTCTCCGCAATGGTGAGCTTAGATATAACACGACCCTTATGCAGCGCCAGAAACTCCAGCAACTGATACTCCTTGGCCGTCAACGCGATCTTTTTACCGGCACGCGTCACTTCCTTCTTCTCCCGGTCTATCTCGAGGTCCGATACCGCAATCTTATATTGTGTGTTCAACGGCGTGTCAGCACCAGCACGCTTTAAAAATACCCGTATCCTCGCCAGCAACTCCCGGAAATCAAATGGCTTCACCAGGTAATCATCCGCCCCCAACCCAAATGCCTGCATCTTATCCTCCATACCCCCCAATGCCGTTAACATAATAATAGGCACCCGGTTATTACTCCGCCGAACCGCCTCACAAACCTCATAACCATTGTTATGAGGAAGGTTCAGATCCAATATCAGCATATCGTATATATTACCCGTCGCCAAACTCTTACCCACACGGCCATCATATGCTACATCCACCTCAAAACCATTCTCCTCCAACCCCTTGCGGATGGCATTCGCTACCTTAACTTCGTCTTCTACAATAAGGATCTTTTGCATGATCAGCTTTAAATTCTTCCCGGGAATCAATGATCTCCCAAAGGGTAAATGTATGCCAAGATTTTCTTATTACAAGCAACGACTGCCAAACAACCAAATGCTACCCCGCCAATCATATTTATATATTTCAGATAATAATTATGTATTGTATCTGTTTAAAGATCAATTATTTATATGCATATCCCGGAAAGCCGCGTCAATAGAGGATAGGCGTTTTTCAAGTGTCTGAAAATGAATTGTTTATATGCTCACGTCCACCTATCCTATAGCTTTCCTTTAATTAAGGTATAACATTCGTATAAGCATCCCTGTATATCAACTTCCCTGCACAAACAATCGCCTGCTTCTCCTCCATCCCAAACCGCCACACACGATCGTGAACACGAACAACGATAATAAACTGCTATAAGGCAATGTCACCGCCGCAAACACCTTCGGACGAAACACCGGCATATGCAGCCAGTCCGCCTGCTCCGTCACCTGATGCCGGAAAATATATGGATAAAAGTACTCCCGCACCTCCCGGTGATAGTCCTTCACCGCCGTCAGGTAACTAATATGATCCGCCAGGTCCGTACGAGCCAGGTGATTCAACTGCTGCTGCGCATTAATAGTAGGTAGCAAATAACCAACCCGGTTTGCCCACAGCTGCCGCTGCCCCAACTTGTCAAATAGCGTCTTCGAAGAATGAACCGCCGCTTCATCCCCTTGCAGCTGCATCGCATAATACCAGGCATAAGAAAAAGTATCTTTCGAAAATGGATAATTACGGTATTGCGGATACACCTGGTAAAAACGCTCCATCGTCTCCATCACCGGACGATCCCATTTCTCATGATACCCCTGCCGCTGCGCCACCGTCGTCTCAAAAGATTCCGGAACAGGTATAGCACTGTTTAGCAACGTATTCGCCAACCCGGGCAGTAATATCGTCAGCCCTATCCAGATGCTTACCAGTATCACCGCATTCATCCCCGACGACCGCTGCCACGTGATCACCCACGCGATAATACTAAACCAGCACAACAGGTATAAAAAGAGGACCAGCCCCATATATAAAGAGGTCAAACCCACCGGCAACCCCAGCCACACATGCGCCGTAAAGAACAAAAAGACCGCCAGCACCAGCAACGTCAGAAATCGTACCGCGAGCTTCATCGCCAGCAGCCGTACCGGAGAGATAGGCATAGATCGCACGATCTTCCATACCCCCGATTCCTCCTCGCCCGACAATGTATTATAACAGAACACGATCATCACCAATGGCAACAGGAACACAAAGACAAAGGCCACATCCAGGTTGCCGGCCAGCAACGTAACCGGGTTGCTCAGATCCGTATCATACAACTGACCCTCGATCGCCAGCATCTTCACCTTCAGATGATAAGGGTTCACATCCCGCTGACCAATAGCAAAAGCCGCCCAGGGCGTCGGCGGATTCGTCGTATAGAAATACTGGTAATACAGCGGGCCTCCCACCGGCTTACCGGCATTATAGGAAATGTTCTTCGCCGTATGCTCCTGCTCAATAGTAGGTATCGCACTGATCACCGTCTCCTGGTGATCCCTCACCTGCCGCCCGTGGTACAACCCGTAACAGCCTAAAATAAATACCGATACTAATACCACCAGGATCGTCCGCCCGCGAAGGAACTGCCGGGCCTCCAATAATATAATACTCCTGTAATCCATATTAAACATGAATACGTTTTGAAACAATATTGATGAGAAGAATACCTGCCAGCACCCACCAGGCACAAGCTACCAAAGGTACCCACTGATGTCGTACAGACCACCCCGTAGTTTTAGGCTGATAAAAGAATGCCGCCTGCCGCTGCCAGTTCTTATTGCTGACCCGCTGCGTAGAATTCTGCCGCGCATCTATCTGGTGCGCATGAATGTCATTCAACCCTTGCACCATATTGAAACGATACCGCTCCGCCTCCCGCTGAAAATCGACATAGTGATGCATATCAGCAGCCGACAGGCTCATAGAGCTGATACGTACCGCCAGATAAGGGTCAAAAAAAGACAGGATACCGGCTACATCGTTCTGCCGTTGATAAGTATCGATCAGATCAGTATACGCGATATTAAATATCCGGGCCGTAATGCGCTCCCCCTCCGCCATCAGGTAACCACTGTAGTTAAAGGGTAGCTCCTTCACATCCTTCACATGATATTGTCGCAACACAGCATCCCGGAAAGCCTTAAAATGTGGGTCGTCAGGATTATGACTGTCCCCTTCTTTTTCCAGGGCAGCTTCCAGCATATGCTCAAAAGCGATCTTATCCGGCGCCTGGTAAAGATTGGACCCTGCCGTCTGCGCCGCCTTCGGCACTATGATGAAAAAGGTGATCCAACACACCAGCAGCGTCAGTAACGCGCCTCGGGCACTCCGGCTGATCGCAGATAGGAGCACCGTGATCCAGGCACAGATTACAAAGTAAGCGGCGTATACTAAAAGCAGTAGTAGCATCCGTAACCAGGTATCCGCACTCACAGTACCCTGGTATAATAATAACCAGCCGCCCATCGTCACGATGACCACCGGTCCGAACAATGCCAATGTCACCGCCGCAATACCGAGCGTCTTGCCAGTCAGCAGCTCCGTAAAACTAACACCCTGGCTGATCAGCAGCTTCAATACCTGGCTCTCGCGTAAAGCCGCCACCGTACCAAAGCCGATGAAAAAGATAAACAACGGCACCAGCAACTGCAACACCATCGCTATGTTCAATTCCCCGAAACGAAGCATACCGTTCGAAAAACCAGCCTCGCTCATATTCACCGTATTCTGACGGTGCGCCTCCAAGAACAAAGCATTACCGGCGAAAGAAGACAAACCGGGATCAAAAAAGGAGAGGGGCGACCGGTCCCTGAATACCAGGTAACCATAATGCGCCACCCGGTGCGGATGCCGGTCCGGCTGGTTCATCCACTGATGTTGTACCTCTGCCTGGTATTGCTTTCGCTGCTGCTGATATTGCCGTTGCTGCTGCCAGCCTATACCCGTTGCCGTTAGCAAGATAGCCGCCAGCACACCAAATAGTATCAGCGCCGTCCTGTTCCGGAAAATAAGCTGCCACTCCTGTACAGCAATGATCCTGATCGTCGAAAAATGCATGTCGTGAACAGATTTAGAATTGATAGGTGACGTTTACCTGCACATTCCTCGGCTCCCCGGGAAACAGCTGGAAGAAACTATACGCACCTGTCCAATAGGTTTTATTAAATAGATTATTGACATTCACCGCCACCTGTATACCCTTGACCTTATAATAGATCGCCGCATCTACCACCGTATAACCGGGTATCAGGAAAGCTCGGCTTAACCAGGGAATACGCTCGCCGCGATATTGCATCCCCGCACCCAACCCGAGTCCTTTAATGACCGCACTGCGGAAATCATATCGCGTCCACAGGCTACCACTATTCCAAGGGGTGTTCTCCTTGCGCAAACCAATATTCTGCTGCTTGATGTCATCGGTGATCCGCGCATCCGTATAAGCATACCCGGCCATCACCTGCCATCCGGGCAAAATACGCCCGCTCACTTCTACCTCCAGCCCATGGCTACCCTCAGCGCCACGCTGCGCCAACGCGGGCTTATCCAACCCGGTATATACCAGGATATTCCGCGAGCGCACATCGTAATACGCCATGCTGGCTTTCAACAGGCCGCCCAGCCACTCCGTTTTAATACCTCCCTCCCGCATATCCGTGATCAACGGATCAAAAGGACCGCCGGCATTAGGTTGTACCAGGCTGGACGCCGTCTGCGGATTATATCCTTGTATATAGGTCACATACGTATTGATATGCTCATTAACCGCATAACTCAATCCCATACGTCCGATCAGCTTATGCTGATTCACTCGCTGCTCCTGCGGCAATTGATGATTCAGCACATCCTGGTACCACTCCTGCCGCAAACCGGCCGTCAGTATGAATCCCCGGAAGTACAACTGGTCCTGTACATAGATCGCGTTCACCTGGTATTTCGATGGCGCAAACTCCTCCCGCAAATACAGGAAATCACCTTCATTCCGCAACAGGTATTGCGGATCAGCTAGATTGAAATAGGGCACATTCGGTACCGGCACCCGCTTACCGTCAATAGTGGTATACTGGTATTGAGATGGTTTGGACGGATCATAATTGCTGATAAAACCAGTATTGTCAGCATTACGGTACCCCTTCGCCGTATTCTGTGTATTACCCCTCGGCTTCGTCAGCGACAGGTAATCATACCCGGCTACGATCTTATGCAATACCGGCCCCGTCTTCCAGTCAATATTGAAATACGCGGTAATATTGTCCGTCGTCCATCGCTGCAACCGCTGGAAGATCTGCATCGCCGCCAGCGTAGGTATCGCCTTGCCGGCACTATCTACCGCAAAGGCATTATTCGTGCGGTGCTCGAAAAGATCCTCCCGCCATACCTGCTTCATATAAGACAGGGTAAATCCAATATGAGAAGAAAAACGGTGCGTGAAATTGCCGAAGAACTTAATATCCTGCTGCACATTACGATCATTAGGCATACTCATGGAATAGTTGATCGGCGTAGTGGTCAGCGGCGTCTTGCCATCTACCGCTCCAAAAATTGGCTGCCCCCGGTCCAGCCGCGACTGGTCCCTGCCCACCACCAGCTCCACATTCACCTGGCTCTTCTCGTTAATGATATAGGTCATAGAGGGCGCCAGCAAAAAGGCCTTCCGGTAGATCAGGTTACGGAAACTCTGCGCATCTTCATACCCAATGTTCAATCGGTATAATAGCGTCTTTTGTTTATTCAAAGGGCCCGTAAGGTCCACCGCCGCCCGGTAAGTGTCAAAGCTACCGGTGCCCAAACTCACCTGACGCCGGGCTTCCGCCAACGGCTTCTTCGTCACCATATTGATACTCCCACCAGGATCAGCATTGGATATAGTCGCACTGGCAGGCCCCTTGATCACCTCTATCCGCTCTATATTATTGGTCAGCGGCTGGTTGAATAAATATTGAGAAGTACGCATCCCATTATAAATACGCGTCTCCTCATTCCGCGTCAACCCACGGATCGCATAATGACTATAAAAACTCACCGGACTTACACCGTTGATATATTTGATCGCATCGCCAGCCCGGAATGCCTGCCTGTCGGCAATGAACTCCTTCGTGACCGTACTGATACTTTGCGGAATATCCTTGTTCAATACACCGATCTTAGTCACAGAAAAAGAATAGTCGCTGTTGTACTGTTTAGACGTACGGCCTACCACCTCCACACGCTGCAATTGACGTCGCGATGCCGCAGTAGTAAGTATGCTGGTATCCCGCCGGGTCAACGTATCCCCAGCAGGCAATAGCTGTGCTGTGACGCCCGGGCACGACAATAACAGGCAGCCCGTAAGCGCTGATAATTTCATATCGTATATAGTTGATTGGATTAAATAGTCTCCAGATAGAGCTGTTGTAATTCGTCCGCCGTGATAGCAGACGTAGCCACCGTATGCACCAGTATCCCTTGTTTCATAATGCCGATCTGCGTACCGGCATTAACAGCATTGAATATATCATGCGTCGCCATAAAGATCGTCTTACCAGCCGCCGCCAGCTCCTTGCATATCCGCGTGAACTCCGCCGTCGCCTTAGGATCTAATCCACTCGTAGGCTCGTCCATTAATATCACTTCCGCATGTTTCGCCAGCGCAATCGCAATACCCACCTTCTGACGCATCCCCTTCGAATAAGTACCCAACCGATGCTCATGCGCCTCCTCCTGCAATCCCACTTCCCGCAAAAAAACCGACAACTCTGCTGGCTTATACCGGTAACCGGCCAGGCTACTGAAAAAACGCAGGTTCTCCATTCCGCTCAGATTGTCGTACAACTGCACCACCTCCGGGATATAAGCCACCGCCTTCCGCACCGCTGGATCATCCGGCCTTACTTCCTGCCCGTTAATATGCACCGTACCACTACTGGGTCGCGTAAAACCAGATAACAGGTTGATCGTCGTCGTCTTGCCGGCCCCATTCTGCCCTAGCAAACAATAAACCGTCCCCCTGCTAATGCTTAAGTTCAATTGATACAATGAAGTATGCGTACCGTATCGTTTCGTTAGATCGGTGGTCTGTATGCTGATCATGTGTCTAAGGTAATTATTTGCAATATTGTTGCAAATAATCCGATTTTGCAACTAAAACAGGAAATAAATTTCTGACCAAAACTTTACAGGGCAATCCCGCAATAGGAGAGGAGCCACACCATACCCGCCACTACAAGCGATATACCGCCCCGGGCCGTCACAGGAAGGACTTCAAAATTGCTTCAGATTTATAAATAAATTTGCATCGGTATGAAAGTGCTTTTGATTGAAGACAATGAAGAGCTGGCCAGCAGCATCCACGACTTCCTGGCCAGGGAAGGCTATATCTGTGAAGTAAGCTATAATATTACCGACGCCCAGGACCGCCTCGTGTCCTTTCAGTATGATTGTATCCTGCTGGATATCATGCTGCCTGATGGCAACGGCCTCCACTTGCTGTCCTTCATCCGTAAAGAGAACATCCAAAGCAGTATACTCATCATTTCCGCTAAAAACTCCCTCGACGATAAGATCATGGGCCTCGACGAAGGCGCCGATGACTACCTCACCAAACCTTTTCACCTCCCGGAACTACATGCCCGCCTCAAAGCCATCTACCGCCGGAAGAAACTCAATGGAAGCAATATCATCATATTTAATGAGATATGCCTCAACACAGATACCCTCGAAGCCACCGTCAACGACCAGCTCCTGGATATCACCCGTAAAGAGTTTGAACTACTCCTATACTTTGTAGTAAACAAAAACAGGGTGCTCTCCCGCCAGTCCATCGCCGCACATTTGTGGGGCGATTATACAGATAACTTGTCTAACTTTGACTTCGTATACCAACATGTAAAAAACATCCGCAAGAAGATAAGTGCAGCACAGGGTACAGATTATATCAGTACAGTATACGGCCTGGGCTATAAATTTAATACTTCCAAACAATGAAGTTAGTAGACCGCTTTACACTGTGGTACCTCGGGATCAATGTCATCCTGATTCCGGTATGCAGTGTGATCACCTATTATAATATTAAACACCAGGCTGACAATGGCGCCATCGAAAAACTAAGAGCCATTAATAATAAAGTAGCCTCCCAAGTACAAAGAGGCGTACAGCCTTCCCCATATATTCATGGCGTAGCCATCGCAGTTATTCCCTTGTCATCTCCCTTGCCCGAGAAGACAGAAGAAGTACAACAACGTGAGATCGAAGAAGATCCCGAATTAAAACAAGCCGATACCCAGCTGCTCCTCACCAATCACTATAAGATCAACGGACAGCACTATCAGCTCACCGCCACCGACCACGTACTGCGACCACAACAACTCAGGGCAGGTCTACTGTACTCCATCCTCTGGAAACTGGTACTGCTCGTATTCGCCGTCGGCATCACCGCAAGGCTCGTGTCTAAATATATATTGGCATCCTTTCATCACACCATGAGCCGCATCCAGCAGTTTAGCCTCAAAAACAAACAAAAACTGACGCTGTCTGCCACCAACACCGAAGAGTTTAAGGAACTGAACTGTTTCCTCACCCGCATGACCGACAAGGCCATCGAAGACTACGCATCCCTCAAAGAGTTTACAGAAAATGCTTCCCACGAACTTCAGACACCCTTATCCGTCATCCGCAGTAAACTCGACCTCCTCTCCGAATCAGAGATTCATGGCCAACAAGCCAAACTGATAGGAGACATGCAAAACGCCGTCGAAAAACTATCCCGTATCCATAGGGCATTAGCCTTATTGACACGCCTGGAAAACCAGGAATATGATAAACGGGAAGAAGTAGGCTTCGGCAAATGTATGATGGAAACACTGGCAACCTTTCGCGACCTTATACATCTCAAAGATATCCAGGTCAAAAGCTATATTCAACCGGTGAAAGTAAAAATGCATCCCGCACTCGTAGATATCCTCGTGAGCAACCTGGTAAGCAATGCCATTCGTCATAATATGAGAGGTGGCTATATCGCCATCACACTCAACGACGAACAACTCGAGATCAGCAACACCGGCAGACCCCCCGAAGTACCCACCCAGGAACTGTTCCGCCGCTTTAAGAAAAGCAATCAATGCAACGACTCCATTGGCATAGGATTGGCCATCGTTAAACAAATATGCGACTCCAGTCACTTCGATATCCAATATGAATACGTTGCCACTCATCACATAATTAGAGTAAAATTTCCTACCGAGGAGCCTTCTTCAAAATTGCTTCAAAATGATGCGCTCATTTTGCGTGAGAATCCAGTTGTAGTAACTGGCATGCAATAACGCTCATTTATTTACGATGTTTACAAATCACCCGCTACGCCTGTGCGTACTGGCAGTCTGCTGCCTATGCAGCAGTAGTGCCGGAGCGCAGGTGCTGACGTTGAAAGATGCTGTCCAAACAGCATTGAACAATTACGGAACCATTAAAGCAAAGGCTTATTACCTACAATCCTCGCAAGCCTCAGTAAAACAAGCCCAAAGAGAATACTTGCCTAACGTAAATATCTCTGGCCAACAAGACTATGGTACTGTGAACGGCCAAAACGGCCCCCTCTACGGATTGAATGGTTTAAGCGTAGCCTCCTCCGGCTTACCCTTGCCCAAACAAAACTGGAACGCCGCATTCGGCGCCTCCTACCTGGCCAACATCAACTGGGACTTTTTCGCATTCGGCCGCGCAAAAGAAAGGATAAAGACCGCCCAGGCCACCGCCTTCCAAAATGAAAAAGACTACCAGCAGGAACAGTTCCGCCAAGGCGTAAAAGTCGCCGGCGCCTACCTCAACCTGCTCGCCGCACAACGCCTCACCCGATCCTGGGAACGCAACCTCGAACGGGCTGATACCTTCCGCGCCGTAGTCGTAAGAAGAGTAAAGAACGGCCTGATCGCCGGCGTAGACTCCTCCCTCGCAAATGCAGAAGTGTCCAACGCCCGCATCACCCTCACCAAAGCCAGAGACCTCGAACAAGAACAGGCCAACCAACTGGCCCAACTCATGGGTGTACCCGCACAAACCTTCCAGTTAGATACCCTCTTCCTGACAAGAATACCGTCCGTACTCACAGACACCGCCAACATGGCCGATCACCCGATACTCAACTTCTACAAAAGCCGTATTGCTCTCAGCGATGAACAACAACGTTACATCCGCACCTTACAATACCCGGCGTTTTCACTGTTCTCCGTCTATCAGACCCGTGGCTCAGGATTCAGCTCCTCCTACGCCCAGGACCAGACCGCCTTCAACCACGACTACTGGGAAGGGATCAAACCCAGCCGCAGTAACTACCTCGTCGGTATCGGCGTCACCTGGAACCTCACAGGCATACTCCGCATCCACCAGCAAAGCAGCGCACAAGGCTTCACCTCCAAAGGCCTCCAGGAAGAATACGGCCTGATAGATCAGCAACTCAAAGCACAAACCGTACTGGCCGATACCAAAATGAAAAATGCATTGGATAACTACCATGAAGCACCCGTACAAGTGAAAGCCGCCGGAGATGCCTACCTGCAAAAGACCGTATTGTACAAAAACGGATTGTCCAACCTGGTAGAAGTCACGCAGGCACTCTATACCGTCAGCCGCGCCGAAACGGATCGCGATATCGCCTACAGCAACGTATGGCAGGCCTTACTGCTGAAAGCCGCCGCCGTAGGCAACTTTGATCTGTTTATGCGGGAATTTTAAGGCCACGCCTTCCGCATCAGCATTTTTGGAAATTCTAAACCGCAACAATGGGACTTATTAAAAGCGCACTGAACAAACCTATCACCATCCTCGTACTGGTGGCCGGATTGTTCTTCTTCGGTATCAAAGCCGTAAGGGAAATCAAGATCGACATCTTTCCAAAATTAGACCTCCCCGTAATGTACATCGCCCACCCCTTTGGTGGATATACCCCCGCTCAAATGGAGGCGTACTTCGGTAAACAATATGTCAACATCCTCCTCTATGTTAATGGTCTGAAAAGCATAGAGACCAAAAATATTCAGGGCCTCACTCTGATGAAGCTCAACTTCTATCCGGGTACTAACATGGCACAAGCCGCGGCGGAACTGACTGCCTTCACCAACAGGATACAGGCCATCTTCCCGCCCGGCTCGCAGCCCCCGTTCATCATCCGATTCGATGCCTCCACATTGCCCATCGGTGAACTCGTCGTAAGCAGCCCCACCAAAACAAACAACCAGCTGCTCGACCTCGCCAACACCTACGTAAGAGCATCGTTCACTTCCATCCCCGGTCTCGTTGCTCCTCCGCCATTCGGTGGTAACGTCCGCACCGTCGTGATCAAAGCAGACCCGGAACTCATGCGCTCCCACCAGCTCACACCCGACCAGCTGGTAGAAGCCCTGCGCATCAACAACCAAACCGCACCGGCAGGTAACGTACGCATCGGCGACAAAAACTACCTGACACCGACCAACACCTCCATGCATACCATCAAAGACTTCGAAAATATTCCCATCTTCAAAGGGGGCGTACAAAACCTCTACATGAGAGACGTCGCTACCGTAGAAGATGGCGCCGATATCTCCGTAGGTTACGCCTTGGTAAAAGGTAAACGCTCCGTATACCTCAACATCGCCAAATCCGCCGATGCCTCCACCTGGGAAGTAGTACAAAACCTGAAGAAGTCATTACCCAAACTACAAGCACAGCTGCCCGAAGATGTTCAGCTGACCTACGAATTCGACCAGTCCACCTACGTGATCAATGCCGTAAAAAGCCTGCTGAGCGAAGGTGCCATCGGCGCCATCCTCACCGGTCTCATGGTGTTGATATTCCTCGGCGACGCCAGAGGCGCTCTCATCGTGATCCTCACCATCCCCACCTCCATCATCTCCGGCGTACTGTTCCTCAACCTCTTCGGTCAGACCATCAACATCATGACCCTCAGCGGTCTCGCACTAGCCATCGGTATCCTTGTGGATGAAAGCACCGTGACCATAGAAAATATTCACCAGCACATGGATATGGGCAAGCCCAAAGCCCTCGCCATATGGGATGCCTGTAAAGAGATCGCATTGCCAAAACTGCTCATCCTCTTCTGCATCCTGGCAGTGTTCGCACCGGCATTCACCATGAAAGGCATACCAGGATCACTCTTCCTGCCACTCGCTATGGCCATCGCCTTCTCCATGGTCACTTCCTACTTCCTGTCTCAGACCTTCGTACCCGTAATGGCCAACTGGGTAATGAAAAGCCATCATAAAGGTGGTCACGCCCTACCCGCCATCGCCGCAAGCGAAGGAGATACCTGGGATCAGAAAAAAGCACTGGTAGAAAGAGCAGATAGTAACAACGATGGTAAGATCAGCCGCTTCGAGAAATTCCGTAACAGATTCATGCGCTTCCTCGATCGCCTGTTTCCTTACCGCACCATCGTAGGAGTACTCTACCTGGTGATCATCAGCGGACTGGCAGTATGGATGCTATCCAGCATTGGCCGCGATGTATTACCTAAAGTAAATGGTAAACAATTCCAGCTACGTATGCGCGCCCCCGAAGGCACCCGTATGGAACGCACGGAAGAAAAAACCATCGCCGCCACCCACGCCATAGAATCTATCGTGGGTAAAGAAAATATCTCCATCACCTCCGCCTACGTCGGTCAACATCCTTCCTTGTTCTCCACCAGCCCGCTATACCTCTTTATGGCAGGCCCACACGAATCTGTGCTGCAAGTCAGCCTCAAGGAAGACTATCATACTAACCTGGAACAACTCAAGGAAAACATCCGCAACAAACTCAAACAACAGCTGCCGGATGTACTCGTGTCCTTCGAACCGATCGAACTAACCGATAAAGTATTGAGCCAGGGCTCACCAACACCGGTAGAAGTACGTATCTCCGGTCGTAATAAAAAACTGAACGAAGAATACGCCGCCAAAGTGATCGACAAACTGAAACAGATCTCTTACCTGCGCGATGTACAGCTTTCACAGTCTAATAAATATCCGGCTATCAATGTAGAGGTAGACAGAACAAGGGCCGCACAGCTGGGCGTAGACATGTCGGATGTGTCCCGCTCTCTTATCGCCTCCACATCCTCTTCCCGTTATACCGAAAAGAACGTATGGATCGACGAACGCATCGGCCTGAGCTACAACGTACAGGTACAGGTGCCTGAAAGCAAAATGAAATCCATCAACGATATAGGAGAGATACCCGTACTGAGAAACGGCTCCCGCCCGGTACTGAGTGATGTAGCAACCCTCACACCCACGACCACCTACGGTCAGACAGACAACCTCGGTGCATTATCCATGTTGTCCGTTACCGCCAACCTGAACGATAAAGACCTCGGCGCCGCCTCCGAAGATGTACGTAAAGCCGTCGCTTCATTAGGAGAACTCCCCCGTGGTGTGTTCATCGAGCCTATCGGTATGATCAACACCCTCGATGAAACATTGGATAGCCTGCAATCAGGACTGCTCGTAGCGATTATCGTGATCTTCCTTATGCTGGCGGCCAACTTCCAGTCCTTTAAGGTGTCCCTGGTCGTACTGACCTCCGTACCTGCGGTACTGCTTGGCTCCCTGCTACTGCTCGTTGCGACCGGTTCTACGCTGAACCTCCAGTCATATATGGGTATCATCATGTCCGTTGGAGTATCCATCTCGAATGCGGTACTGCTCATCACCAATGCAGAACACCTCCGCCGCCACAACGGCGATGCGATCGCCTCCGCAAAAGAAGCGGCAGCATTACGTCTCCGTCCCATCCTCATGACCAGCCTCGCCATGGTGGCCGGTATGATACCTATGGCGGCCGGCCTCGGCGAAGGTGGTGACCAGGCATCTCCGCTGGGAAGAGCAGTGATAGGAGGCCTGATAGCCTCTACGTTCGCAACACTCTTCATCCTGCCGCTCGTATTCGCATGGATACAAAAGAAAACCTCTACCGCCTCCGTATCACTGTATCCGGGCAACAAAGAGAGCAAGTTCTATGCAGAATCACAGCAATACCTGAATAACAATGAGCAACAGGAAGGATAGCGCATTAAATATTAATTTTGAATCTTTATATCATCGTAGTATGAATACAATAAATCTTCGCACTGGTGTAAGCCCGCTGTGGCTGGGTCTGTTGGCCGCCGCTGTTACCCTCAACAGCTGTGGTACCTCCGAAAGCAAATCAAAAAGTGAAACGACAGCCGCCGCACCGGCAGCCCTCCCGGCCTTCTCCCTGCAGAAAGGACAGCTTTCTTCCTCCTTACGTATACCCGGAGAGCTCATCGCTTTCCAACAGGTTGATATATATGCAAAAGTGAACAGCTTTGTAAAAAAGCTCTATGTAGATGTAGGCTCCCAGGTGAGCGCCGGCCAGCTGCTCGCTTCTATGGAAGCTCCGGAAATCAATTCACAACTCTCCGGCGCAGAATCCCGCCTGAAATCACAGGAGGCCATCTACCTGGCCAGCAAAGCTAACTACGATCGTCTGTACGAAACCAGCCTGACACCAGGTACCGTATCTCAGAACGATCTGGACCTCGCACTGGCCCGTCAGAAATCCGATTACGCACAGCTGCAGGCTGCCAAAGCCGCTCATAAAGAGATCGGCGACAACAGGAACTACCTGGAGATTCGCGCACCATTCAGCGGCATCATCAGCCAGAAGAATGTCAGCGCCGGTGCCTATGTAGGCCCCGCCGGTAAAGGCTCCGAGTTCCCGCTGTTCACCTTGCAGGAACAAAAGAAACTCCGTCTGGTAGTATCCGTTCCGGAAGCTTATACCAGCTACCTGAACAACAACAGCGAGGTCACATTCACCGTGAAGTCACTACCGGAACATCCGTTCACCGCCAAAGTGAGCCGTCTCGCCGGTGCACTCGATGGCCGCCTCCGCTCCCAAAGGATCGAAATGGACGTGATCAACGACGGTAAACTCCTGCTGCCAGGCATGGTCGCTGAAGTACAGATACCCCTTGCCGGTAGCGACAGTACCTTCGTGATCCCCAGCACAGCCGTAGTAACCACGGCCGAAAAGACAATGGTCATCCGTGTCAACAATCAGAAAGCGGAGTGGGTGGAAGTGAAAAAAGGCCGCGATGCGGAAGGCAAAACAGAGATATTCGGCCCACTGAACAGCGGCGATATCCTGCTGGAAACTGCCAATGAAGAAGTCCGTAATGGCGCCGACCTTAAACAGGTGAAGCTCAAATAAAAGGTTCGTTATTGTGTCTTGTTATAATTTACGCCGTATGCTGGTTACAGCATGCGGCGTTTTTCATATTTCTATAAGGAGATTTGCCGGAAATATGAATTGTAAAAGTCGTAAGACTATATCTATTATATGCCTGCGATCTATCGTGGGCTACGAACAACGGCGTGACAAACAAGCCATCCTATTCCCCTAAATTGTTGTTGCTTTGCTAGAAAAGTATTTTATTTGCCCCGGTTTTTCAGCGTTATGCGTTATAAGATTTTTACTTAATACCTATATTTTTAACAACGCAGATACAATGTTAAATGCTAAGTCAACTTTGTCTTGTTATAATCTCACCTGTACAGGTGAGAAATATGATGATATCTAATGTTGATATTAGAAGGTTTACCTGTGAATAGTTACAAAATTAGAACCACCGCTATTTAAAATATCTATGAATAATTGTCTACAAAGATGGGGAGTAATCCTTTTCTTCACTTTGACTGTATTGTTGGCACGTGTACAAGCACAGTCTCCTTATGCCGCTAATAAAATAATTCCTCCTACACCGACAGCGGCCTCAATAGGTACTTATGGCAACCTGAAAGTAGGTACTTATACAGGAGTTCCCGTGATTAATATTCCTATTTATGAGATCAAGTCAAGGGATAACAGTCTCAGTATCCAGTTGGACTATAGTGCTACGGGCGTTAAAGTAGCACAGGAAGCCGGTTGGGCGGGTCTCGGATGGAATTTGTCGGCTGGTGGAGCCATCACACGTATCGTAAGAGGGATACCGGATTTTACAAAAACGAACAATGCCGGCTACTATTATGCTTCCCGTTTTCCCCCCAGCGTTTACCAGGAACCTATTCCATTAGGGCCCAACCCTACCGGTGAGAGAGCCTATTTTGACGCTATTTCAAGAGGGGAGGTAGATGGAGAACCAGATATCTTTAACTATAATTTCGGGCCATTTTCTGGCAGTTTTGTCTTAGGCAAACGAATAGATGGCGGACCAGTTTATCTCAACGAACAGAATAACCTGGAAATCAAGTACCAGGAGGGGACCTGGGTGATAAAAGATGGAAACGGTTATTCCTATTATTTTTCTTCTGCTGAATATAGTAAAGATTACTATTCTACGTCATTATATAGTGAGGTCCCGGATAATGCAGATCTTAGCTATTTCATTGCTGATGTGCAAAAAGATGATATAACTACGGCATGGTACCTTGATTCTATTGTCTCAGCCGCAGGCAATACGATGAAATTCGAGTATATTAAGTCCGAAAGCCTTAGTCGGGTTGGTAAAAATGAATCAGTTTACTATACTTATCCGCAATGGGATTGTACGGCAGGCTCCCTTTCTCCACCGCCTATGCAATGGACATACGCCGCCTCCCGTCAATTAAATACTGACATATACCTTAAGAAAATAACGTTTGATAACGGTCAGATTGAGTTTGAGACAGCTCCAAGGGACGATATTGAGGCCAGGACTGCTGACAAACGTCCGCAGCGATTAACCGCTATCACGGCGAAAGATAGGAACGGGTTATTGTTGAAGAAATTTCAGTTCTATCATAGCTACTTTAATCAGGACAATTTCAATGCTCTGGAAAAGAGACTAAGGCTGGATTCCGTGGTTGAGATTGGTCAGGGGAATTTACGTAAACCAGCATATGTACTTAACTATTTTGGAAATACGCTGCCTTCAAAAGTAAGTAAGGCAATAGATCACTGGGGATTCTATAACGGAAATACTTCTAATTCGACCCTAATACCTAAAGTATTCCAAGCTACTAGTGGCGCAGTACGAACGCCTGCAAAAGACTCTAGTTTAGTTTTGCCTGGCACCTTAACATGGGTCAAATATCCAACCGGAGGTAGTACAAACTTTGAATACGAATTAAATGAATATGGTAATCTAATTCTTGATGATGCATATGATGTGATTTCTAAATTTCAGATCATTAGGGCTAATCCTGTTGACCATTATGATCAGGTAACAAAATTCGAATTGTTGGAGACAGATATCCCATCCGACGATCCCTATGCACTTGTACCACTTAAATTGAACTACGGATATTCCGAAATAAACTGTCAAACCTGTGAATTGAGATTTACACAGAAATCGTTTGTTGCAATCCGGAATAGTAAAGGTGCCATAGTGAAATCTTATAATTCCGAAATGAAGCAAGGAGGGATAAATGAGATCGTTGAAGTTAGGTTACCTCCAGGGAAATATCAGCTGGAATTATCCTATACGCAGGAATATTCGATGTTCGCTTCAGTAGGCTGGGAGTCCAAGGTAAAAGTAGACAGTAGAAAAGGCGGCGGAATTCGTATTAAGTCAATTACTGACAGTACAGTGGAAGGTATTTCTTTTGTTAAAAAATACGATTATACAGATGCTGGAAAATCCTCCGGCAAACTACTGACTCCTTTCAGATACTCGGGGTTCTATACGATGGTTAACAATGGCTATCATCAAGGAGGACCGGAACCTCGTTGTTCTTATTATGGTTTATATGGATATGCAACTTCAACGACACAATACCCCCAGGGTCTTGGTGCATCGGGAGGTATAGTGGGGTATAGCAAAGTGACAGAAATCTTAGGTGCAATCGGTCAAGGTGGTAAGACAGAGTTTCAATATATCAATGTAGGGGGTCTTTCAAGTGATGTTAACTATCCTGGAATGCCGTTTCGGAGAAATAGCACTGACGGCCGCCCTATACAAATATTAACTTATGATAAGGACGGAAATATCCTGAAGAAAATTAATTACTCCTATAATATTGAGAACACAGCAAAAATGGTCGGAGTAGTACTGAATAGTATTCCCCGTTCAATGCAGGAAGACTTTGCTGTTAAAAGGTATGATAACTATTCAGAATGGGTGACTCAAGCATGGGAAGAAACAACACAATACGCTTCAACAGGCACAATTGTGAGCAAAAAGACATCTAATTATGGAAATATCGATCATAAACAGGTTACCAGGGAAGAAACTGAAATGAGTGATGGTAGTCTAACCATTAATAGATATAAATACCCGAGTGATTTTACAGATGCAGCAGATGTATCATTCGTCAGACAAATGAAGAATAGACATATCATTGAACCAGCAATAGAACAAAGTAGCTTGGTGATTAGAAATGGTAATAAGAAATTAGTCGACGGACAATTTACCACCTTTGTGCCAGTTAATAATGTTTATAAACCAGCGCTGATTTATAAAACACGGATTGAAACACCGCTGACCGATACGAGTACTTCTAATATAACTGCCGCTAATCAACTAATACTAAATAGCGCATATACACCTGAACTTTATTTTGACAATTATGACCTGATAGGCAACCTTCAGCAAGTACATAAAGCAAACGGAGGCCCAGAGGCATATCTGTATGACTATAATATGGATCTCCCTATTGCACATGCTCTAAATGCAAACGTTACGGATATAGCTTATACGTCGTTTGAAGCAGATGGATCTGGGAACTGGAATATCACAGGAGGAGCTCGTCTCACTGAAGGAATGACAGGTACTCAGTCTTTCAATCTAAGTGGTGGTAATATCGTCAAAAATAATTTACTTGTTAGCAAAAATTATTATTTGTCTTATTGGAGTAAAAATGGACCGTTGAATATATCTGGTGCAAGTAACAAGACAGAAGCGGGAAGTACAGCCAAAGGATTCACCTTCTACAAGCACAAGCTAACAAATTTGAGTAATGGTACTATCACTATAACAGGAGCCGCCGTGATTGATGAATTGAAATTATATCCTGTTGATAGTAAAATGACGACTTACACACATATACCACTTATTGGTATCACAAGCGAGATTAGTGAAAATGGGATAATTATGACCTATGAATATGATGCCTTTAACCGCTTAAGACTAATCAGGGATCAAACCGGTCAGATATTAAAACTAATTGACTATCAAATACAGGTGCCAGTACAACAATAAACCTACTATTCTATCTAATTATGAGATATTTTATTCGATTCATGATATCCATGTGCTATGTGATAGTAGCCTGTACTGTTAATGCGCAGAATAGGCCAGCTAATAATAGCACTCAACCTGTTTTGCCTTCTCAGCCATTTCCAGCGGCTTATTTATCCGGACTTGTTAATTACATAAGGACATGGGAACCCAATGTTCCAGTAAAAAGCATTGCTGATATAGCATCAGCGGATATAAAATCGAGCAAAGAATCAACTCAATATTTTGATGGACTTGGCCGTCCCATACAAACAATAGATCGGGCGCTGGGAGCCAAGCAACAGGATATTGTCAATATGATGATCTATGACGGCCTAGGAAGGGAGCAATATAAATATTTGCCTTACGTATCTTCGGAAAGTAATGGTAAATTCAAAAAGAATCCTTTCGCAGAGCAAGCTGCTTTCCTGGGAAATCAGTATGGCCCTATTGAAAAGATTTTTTATAGAGAAACAGAAATCGAAGGATCTCCGTTAAATAGAGAGTTAAAGGTTTATAACCCAGGTAATAGTTGGGCTCGGATAGGGGGTAATAAACCGATTACGACCTCATTTCTATCAAACACTGTAGCCGATCATGTGATAATCTGGGATATATCACAAGGAGCATCCATACCCGTTAAAACAGGAGAATACCAACCAGGGCAGTTGTTCAAACAAGTGATAGTTGATGAGGATGGAAAAAGTACGATTGAATATAGAAATAAAGCTAATCAACTAATCCTGAAAAAAAAGCAAGTTGCAAAAAATCCTAACGATATCTATACCTATGTCGGATGGCTATGCACCTTTAATATATATGATGATCTAGGAAACCTAAGGATGGTATTACCCCCTAAGGCTGTCGAATGGTTGATAAACAACAACTGGCAACTTAATGCTACGATAATTGCAGATTTGTGCTTTCAATACAAATATGATGACAGAAAGAGGCTTATTGAAAAATATGTACCTGGTATGACTGGAGCTTCAGAATTAGTATATGACTTAAGAAATCGATTAGTCTTTACACGTACACCTAACATGAAAGTGAATGGGCAATGGTTGACGAACTTTTATGACGGTCTTGATAGGCAGGTAATGACTGCATTATACAATAGTAGTGAAAGTCGCAATACTCTGCAAAACACCATGAATAACACGACATCAACCACAACCGAGATTGAGCAGAAGATTAAACCTGTTGCCGATTTGGTAATCAATAAGTATGATGGAAGAGTTTTATATGAAGCAGCTAACTCAGTAGATGTTAATCAGGGATTTGATAGCGGAGATGGTAATGAAATTGAAATAAAGATAAATCCTAATGGAGAGGGTAACGTAATTACTTTAATTGTTACAAATCCCTTACCCTCATTAGATAAAACAAAGCTATATCCGTTAAGTTATACATTTTACGACAACTATGAATATAATGGTGCATATGCTTTCCGGGGACAGGATTTTACTAAACTTACCGCTGAAGGGCCGGCAGATGAGTTTACTAATAGATCAAGCATTATGACAAATAGCTTGGTAACTGGAACTAAGGTACGAATCCTGAATACCGAACAATGGCTTACTACCACCACCTATTATGATGATAAAAACAGAGTACTACAGTCTATCTCAGACCATGTTAATGGAAATCAGGAAGTAGAAAGTAATATGTACAATTTTAGCGGTAAAATTAGGAAGTCCTATCTGACTCACAATAATGCAAAAAGTAATCAGACACCAGACACCAGAGTATTGACAATTATTGATTATGACCATGCAGCACGAATTGTGCAGGTCAGAAAGCAATTAAATGATGACCCCTTAAAAGTAACAGTTCAAACAGAATATAATGACCAGGGCGAATTGTCTAAAAAGATATTGGGAAATAATTTGGAATCTCTCGAGTATACTTACAATATAAGAGGATGGCTGAAAGGAATTAATAAGGAGTATGCTAAGTCAGGAGGCAGCCACTTTTTTGGAACAGAACTACACTACGACTACGGCTACAATAATAATTTCATGAATGGAAGTGTAGCAGGTCTCACCTGGAGAAGTGCTGGAGATAACAAATATCGCTCCTATGGATATACATACGATGCCGCAAATCGATTGCTTAAAGCTGATTTCTCTCAGTTTTATGATGTATGGGATAACCGTACAGATGCTAACTTTGATGTTATAGTAGGAGATGGTACTAACCCTGAACCTGCCTATGATGCTAATGGTAATATAAAAGCCCTTAAGCATTATGGTATTGATGGTGCACAAAGCAGATTGATTGATGATTTGAAATATACTTACCAAAATAACAATATGAGTAACCGCCTACAGGGCGTTGTAGATGAGATTGATAACAAGAACTCTACGTTAGGCGACTTTAAAGAAATTGAAGGGAAAGGCAATGACGATTATACATATGACGATAATGGTAGCATGATCCGAGATGCAAATAAAGGAATAGCATTGAATGCAATTTCTTACAACCATTTAGGACTGCCGGAAAAGGCCGTTATAAAAGACAAAGGAACTATCTTCTACTTATATGATGCCAATGGCAGTAAATTACGGAAAACTGTAGTCGACAATACAGGAGGAAGTACTAAGACTACATTGACAGATTATATAGGTGGATTTGTTTATAAGAATGATACATTACAGCAATTGCATCACGAAGAAGGAAGGATTCGTTGGGTAGCAAAAAACAATCAACCCGGAACGTTTGCCTTTGACTATTTTGTAAAAGATCATTTGGGCAACATTCGCATAGTATTAACCGAACAGACCGATTTTAGCATGTATAGAGCTACTATGGAAGCCGCCAATGCCTCGAAGGAAAATGCACTTTTCAGTAATATTGAAGAAACCCGTAACCCTAAGCCTGTTGGTTATCCTTCTAGTCAGCAAACATCAACTAATGAGTACGTTGCCAAATTGAGCGGGAAAGCTGATGGGAAAAAAGTCGGCCCTTCAATAGTATTAAAGGTGATGTCTGGAGACACTATAAGTATTAATGCAGAAGCATTTTATAAATCTCAAGGCCCATCCAACAATCAACAAGATGCTCCTATTGAAGATATTGTAGCAGATCTGGCTAGGGCCTTCAATACTGCTTTTCAAGGGATTACGGGGCATGCTAGTAGTGCAGATCAGACGCAGAACCCCTTTACTAATAGTTTTTATAGTAATGATTACCAGCGGTTAAAACAGAAAGAAAATACTCAGGCGAATATACAAAGGCCCAAAGCCTATTTGAACTTTGTATTATTTGACGAACAGTTTAAATTAGTAGATGAAAGTAGTGGAGTAAGGCAAGTCCGAAATGAACCAGACCAACTACAGACACTTTCAAGAGATAAAATGATTATGAGTAAAAGTGGATATCTCTATGTGTATACTTCAAATGAAAGTCCACAGGACGTTTATTTTGACAATGTTGTTGTAGGTATGGGGGCCGGATCTATATTGGAAGAAACACATTATTATCCTTTTGGGTTGACTATGGCGGGTATCAGTAATATAGCTATAAAAGGAGGGAGATATTTCGAAAATAAAGAAAAGTTCAACGGTAAAAAATTAGAGAGCAAAGAGTTTGAAGATGGATCAGGCCTGGAATGGTATGATTATGGTAATAGGGAATACGATCCTCAGGTAGGTCGCTTTTTTAGAGTAGACCCACTAGCAAATGATTTTCCACAATTGACTCCATATCAATATGCAGGTAATGATCCAATTAGAAATATAGATCTGGATGGATTGGAACCTCAAACGGCTGTAGAGAGCTGGAATTTGAAGACCGCAAAATCACATACTTATAAAAATGGGCAAAAGGCATTCCTTATTGATGGCTATTGGGTAAATATGCAGTCCGGATCTTATAACATGGTACATCAATATTATGATCGGAAAGCGTCAAAGTGGAAAGAATTTCCTCCTGTTACAGAAATGGAAAATAATGCCAAAATGGCACAAGCCCTTTACGAAACCGCTGATGTATTGGGCAAAGGATATGCGTCAATGTTAGTAACTGGTACTACAGCAGTGCTAGGAGGCTTTGGAATACAGGGACTAACCGCTAAAGGTTTAGGAGGAGGGTTAGCAGATGTGGCAGCTCAGGTAACTATGAGTAGTGAACAGGGATTTGTAAATAAATTAAAGGATGTAAATTTGACGGGGGTATTGGCTGGGACTTTTATGAAAAATCCTTTTGGAGCAGCAATGGCAGGAAATGCTTTAGATTTTAGACTTAATGGATATTGGGAGAACTCTATTTTTGATTTTGATGGTAAGAGTACAAAGACAAAGACCATGCAAGCACTTACGTGGGAAACTATTTTAGGAGGCGCTGCTGGGAAATATGTGGATGCCGGAATGTCGCATTTGGGGTTGGGAAATATATCTCTCAGTAGAGAATTAGTAAAAAAAGGAGTAGGGAAAACAGGAGTATATGGTCTGCATATTACAACAACAGGAATGACGGCATATCAATTTAATTTGTTAAATACCATAATCCTGGATATGTTGAAATACGAACAAAATACTCAAAGCGCAAATTAGTCACAAATAATAGCTAAAGGCTCTTATCAGAAATGCTTAAGTTAAAGAGAAAGACAAAACGAAAGATTTTAAAAGCTATAATACCATGTGTATTAGTAGCGGCCTTGGCCTCAATTATGTTGAAAAGCATAATTGAAAAGGAACATTTGAATTCAAATAAAGGTATAACGACAGGAACTGTTACCTTCTTTGCTAGAGATCAAAAAGGATTAGGTGGTAGAATACATTATCAATATAATATCAAAGGAGTGATATTTGAGAATGTAAGCGCTAATCGACAGATGAATGCTGATAAGGGGTATTTGATGGTAAATAAAAGTTTTCCTGTAGTATATGACACTACGAAACCAGGTGTCAGTGTAATTGTAACAACTCCCGCACAATTTGAAAATTATTCGATTGAGTTACCCGATAGCCTAAAATGGATCAGGGATTTAATGAGTGAATAACATTCAATCAATTCAAAAAATAGTAATTAAAATAAGGTTAATGAAATTGTTCTTGAACAGACGTAGGTGTACATCAATCATGTATGCTCTTTTTATAACTCTTACAGCTAATGCACAATCCTTCCAAAACCCTGTACAGAAACAGGTCAGTATGCAATTATTGAAATTCCTGGAGAATCGCCAGTTTAATATGGCGCTCTTATGTCTGGACCCTGCTATGCTGAAGAATAAAGCAAAGGTTAAAAAGGAATTGATATCGGCAGCAGAACAACTTATTGCATTAAAGCATAATACAGAGGCATCCATAATGTGGACTGGAGGCGGAGGTGAAGATACCAGCATTTATCGCTGCCGTTACTACAACAAACAAGATAAGGAGGATATGGTCTATAAAATGGATATTTACTTTAATGATGAAGATCGCCAGAAAATCAGTAATATAAAGTACTATGACAAGAAATATCTGATAGAGGAAAAGAAAAATGAGCTGATATTTGACCCATCTGCACCGCCGCCACCTCCATCAACTCCGCCTCCGGTAATTACTAAGACCCGTAAACCGGAATATGAAAATAAGGCGCAAGCTTTTACCGCAATAAAGTTCATGTCTTTCTTAAACCATCAGCAACTTGATAAGGTTTTGTTGATTACGGATACTGCACACATCGAAAACTTGGAAATGTTTAAACAGCGTTTCCTTGAAGGAGGGCAACAACTTGCAGCGATAAGTAATGGAAAATCACTTACATCGATGTGGCTGTTCGACGGACCTAAGCGCATTTATCGCTATACTTATTTCGACGATAAAGAAGAACAGCCGCTGTTTTATGAGGTAGAAGTGGTATTCTCTGATGAGAAGACAGAACGTATCACCAATGTAAATTATTACAATAGAGCACAACTGCTCAGAAAGAAATAATTGCCAAACCAAGAAAGTATAAGAGCGGGCCTACTGAAATGAGCCCGCTCTTATTTTTACAAGCAATTACCAGGTATTTAACTTACCCGTACCATAAATAAACAGTGGAAAACCATGACTATCATCTAAACCCGAAATCCCTCTGTTAACATCTATGAGGAATTTTCTAAGTGCATTACCCCCTCTATCCCAGTTATAAATATTATGGGGACCATTCTCTACCCGCACATGCCCTTGTTTATCAAGAAGGGTGATTTCCGTTCTGCCAAGCGCATAGGTGGTGGCTAGTGATGAATAAGAAGGGGCTAATATAGCTGCTATTAAAGGGTCTTCAATGAAAAGACCTGCTATCATCATTTCTTCAAGGGTATAGTTAAGCAAATTGACACTTGTACGTTTACCCTGCGTCAAACTATTGGTACCAAGTATGCCAAAATCCAATTTGCTGGCATCTACATACAACCAGTCTTCCGGTATCGCCAGTCCCATCCCGTTACTTTCATTACCGTCGTTGTCTAGGTTAGGATGCGCTTTCGCCCAGTCAATTCCTTCCTGCATACCCACAAAGCCATCCCAGTCAGGACGGTCTTTTAGCTTGTTATAGTTATACATAAAAGTAGGAATGGCATATTTTTGTAATCCTTCGGGACCCAAATTCGACGCCAAACCGCTGGAATGAGACATGCCTTGTGTAAAGTCCTGTTGATTCATGATCAGTGCTTTTCCTTGCAAGCCATTATCCGTAATCCCCATAAAGGTGCCAGTAGAACTATATACAGGAGCGGCGCCGTTAGGATCGATCAGTTTGACAGGATTATTCAGCGTATAGTTGTAAGGCGACAGGTTGGCAAACTTTGCTGTTTCGGGATCCACCGACAACCACAACGACGCCTTCGGATCATAATACCTCGCTCCGTAATAATAATTGCCGGTCTCATTATCCTGCTCTTTCCCGTTGAACAAGTATGGTGTTAATGCATCGTTCTTATGTTTATCGACGAACAGCTCCCCATACGGCGTATAGGCATTATACTGGGCTACTTCGCCAAACACATTGGTGAGGTAATTGGTGCTGCCCAGGTGGTCGGGGTGGAAGTAATACTGTTGTTGCTCGTAAAAGTGACCGGTTCCTACAAATCCATATCCTGCTTTTACGCTGTCATTGCTGGGGATGGGGGAGACGCTGACCGGCGGGCCACCAGGAGCAGGGGTAGTGTTACCTGGCCAACCCCGGGGTACGCTGTTACGGGTGGTGTCGTAGGTGATAGGAGCGGCAATCCCGTTGTTATAGGGGAGGGCATAAAAGTATTTGTCGGTAGGAGGGCCGGGGCTGACGGCCAGGCTGGCATAGTAAGCATAACGATCCCGTTGCAGCTGGGCATTACGTTCCTGGTAGTTGATACCTCCCGCCGTAAGTGCCGGCTTGGGGAAGGAAATATTGGTAAACCGCCCGATACCGACCTTGCTGGCAATGCGCTGTCCCTCGATATAGTAATGTTTGGTAAAGCCTGTCCGCCGGGTTACGATATAGGGGCTGACGTAGGCGATATAGTTGGTATCATGCACGACTACACCGGCGGGCGCACCATTGACCCAGGAGCCACGATAACCGCCACTGCTTTTTACCGCCCGCTCGCCGGTGGCATCATAGGTATACTGACTGAGTATACCGCCATCTTTCACGGCCATCAACCGGTTCTCTTCGTCCCAGAAATATTGCCGCTTACCGGATGTCGTCAGGTTGCCATTCAGGTCATAGAGATAGTCGGCGGCGCCGATCCGGATAGCCTGGTGAGGTACCGTCCCGCTATAACGATAGTCCTGCCGGTAGCTTTTATCCTTACCAGACATGACCATGTCCTTGCTGGTAATGTTATACAGATTGTCATAGCCTACCTGCAGTTTGTACGAGGCCGTGTCATTGATACCGCGGTACATCCCTTCACCTGCCGTAAGGCGGTACAGGTTGTCATAGGTATACTGGTGCACGATCGAACCGCCGGGGATAGCACCCTGCGCAGGTGCGTCATCACGGATAGACAATACATTGCCTACCGGATCATACCGATACTGCTGATTCATGAATACACGCCCACCGGCCGCAACAGCATTTAAAGTAGAAAGACGGTGCCGATCCGGTTCGTAAGTATACTTGTTCTCCGTACCATTACCATACTGAAGGTATACCCGCTGCTCAAACTCGTTATATCCCAGCTGCTTCACATATGGGTAGTCATGTCCGGCTTTGGACCCGCTTACGCTGAATAAACTGCCTCCTTTATTATACCGATAGGTCACCACCTCTCCATCGGGGTAGGTCAGTTGCTTGATACGATTCCAGGTGTCATAGGTCGCCTCGCTCACATAAGTGGTAAAGAATACATTGCTGACCGACATCGTCCGGATCGTCTTCGTGATCTCGCCCAACTTACCATAATAATATTCCTGCCCACCGCTGGCATCTATCTGGAGAGTCAGCCTGCCCGCCCGGTTGCCGGTACCGGGTGCGCCATACGCATACCTTACTTTATTCTGATATTGACGGGGATAGTCTATATCCGTCACCCGCTCATGATCATAATAATATTTAACAGCACCTCCGGTAGGGATCTCCTTACGTATCTGCGGAGTGATCCTGGCTATCAGGTTGCTGGCAGCATCATATTCTAATACTGTCAATCCGGCATCCGGATGCTGCATACTTGTTTTCCTCCCCAGCAGATCGTACGTATAACTGGTAACGTTATTACCAGCGTCCATCACTTGCAGTAACGCTCCCAATGCATTGTAATGATACCGGGTCGTAATACCACCACCGGGAGCACCGGCAATGCTCTCCTGGCGCTTACGACCTTTTACATCTGTCAATACCTCCCGCTGATTCCGCAAAGCATCTGTTATCCGGCTACTGAAATATCCGTTACTAATAGTATATAGATAACTGTCAGTAGCACCATCAGCAAAGACCGTTTGCAATGGACGATCCTGTATATCGTATCGGTTACTGACGGCCAGTTTACCTATTGTATTTGACAATACGATATCGGCTGCTGCGTCTATCTTCGCTGTCGTAGGATAATAAGTACTGGTCACTCTTCCAAATGCATCATAGATATGATGACCACTCACGATCATCTTCACATCATCAGGTTGATGCCTCGCTTTGAAGATGGCAGCTTCTTTCTTTATTTGTAATGACCTGCCTAAACCATCAGTAAATGAGATCGTTCTGATGTCGGATTGATATTCAGGATCCAAGTGACGCGTCAACGCATAAGGTACCTTTGCTTCCGGATGATACTCAAATGCAATAGTATAAGGACGGTTGGCAGCCAGCTCATAAGGCCCGGTAATCCGTACAATCCTGCCCTTCGCATCTATCTCATAACGTATAGACGTCTCGTTAATACTGGTACTGTTCAGTAAGCTGCCAAACCGATAGTCGTAGGTACTGCTGCTCGAATACCCGTAAGCATCCCTGACCTGTATCGGATAGGTATGTACCGCCGCATCATACGTATAACAATACCATAGACGCTCTCCCTTATGATTTTTTGGCCTTGTCAACCTGGATAGATTCCCATATTCATCATACTCCAGGTCATAAACAGACGCTGCATCTTCACTGGAATAAGTTTGTATACGCGTAACATCACCTTGCGCATTCATCACCGTACTCCTCCTGCGTAATAAACCAGCAGGTGTTTGTAGATCAATACGCGAAGCGACAGACTTGATATATCGCACATCATCATTATGATAACTCACCTGCGCCCGTAAATAGTCGTTCTGACTACCATCGCCTATATCTGTAATCATCGTCACATTACCGGCAAGGTCATAGTCATATAAACTATAAGTCGATAATCCACTGCCCGCTCCAGCCTCATTAAATAGCTTGTCCATACGTACCAACGCCGGAAACTGACTGCTATCCACCACCGGTCGCAGGTCATAGGTGTTGGCTGTCTGCGTATATATGGTAGTACCATTGGCATCTTGTAGCCATTCCTTAACAGGCAACCCTTTTGAATAGTAAGACTTGTTAAGATACTCCTGTACCGAAGTTCGATAAATACTATTGCCGGTTTCCGTATTCAGCTGGTGAGCAGTCACCTGCTTAAAACCATAAAACTCCCGCTCACGACGATCATAATACCCTCCGCTGTAAGTATAACGGGATCTGGTCGTGTCCGCACCGTCACCACTTACACCGTCAGCTAAAGTAACAGATTGTAACACCCACTTGCTGTGTGGCATATCGTACGTATTCACCGTACGTTCATAGTCCAGGTAAAAAGAACTACCCATAGGACGACTCACCGCGCGTAACAGGTTGGTCCTCCCGATCATAGCACGCTGTACCGACAAATTTCCGTCATCAATGGAGCGTAAAATATCGGCATAACCATCCCCGTCAATGTCCGCCAACTGATACTGCTCCCTCGACACACTGTTACCGTCTGCATATCCCGGATTGATACAGAACTTGAGTGTAACAAAAATAAGGTATACAGGAATAACCACCGTAACTGCCGCATTGAAAGACTCACTGGTGCTGGTCTGCTTAGATATCTCTGTCAGCCCGTTCCAATTGATCGCTGAGGCAAAACCACCTCCGCTGTTGAACTGTACCGCTACCTGGTTGCCACTCAAAAATAGCTTATCAGGTAAACCGTCTCCGTTTACATCGGCATAAGACGTATTGGATGCCCCCTCACTACGCTGGACGCTAGACCCTGCCTGGAAGGAGCCATTCACCCGGCTAAAGCCTTTGATTGGGCCGAGTCCCACCCCGGGTCCAATCCCTTTTTCCTTCGTCTCACCTTCCTCTATTCGCGCACTTCCCCAGTACTCTGCCGCACTGAACCCATAACCGAGATTAAGTGATACCGCCCCGCTTTGATATAGCTTATCCGGCAATCCATCCCCGTTGATATCCATCCAGTTACTGACAGTCTCATTCTTATTCTCTGCCAGACTGCCACTACCGGTAACGGATATACCTATAGTACCTGCTGCATTATGCGCTTGCGCACTGGCTACCGCAGCCGGCGTCTGTTTGCTGAATGCGTTTGGCAAAGTACCACTGCCGCCGAGAGAATGCCCTTTCAGCTCCCCCTTAAAAGTGGCTGCCCCTAATCCATGCCGGGTAGTACCGGCGCTTAAGCCCCCCGTTGGTAAAGTGAACTGTATATCATTATTACGCAGCACATCCGGATGCCGGTCCCCGTTCATATCCTGCATATCCAGGTCGTTAGTAGTACCGGTTTCAGAAGTAGTCCTGCTGATACTACCACCTATACCCGTATAATCATCAGACAACGATAATCCCAGCGCCGTACTCCTCGTCTGCGTCCGCGAGATCTTATTGACAACCTTCACATTACCGCCGCTCATCAAACTATCCACTGCAACATCGTGCATCCATAAGCGTGCACTGCTCATCTGCGTAGCACTCACATATACACTGCTGTCAAATCCTACCCATACCCCTTTTTGCTGCGCAGCATATAAAGGAATAAAATCAGCCTGGAAAGCATCTATGATCTGGTTAAATAAACTACTGTCTGCAAATACATCCGGGTTCTGCGAGTAGTTGGCAAACCCTTGCACATTGATCTTACTTTCATCCAGCGGAGCAGTACCATGGGTAGTACCTTTATAAGAAAAATGTCCCCATCCCCGATACTGCGTTCCCAGGAAATCCTCCTTCGGTTGTGTGAAAAGACCGGCTTCCAATGTGTCCCGCAGCGTGACGGTAACCATGTTACCAGTGAGATCAGTATACGTACTGTCTCTGATCAATACATATCGCGGACGCGATAACGCCTTTGCCAGCACACGGTCATTCGTGGAATACTCACAATAAATTGCACCAGGTACAGTACCGTCAACAGGAATATCTGCTGCACCTTGTATGTTACCGCCGACAGCACCGAAACTTGTTTTGCCAACGAGTAGCCCGTTACGCTTGATAGTGAATGTAATCTGCCCATTAGCACTTGCAATGTTCTCAATAAAAGGATGTATTACAACGGCATCAGGTGGCACGTTTGCCAGCACCGGCGTAGGAGAGAACCAGTCGTTAAAATTATCATTCCGCGGTACGATATCTCCGGCTATCACCGGCTGCCCATTCGCTTGCGTAGCAGGGGTACCGTCGGTAAAAATCGTATACGTATAATGAGGTGCCCATTGCAAACGCGACCGGTCAATATAAGAATCACTCAGCAACTCAAACCGCAACCGGTCATCCGGTTGCACCGATAAACCAGCTACCTGTATCGGTTGCTGAAGCGCAGTCGGCCCTGCGAACACCTGTTGCACAACAATCGTCGACACCCCTCCACGTTCCTGCCGGATAACCACCCGCACGCTATCAGAGACAATGCCCTTTTTGAATAACCCGTCTATATTAATTGTACCGGCCTTACTAAACTGCATGCCGTTGCTGTCATGCAGCACAAAGTCTTCAGATGCCTGATACCGCATCGTACTCCTGCCATTTGCATCCGTCGCCGGTACCACGGGTGTCACATACTGTACTACCGGGTCCCAGTTAATCAGGTCATCCTCCCCATTGTAAACAGATTGCATCCGGAAGTAAATACGCTCCCCTTTGCTGATCGTAATGTGGTCAACAGCTGCGGGTATCTTAGGTGTCTGATCATTTGCAGCGATGACAGTAGCCCACAATACCTGCCCGCCGCGCTGTACGCTGACACGTACGCCGTCCTGTTTATTGCTGCCACTAACAGGACTCAATAACTGTATCGCACCACTAACGGCCACCACACCGTCTCGTGGTGCCTGCCAGCAGCGCACAATATCCTGTAAGGGAAATTCCCGCTCCTGTTGTGCCTGAAGATCCGTATCCGGCGCCAGGAACAGCGGAGATACATTGCTACCTGCCGTAACAGGATTGCTGGTACCTCCGCTGCCAGGCAAAAATACAGGGTCACCCTGCGCATCCACCCGGTTGAAATATACCTGACCGTTACTCGCCAGATCCGGTAACCCATCTCCGTTAAAATCCGCGAGATAGTCCGTCGTTGTCGTCGTCGTTTGCGTTTTATTATTACCCCAGAAAGCAACCCTTACATTCACCTCATATCCCCGGGAACTGCTTTTCGTATTCGTAACGTGAAACTGCGTAATACCGCTTATCCTCCGTCTGTCACCAAATCCACGCCCGGTACTCCCCAGGTTCTTCCGATACCACAACTGCCCACCGGACCGGAACACCTTGTCCGGCAACCCATCCCCGTTAATATCATAAAGCAGCGTCAATCCCTCCGTCTTCGTGGTACCACTACCGGTACTACCGCCGACAGTCATACTTTTAGACCAGTTGCCATCCCATATGCCCATCGTCAGCGCCAGGCTCTTACTGCTATTTTTCGCTTTTGAAGTTCCGAGTAACGAACTTTCATTGCCATAGCCAGGTACGGGATTACTGATATCTCCGGTTACCTGGTCATCCCCAACCTGCCAGTTCTCCACATTGCCAAATGGCCGGAATACCCCATTGGAATAGACATCATTATAATAATCAAGGGTATGCGTATTAAAGACCACCCCATCCGCATCTGATTCAGCAATGCTTTTTAGCAATGTCTTATTAAAAGCACCTTCCGTATATTGAAGCGTATAGCTACGTACCGGCTGATTGAGATAACGGACCTGGATCTGCTTTAAAAGGTCCGCCGTCACCATCTTGAATCCAAGCCGCCCGCTGATCACCACGTCCTTCCTGCGACCTCCGCCGAGTTGACGATCCCGCACAAAAGCAACCTGGTAAGCACCAGGCCGGTCACCGGTGCCCGTATAAGAGATCTGGCTCACATACAACTGTTGACCCGGCACCGTACCTCCCGCAACCCCAGGATCACGCACCAGCTCATATTGATAAATGACCGTGTTATTATGCAGGTCCACCGTCATCACCAAAGGCCAATAAGCGATGTTACCAGTGGCATCCTGCAATACCGCCGACTGGTCAACGCCTTTGCCTGGCCTGCCACCATAAAAACTACGAATACCTCTCTTATCCGTCACCTCCCACCAATAGTTGCGTGGGTGATCCCCGTGCCGGATGATCTTCATAAAACTGCCTTCCACCCTCGGATAGAATTGCTTTTCAGCAGTCCGTTTCACAAACGCGGCACGATGCGCCAGCGGAGCAAGTTGCGCCCCTCCCATAGTATATGTCTCTGTCTCCAGATTGACATCATACCTCGGAACACCCCAACGGGTCTCAATGCCGATACTGGGAACAGACATACCCCATCCCATTCCGAGCCACCCGTTATCGCCGTCACTATTATAATATAACCCCAATGAAGGCTGCATACCCTGCCTGCCAGCCGGCAGCCGGATAGGGAAACCCATACTGGCATTCCCCTGCATATTGGGAGTGGGAGGTGCCATCATCGATATGCCGCTGCCAGGAGATGCTGCTTGTATATCTTTAATGGAGGTGGGCACATACGCCCGCCCTTCCGGCGATTCCGGTACCTTAATGATACCGTTGATCATATCAGAGAAATAGGGGGTGACGGATTGCAACACCTGCCCCTCCGTCATCAGACTGTCCGGTGCCAGCATCTTCCAGGTTCTCGCTACTTCGTCAAAATAATAAGTACGTATATCCTCCGGTGTATATCCCTCGGGAATAAGCGCACTGTCATACGGGAGGCTAACCAGCGCATATCCGTTCATCCGCGTAGCATGCGGAGAAAACCGATATGCCGCAGCTCCGCCGGTTACATTCACCAGGTCGACATTCATGGCTACTATATCCACGTCCCGCAGCGTACTGACCGTAACTATCCGGTCCTCAGACAATACACCGCCCGGAATACGGATACCCGCACCAGTAGGCAACAATACCTGAGAAGCCTGACCCACATGGGTGGCCACAGATGCCTTGAGCGCCTTACCTCCCGCAGGAATATAAGTCACCGTCGATGATAGATGATCCGTCAGCACTACCTGTTTCGACACCGTACGTCCATCAGTAAAAATGGCCTTCAGCGCCACCGTACCAACGCCTGCCTCAGCAGGCAAGACTACTTCAAACTCATCACCCGAAAGGTTAGCGGCATAACCATTACACAATACCTCCGCAGGAGCGTGTGGATATCCGGTAGCCAGCATCCCCCGGATATATACTTTGTTCGTACCGCTATAACGCAAGGCCGTCTTTATAGTCACCGCAGGTGCTACTGCTTGCTTTAAAAGAATAGCGACATGCCTCACACGGTAGTAGAAGTCTGCATGAACCGGCAATCCAAAACGGATAATATTATCCCCGGCTTTAAGCGCAGATATTGGAATGGCCTCCGTCTGTGTTGTCCAACTATGATGAATGTCCACAAACTGACCGCCAACAGCCACCCCCTCGTTAATACTCCGCGCTACGCCCTCGTTACCGGCTACACCGTATAACTCATAGGTAAGGTAGGCTGTAACATCCGGGTCGATCTTGCCGGGCAGCGAAATATGAAAGAGATTGTCCGTAGGATCATCTACAGGTACAGCTGCGGTTACGCCAATAAGCCCGGCCGGTAGATCAGCAGGATATTGCGCATAAGAAAGCATATGGCTGACAGGAGGGCGTACCCCGCTGACGGTCGTCTTTGATACACTGTCCACCCGCTTTCCGGAGCGCGCAGACACCAGCGGCAGGGAAGACCTCGAAATACCGATAACCGCTAATAATATAGATAAAGTAAGTACAACCGAAACAGATAAGTGATATCGCTTCATAAGAACGTCGTGCTATAACTATCGTTGAATAATGATCTGCTGCGTGGAAATAGATAAACCCGATCTGAAGGTCAGGTAAAACAATCCGCTGCCGTCAATGTGATCAGCAAAAGAATAATTGGCATATCCATCCAGCCGCCTTTCCTTCACCAGGTGACCATCCCCCGAAAATATCTGCATCACCACGTTGGCCGGCTTATCAAGGGATAGCCGGGCATTAAAGTCGCCATCGTATGAAGGGTTCGGATATACCAGGATCCGCTCAAATATATTTTTGGGCGGCGTACGTATAGTCACGGTTTTATAGTGAAAACAACCGTCCTTGCCACATTTAAGCGTATATAGGCCTGCGTGGGTAAGCTGTACGTCCGGGCGCTGTGCATAAAAACCATTAGGTCCCTTCCATTCATATTGCAGGCCGGCAGGCATGCCTTCCGCTGCGTTAACAGACTGACGCTGTCCGGGCAGCAAATAGTAACTTGATTGTACCGCACCGGGCACCGGACTATCCTGGTTGCTGACCGCAAAGACATCCGTATACCGGTGTCGCAACGCATCCGTAGCTTCCAGTTGGTATTGTCCGGCACTGATCCCTGCAATAGTCAAATCCTCACTGGCATATACATCCCGCTCCGCGATGACACCCCCACCGTCTCTTTTTAAACGTATCCGGCAGGGAAATGTCCCGCCCGATATTTTTATGCGGATACTTCCGGATGATCCGCTTTGGCATTCGGGCGACTTGATATGGCTCGATACCAGCAGCGCTCCGGCAGCAATAAATGCGAAATAGACTTTGCCCTCCTTATTTTTGACCCAGGGAATACTTTTAAAGTGAACCACCTGTTGCGGACTGATCCCTGACATCCTGTAATACCTGGTAGCAGCAAGGGTAAAATCCCCGGTGCCACTCTCATCTACCACCATCCAATATACCGGCTTCGCCGGCAATGGCGCATCAATTGCCTTGGCATCCAATGTGATATCCGTATGGAAGGTATCCGTGGTACCGTATTGCACCATCAACCATTGTTTCTCGAGCAACGTCGGTATGCCCGCAACAGGAGCCGCTGGCACCAGCAGCTTATCATTATCACCCCATACCAGGGAATAGCCATTAAAAAGAGAATCGGTTGCCCTGATGGTGAGCAGCCCCGGTGTATTACTACTGCCGGATTGCCGTAGATGCAAACCACTCGAATCATCACGGATAATACCCGCCACATTATGATGATAGGAAGGGTAGGAGAGCCCCTCCCATATCTTTTCCTCCTGGCTGTTGAGATAGATACCATCCGGCTCTCCCAGCGTAATACCGTACTTAAGACAGAGATAAGAGTTGACACGTAATAATTCGCGATCCGCTAATGCCCGGTTATAAATGACCAACTCCGGGATCATACCCGTAAAAGACTGGACCGGGATAGCAGGTTGGGAAGGGCGTGGCCCTATCTCCAGGTATTGCCTTACCGGTGGTATGCTGTCAATGTTTTTATGTTGTATATAGGCGCTTACCTTGGCCTGCTGAGGTACCACATCGCGGTAGTTAAGATACCGGAGATCCTCCAGGTCCGCCATCCGGCTGGTCGTAAGTACCAGCCCCGTCCGCTCATCTTTGGCAGTATGCCAGATCACCTGCTCTGCCGAAGGATGAGCAGACTGATACACCGTAAAATAGCAGGCTTCATGCAGGCGATGTGTATCCAACGGCAGCCGTATCTTACTCTTTTCGGCAAAAAATAGGGCAGGATGCCCATTCAGATTCCCGGCTTTTACAGATACATCCTGCAATACGGGCATACTGTCACTGGCCATCCCCACCGCCTTGAACACCGCCGGCATAAGCGCCGTATCCGCAATATACCACCGGAACGGTGCCTTGATCCCTCCGGGAGAAATAGATTGTGCATGGAGTGTAACGGTTACCTGCAAGAGTAACCCTAATAATATAGGAATAACTTTCATCGATGAGGGGTTAATAAAAGACTAATCGTCCTTTTTGGTTTTAAAGTAGATGAAGGTCCTTATCTGCCAGGAGTTACTATTATTATAATTGTCGATGAAATTATAAGAATTGGCATGGGTAGCCACAACATCATTGGTGCTGAATACATAGCGCACATCTACGGCTAAACGTATCACATTTAATATTGCAGGGAATTCATATCCTATGTTAGCCACCACACCAATATTCAACTTGCCCTTTATCACATTCCGCAATTGCTCCTGTTGTTCCTCATCCGCGCCAAACAGCGTCCGGTCATATCCCGGACCGTCCGCTTTATAAAAGATATTCTCCGAACCAAGGACGCCATCTACTTGCAAACCTCCCCCAAATTTTAAACCACAGAGCGTTTGCCCGTAGGAAAAAGGATATATCTGCCCCAGCAGTGCCCCGCCAAAATAATTATACCGGAAGTCCATCGTATAGTTAAATTGCTTATCATAGTTTTGGAAGAACAACCGGCTACCTTGCTGCGAAAAGCCTAACTCCAGCTGACCACCAAATACAGGATGCTCGTCGTCACGGTAATTAACAAACATACCCAGTCCCCAGGTAGGCCGCTCCAATTCATCCATATCATAGTGAATGAAAAATGGCTCAGGCATGATAGTCGTCTTTAGATCATTGATCTTTGACTTCCCCCAGAAACCCTGGATACCGAAAATAACGGGTGACCTGTATTTGTCATCGTCATTTGCTCTCCTAAATCCGGCCATATTACTGCCCGTATTAATAGATGCTGCACCTTCCGCATCTTGAGCCACCGCCGGCCCGCTACTTGTAATAATGAATACAGCCACTACCAACAGCTGCTTTACCGTGATATATATTCGCATAAGTATAGATTTCAAAGAGGGCTAAAAACTAATTTCGATTGGAATGTCCTGCATATGCATACGTGGATAATGACAATGGAACACGGTACACGGATAATAACGGCGTGATACACGAAAACTGGATCGTAATGGCAATACGCCCTACGGACCCTTGATATTTACCTATAGAATGTGATACTTGACTCTCGAAAGCATCGAATAAATGATGACAGATATTTGCCTACTATCATGTATAGAGAAACGGTTACTCAGGTAAGGGAAATATGAATTCGCAATTTGGTTGTGCTCCTCTAGAATTAAAAACTAAATTAATGAATGTTTTGGTATATACGTCGGAGTTACCTGTTAACAGTTTGTTATCAAGATAATAACCCTCTAATGACAAAGCGCCGTCTCTTTATAGAGACGGCGCTTTGCCGAAATATATTATGAATGATCTGACTAGTTGCTCATCTCAGCTTCCAGTTTCATGATTTTATCAAATACCTGCTCATATTGCTGATTGGTACGCTCAAGGAATTTTTTCACTTCCTGGTACTCATCCTCGGTTTGCTTAAAACGTTGTTTGTCGCCGTAAATAGCCGGATCTCCCATCTGTGCTTCTAACCCTGCCTTACGTGCATTCAGGCTGGCCAGCTGTCCCTCTATCTGCTGAAACTGCTTCTGCTGTTTCTGCAACTCACGCTGTACTTCTTTATTGATGGCGCCTTTAGGTGTAGCAGCAGGTGTAGAGGCGGCTGACTTGGCCGCAGGTTGATTTTCCCTTTTGGCTTCCGCTGCCTGCGCCGCGGCTGCAGCTTGTTGGTTGGCCAACTGCCTCTTCTTCCATTCTTCCCACTCTCCGTACGTACCCTTGAATTCCTTGATCTCACCGTCTACAATCTCCCAGATCTTATTAGCCGTCTGACTCACAAAATAACGGTCATGCGATACCAGGACCAGAGAGCCCTCATATTTACTCAACGCATCGATCAGCATCTGTACGGAATTCATATCCAGGTGGTTCGTCGGCTCATCCAACAGCAGGAAGTTAGCCTGGCTGATGATAGTTTTAGCTAAAGCCACCCGCGCTTTCTCACCTCCCGACAGGATACGGATCTTTTTGAACACATCATCACCGGTGAAAAGGAAACATCCCAGCAAAGAACGTAATTCCATCTCAGAGCGGCCACTGCCACAGCTTTTCAACTCCTCCAGTATCTCATTGTCCAGCTGCAGGCTCTCCAGCTGATGCTGGGCATAAAAGCTGGTTACCACGTTATGCCCCGGGATACGCTCTCCGCTCATAGGTTCCGTACCCGCAATGATACGCAGCAGGGTAGATTTACCTTTACCGTTGGCACCGATCAGGGCCACCTTGTCACCCCGGTTGATCTCCGCACCCGTATGTTTTAAAATGACATTGTCGCCAAAGTTTTTGGAAACATCCTGTAAAGTACAAAGTATCTTACCAGGCATCTTGTCCACACTGAAGTTGATCCGGATCTTGGAAGGACCACTGTCGGCCTGCTCCACGCGCTCCAGCCTGTCCAGACGCTTCATCGCACTCTGGGCCTGGGCCGCCTTACTGGCCTTCGCCTTAAATCGTTCTATAAACCGCTCCTGCTGACGGATATACTCCTGCTGGTTCTCATAAGCCCGCTGCTGCATCTCCCGGCGAAGATCCTTCTCCCGCTCATAGTCCTCATAGTTACCGGCATAATGATGCAACTGCAGTTGGTATAACTCCACGATCTTGTTCACCATCTTATCCAGGAAGAACCGGTCGTGCGATACGATAATCACCGCTCCGTTATAGTTCTGCAAATACTTCTCCAGCCATTCAATAGAGGGTAGATCCAGGTGGTTCGTCGGTTCATCCAGCATCAATACATCAGGTTGCTGTAATATCAATCTCGCCAGCAGCACCCGCATACGCCATCCTCCGGAAAACTCACTGTAGGGACGCTCCAGGTCTTTCGTACTGAAACCCAACCCCTCCAGCACGGTGGCCGTCCGATGCCGGATATTATAACCGTCCAGGGCCTCAAAAGCATGCAGCTTGTCACTGAATTCATGCAGCAATTCCTCCGTCTGGCTATGCTCCAGCTCATGCGTGATACGCTCAATATCCTTCTCCAGCTTAAGAGCCTCCCCAAATGCCATCATCCCCACATCCAGGATGTTAGCGTCCGTCTCAAAACTTAAAAGATCCTGGTTAAAGAACCCGATAGAAAGGTTTTTGATTTTATTGATACTCCCCTTAGAGATAGAATATTCACCGTTGATGATCCGCAGCAAGGTAGACTTACCGGTCCCGTTCAGGCCAATAAGCCCCACACGGTCACCAGGCACAATATGCCAGGAAGAATCCTCGATAATAGTCCTTGCACCAAACTCAAACGTTATATCCTGCAACGCTAACAGCATAAAACAACTTTATGTGAAATTGATTAAAGGGGGCAAAGTTAGCATTTATTTAGCCGATAATCAACGGACAACAGCTTTTACCCCAGGGTCACACTAATGCATATTCCGCTATATTTGCCCAAAATAGAGAACGATATGACTAAAATAGCCAGCAGATGCCTGCTCGCCCTGTGGCTGATGGCCGCCATAGCCTGCCAGCAACAGCCAGCCCCGGCAGACAACTCTGCCGCCGATACTACCATACTGAAAGCGCCCTATGCCGACGTGTTTTACGATAGCCTCCAACTCGTCATAGCAGATTATTATACCCTCAGCAGCGCCCTGGTGAAAGCAGATACCAATGCCGCCAATGCCGCCGCCCTCACCCTCCGGCAACACCTCGATAGCCTCCCCCTCGGCCTCCTCCAGGTAGACTCCAGCCGCCTGTCCGTCATCCGGGAAAATACCGGCAGCATCAGCGCCGAAGTAGCAGGACTCCTCCTCGAAAAAACACTGGACAACAAACGCGCCTCCTTCGAAATGATCTCCGACCTCCTCTTTGACCTGGTCAAAACAACCGGGATCAAAGGAAAAACCATCTACCGCCAATATTGTCCCATGGCATTCAATAACAAAGGGGCCTACTGGCTCAGCGATACCACCGAAGTACTCAACCCGTACTTCGGCGATAAAATGCTCCACTGCGGAGAAGTAACAGATACCTTACACTACTGATAATCAGCAATACGATCCTAACAAAGAGGACGCCTCACCGCCGAGACGTCCTCTTTATTTTAAGGATAAAAAGATAGCAGCCTTTTACTACGACACAACGCTGACGCAGACACCGCAAAAGACAGGGTACAAAACATCTTCATTAACGCACATCGCACTCCACCCCATTATCCTGTTACGCCCTCCTCATAATTGCATATAATTTACAAACTTCATTTACTATATTTAAACGTTTTAGCAACTAAATATTCCGCGTTATGAAATCGTTCATACAATTATCGGGAGCCTTATTGCTGGCCACTGTCAGCGTTAATATCAGTGTAGGACAGCAAAAAAACGCAATACACCCGGTATGTTAACACCTTTATTGGCACCTTAGCCGTAACAGACCCTAAAATCATCGGGTATGAACCTCCCAAAGACTGGCGCCCCTGGTCGGGTTTGACCTTCCCGGGTAGCGCACTTCCCAATGCGATGGTACAGCTGAGCCCGATCACGAAATACGGATCAGGCGCTGGTTATGAGTATGAAGATGATACCATATTAGGATTCACGCATACCAACAAAGGCCATTGGAATCTCTGTAATATCCCATTAATGCCGTTGTCAAATGCCAGCAAACCATTTAAATCCAGGTTCCGTCATCAAAACGAACAGGCCGCACCAGGCTACTACCAGGTCTACCTGGACGACTACAAAGTAAACGTTCAACTGACCTCAACATTGAGAGCCGGTTATCATAAATATGAATATACCAACAGTAAAGACCGCCAGATACTCTTCGACCTGGCTAAATCCAATAACCGGATCAGGGAATGGAAAATAGAACAGGTAAATGATCATACTATTCAGGGATATCAACAACCCGGAGAACGCGTATACTTTTATGCAGAACTGAATACACCCATCGCAAAACTTGACAAAGTAGAGGAGGGGCAGCAGACGGGTTACGCAATCGTACAACTGGCAGATGGCAATAATCCGGTAGAATTAAAGATCGGTATCTCCTATGTAAGCATCGCCAATGCCAAACAAAACCTCGAAAAGGAAATTAACAGCAAGCGCTTTGAAACCGTTCGCAACGAGGCTACGCAGATATGGGAAAAAACCTTGTCGGCCATCCAACTGAAAGGAGGCACGGAAAAACAGCAAACGATGCTTTACTCCAGCCTGTACCGTTCCCTGCTCTGGCCCGCACTCCGCAGCGACGTAAATAAAGAATATACAGATGCCAAAGGCCAGGTGGTAAAGGCCGACTTTAACTATTATACAGAACCCTCTCTTTGGGATACTTACCGGAACAAGGATGTTCTATTAGGACTGATTTCCCCCGACGTGGCATTGGATGTAATTAAATCTATGAAAGACGTAGGAGAGAAGACGGGCTTTATTCCTACCTTCTTCCATGGCGACCATGGGGCTTCCTCCATTGCCGGCGCTTATCTGAGAGGTATTGACAACTTCGACATAGCTGCCACCTATAAATTATTGCTGAGAAATGCCAATATGGAGCCGGGTGCCCGCGCACACATCAGGGAATATATCGAAAAGGGATATATCGCTGACCCGGATGTTCCTAACCCACACGTAGAAACGAAGGCAGCTGCCGGCGTGTCCAAAACCCTGGAATACGCATACGACGACTATTCCCTGGCCCAAATAGCCAAAAAGCTTGGAGATACTGCTAACTACCGTATACTGATGGCCCGCTCCCAAAATTACCGGAACATGTTCGACCCGGGTACCCGTTTTATGCGTGGCCGCCTGGCAGATGGCAGCTGGATTACTTCTTTTAATCCACAATATCCATACTACGAATATATGTACCGGGAAGCCAATGCATGGCAGATATCTTTCTTCGCACCGCATGATATGCCAGGACTAATATCCCTCTACGGAGGCCCCGCCGCCTTCGAATCCAAGCTCGACTCCCTTTTCACCATCCCATGGAATCCGCAATACATTGCCCGCAATGTAGAAAGTTTTATTGGTCAGTATTGCCATGGTAACCAGCCGGATCATGAAGCGCCTTTCTCTTACTATTTTATCAATAAACCAGAGAAATCCCAGCAAATAATTGATACCATCCTCAATACCTTCTATGGCATCGGCAACCCGGACATTGCACTCTGCGGAATGGATGATGCAGGGGAGATGTCAGCCTGGTACGTACTAAGTGCCGTGGGGCTGTACACCTTTTCGGCCACCGATCCGGAATACCTGGTTTCAGTACCATTGTTCGATGAAGTGAAATGGCGAACAAACACAGGTAAGCTACTCACGATCACACATAAAGGAACGTCCAGGATGCTGAAGGATATTAAAGTGAACGGGAAATCAATCCGGGGGTACTTTGTATCACACGATCTTTTTAAGAAGGGTGGACATATTGAAGTAGTTACGAAATAAAAAATCCCTGGAATTACTCCAGGGATTTTTTATAGAATATACCTCCATGAATTAGAGATTGAGCCTTAATCCCAAAGATAGGTTCACATGAGAAAGGTTCTCCTTCCGATCGTCTTTTAGTGCTATCGTTGTCCTGCCGGACGCATTCTCCTGCGTTACGCTGCTGAGCTTTCCCGTGATCAGGGAAGCCTGCGCACCGGCAGAAAGCTTACGGGTAATACGGATGTCATAGCCCAGATCCCATCCAAAACCTACCGTTCCTCCCGTAAGGGTCATATGGTCACGGTATACAAAGCCTTTGTCCTTGTAACCGAGGTAACCAATAGATATGTTGGCATGGAAGGAATTGGTCTTTTTAAAGTTGAACACCCGGGTAGCAAAAGTAGCTGCGATAAAGTTGATGGAAATATTATCAGCTACATTTGTACGCATCGTACCTCCACCATAGTTGATGGTCGTTACAGCACTATGGTTACGCTGAAAGCGACTGTATTTGGCGCCCACTCCCAACGCTTCATTGAAATAATATAAAGCGTCCGCACTGATATTAAACCCGGATTTCAATTTCTTCAGATAGTTTTTGGTCTCCGCAGGAAAACTCTCCGGTATCTTACCTAACCGATAACTGTAACCACCATTCAGGGTAAAACGAAAGTGAGGCGGCTCGGCAGATTGCGCATAAATGCCGTGTGCAATAGCACTAACCAATAGTGTAAATAATAATCTTTTCATAGATGTAGGATTGTTGATAATAGTTTGGCTGACTGACACGCATACAGAAATGATAAAGGCATGTATCAAACGTGGGGATGTATACTGCTCGCAATGCTATATGGTATAGGTCAAATTTTTCCAGGTGCTATAATAGCAATATTACAGCATATTTCCCCGGCTTCCGGTGATCTTTATTTTTACATCTCTGTGGCTCAATATTTCATCACATTACCCCTGCAACCCTAATTGTCATGTCTGCATCCCCGCTGCATACTAATTAAAGAAAAGGTCATATTGGGTAAGAGGCAGAATAACAGAAAAAGTGCTATCTTTCCGCTAAGGAATGCAATAGTCCTTCAGTAAGTAGCAAATTTACTATCCTTATCAGCTGTCCTTTTTTGCCCGTGTGAGTAAGAAGACCATATCATTTATTATAACCTGTTTGCCCTATTGCCGCTAACAGTTGCAAATCGTTTATGACCCGGTTACTATCTGCTAATTTCGGCACAATGCCGTCATGTGTGATCCTGTTTTGTCTGTTAATGTCCTCCATAACCGCATCCGCCCAGCAAAGGGTGACGATCAGTGGATATGCACGGGACAGCACCAATGGAGAATCCCTCCCCGGCGCTACCATCTTTATTAAAGGATCCGACAAAGGCGTTCAAACCAACGCCTACGGCTTTTTCTCGCTGACCCTTCCCAAGGGTAGCTATATATTGGTTTGCAGTTTCCTCGGCTTCCGGGAACAACAACAACACATCGAGCTTAAAAAAGACCTCCATCTTAATGTCCGGCTCGCGCCCGCCTCCATCCAGACAAGGGAATTTGTCGTCACCGAAAAACGAAAGGACGAACAGGTACAAAGTACCGACATGGGCCGTATTAAGATGAGTACCAGCGAGGTGAAAAAGCTACCGGCACTGGTGGGAGAGGTGGACGTACTGAGAGCCTTACAGCTCATGCCAGGTGTACAAGCTGCCGGCGAAGGCAACGCCGGGTTTTACGTCAGAGGAGGTGGGCCGGATCAAAACCTGATCCTGCTCGACGAAGCACCAGTCTATAATACCGGCCACCTGTTCGGTTTCTTCTCCGTATTTAACGCAGATGTCATCAGCAGCACCACGTTGATAAAAGGAGGGATGCCTGCTAATTACGGTGGACGCCTGTCTTCCGTCGTCGAGGTGACCATGAAAGATGGTAATAACCAGGAATTTCAAACCGAAGGGGGCATCGGATTGATCGCTTCCCGCTTGTCCATACAAGGTCCCATCAAAAAGAACAGATCCTCCTTTATCGTCTCCGGCAGACGTACCTACGTCGACTTGCTCGTAAAACCCTTCGCCGGCAAAAGCAGCTCCTTCAATGGCTCCGGATATTATTTCTACGATCTCAACCTGAAAGCCAACTACACCTTTTCCGATAAAGATCGCTTATACCTCAGCGGATACTTCGGGCAGGATAAATTCACCTTCCGTAGCAATACCCGTGGCTTCGGCATACAGATACCCTGGGGAAATACCACCGCCACCCTGCGGTGGAACCACGTATTCAGCAGAAGATTGTTTGCCAATCTCTCCCTGATATATAACGATTACAAGTTCGCTTTCAATGGGCGTCAGAATACCTTCGATATCCGCATGGCATCCGGCATCAGGGATTATAATGTCAAACTGGACCTGGACTACTACCTCGATCCACGACACCACATCCGGCTCGGAGGTAACTATATCTATCATCGCTTTACACCTTCATCGCTGACCGCCAGCCAGAAAAAGACCTTGTTGAATCCCGAAAATGCTGCCGTCAAATATGCACACGAAGCTGCCGCCTATATCATGGACGACTGGGAAATATCTCCGTCGTTTAAAATGAATATAGGACTTCGCTACAGCGGTTTCCTGCAGGTCGGCCCCTATACCCGCTACAGCAGAGACGCCGGTGGGAAAAAGACCGACAGCACCGTATATGGCAATGGAGAACGTGTTAGGGCATATGGAGGACTGGAGCCCAGGATGGCATTACGATACACCTGGAATGGCAAAAATGCACTCAAGTTGGGTGTCTCCCGCGCTCACCAGTTCATCCACCTCGTCAGCAACGCCGGTACCACACTACCTACCGACCTCTGGGTACCCAGTTCGCTGGGCGTCAAACCACAGATTGCCTGGCAGTACGCCCTGGGATACTTCCGCAACCTGCACAACAATACCTATGAAGCTTCCGTGGAATTGTATTACAAAGACATGAAGAACCAGATCGAATACCGGAAAGGATATACCCCCTCCCTGAAAGACCCCGAAGAAGATTTCGTGTTCGGCAAAGGCTGGGCCTATGGCGCCGAATTCCTGTTCAATAAAACCAAAGGAAAACTTACCGGTTGGATAGGATATACCCTGGCCTGGTCCTGGCGCCAGTTCCCCGATCTCAATGAAGGCCGTCAGTTCCCCGCGAAATATGACCGCCGGCATGATTTGTCAGTTGTCGCAAACTACGCGCTCAGCAAAAGATGGAGCCTCTCCGGAGTCTTCATATTTGGCTCAGGAAATACGACTTCGCTTCCCGAAAAATTTTACTTCATCGAGGGCAACCTCGTACAGGAATATGGCGATATCAATGGCTACCGGATGGGCCCCTATCACCGGCTGGACCTTTCCGCTACCTACACCCCGCAACCCCGCAAACCCAACCGGCGCTTACGTAGTAACTGGGTCTTCTCCGTCTATAATGTCTATAATCATCTGAACCCTTATTTCCTCTATTTCGATCAGAAAGGTGGTGTCCTGCAAGGCAGCTTGCAGATAAAACCCAAACAGGTATCCCTCTTTCCCATCATCCCCTCCGTCACCTGGAACTTTAAATTCTGATGGGAAACAACTGACATGCGTTTGCCGCCGCCGGGTGTTAAATTTATCCTTTCACCGGATACGGGTGGCGCATACTCCTGGCAGATAGCTTATATTTATAGACATATGATCGACAATATCCACTTAAAACTGATAGAAGACAGGCATTTTAAAGAAATTCCCGCCGCTTCCGGTATAGAGTATCTGCATCATAGGTTCTATATAACTGGAGACGAAGCCACTATGGTGTATTGCCTCGATGAGCAATGGCGCCCTGCCGGTAATATCCGCCTGCGGGATAATGATGGCGAACGCCTGCCCAAAGCAGAAAAACAGGACTGGGAGGCCATCACCGTACTGGAAGACGACGACAGTAACCCTATATTACTCCTGCTGGGTTCCGGCTCCCTGTCCCCGCAACGGGACTTTGCCGCCGTCATCCACTGGTCAGACGGAAGTCCCATAGTAGAACAGTTTGCCTTAACCTCCTTCTATGCCCAACTGGTAGCCCGGGGCATCCGGGAATTGAACATCGAAGCCGCAGCAACCTTACCAGATGGTTTGTTGCTGGCCAACAGAGGCCATACCGGATCCCGTGAGAATCACCTGATCCTTTGTGCGCCCCCGCATATATGGCAACCATCCCCCGAAGGAAATAACAGCACCTTACTCATCACAGCCCTGCATCTGCCATATGGAAAAGAATTCGCCGGAATATCCGGCATGTGTTACTGGCCGGAAAAAGACTGGCTCTTCTTCACCACCTCGACAGAAACGACCGCCAGTACCTACGACGACGGCGAAATAGGAGAGAGCATGCTGGGAATCATCTATCAGGCAAAAGAGGCAATCAGGGCCGCTGTCGTACAGGCAGATTATCTGTTGCCCCTGACCTCCGTTTCCCCCATATTTCATCAGCAAAAGATCGAATCTGTATGCCTTGTACCAGGTACAGACCAATGCCAGCTGGTGCTGGTAGCCGATAATGACGATGGTACCAGCCACTTTTTTAGGTTATCACTTGTTTACCCATAGCCCATACCAGCTACAGCATATACTTCTTGCATGCATATTCAATTGTATTGCAATTAACAGTGCGCTGTAAACTGAAAACTAATTATTAACTTCGCAAACATTTTATTTTGGATATAAAGCCGCCGGTAAGGAGCCGGTTGCCAATCGTTAAAATTTATGATCAATATTACATTTCCGGATGGCGCAGTTCGACAGTATGAATCAGGAGTAACTGCATTAGATGTCGCCAAGTCCATCAGCGAAGGACTGGCGAGAAAAGTATTGTCTGCAAAAGTGAACGGACAGGTGGTAGATGCCACCCGCCCCATCACGCAAGACAGCACCTTACAGTTACTGACGTGGGTAGATACGGATGGTAAAGCGACGATGTGGCACTCCTCCGCACACTTGCTGGCTGAAGCATTGGAAGCATTGTATCCGGGAGTGAAATTCGGTATAGGACCCGCTATCGAAAATGGTTTCTATTACGATATCGACCTTGGCGGCCGCACTATTTCCGATGACGACCTGCGTCAGCTCGAAACCAAAATGGTCGAACTGGCCAAACAGAATAACGAGTATCTGCGTAAAGAAGTCAGCAAAGCGGATGCCCTGCAATTTTTTACAGAAAAAGGCGACGAGTATAAACTGGAACTGATCAACGACCTCCAGGATGGTACCATCACTTTTTACACACAGGGTGGCTTTACCGACCTTTGCCGGGGACCCCACATCCCGGGCACTGGCTTTATCAAAGCCATCAAACTCACCAATATCGCAGGCGCCTATTGGAGAGGTAATGAGAAAAACAAGATGCTGACCCGCATCTATGGCATTACCTTCCCTAGCCAGAAAGAACTGGACGAATACCTGACATTGCTGGAAGAAGCCAAAAAACGCGATCACCGCAAGCTGGGTAAAGAACTGGAACTGTTCACCTTCTCCGAGAAAGTAGGATTAGGATTGCCATTATGGCTGCCCAAAGGAGCCATGCTGCGCGAACGCCTACAGTCCTTTATGCAACGCGCTCAGTTAGAAAGCGGATACCTGCCGGTGGTAACACCACATATAGGTAACAAAAACCTGTATATCACCTCCGGCCACTACGAAAAATATGGGAAAGATAGCTTCCAGGCCATCCATACACCGGAAGAAGGAGAGGAATTCATGCTCAAACCCATGAACTGCCCACACCACTGTGAAATATATAAAGCATCCCCCAAGTCTTACAAAGACCTGCCGGTACGTTTCGCAGAGTTTGGTACCGTGTACCGCTACGAACAACATGGTGAACTGCATGGCTTGACCCGCGTACGCGGATTTACCCAGGATGATGCCCACCTCTTCTGCCGCCCCGATCAGGTGAAAGAAGAGTTCATGAAAGTGATAGACCTGGTGCTGTACGTGTTCTCCAGCCTCGATTTTAAAGACTATGTAGCACAGATCTCCCTGCGTGACCAGGAAGACCGCAGCAAATACATCGGTAGCGACGAAAATTGGAACCTCGCAGAACAGGCCATTATCGAATCTGCCACCGAAAAAGGCCTGAAAACAGTCGTGGAATATGGAGAGGCAGCTTTCTATGGTCCAAAACTGGACTTTATGGTAAAAGATGCACTGGGTCGCAAATGGCAGCTCGGTACCATTCAGGTGGACTATAACCTGCCCGAACGTTTCGAACTGGAATACATCGGCGCCGACAACCAGAAGCACCGCCCCGTAATGATCCACCGCGCACCGTTCGGCTCCCTCGAGCGCTTCATCGCCGTACTGATCGAACACTGTGCCGGTAAGTTCCCCCTCTGGCTCACACCTACCCAGGTCAAGATCCTGCCCATCAGCGATAAAAGCCAGGCTTACGCAGAAAAAGTGGCCGAATTGTTAAAAAAAGCGGAAATTCGCGCTGAGATTGACGAAAGAAGCGAAAAGATCGGTAAAAAGATACGGGAAGCAGAACTGGCCAAAGTACCTTATATGCTCGTCCTGGGCGAAAAAGAAGCGGCTGACAATAAAGTAGCCGTACGCAGACAAGCAAAAGGGGACCTCGGCGCCATGGAAATAGACCAGTTCATCAGCCTGGTGCAGGATGAAGTGATTAATCGTAAACCGTTTGAATAACGTGCTGAAGGTAAACCACTAACAGATCGTGTGATGGGAATAACTGGTGGAAAATGAACACATAAAAAGTTTGACAGTTGACAAGACTGTGTTACTTTTACAAGTGTCTGTTTTTTAATTTTCTATTTCGTATTTTCACATTGGTCTCGTCCGTATCCGGACCTTAAACAAATAATATTTAGTAATTCTTATTTTTATTAATGCAACCAAGACCCAAACCAAATTTTAACAACCGGGGACGCAACCCGAACTTTAGAAGAGAACAACAACAGGAGCACCGCACCAACAGAATGATCCGTGTTCCTGAAGTAAGACTGGTAGGAGAGAATATTGAAGTTGGTGTCTACAGAACTGAAGAAGCCCTGCGTATGGCGGAAGAACAAGGACTCGACCTGGTGGAGATCTCCCCTAATGCAGCCCCTCCCGTTTGTCGCATCATCGACTATAATAAATTCCTTTACGAAAAGAAGAAGAAGGAAAAAGAAATGAAGGCGAAGGCGCACAAAAGCGAAGTGAAAGAAATTCGCTTTACGCCCAACACCGATGATCATGACTTCGACTTCAAAGCCAAACATGCGGAAAAATTCCTTAAAGATGGCAACAAAGTAAAGACCTACGTACAGTTCAAAGGGCGTGCAATCATGTTCAAAGAACGTGGTGAGCTGATCCTCCTTAAATTCGCAGAAAGACTCGCAGAAGTAGGTGCCCTCGAAGGAATGCCGACCATGGAAGGTAAACGGATGATCGCCATCTTTGCACCCAAAGCCGCCAAAAAGAAAGAAGGCAGTGGTAGTAAAGAACCTCGCGAAGCCAAAGAACCGAGAGAACCTCGCGAACCTAAGCCAGCCACTCCTGCAGAGCCCAAACCTGCAGCACCCGCTGAACCTAAGTCAGAAGAATAGACCTGTCTTCCTTCGGAAGTATACTTACTACAAATAGAAAAAGCCCGGAATACCATGTTCCGGGCTTTTTTATGCTGATATCTGACCGATATCTGGATGTTTGTTATCAGTCCAATTCCTTCAATACCTTACGCGCACGGCTACGGAAAGCCGGCGAAGCACCTTGCTGTAAAGTATCCTCAATGATCAGCCGGATAGACCGCGATATGTCCGGATAAGCCTTCGCCAGCCGGGCTAATACCGTCATCGCAAAACAACGCACCGCGATCGTCTCCTGCACATCCTCCAGCAACATAAAACAGGTATCCATCACCGGATCATGTAACGCCTCCGGAATAGGTAAATATTGCAATACCCGCGTCACATTACGTTTGACAGCCACCGGCACCCCGTCCTCCTGCATCCGTTGCACCATCTTGGGTAAATGCGGTGCCAACATATCCGGATGCTCCTGGGCGATCATACTGATAATCCAGGCCGCCCGCTGCACCACCCGGTATTCATCTTCCATAAATAAGGCCAGCAATACGGCCAGACGATTACTGTCCCGACCTACCCACTTCGTAATGAGCAAACACTGGGCACGGGAATGTTCCTGCAATATGGCTTGTCTTAAATCCATCGTCCTGCAAAAATACAAGGATAGTGTTAAATGCTGGCCAGTACTTCGTTCATATTATCCTTGTAAATAGTAGGGCCTATATGTGAAGGACGGTAAAGCGGTTGCTTTTTTTCCGCTAGCTTCAATACCAACTGCGCTCCTGCCAACGGCGCATCACATTTTTCATAATCTGCAGCAATCTCCCGGGCATGACGACGATAAGAAGGATCAATCAACATTTTCGTGATCGCATGCCGGATCTTCTTCACCGATAATTGCTTCGGGTCCAGCCGGAAACCAGCCTTCGCTTCCACTACACGCTGAGCATTGTCAAAATGATCCGTAGCCTGCGGCATCACCAGCAACGGGATACCTAACAATAGCGCCTCTGTTGTCGTATTACTTCCACCGGCACATACCACCGCAGACACTTTTTTCATCAGCTTCGATTGCGGCACGAAATTCCGGATCAACACGTTGTCAGGTATGTCCTGCCATTGAGATACGTCCATATGTTTGGTCACACTCATTACCACCTGCCAGGACGCCCCTTTACTGGCAGCGATCACCTGGTCGAAAACTTTCTTCTTGGTGAAAAATGTTCCCATCGTAACATATACCAGCGGCCGCCCATCCAGCCAATCCCAGGGAAACTCCGTATCAGCACCATATTGGTCCTTACTGATAGATGGCCCCAGATAATATACTTGTGACGGCAGGTCAGATCGTTTGAAATCCAGCGCCGGCGTACTGTAATTGATATACAGATAACCTGGCTCCTGGCCTACATGCCCCTGCGGCTTCAGGGAGAACCGGGCGCGTATGGAGTTGATGTAACGCAGCAATTTGTTGGCAAACCAACCTGATAATAATAACTTAATGGCGCCGTGCAGGTCCGGACGCTTCCTGTAAGAAGGAAAGCCATAACCTACCGGTAACAGGTCTTTACTGGGTAACATCAAAGACATCGCACAGCAACTGAATACAAAGGGGATACCCCGGACCTCTGCCGCCAGCCGACCGGGCAGAAAGAAAATGTCAAACACGCATACATCCGGCTGCCATTCGTCGATCAAGCGTACAAAGTCATTGACATTAGGCTCCAGTTGCGCCGCCGGGATATGCAGCAGCTTCTCATTAGCCTTTTTTAACTCCTTACGAAGGTCCGACATAGTATGAGAACTTACCATTTGATTCAGCTTGACAAACAGATCGCAAAACTCATAGTTTTCAACAAAAGGGATTCCGGCTTTGTCAAATGCTCCCCTCATTTCAGAGTGACAAGCATACGTCACCGTATGCCCCAGTTCGATTAGCTTCTGGGCAACAGCAATGGTAGGGTTAATGTGGCCCCAAAAGGGTACACATCCGAACAGGATACGGGCCATAAGATTTGTTTTTATTTATATCATTTGAAGTACACGGTTAATATCAGCGCGGTAAACAGTGGGTTCAACATTATCAGGTCGTAACAAAGGGGCTTTACGGTAAGCTACTTTTTCTATCAGACAGGCGGCGGCCAGCGGCGCATCACATTGCAGGTAATCCCGGGCGATCACACCGGCTTGCTGCCGGTAACCAGGTTCGTCTAATAACCGGGTAATGGCTTTACGGATGTTAACGACACTTACCTGTGCCGGATCAATACGAATGCCTGCTCCTGCTTCCACTACCCGTTGCGCAGCATCAAAGTGATCCCTGGCTTGCGGCAATACCAGCAACGGTAAACCTTTTAGCAACGATTCAGTAGTGGTATTCACACCACCGGCACAGGCTACCAGGTCTACCTTCTCCAATAACGCAGACTGAGGTACGAAATTCCGTAGTAATACATTTTCAGGCAACTCCTGCCAGAGATCCAAAGAGAGGTTTTTAGACACACTGATCACGATTTGCCAGGGCGCATCCTTACTGGCAGCTATCACTTTGTCAAATACCTTTTTCTTGTTGAAAAAAGTACCCATAGTAAAATATACCAGCGGCCGGCCATCCAGCCATTCCCAGGGAAACGGAGTGTCAGCTCCCATCTGTTCCTTGCTGAAAGAAGGACCCAGGTAGTAGACCTGTGCAGGCAGGTCACTTCGTTTGAAGTCGAATAAGGTAGTCGTGTAGATCATATACATGCAGCCTACATAAGACATAGGCTGCGCCGGTGGCAGGCCAAACACAGTACGCACACGGTTGAGCTTACGGTTGATCGGTTTGGCAAACATACCGGCAATGATCAGCTTCAGCGTATCTCCGAATCCCGGTCTTTTCTGGTAAGAGGGAAAGCCATAGCCGTTAGGTAGCAGATCCTTACTGGGCAACTGACTGCAGGGGAAGGCACAACTGCTGACGTAGGTCGTCTGTGACGCCTCCGCAGCCATCAATCCGGGCAGAAAAGCCGCATCAAAAACACACACATCCGGCTGCCATTCCGCTATGAGCGTCATAAATCGCCGGGTATCCTCCTCCAGACCGGCAACCGGTAACTCAGACAAAGAAACATTCCACTTCTTTAATTCTTTCCGGACAGTCAGCAAACTGGCAGTCGCGACGATCTTGTTCAGATGCACAAATACCTCGCAAAATGCATAGTCTGCTATGAACGGAATCCCTGCTTTATCCAATGCCGGCTGCATCTCAGGGTGACAGGCGTAGGCAACAGTATGACCTCTTGCTATCAATTGCTGCGCAACGGCTATGGTAGGATTTAGATGCCCCCAGAAAGGGACACAACCAAAAAGTATACGTGACATTATATGGCTTTTAAGATTAACATTCACAGGAATGTGGCCATATACAGGGTCGCTAGTTAAGTAGTGCTAAAACCTGGTCCAGATCCTTACTGTAGAGCGTAGGTGACACCTGTACAGGCCGCAATAAAGGCCGCTTCAATTGGGCTAGTTTCTCCAGTAAACCGGCTGCCGCCAGCGGAGCATTACATTTTTTGAAATCAAGAGATAGCGCCAAGGCTTGCTCCCGAAAACCTGGTTCATTTAATAATCGCTCAATAGCCCTGCGCGCCTTGGCGACTGTAAGTGCAGGGGGATCAATTCTTAAAGCTACACCCGCCTCTACGGCACGTTGGGCCGCATCAAAATGATCACTGACCTGTGGTAACATAAGAAGAGGAAGACCCAATAACAGGGATTCATTCGTCGTATTACCATTCGCCGCACAAATAACAAGGGAAGCTTTACGGAGTAGTGTAGATTGTGGTACAAAGTTCCTGATGAGCACATTTTCCGGCACTTCCTCGAACAGAGCAGTGTCTATCTGCCGGGTCACCGCCAGTACGATCTGCCAGGGCGCATTACGGCTGGCCGCGATGATCTTTTTGAACACGGCAGGCTTACTATGTATCGTGCCCATGGTACAATATATCAGCGGACGCCCGTCCAGCCATTCCCAGGGGAAGTCAACATCCGCACCGGCCAGCTCCTTACTTACCGAAGGACCAAGATAATACACCTGCCTGGGCAGGTCTGACCGCTCAAAATCAAATGCCGCCGTCGTGTAGGTAAAATGAAGATCCCCTACATCTCCAAAGGGCCGGTAAGTAGGGGCAAGCCCTGCCTTAACACGCACGTCATTGATCGGCCCCGTCACCACCCGGGTAAACAAGCCGGCAAGTAACAGGATTAATCCGCTTAAGAAACCAGGCCGCTTCTGATAAGAAGCAAATCCAAAGCCATTGGGAAGTAAATCTTTACTGGGAAGTTGTATGAATGGGTAAGGACAACTGATGGCCAAAGGAATGTTACAGGCTTCCGCCGCAATGATGCCAGGCATAAAAATGACATCCATTACACATACATCCGGCTGCCATTCCCGTATAAGACTGATGAAATTGGTTGTGTCCTGTTCCAGCTCACTTTTCCATTTCTTACCTTCTTTACGTGCAGCACGTTTGTCATGTGTTAACTTACTGGTGACAGCAAACAGATTACCGAAAGCATATTTGTCTATAGCAGGTATACCTGCCTTATCCAAACCTTCCTTCATGTCGGGATGGCACGCGTACGCGACCGTGTGTCCCATTTTGATAAGTTGCTGAGCGACGGCGATGGTGGGGTTCATGTGCCCCCAATAGGGAACACAACCAAACAAAATGCGTGACATAGGGGTTAATACCTGGTTATGGCACCACGATATTAGCTAGAAGTACTGTAACACAATTGCAGGCGTATATTGATAACAATCAAGCAATAATATACATTTCTGCATTTACACATTTTACAGCAACTTTGCCTTTTGCAACCACTCAAACCTGCACCTTGCTACAAAAAGAGCTACGCGTAATATTTATATCACTGATCGTAAGTTTGCTGCTTACAGGGGTAAAGTTTGCCGCCTATTTTTTAACCCACTCCGTAGCTATCCTGTCAGACGCCCTCGAATCGATCATTAACGTGGTCGCTGGCGCCTTTGCCTGCTACAGTATCTACCTGGCTAGTAAGCCCAAAGATGAAAACCATCCCTATGGTCACGGGAAAGTCGAATTCTTCTCCATCGGCTTTGAAGGGGCCATGATCTTTATCGCAGGTTGCCTGATACTTTTTAAAGCCATCCAGTTTTTTATTACACCTCAGCCGCTGCACGAAATGGGGCAGGGGCTCATACTTATCGCAATCACCACCTTGGCCAACCTGTTGCTGGGACTTTTTCTGGTACGCTCCGGCAAGAAGTTACGTTCCATCACCATCTCTGGTAATGGCCAGCATATCATGACCGATGTCTATAGCAGCGCCGGACTTATAGCCGCGTTGCTGATAATCCGCTATACCGGATGGGTCTGGATGGATCCCGCAATCTCTTTGCTGATGGGACTGCTTATCCTGCGGAAAGGATATCAGCTGCTCCGTCGTTCCATCTCCGGCCTGATGGATGAAACAGATATGCAGATGGTAGAACAGGTGATCGACATTTTGTCAAAGAATCGCCGGAAAAGCTGGATAGATGTACATAACATGCGGGTACAACAATATGGCAACAATTATCACATAGATTGCCATGTCACATTACCTTATTATATGGAACTGGTCGATGCCCATGACGAATTAAAGGCCATAGAACACCTGGTCAACCAGGAGATCACCTCCGGCGAAACGGAACTCTTTATACACGCTGACCCTTGCATTCCTTCCTGCTGCCATTACTGCCAGCTGTTTGAATGTCCCGTACGTCAACATACATTTACCGGTAAAATCGATTGGACGAAAGAAAATGTATTACCCAACAGGAAACATGGGGTAGAAGAAAAATCCTCCGCTACGACATGACACAGGATCGGATTATTATTCCTCCCCGGCTTCTTCTCCTGCACCGTGCCCCATAATCTCATGGATAGGCTTTACCGCCTGGTAAATGCCCCTGTTGTACTTGTTACCTAATATAATCAATGTGGAAGAGTCCTGTATAAAGCGGTAGAATACGGTATTGTTGCCACGCCACCAGCCATTGTGATATACGATCTTAGTGCTGTCAGGATATATCATCAGTCTCCATCCCAATCCATAATTACGGATACCAGGCTTTTCATTGCTGTAAGGGGTATACGCCTCTTTTAAAGTTTCCGGCTTCAACAACTTACCTGAATACAGCGCCTGATCCCATTTCAGCATATCCTGCACCGTACTGTAAATGCCTTTATCTCCCTCTACACCGTCTAGGTTCGTATCCGGCTCCGCCTGTCCGTTGTACTTGTGACTAACCGTCTGATGGGGGCGGGGAGCACGGGTAGGATCATAGACGAACGTATTACCCATACCCAATGGAGCAAAAAAGGTCTGCTCCATAAAAGTAGCATAAGGCTGACCACTGACCTTTTCAATGATAGCAGCCAGCAGCATATAATTGGTATTACAATATTGGAAATGCGTGCCCGGCTGATGCGCCA